>JABDHJ010000032.1 GCA_013285645.1 Verrucomicrobiota bacterium | reverse complement strand
CCTGCAAAGCGCGCGCGCCCCTGATCCGGGTCACGAAATATTTTGGGCCTTGAACGACATCTCTTTTGATATCAAACAAGGTGAGGTTGTTGGCATCATCGGTCGTAACGGTGCGGGGAAATCGACCCTGCTAAAAATCCTGAGCCGGATTACAGAGCCTAGTTCTGGCCGCGTTGAGATTGCCGGACGCGTTGCCAGCCTGCTCGAGGTCGGGACCGGTTTTCATCCAGAGTTGACCGGACGGGAAAACATCTATCTTAACGGTGCGATCCTCGGCATGAAGCGCGCCGAGATCAAAAGAAAGTTCGATGAAATCGTCGCCTTCGCCGAGGTCGAAAAATTCTTGGATACACCAGTCAAATTTTATTCGAGCGGAATGTACGTGCGCCTCGCATTTTCTGTCGCCGCACACCTGGAGCCGGAGATTCTCATTGTGGACGAGGTGCTGGCAGTCGGTGATGCCCAGTTTCAAAAGAAGTGCCTCGGGAAAATGCAGGACGTTTCGTCCAAGGAAGGACGCACCGTCATTTTTGTCAGTCATAATATGGGCACCGTCGCTGCCCTCTGCACCAAAGGTATCTACCTGAAGAACGGCCATATCGACTTTACCGGAAGCAGCCAGGAAACGATCGAACGCTATATCAACGACGGCAATCATGACCAGGGAGAACGTATCTGGCCGACAGTTACCGATGCCCCGGGCTCTGAAAAACTGCGCTTTCGGGCGATCCGAATCGTCTCGAACGGCAGGACCGCTTCTGAGGTGCCGATCGACAAGGAAATCCACGTTGAAATTGATTTTGTCAATCAAGTAGAGGGGACCCGGATATGCCCCAGTATTCATGTTTTTGACCACTTGGGAGTCACAGTCCTGGCCACCGCCAACTTTCCCTCGGCCAGCCTCAAGCCGGATCCTTGGTTTGACCTGCCTTGCCCGATAGGTCTCTACCGGACACGCTGCACTCTTCCGGCCAATTTTCTGAACGAGGGCAAGTATCGAATAAATGTTTATTTGCATACCAACGTCACGCACGTCGAAGCCAGCGTGGAGGATGCCGTTGCCTTTACGGTTCAAGAAACCGGAGAAATGCGGCGGGAATATTCCGGACCTTGGATTGGAACTGTTCGCGTTCGGCTAGGCTGGCAAACGGAACCATTGGGAGTGCGCCTTAACTCCGGGAAGGAATTTTAAATGTCCTCCGCCCCCTATCTTTCCGTCTGTATCCCAACTTATAACCGACCTGCAAAACTTAGACAATTAGTAGAAGCTCTGTTAGCCCAGCTAACCTCTGAGTGCGAGCTGGTTATTCTCGACAATTGTTCGGAACCGGATGCCGGGGAGGGCCTACAGGATTTGCTCGTTGATTTTAAAGTTTGCCCCGTGAGAGTCATTCGAAATGCGGCCAACGTCGGCGGCAATGCCAACATCCTGCGCTGCTTTGAAATGGCCCAGGGCGAATGGGTCTGGGTCACCGGTGACGACGATCTTCCGGAAAATCATGCCGTGGCTTCCCTACTGGCAGAATCGCGATCAAACTCGGAGGCCGTCTTTATTAATTTTGCATCAAACATCCTCGATCTGAGAGGTCCTTTACGGGAAAAAACGGTCCGTGCGGAGGGGCTCGCTGGATTAATTGAGGCTGTGGATAATTTTTCCAATCTCCTGTTCGTTTCCGCGGGAATTTATCGTCGAAAAGTCCTTATTGGACATTTGCGCCAAGCTTACGCGTATATCGATACCTGCGGACCTCATCTCGCCCTGGTGTTTCTCTCTCTCCTCAACAATGGAGGCATCACTCTACTCAGTCATCGTCGGACGATCCATTGTGAAATTTCCCATGAGGGAGGCAAGTGGGATCCCCATGTCGTTCATAAAAAACTTCAACACCTTTTGGATCTAATTTCCTCCGTGGAACTTCGCGAGACTTGGTTTCGCAAAGTCAAACTTTCCTGTCCACCGCCGCAACGGACATTCCTGTCTTTATTCAAATATCTGGTTTCACAGAAAGGCAATTTGGAATCGATTCGGGATCAGTTGGAACTGGCCTCTTATCTCGCCTCAATGGTGCCGAGTTACCGGTGGCGCGCCGGAGGCATCTGGCTTACCGCCTACATGACTTCAATCCTATGGCCTCCCTTTTACCTGGCGTGGTCGATGATACCCAACGACCACGCTGCCAGCCTCGCCAACTACGGTAAGGAAAGTGATTTCATGCGTCGTTTTTTAGATGATAACCGGGTCTGAATTCCAAGGGCCCGATGAACATCCTGCATCTGAATCAATCCGATATCGCCGGTGGGGCGGCGATCGCGGCCTATCGCCTTCATCAAGGACTGCGAAAAGTCGGAGTGGATTCGAGACTGTTGGTGCCGGATGCCGTATTAAATGAAGAAACGACGACAGTGCTAGCTCCCATGTCCCTAGCGGAACGGGCGCTTTTTAAGCTGACATTCGAGCTCCTGCCCCATAATACGAATCTCCTGCGAAGCTGGAAAATCCTGAAGACCCCGGACTATCAAAAAGCGGATGTGGTCCATTTTCACAATCTGCATACCGGGCTTTATTTTAATTATCTCACAATCCCTCGCATTACGCGTGAAAAGCCGGTGGTATTCACCCTGCACGACATGTGGGGTTTCACCGGCCATTGCACCTACAGCTATGATTGCGAACGATGGCTGCAGGGCTGCGGACATTGTCCTTATCCCGAGACCTATCCAGCCGTGCAGTGGGACAACACCGCGATTGAATGGTGGTTAAAGAAACAAGTCTATGGCAGGTCGAAGCTGACCATCGTCACGCCCAGTCAATGGCTCTCTAACCTGGCGCAGAAAAGCATCCTTGGACAATTTCCCATCCGCACCATCCCCTATGGAATCGACACGGATGTCTATCGTCCCATGGATAAGGCAAAATCCCGACTTCATTTGGGCCTGCCCCAAGAAAAGACCGTGTTGATGTTTGCCTGCGCTGATTTAAACGACTCCCGAAAAGGCATGGATTTTTTGGTGCAGGTGCTGAAGTCATTACCGGAAGAAATAAAGAAAAACACTGTCCTTCTGGCCATGGGCCGTGGAGGCTCTTCGCTGTCAGAAATCACGGGCATTCCAACCATTCAAGCGGGGTATGTGGAAAGCGAAGAAGAAAAGGCCGGGTGTTATTCCGCCGCCGATATTTTCATCTCGACCACACGAGCCGACAACCTGCCGCTGGTCCTCCAAGAAAGTCTGGCCTGCGGCACTCCGATGCTTGCCACGCGGGTTGGCGGATGCACCGACGTAGTTCGCGAAGGTGTAACCGGTTTTACGGCGGCCTCGGATGATTTGAACGGGATGACACATTTGCTGATTGAACTAATCTCAAACGTGGCTCATCGCCAGGAAATGGCGGTGCGATGTAGACAAGTGGCGATCAATGAATATGCAATGAAGACGATTGCGCAAAAGTACGCAACCCTGTACGAGAGTTTGATTCCGCTCCGATGAAATCCCCTCTGCCCAAAATCAGCATCATCATGCCCTCCTTCAACCAGGGCAGATATCTGGAGGCAGCCATCCAGTCCATCCTTTCCCAGAGCTACCCAAACAAGGAATTGATCCTGATCGATGGCGGTAGCACGGACCAATCCGTCGAGATCATCCAACGATATCAGTCTAAACTGGCCTACTCGATCAGCGAACCCGATCGTGGGCAGACCCATGCCTTGAATAAGGCAATGGCTCACGTCACAGGCGAGATCATTGGCTGGTTGAATAGTGACGATTTCTATTTGCCCGGAGCGTTTGACCGCATCGTGAAAGCCTTTCGTCACAACGCCGACGCGATTCTCGTCCACGGTGACCGTGTCATGATTGATAGCAATGGTCATGTCTCAGGTTGGAGCAATCTGCCCGCCTTTGACCCGGCGACCTCCGGCTTCATCGTATGCTCCGACACGGCCTTTTGGCGAAAAACAGATTGCGAAGGTGTTCACTTTAATGAAAGCCTTCGCTTTGCCATGGACCTGGATTATTTCAGCCGCCTTTATCGCCGGGGCCGCTTTGTAAAATTGAATAGTTATCTCGGCGCTTTTCGTTGTCATTCCGAGAGCAAAAGCGCAACGATCGAGGACGTCGGCCTCATCGAAGCAGAAAGACAGTGGAAATCGATTTTCCCGGAACATCCAAATGGCTGGCGTAACGGACCGAAGATCAACAAGGGAAAACATCTTTTGAGACTTCTCCAGCATCCCATCTTGATCGCTTTTCCCTATCTTTATCGCAGGTTTTACCTGGGATTAAGAGGCATGGCCACCGGAGCCCCACGATGAACCTTAGAAACATCGCTTCCGAATTTCGCCTTTACCTGACGAATTATTGGATAGCCGCCGTGCCTTCTCATACGCTACGACTTTTTTATTATCGTCGCGTCATGCGTCTGGAAATCGGCCCCGGGAGCACTATTTTCATGGGATGCTGGCTGGATACGCCCGGCGGAATCGTCATTGGAAAAAACACGACGATCAACCAGCGATGCCGACTCGATAGCCGGGGCGGAATCCGAATGGGGAATTATGTGTCCATCTCCGCTGGCGTCACCATCCTGACCGCCGATCATGATCCCGGCAGCCCGGATTTTTCCGGACGACACGCCGAGGTTGTCATCGACGACCATTGTTTTATCGGCACGGGGGCCTTGATTCTCAAGGGAGTTCATTTGGGGACCGGAGCGATGGTCGGAGCGGGCAGCGTCGTGACCCGGGACATTCCATCCGGTGAAGTCTGGGCGGGCAATCCGGCCAGAAAAATCCGGGAGAGGCTGATCGAGAATTATCATGAGACTCCTCCCTATCGAAGGCTGTTTCAGTAACGCATGGCTTTTTCGGATACTCCCTGAACCCCGGCCATGGTGATCTTATTTTTGACCAGCGGACTTGAGCCGGGAAAAGACGGGGTGGGTGACTATACCCGGCAAATGGCCGCCGAATGCATTCGGCAGAAACATTCCTGCTACCTGCTGGCGCTGAACGATGCTTATGTCTCGTATCCGGTCGAGTCAACTGACTTCGTCGATGGCATCCCCATTCTGATCCTGCGCCTGCCCAGTTGCATGGCCTGGCAGGAGAGGGTCCGATTGGCCGTCGAATTTCGGGCACGGTGGCCCATCGACTGGATCAGCCTGCAATTTGTCTGTTATGGATTCAATCGCAGGGGCGTTGTCTGGAACATGGCGCGTTATTTTAAACCCATCGTGGCGGGAAATCCCCTTCACATCATGTTTCACGAAACGTGGATTGGCGTGGAAAAATCGCCTTCCGTCAAAGAATTCATCGTTGGACGAATCCAGCGTTTCTATATTCATAAGCTGCTTTCCCAGCTCAAGCCCCGCCTGGTCACGACGTCCAACTTGTTCTACGCTTCGCTGCTCCAGGGTATCGGAATCGACGCCATCGAAACTCCTCTTTTCGGCAATATTCCGGTATTTCCTCCCGAGACCGAGCTCCATATCCCTGAAGCGCTCAGCCGGGCCGGGGTCTGCGATGCACAGGGCTTGCATCCAGGTCGCAGGATCGGTCTTTTTTTTGGCGCGATTCATCCCGGTTCAAAAGTGGAGAACTTCATGGGCATCCTGGCTTCCGCCCCGAAAAAAACCGGATATCGCGGCTGCCTGATCAGCGCCGGTCGCAAGGGCCACATCGGAGAAGCTATCTGGAAGAAACTAGAGAACGAATATGGTCACATCATCGACTTTATTTCCCTCGGCGAATGCACTCCGCGACAAATAGCGACACTGATGCAGATCGCCGACTTCGGCTTGATCAGCACTCCCTGGCACCTTATTGGGAAAAGCAGTTCAACCACGACCATGTTCGATCATGGCCTCCCGGTGATTGTGACAAACGATGATTTTCAGCCAGTTGTTGCTTCCGCCCGACCGGATGATCCCTTGCTCCATCGCTGCGATGCATCCCTGGAAGCTAAATTATGGGCGGGCTTTACCCGGCGCCCGGCGCGGCATCGCGTCGGCGATGCGGTGGAAAGCTGGATCGGTCAGCTAATGAAATCAGCTTCCTCAGAGGCAATCAAAGGTAAATTCTAGCCGGAAACCATCGGCCCCTGGTCGAAATGAATTACCGTTTCCCGGTCATTTGACTGAAGAGCAGTAAATAGCGCCCAGCCACCTCGGACGGTGCAAAAGGAGCGAGGTGCGCTTGCGCATGTTTCTGCAAATCTTCCCGAAAATGGGGCTGGATAAGACCCTTCTCGATCGCATCCGCCAGGGCCATGCTGTTGCCCGGTTCAAACGTAATGCCGCATGGGCCGACTGCTTCCGGCAAACCCCCGTTATGGGAGACGATGACCGCGCAGCCGCAGGCAATACCCTCGAGTGCCACCAAACCGAAGGGCTCGGACCAGTAGGAGGGAACGAGCATGATCTGATGGGCGTTTACGGATCGCGCAAGTTCCTCACCCTTTTGAGGGCCGACAAATTCGACTTGATGAGCAACTTGAAACTCTTCCGCCATGCTGCGCAAGGAGTCCAGGCTCGGTCCGGAACCGATAATGGTCAGACGGGGAGCCAAGCCCCGTCGACGCAATTCCACCAGCGCTTTAAGGATAAGATCGATCCCTTTATCGGAAACAAGCCTGCCCAGAAAAAGGAGTTCGCGATCCCGTTTGATGCCGGGGATCACCCTGAAAGTTTTCGGCGAATAGGGATTCCCCAAAACAACCGAGGAAACGGGAAGGGCATCGGCAATCGGTCGACTGATGGAGGCATTGGCGGCGAAGCGCAGGAGGAATTTCTTCAGGATCGGACGCCAATCGCGCTCCGCTTCGTGACCGATCCAGGTGTGATGGGCAATGACCCATGGGCGGGAAATGAAAAGCAGCGGCCATGAAAGCTCCAGGCTGATGTTGTTTTGAAAAAAAACGTCACACCAGCGGGTCAGCTCCAGCATCTTTGCTGGCCCTGGTTTTCGCACCACCTCGTAGGGCCTGGAAACATCGTCGGTTTCCATGGTTTTTGTGACCAGTTTCACCTCGTGGCCCGCCTGGATGAACTCGGGTATGAGCAGCGCCGTAACGGTTTCGATGCCACCCAAACTCGGCGCGAATACGTATGAAGTAACCAGTATTTTCAAGGGCGATCTGGATTGAATTCGGGACGACGACCGATTTCTTTGGCAGGATTTCCGGCGACAATCACCCCCGCAGCCACGTCCCGCGTCACCACCGCGCAAGCCCCCACGATGGCGCCCTCACCCACCACGACCCCCGGCATGATGAAGGCCCGCGCGCTGATAAAGGCATGAGGCCCGATCGTGATTTTGGCCACACGCAGATGCAGCGCCGGATGGTCAAAATCATGCGTCCCCGTGCAAAGATAGGCTTCCTGGGCCACGGTCGATCCCTCTGCGAGCTCAATTTCTCCCAGACTATAGGCGTTGGCGCGGTCCCCAAGACAACTGCGGTCACGAAGCGTAAGGTTCCACGGAATCTGGATTCGGGCATTCTGGTGGACGAAGGGCCGCCCTTCGACGGTCGCTCCGAAACATTTCAACCAGAAGAGCCTCCATCCGTTGAACGGCTTCGGAGTCCAGGCGCAGAAGAGCGCCCAGATCAACTCCCAAGCAAACCTTCCCGCCTTTTCACGCAATGAGAATGGCGAAACATAAGCCGATTCCTGTTCGTAGGTTTTAAAGTCGTTCATCCGGCTCCCATGGGGATGGCTCATGCTTAGCCCCTTCCCTGGTACTTCACAAGCGCCAGACTGATCGCCCTCGATGCGGCAAGATTGCTTTTTTTCAGAATTTCTACAAAACAAGCTCACAACACCGATTCCGTTGCCACCATCAGCCAACACGCTTACGATTTTATCCCATGTCTTCTTCCGAAATCCACAGGCACCGACGCAACCCATGGGCCCACGTTGCGCGCGTCCGTTTCTTTTGGTTACTGCTTTTACTGATCGGGTTTATCCTCGCTGTTCCCGCGTTTCCAACCTCATCACGGGGACAATGGGAGATCATGATCCTGGGGTTGATCAATTTTTTTGCGGCCATTTTCGTTTCGCAGGGCATGACCCGCATGTGGGCAATCGGGATTCTTGCCGCGGCACTGCTTTTTACGGGCGGCTATTATATTTTCGACGGCGACCCTGCCTCAATGCTCGTGGTCATTCTATCGATTCTACTTGTCACCCTGGCTTATACGGCCACTTGCGTCCTGTCCTTTGTTCTCGATGAAGGAGTCGTCGGAATCGAACACATCTTCGGTGCGATCTGCGCCTATATCTTGATCGCGATGGCTTTTGGCACCCTGTATTTCATTCTCGAACTTGAGCAACCTGGATCGTTTAACGGCGTGCACGTGGTACTTCACACCGGTGAACGCCCATGGTGGCAGTTCTTCTATTTCAGCTTCACCACGCTTTCCACGGTGGGCTATGGAGATATCGTTCCCGCCACAGCGCGCGCGCGTTCGTTTGTCATTATCGAGCAATTACTCGCGATCTTTTACGTGGCAATCCTGATCTCCCGCCTCACCGGCATGTACACCCCCATCAGCAAGCAGCGTTGATTTTTATCAAGGCCCCGAGGAGTTCGATTTCAACTTGGTAACGACGGTGAAATCATCGAGCAAAAAGGTGTTCGCATCCGAACGAATCGCAAAACGGGTTGGCGACAAGGTCGAGGGAGGCAGGAGATCCGAACTCTGGAAAACCCACTTCTTGCCATCAATGGCCAGGGAAAGATTCAAGGCCCCATCCGTATTGGTCAGGATGATCGTCGCGGTGTGCTTGGCCGTATCGTTCAGGCTGTAAGCCGCACTGCTTTGATTCATGACGTTCGTGTCCTGGCCGCTCAATACTTTTTGTCCAGGCCCACCGGACTCCTTGACTAGCGAGGCGGGAATCGGATACGGCCCCGTGCTGATGTTCCAGCGATAACCAGTCCCAGAGGCAAAAAACCAGGGGTCATTAGGATCTCCGCCTTCAAACAGTCCCAATTTGAATCCGTGATCCGTGGTCGCGATCGGTCCCGCCAGGCGAAAACTAAAATTCACCGTGATGCTATCGCCGGGTCCGGTCAACGTCGCGAAGGGAAGTATCCCGACAATTTTTCGCCCACTGATGGCCTTGCCGCTGCCGAGGACCGGATCGGTTACCACCTGAATTTTGCCGTTGCTGGTGGATGCCCACGATACGTGTCCGTCAAAAGTCCCTGTCACCGATTGCGTGCCATCGGCCTGGACCAGGCCGGGAAGCAGAAGAAATAACCAAAGCCATGTTTTCACGGCATCAGGTTATCCAGCATCCTCCCCTTTCAGCAAGAAGAGCCTCTATTGAGAATAGTCGGACTTCTCCTTGGGCGGAGCACTCCATCCATGATACGAACTGTCGCCGCCCGAATCGTCCAGGGTCTTCCTCGTGTAATCCAAGTCACTGTCTGAGGTGGCGCACCCCGACGGGCCCAAAACAAAAGCGACGAGCAGAAGGAGTTTCACAAAATTCAGCAAGGAATTCATAAATTTGAAAAGAAAGGCCGTTTGAGTCATTTTTGCCGCCCGGTGACGGACATCTCGATTAAAACCTATTTTCACGCATTTGAATAGCCTTGGCGCTTTCGGGTCTATGTTCCGATTTTAACCTGCACTTTAGTGATTCCGTCCGATCGATACCTGAGGTTAATTTAATCGTTCAAGATTGACACCGTGTAGCTACACGGTATTGGTTTTGTCATGAACAAGTTCCTCGTAGCTTACGGAACATATGAAGGCGATCACTTAAACCGCGTCTCTTTTCCCTTGGGCGGCATCGGCTCGGGCATGATCTGCATCGGAGGGGCCGGGGCATTTGCCTCGGTTTCATTGCAGCATCAACCCAACATTCTCAATGAACCCATTCTTTTTTCCGCGATCTCCGTCCGGCAGGGCGATGGCAAACCGAATGTGGCGCGGGTGCTCGAGGGGCCCGTCTCCGAATGGAAGATTTTCGGGCTTGAGGGCGCAGGCAGCGGTTCCGGCGGCAAGACGTTCGGACTTCCACGCTTTCAGGCTGCGAAATTTTCAACCCGCTTCCCCTTCGCGGACATCAGTTTGTCCGATTCCCTTATTCCGCTGGAGGTAAAAATCACCGGATGGAGCCCGTTCATTCCCGGTGAGGCGGACAATTCGAGCCTGCCCGTCGCAGGAGTCGAATATCATTTTTCCAATCCGACCGACAAGATCATCAAGGCGACCTACTCGTTTCACGCGGAGAATTTTCTAACGATGGGCCCGGACAAAACCAACCGCGTATCTCGAAGCAAACATGGATTCTGCCTCGAACAAAGGGCTCATCATGACAGGCCATGGACCGCAGGCTATTTCAACGCATGGATTGATGACGAGGCGGCCACCGTCAACCCGGCCTGGTTTCGCGGCGGCTGGTTTGACTCGAAGACGATGGTCTGGAAATCGATCCAGAACGGAGAGATGATCGATCAGCCAGCCTTCACCGAAGGTGATTCGAGCAAGGGGGGAAGCCTCTATCTGCCGATCAAACTGGCGCCAGGCGAAAAGAAAACGGTGACGCTCAAATGGGCGTGGTATATCCCGAACTCAAACTTGGAGGAATGGAATACGCAGGGGCAGCGGCATCGCCCCTGGTATGCGAGCGCGTTTTCGAGCATCAACGCGGTGGAGACTTTTTGGCGTGAGAAATACGCGGAGCTAAAAAAGAAGACCCAGGTTTTCTCCGATGCTTTTTTCGATTCGACTCTGCCACCTGAAGTCATCGATGCGGTCGCAGCCAACCTGACCATCCTGAAATCGCCGACTGTCCTGCGCGAATTCAGTGGAAGGCTTTGGGCGTGGGAAGGCTGTCACGATACGCAAGGGTCCTGCCATGGTACCTGCACTCACGTCTGGAATTACGCGCAGGCGCTGCCCCATCTTTTTCCCGAACTGGAAAGAAGCCTGCGCCAGACCGAATTTTTTGACAACCAGGACGAGCACGGGCACCAGAATTTCCGTTCCACGCTGCCGACCGGACCTCACTGTGAACATACGGCCTTTGCCGCTGCGGATGGTCAACCCGGTGGCATCATCAAGGTCTACCGCGATTGGAGAATCAGCGGCGATCTGGCCTGGCTCCGGCAGTTGTGGCCCCAGGTCAAGAAGAGCCTCGACTACTGCATCGAGACCTGGGATCCCACGCATCTCGGCGTATTTGAAGAGCCGCACCACAACACCTACGACATTGAGTTTTGGGGCCCGGACGGCATGTGCACCAGTTTTTATCTCGGTGCATTGAAAGCGGCGATTGAGATGGGAAAAGCCCTCGGCGAAGAAACGCCTCTCTACAATCAGTTGCTCAAGACCGGACGAACTTTCCTCGAAGACAAGCTGTTCAACGGCGAATATTTTTATCAACAAATCAAAACGGAGGGGCTGCGATCCAGCGATCTTCAACCGATGATTCATTTCGTTGCTTCGCCGGAAGCGGACGCCTTGATCGCCAAGGAAGGCCCCAAATATCAGTACGGCGACGGCTGCCTGGCCGATGGCATTATCGGCGGATGGATGGGCTGGGCGGCGGGCCTGGAATCTTTTCTCGATGAAGAAAAAGTGGGAAAGCATCTGGCCTCGGTCTTCAAATATAATTTCAAGGAAGACCTTTTCGAACATGCGAATCCGCAGCGCAGCACCTATGCGCTGGGGCACGAGCCGGGCTTGCTGCTTTGCACCTGGCCGCGCGGAGGAAGGCTCTCGCTGCCGATGGTCTATTCCGAGGAGGTCTGGACCGGCATTGAGTATCAAGTCGCGGCGCACCTGATTTCCCTCGGCGATGTGGAGAAAGGTCTCACGATTGTCCGGGGCGTGCGGGCCCGCTACGACGGAAAACTTCGCAATCCCTTCAACGAATTCGAATGCGGTCACTGGTATGCGCGGGCGATGGCTTCCTACTCGCTCTTACAGGCGCTCTCTGGAGCGCGTTATGATGCCGTGGAAAAAACGCTGCATCTCGAACCGAAAATCAAAGGCGATTTCCGAAGCTTCCTTTCGACGGCTACCGGCTTCGGCACAGTCGGCGTAAAGGACGGCAAGCCGTTTCTCGACGTGAAGGCGGGCCAGATCGAAGTGAAGCAGATCGACTATAAAGCGGTATGATCTCATCGCTCGAACTGGCGCGGCAATGCGGCATTTCCCAAGGCACGGTGGATCGTGCCCTGCATAATCGCCCCGGGATCAGCGCCAAGACACGGGAGAAAGTCCTGCGCATGGCGAAGCGGAACGGCTATCGTCCGCACCCGGCCGCACGTGAGTTACTGACCGGCCAAAGTCTCACCGTCGGTGCGATTCTGCCGACGGTGAACAACGTCTTTTTCATGGACCTGTTCAACGAACTGGCTCGTGCTTTGGCAAAACAAAACCTGCGATTGCAACTAACGCCGGTGGAAAATCGCGACGCCTTTCTGGAGATGCTGGAGGATTTTACCGCCCGGCGTTATCGGCTCGCCGTGGTGATTCCGCCGGAGGACAATATCGCCGTGCCCCGGGCCATTACCGTGGGCATTCCGTTGATCTCTCTCTTCAGTCCTTGTCGCGGTTCTGGCATTCGGTTTCTTTCTGCTGATGAGGAAGAGACTGGGCGTGATGCCGTTCGCTATCTTCACCGGCGAGGCCATCAGCGCATCCTGCATCTGACCTACGCACGACGGGCTTATGCCATCGCCGCGCGTGCACAGGGTTACAAAGAGCAGTGCGAGGAACTCGATCTAACTTCAAAAGTCTTGTTAAACGTCGATGCGATAAATCTGCGCGAAGCCTTGCAGCGATACCGTCCCACCGCGCTCTTTTGCCACAATGACTGGATGGCGCTACGGACGATGGTGCTGCTTTCCGAAATCGGCCTGCGCGTTCCCGAGGACATTTCGGTCCTGGGCGTTGATAACAGTCCGACACTCGCAGCGCTTCAGCCGGGACTTACCACCCTGGCATATCCCCTTGCGAGCATCGTCGATACGATCATGCTCATTTTGGCAGAAAAACCTTCTCGTTTGAATTTGGTACGATACTTATTAGTGGAACGTTCCACCGTTCGAAAACTGACGGGCCAACCTCGACGCGAAAAGAAAAGTCATGACCAAAAAATCCAAACCCACCGTGAAAGCTAAATCGAAAGCAAAGACCCTTTATTTGGTGGCCAGCGGCGATCTCCGGCTGAGCGCAAACCAAACCTGTCAGCAGGCGCAGGCAGACCTGGAAGAAAAAGTCACCGCGGCAATTGAGGCGGAAGGCTTCGCCGTGAAACGAGCTCACGCCTATGATCGCGCCAAGGGACATGGTTTCATCGACAGCCAGCATCTGGGCATGGAAGTCTTTCGCGGCATTCCGAAGGACGCGCCCGTCGTGGTCGCGGAAGCGGTCTGGCAATACAGCCATCATGTTCTGGCCGGTTTGTCCGCGCATCGGGGACCGATCCTGACCGTGGCTAACTGGAGCGGCACGTGGCCCGGTCTCGTTGGCATGTTGAATCTCAACGGCTCCTTGACCAAGGCGGGGGTCGTCTATAGCACGCTCTGGAGCGAGGATTTCACCGATGCCTATTTCCTGAAGGGCTTGCGCTTCTGGTTGAGCACCGGAAAAATCAAGCACGACACCTCCCATGTGAAGGCCTGGAAAAAAGTGAAAGCCCCCAGCGCGGTCGCCAATCTCGGCACCCGCTTTGCGAAGGAGTTTCGTGATCGCCAGCAAATCCTCGGTATTTTCGACGAGGGCTGCATGGGCATGTACAATGCCATCATTCCTGACGAGCTCCTGCACCGGACAGGTGTCTTCAAGGAACGACTCAGCCAATCCGCTCTTTACGCCAAGACTCTGACGGTCACCGACGAGGAAGCGCGCGCGGTCTATAAATGGTACCTCGACCAAGGGCTCAAGTTTAAGTTCGGTGCCAAAGAGGAAACGGACCTGACCGAGCGTCAGGTCCTGGAGCAATGCAAAACGTACATCGCCGCAGTTCGGATCGCCGATGAGTTTGGATGCGCCGCGATCGGCATCCAGTACCAGCAGGGCTTGAAGGATCTGCTTCCCGCCTCGGACTTGGTCGAAGGCACGCTCAACAACGTCAAACGGCCCCCCGTCTATCGCGAGGGAACACAGGTGGAGTTGTTCAAGGACGAAGCATTGCCCCACTTCAACGAAGTGGATGAATGCGCCGGCCTCGACGGACTGGTCACCTATAAACTGTGGCGACAGCTCGGGTTCCAGCCCGAAAACACCCTCCACGACATCCGGTGGGCTCGCCATTATAAAGGCGCGAAATTAAATGCTTATGTCTGGGTCTTTGAGATTTCCGGGGCAGTTCCCCCGGCACATTTTGCCCAGGGATGGCGCGATGCGGTCAGCGAACGGCAGCCCCCGATGTACTTTCGATTGGGTGGCGGGACACTCAAGGGTATCAGCAAACCGGGCTGGGTGGTCTGGAGTCGGGTCTTCATCGCGGACGGAGGACTTCATTACGACACAGGCCTCGCCGAAGTCGTGACTCTACCACCGGAAGAAACCGAAGACCGCCTCCGTTTGACGACCTCGCAGTGGCCAATCATGCATGCCGTGCTACAGGGAATTACCCGAGATCAGATGATGGCGCGACACAAGGCCAATCACATTCAGGTCGTTTATGCCCCGGACCGGGCGGGTGCTCGCAAGGGTCTCTATGCCAAAGCCGCCGCGATGAACGAACTGGGCCTGAAGGTTTCCATCTGCGGGAACGTCTAGAGGTTTCCGAGGGGGGGAAGCGCGCAGGACTGGCGCTTTAGGAAAGAGAGTTGAGAGAATGGAACTTCTCAAGTCTCTGAGCCAACATGAGAAACTAGTGGCTGCTTTGCGAATACGCGAGCTGACTGCTGATCGTCGTGAACACCCCCTTGACCTGGTTGCCCAAGGCAATCAGGACCGAGATGGCGACCACGGAAATGAAGGCGAGAATCAAGGCGTACTCCACGAGAGTTTGGCCTTTCTTGCTCTTCATACGGCGCAGCGCAGCTTTGGCGCTAGTAATAACTTTGTTAATCATTGTTTTTTCACCTCCTCTCTATAAAAAAATCGTCAAAATTTCAGGTCGTTTGCGCGTTAAAACGCCGTATGTGATCCAGATCCAATCACTTGAATTTTTAGAGCACAGGATGTGCCTTAACACGGGATATTTTAGTCATGCGCACCAAAATAGGGTGGTGGTACGGTCTCACTTTATTTTGAACACACAACTTCAATAAGCACACTTGTCGTGGATCAAGACAGTCCGTTTCAGACAGAGTCTCTATTTGCGGACACTACCCTTTACAAGTGTAAAGGGTATAGCGCCTTTATTTCGTCTGAAGACTTTCGGGTGTGTACTGCATCACCTCAATGGCGTTTCCATCGGGATCGCCGATCCACATTTGGAGTGAGCCGTCCATTCCCTTCATGATCTCGCTGGATTTGAGTCCCTTCTCGAGCCACTTGGCCTTGAGTTGGACAAGATCAGGCGATTCCATACAAAAATGTCCGTAGTGCATGGCCTTGGCTCGTTCCAGTGGGTCGGCAGGATGTTTCCATTGCTTGGCCGCGAGTTGGTGATCGAATATCTCGAGAAACGTCCGGTTACCGAGATCGAAATAATAACCGAAGGGAGTTCCCGCATCGTTCTTTAAATCGAACTTGATCGGGAGGCCAAGAACATCCCGGTAAAAGGTCACCATTTCCTTCAGCTTGTCGGTCTTGAGACAAAGGTGCGCCAGGCGAGTGATGAGAGGAAATTCGGGAGTCTTGTTTTTTGCTTCGACGGAAAGATCGCTCATGGAGATAGCTTAGATCGCGGCGTTAAAGGAGAGCAAGAGCGGGTTGCGCCTGGAAGATGCACCCGCTGCCATTTTAAGTCTGAGGAAAAAACGAGGGAGCCGTATCCGAACCGAAGTTCCCGGGATCAATCCGACCGGCAATGATCGTGACTGGAGTTCCGGCCGGCGTATGGGTAAAGAGTTCCTTCGCCATCCCCATCGGCAGCCGAATACAACCATGCGATGCGGCGTAACCAGGAAGATTGCCCGCATGGAAGCCCACGCCATCGTCGGTCAATCGCATGAAATAGGGCATCGGTGCGTTGTTATATTTATTGGAGAAATGATCGATGTGTTTTTGCGTGATCTTGAACGTGCCCAAGGGCGTATCGTGTCCCGTCTTACCTGTGGAAACATTGCTCCACGCGACGAGTTGATCGTCGTGATAGGCGTAAAGCCGCTGTTCCGCGATGGAGAGCACGATATGAGTGACGCTTTCTCCTTGTTGCTTTGAGTTCTCCGAGGTGCAGATAAAATAATATTTTGCGTAATCCTGGGCGGGCGCTTGAGACGCGGACTTGGGACGCGGATTTCCCATCTTGCTGTTGTGGGGGCTGTCGATATTTGCAGCCGCCTTGAACGTCGTACTTAGGAATAGAGCAAGGAAGAGACGGGGAAATATCCGTGAGATGCTCATTTTACGATTTAAGTTTCCGAATGACGACCTAGCGCCGGAATCCACCGCCGTCACGGCTACCACCACCGCCGCGCTCGTTCTGGAAACGATCATTCCCCATGCGCTGGCTGCTCTCCTGACGATCCATGTCCTGGGATTGCGCATGCGAGGCGTTATTCCAGCCACCCTGCTTGTTCTGCTGCTGCCAACCGCCGTTTGAGGAGTGTTGGTACACATTGCCGTTCTTGTCGCTGTAGACGTTGCCATTGTGCTCGACGGCAGTATTACCGGTGTTGCTGTTGTGAACGTATGCCGTGTTACCGCTGTGCTGGTCGCCGGTATTGACGTTGCCAGTGGTGGTCTTCACACCGCCTGCGGAAATTCCCGTAGTTGGATTATTGTACGTGCCACCTTTGCCAGCGGCATAACCGCCCTGGCCATTGGTGACAGCGCCTTCTTTGCCGTATGCAGTCGCACCATTCGCCGGAATGTAACTGGAACCTTCGCGTCCCGCACCGGAGGCACCGGTCTGGTAATTGTGGAAAGAACCGCTTTGACCCTGATAATAGTGGCCATTGTAAGGGTTGTATCCGGCGGTCGAACGGCTGGACCAGGCGGTTCCGTTGCTATAGCCGTAGCTGTGATTCACGGTGCCCGTGCCCCAGTGATTATAGACGTTGGTGTTGTTGACATTGACGTTATAGGTATTTCCCCAGCCACTGCAATAAGGTCCCCAATAAGGATGCGCGCAGGCACCCCAGATGGCCGCGGCAGCAAAGCCAAAGGCAAAACCGGTGGCCGCGCCTGCCGCGAAACTGGCTCCATAACCATAAGTAGCCGGTTGGGCGACATAGACCGGCCCTGCAATATAAGGCGGGTAGTAGTAACCCGTGCCGTAGACGACAGTACCGTCCGGTGCCACGACCACGCCCATGTAACCAGGCGTGTAGCCGACATAAACAACATCCGGCGTGCTGCCGTAAACGCGAACATAAGTGACGTAATGAATCGGGCAACTCACCGGGATCGTATAGATGATCGACGGAACACTCGTGGCGACGACCCAGGGGCCGACAGGCGAAGTGGCGTCAAACCAGATGCCGTTCTGGCAGGCAAAATAGGTCTTTGGATCGACCTGAATCACCGGAACCGAGGTGTTGACGGCGTACTGCAGCGGCGTGTCGGCGATGGGATCAAACTTAGGCTGGGCGGTGTCCGGAACATAGTCGACCTGCAACTGGGCCGAGTTGCGATTGACGGCAGCCGTTTGCGGAATGGAATTGGCGATGACCGCTTCGTGGGCTTCCGGCGTTCCGGGGACAGACGCCTCGACATTGTGCTTGGAACTGTCAGGAGGAATCTTGGCAAAATCGGACGGGAGGTCCTTCCCGGAAATATACGTCCAGGGCCCCGTGAACACCGGTGCAGTGAACCAACGACCCGAGATCAGGACGTAGCAATGATTGTTGCCGAGATAGAGGAACATCGCGCTGTCCGAGTTTTTGACCTCGAGCAGATTCGTCCCACTGATGGGCACGAAATTCGGCACGCCAGACGATTGGATTAACTCGGCCGGAATGGTGCTGACAAAAATCTGGGGCGGCGTGGCAGGCGGGGTTACGCCCTCCGCTGGCAGCAAGGCATCGACCTGCTTGGTGGCGAGGGCAGCTTGCTCGGCGGCGGCCAAAGTACCGGGAGGCGTGGAAAGTAGCGTCCATGGGCCTGTGGCGGCAGGAGCCGAGTACCAGTTATTGAGGGCCGTCACGTAAAACGTGTTGCTGGCCGGATCCTGCAGGAGGATCGCCTGGGTATTGATCACGCGCTTAAAATTGGTGCCGTTGAGTGGCTGGAGAACCGGATCGCCATCGACCAGGATGAGCATTGACTGCTGATTGCTGTAGATAATTTTGGGAACCGGATTCTTTACCGGCACGGCGGCGGTCTTTTTGATCGCACCGGAGATTTCCACATTGGCCTGGACCTGTGCGAGAGGCAGGTGCATCGGCGCGGTCGGAATTTTCGCACGCAACGTAGCCAGGATTTGATCGGCATCCTTGGGCGAGGTGGGGAAGCTCGCCTTGGTCAACTGGAGGTTGTTCAGGGTGACAATGCCCGCTTCCTTATCGATGTTGGCCTGGGCGGTGATCCAGATCACACCGAAGGTCGGGGCCGCCGCGCCCGTCTTCGTGACGGAAACGGCCATGCGAGCCGTGAAGCTGACTCCATCCCAATTTTCGACATCGGGCTGATAAAGCGTGATGATCGCGTTATCCGCGTTGACGGTTCGGGGCCAGACCAGCGCGGGAGGAATGCCGGAATTATCCGACGGAGAGCCTGCGGCAGGGGCAGCTTGCGCCCAAAGATAGGGAGGGAAAGCGAGCCCGCCCATCATCACGGTGAGCAGAGTGGTGCGGAGCGTTTGGGGAAGACGAGTACGAATGAGAGTAAGCATACGATTTCTCCAAGTAATATTTGTGGATGGCCACAGAGATTTGATCGAAAGCTACGCCGAACGAACAGGAAAAACCAGCGGATCAACCCGCCAGTCATCCTAAAGTCCGGGACTGCTCTGCATGATGCCGCCATCGGCGAAGATGGTCGTCGCCGTGATGTAGGCGGCGCCGGGGCCCGCGAGAAACGCGACCACGCTGCCGATCTCCTCTGGCTTGGCCATGCGGCCCATCGGGATCGCCGCGTTGAGCTTACCGAGCAGCACGGGATCGTTCATCGTGGAGAGATTGATCGGGGTCGCCACCGCACCGGGACCGACACCGACGACGAGGATGTTGTGCGGGGCGAGTTCGACTCCAGCCGTGCGGGTAAGCATGCGCATGCCGCCCTTGGAAAGACAGTAAGCCGTATTACCCGGCATCGGCCAATCCTCGTGCACGGACGTGATATTAATAATGCGTCCGCCCCCGCCCTGCTTGATCATCTGTTGGGCCGCGAGTTGCGTGCCGAAGAACGCGCTCTTGAGATTGATCGCCAGCACCTTTTCGTATTGCGCTTCGGTCGTATCGAGCACCGAGGTGCGCGTCTCGACGCCGGCATTGTTGACCATGACATCGACGCGTCCAAATTTTTCGACCGCAGCGGCGATCAGGAGCTTGAGATCGTCCACCTTGCTCACGTCGGCCTTCACGCCAATCGCCTGGTCGCCCAGGGCAATGACCTGCTTCACCAGGTCATCGGTCGCTTCGGGATGCGCGACATAGTCGATGACGATATTCGCGCCTTGTTTGGCCAGTTCCAAAACGATGGATAGACCGATACCGCTATTACCTCCGGTGACGATGGCAACTTTACCTGAGAGATTCATGTTGATTGATCCTTTTGCGATGGGTTGATTGAGGCTGAATCTAGGTGCGGCGCTTGAGGCGGTCGAGCGAAGACTTCGGTAAATTTAGGTTACAATTGCGTCAAAAGCTGCCCCGGCACAACCTGTGCTTGAACGTTCCATTGAATGCAGCACACTGGGCTGCGGTGACCTCTTATCGAAGACGGTTGCCGTCACGCCAGACACTCAACCCGAAGGAGAATTTATGCCGAGCACGAATCACTATGACGTCATCATCATCGGAACCGGAGCAGGCGGCGGAACGCTGGCCTTGCGCCTTGCGCCCTCGGGCAAGAAAATCCTCCTGATCGAACGCGGAGATTACCTGCCCCGCGAAAAGGAGAATTGGGACCCGACCGAGGTTTTCGTGAAAAATCGCTACGTCTCCAAGGACACGTGGCACGACAAGGACGGCAAGCAGTTCCAGCCCGGCGTTCATTATGTGGTCGGCGGCGCGACCAAGATGTACGGCGCGGCCCTGTTCCGTTTGCGCGAAAAGGATTTTGGCGAGCTCAAGCACCACGACGGCATCTCTCCCGCATGGCCTATTTCCTACAGCGATCTGGAGCCCTACTACGGCGAAGCGGAAGACCTCTACCACGTCCACGGTTCTCGCGGTGAAGACCCCACGGAGCCACCGGCGAGCAGGCCCTATAAGTATGCGCCGATTGCGCATGAACCCCGCATCCAGCGCCTGCATGAAGATCTCGTGAAAGGTGGCTATCGTCCCTTCCATGCACCGACCGGCATCATGCTCAATGAAGAGCATCGCGCGGAGAGCCACTGCATCAAGTGCGACACCTGCGACGGCTATCCCTGTCTCGTTCACGCCAAGGCCGATGCCGAAGTTATTACCGTGCGCCCCGCCCTGAAATATCCGAACGTGACGATGATCACGAATGCGGAGGTCGTCAAACTCGAGACCAGCGCCTCGGGACGGGAAATCACCGGAGTGGTCGTCTCGCAGAACAACACGCTGGAAACTTACTCGGCCAGCATCGTTGTCGTTTCCGCCGGTGCATCCAATACGACGCGGCTCCTGTTGATGTCTGCCAATGACAAGCATCCGAATGGCCTGGCGAATGGCTCCGATCAACTCGGACGCAATTACATGTTCCACAACAGCCAGGCGGTCGTGGCCCTTTCCGTGGAACCGAATTTGACTCAATTCCAAAAGACGATTTCGTTGAATGACTTCTATTTTGGCGATGACAATTTTGACTTCCCCATCGGCAATATCCAGATGATCGGGAAATCGAAAGGACCGATGTTCCGCGACGACGCGCCTTTCTTCGCCCCGGGCTTTGCCTTGTCGGAGATGGCACGACACGCTGTCGATTTCTGGCTCACGACGGAAGATCTTCCGACCCCGAATAATCGGGTGACGCTGAACAGCAAAAAAGAGATCGTCCTGAATTATACCTTCAACAATGAAGTGCCGACCAAGCGGCTCTACACGAAGTTGAAGGACATGCTCGAACATCTCGGCATGCACAAACATCTCATTCCGAATTCCGCTTACCTCGGAAAGGTAATTCCGATCGCGGGCGTCGGCCATCAGGCGGGCACCGCGCGATTCGGGACCGATCCGAAGACCTCGGTTCTCGATGTGAATTGCAAGGCGCATGAGCTGGATAATCTTTACGTCGTGGACACGAGCTTCTTTTGCAGCATCGGCGCGGTGAATCCTTCGCTGACGGCGATTGCCAATGCGTTGCGGGTTGGAGATCACCTTCTCGAGCGGCTGAAATAAGCCAGCGCGGGAACTAACTCGAGTTCCTGTAAATGAAGCACGGACTTAACATCTCGGGGAGCCCTCTTCTATCGGAAAGGGCCAATCTTTCCATCTGTCTTAAGCGGCACTGGCCGGAATACATGATGGAAGGTGCGCAACTGGGCATCTTCATGATTTCTGCGGGGCTCTTCACCGCCCTGTTGGAATGGCCAACATCACCTTTTTTCCAGGCGATTCCTAACGAGTTCATCCGTCGATGGATTATTGGCGTGGCCATGGGTGGCACTGCCGTTGCGCTGATCTATTCACCGTGGGGCAAACGAACCGGAGCCCACATGAATCCTGCCGTCACGCTGACCTTTCTGCGTCTCGGCCAGATCCCTATTGTCGATGCCCTTTACTATATCATCTTTCAATTTCTTGGCGGTCTGGCGGGCGTCCTCCTGATGATCCTTCTGCTGGGGAAATATTTTACGAACGATCCCACCTCCTATGTTGTGACGGTGCCCGGCCCGGACGGACAACTGGTTGCCTTTGCGGGCGAGTTTCTCTCCGCGCTGCTCATGATGACCATGATCATGTTCGTTTCCAACCGACCATCGATTGGCAATTACACCGGCGCTTTTGCCGGCGTGCTCATCATGTTGTATGTGACTTTTGAGGCGCCGCTTTCCGGATTCGGCATGAATCCCGCCCGAACATTTGCCTCATCGCTGCCAAGCGGAAATTTTACCGCGCTTTGGATCTACTTTATTGCGCCGCCATTGGGAATGTTGCTCGCAGCCCAGATTTATTTATCCGTCTGTCGCCATGGCGAAAACCTTCCACCTAAAACTGCAGAGAATTTTTTTCCCAGTTAGTTTTAGTAATGCAGAGTCTTGGTCTTGCCCCGGAAGATGTAATAGATGCTGATCGTATAGGACAGGACCAGCGGCACTCCGATTCCCGCAATGAGGAGCAGGATGCCCAGGGTCTTTGTGGTGGAAGCGGCGTTGAAAATAGTGAGACTATTTTCCGGATGCGGCGTCGATAGGAGCATGTACGGATAATAGGTGAGACCGAAGGTGGCCATCATCAGGCCCATGCCCGCGCAGGAGGAAAGGAAGGCGATGAATTCGCGTCCCTTGTAAATTTCGCGCGGGATGTTGAGGATCACGAGCATTCCCATGATCGCCACGACGAAAATCCAGGGTCGTGCGATCGCCGTCGGCCAGACGTAGGGGACATGGACCAGAGTCCAGACATTGAAGATCGCGTAGGCGGCGAGGAATGCCCCGATGAGATAAGGAATCCATCCCCGGACGATGGCCTGGAGTTCGCCCTCGGTTTTCAGCAGAATATAAATCGCGCCGTGCATGGCGAACATCAGGACCGTGGTGCCCCCCAAGGCGAGCGCGTAGGGATTGAGCAGATTGAACTCGCGGTAGGGAAGCTCGAAGTGCTCATCGAGAGGAACGCCCTGCACGACGTTTCCCATGGCCACACCGATGATGAACGCGGAAAGGATGCTGCCCAAACTGAAGGCGATGTCCCAGGTTTGACGCCACCAGGCCCATACTTCCTTGCTGCGAAACTCGATGGCAACGGCGCGAAAAATCAACGTGAAGAGCAGGAGAATAAAGGGGATATAGAATCCGGAAAAGACTGTCGCGTAAGCCTCAGGAAATGCCGCCAGAAGCGCGCCGCCGCCCACGACGAGCCAGACTTCGTTGCCGTCCCAGACTGGGCCAATGGCGTTGAGCAGAAGCCGTCGATGTTCGTCCTTGCGCACAAAGAGATGCAGCACTCCGACGCCGAGATCAAAGCCATCCAGCATGGCATACCCGGTGAAGAGAGCGCCCACGATAAAAAACCAGATGATGTTCAGGTAGGCGTCCATGGAAGTCTAGGTTCTTGGAGCGTCGTGATTAATGATGTCCTTCCAACTCTGCGTCATTTCCTCGTGTTCCTCTGAATCGGGACCGTGTTGGATTTTTCGCGTGAGCAGGTAGATAAACACCATGAAGAGCAACGCGTAAACAAACGCAAAAAGAATGAGCGAAAAAATGATCTCATCCGCCGTCACGACCTTCGACATGGCCTCGGAAGTCCGGAGCAGGTTGTAGACGATCCACGGCTGGCGCCCCGCCTCGGCCGTCATCCAGCCCGCCTCGTTGCAGATTTGCGGACCGAGCACCGAGAAGACCAGGGCGATCAACAGCCAGCGCGACACCCACCAGTCGGTATTAAAGAGCCAGCCCTTCCACCAGAAAAAGCAGCTGACGATCACGAGGCCGAAGAGCGCACTGCCCACGGCGATCATGAGATGATAGGCCTGAAAGACGAGCGGAACATAGGGCCAGTAGGTCTTTCGCAGGGTCGTCAACTGCTCCGGAGTGGTCGCCTCGGGATGGCGCGCCTGGATGTAGGCGTCGGGAGGGAGATCGAGCAGGCCGGAAACCGGCTTGGAGAAATCGTGATAGCAAAGAAAACTGAGCATGCCGGGAACGGCGATGGCGTGATCGGTCTCCGTCTTCATATCGACAAAACCGACGACGTTCATCGGCGCGTAAGCCTGCGTGTGGAAAACACCTTCCATGGCGGCGAGCTTGATCGGCTGATTGACCACCACGCCGCGCGCGGTGGCATCGGCACAAACCATCTGCAGGCATGTCGCAACGGTGGCGAAGCCGAGGCCGACCTTCAGCGAAGCTTGAGCAAACTCCTTGTGCCTTTTCGTCAAGACATAAAACGCGCTGATGCTGACGACCAAGAACGCTCCGGCCATCCACGCTCCCATCAACGTATGGGCGAGTCGGTCCATCGAGGAGGGATTGAAGACCATCGCCCAGAAATCATCGACTACCGCGCGCATCGAACCGAGATCGTCCGCGGTGATGATGTGGTCCGGAGGCAAGATCGTATGCTGACCATTGACGATTTTTTCGAGATGAAACCCGGCGGGCGTTTGCATCCACGAATTGGCCACGACGATCCAAAGCGCGCTGAAATGCGATCCGAGCGCGACCATGCAGGTCGAAAAGAAGTGAAGGCGCGGCCCGACTTTGTCCCAACCAAAAAGAAGCAACGCGAGAAAGCCCGATTCGAGGAAGAAGGCGAAAAGCCCCTCCGACGCCAGCACGCTGCCGAAGATATCGCCGACAAAACGCGAATAGGAGGCCCAGTTGGTGCCGAACTCAAATTCCATCACGATGCCGGTGGCCACGCCGATGGAAAACGTCAGCGCGAAAATGCGCGTCCAAAACCGGGCCATGTTGTGATATAGCGTGTTGCCTGTTTTCAACCAAAGCCCCTCCATGATCACGAGAGTCATTCCCAGCCCGATGGTCAGGGGCGGGTAGATATAATGAAACATGATCGTGAAGGCGAACTGCGCGCGGGCGAGCGTTTCAACGGTCATGTTCGTAATCGTAGAGAAGCGGATAACGGATGCAAGCGGGGAGACGTTATATTCCTGTGGCGACCAGCGATGCATCCCTACTATTTTTGAAACAACCTCTATGGTCCTCTACGATTTTATCGCCCCGCTCTACGATCCGCTGCTCAAGCCGTTCTATGCGCCTTTTCGACGGCAGGCGCTCGAGTTTCTCAAGGTAAAACCGGGATCGTCCGTTTTGGATCTGGCCTGTGGTACAGGACAAAATTTTGCCTATTTGAACTCAGTCTTGGGTGAAAACGGAACCATTGTCGGGGTCGACGTCTCAAAAGAGATGTTGCGAAAGGTCCAGCGAGCGACCAACTCAACTCACCTCTCATTGTTACAATTCGATGCCACTCAACTGACACCTTCCGTGTTGACGGAACAAACAGGCCTGACGGAAGTAGATGCCGTGATCTGCACCTACGGATTCACCGCAATGCGAAACTGGGAAGAGGCATTTCATCGTTCATATGCGCTGCTCAAGCCCGGAGGATTTTATCTCATTCACGATATTCACGCCGCGAAGCGGAGCCTGCACGTCGCGGCGTTCGAACTGGCAACACGCGTCGATTTATCGCAAGAGTCATGGTGTCCGCTGAAGACAATCAGTGACCACTTCCACTTTGAATACATCGACCCATCGGCCCACATCTTTGCGGGACGACTATTCGTGGCCACCGGAATCAAACCGATTTCCGCGCCAGTTCGATGAAGAATGACAGCGACTCTGGATTGCTCATTGCCTCGCGGTTTACCACCTTCTCGGGCAGAGCACCCATGAGAATGCGTTTAACCGGCACTTCAAGTTTCTTTCCATTCAGGGTGTGAGGAATTTCCGAGACATCGTAAATGTCATCGGGAACGTGTCGCGGCGACACCTGCGATTTAAGCCGCGCGTTGATCTTGCCGCGCAAATCGTCATCAAGGGTCACGCCTTCGCGCAGGGCAACAAAGAGCACAAGCTTGTCTTCGCGATTAAGTCCGCTCAGGTCGATCACCAAGGCCTCGGCTATTCCCTCAATATCTTCAACCGCAGAATAAAATTCCGCGCTACCCATCCGCACGCCGCCCCGGTTCAACGTCGAATCCGAACGGCCATGAATGACGCAATGCCCGTCCTGCGCATCGATCTCGATCCAATCGCCATGACACCACACGCCAGGGAATTTCTCAAAGTAACTGGAGCGAAAACGGCTGCCATCCGCATCGTTCCAGAGGAACACGGGCATCGAAGGAAAGGGAGCCGTAAGAATCAGCTCGCCCATTTGATTCAGAAGCGGTTGGCGATTTTCATCCCACGCCTCAATCGCCGCGCCGAGCCCCCGGCATTGCAATTCCCCGGCATGGACTGGCAGGAGTGGATTGCCCAGGACAAAAGCCGTACAGACATCCGTTCCACCACTGGCCGATCCCAAAAGCAGATCGCCCTTCACCTCACGATAGACCCAACGAAAACCTTCCACCGGCAGCGGCGCTCCGGTCGAGCCGATGGCGCGCAGCTTTTCAAAAGCGCGTCCCTGCGACGGCTTCACGTCCTCTTTCATGCAGGCCAAAAGATAAGGCGCGCTTGTGCCGAAAAAAAGTAACGCCAAGCTGATCCACCATGTCCCAAAGAGCGGCGAAGCTGGGATATTTAGGACTGCCATCATAAAGAACAATCGTCACGTCTCGCAGGAGCAGCCCCGAGACAACCATGTTCCACATCATCCAGCCCGCCGTGGTGTACCAGAAAAAGCGGTCGCCTGCGCGAAGATCGAAATGCAGCGAAAGCGCCTTGAGATGTTCGAGCAGAATACCGCCATGTCCCTGGACAATGGCCTTCGGCGCGCCCGTCGTTCCCGACGAGTAGAGAATCCAAAGCGGGTGCTCGAAAGGCACCGATTCGAAAATGAGTTCGGGAGTATTGCCGGAGAGAAGATCGTTCCAACCGATCGATTTTACGCCCTCGCGCCAGGCGGGCGGAACCGAATCGCCCGGACCGGGAATTAGCACAAGATGATCGAGTGTCGGCAGACCAGCCACGATCTCCGCCAGCACCGCGCTGCGATCATGAACCTTGCCGCCGTACCGATAACTCGTCACCGCAAAGATCACCTTCGGCTCGATCTGGTGAAAACGTTCAATCACGCCTCGACTGCTCAGTTCCGCCGGGCAAATTGACCAGACCGCGCCAACACTGGCCGCAGCCAGAAACGCCACGACCGTTTGCGAAAGATTCGGCAAGTAACCACAAACGCGATCACCCGGTTTCACGCCGAATTGCCGCAAGGCATGCGCCACGGCAGAAACCTGACGCAACAACTCCGCGCGCAAAATCTCCTCTCGCCGCGGCTGACCGTCCGCTTGCGGCTCTCCCTGGAAAATAATTGCGGGATTCGCATCCGTGCCCGGGTGACGCAACGCGTGCGCGGCATAATTCAATGTTGCGCCGGGAAACCAATGCGCTCCCGGCAATTCGCAGGAAGAAAGCACCCGCTCCGGCGCATGATGAAACTGGACCTCAAAAAACTCCGCGATGGAATTCCAAAATGATTCCAAATCGCGTACCGACCACTCACGCAAGTCTTCATACCCTGTAAACTTCAACCCGTACTTAGCCTCCAGCCAACGCATGTAACCGGCCATGTTGCTTCGAGATGCATCCTCCGCGGTCGGCTTCCAAAGCAGTTCTCCACGCGACGACGGAGCAGAGACATTGATATCCATCGTCCTAGTCTTAACCGATGCTTCGATGCCTTCAAGACAAGATGGCTGTTGACTAGTTCTTTAACCGCTAGCAGGTTGGATATTCGCGTCATTTAACCACACTATTCATGTCCAACATCGTTATCGTTTCCGCTTTACGCACGCCCATTGGGAAGTTGGGAGGCTCGCTGGGCAGTTTGCCTGCGCATCAACTGGGGCAATGTGTTATTGCTGAAGTTTTGCAACGTTTGCAGGTTGAAGCTGCGGATGTTTCGGAGGTAATCTTGGGGCAGGTCCTCACGGCAGGATGCGGGCAAAATCCTGCGCGACAGGCGGCGATGACGGCGGGATTGCCGCATGCCGTTCCCGCTTACGGCGTGAACCAGGTTTGCGGATCGGGACTGCGCGCGGTGGCGCTGGGTTTTCAGGCCATTCAATGCGGCACGGCTGACATCGTCATCGCGGGCGGACAGGAAAGCATGAGCCAGGCGCCACATTTCGCGCATCTGCGCACGGGCACCAAAATGGGCAACGTGTCTTTGGCCGACTCCATGGTCCATGACGGCCTCATGGATGCTTTTCACGATTATCACATGGGAACCACAGCGGAAAACGTCGCGGCTCAATGGAAAATCAGCCGCGAGGAGCAGGACGAATTCGCCGCCCGCTCCCAGCAAAAGGCGTCAGCGGCCCAGCAGGCCGGACGTTTTGCGGACGAAATTGTGCCCGTGGAAATACCTCACCCGAAGGGTGCCTCCATCGTGCAAACCGACGAATCAATTCGGCCTGAAACCACCTCCGTCGTCTTGGCGCGACTTCGTCCAGCGTTTCAGAAAGAGGGCGGCACCGTCACGGCGGGCAACGCCAGCGGGGTCAACGACGGCGCCGCAGCGGTACTTCTTATGCGCGAGACTGAGGCAACCCGACGCGGACTGAAACCGCTGGCCCGCATCGTTTCGTGGGCCTCCGTCGGCGTTGAGCCGGCCCTGATGGGGATTGGTCCTGTGCCTGCCACCAAACTGGCATTGAGCCGGGCCGGTTGGAAATTGGAGGACGTTGATCTCATCGAAGCGAACGAGGCTTTTGCTGCCCAGAGTTGCGCGGTCGGCAAAGAACTCGGTTGGAATCCCGAGCGCGTGAACGTGAACGGGGGGTCCATCGCTCTAGGGCATCCGATTGGCGCATCGGGTGCGCGCATCCTCGTTACCCTTCTCCACGAAATGCAAAGGCGCAGCGCACGACGCGGTCTAGCCACACTTTGCATCGGCGGTGGTATGGGCATCACTCTTTGCGTGGAAAATTCGTGACTCCTATGG
>JABDHJ010000031.1 GCA_013285645.1 Verrucomicrobiota bacterium | reverse complement strand
TTTTTGGACCTCGAGATCCTGCATCAATTGGATTTGAGTACCGTAATAATTATCCGCCTCCTCACTGTAGACCGCACCTTCCTTGATCTGAAACTGCCCGGCGACCTGCATTCGCCCCTGGGAAATATAGTCGGGAGGCATTTGCGCCACAATCCACGCGGCCAGGCAAATGCCCAGGCTGATGGTCAGGGGAAGCAGCCATCCAAACCGATTCAGGACCGAGTAGTACCGCTTAATCTGGACCCGGACTTTGGACCAGGCGGCGGAAACCGGCTTTTGGGGATACGCTGAGGAGGTGTTGTTTCGCATGGCAGGTCAGAAATTGATCAGCCTTTGCGGAACAATGATCGTATCTTCAGGCTGCACCACGGGATCAAGTTCCGAGTGCCCTTTTTCCAGGACTTCCTTCAAATCGATGATCGTTGTCTGGGTTGTGCCATCCGGCTTCTTATGGACCAGCTTGACCTTGCGCTTGTCGGCAAAATCGGCCAGGCCGCCGTCTTGGAGAATCGCCTGGCTTACGGTCAAGTTCTCGTTGGAGGGGATTTCGATCGCCCCCTGTCTTGCCACCTGTCCCATGAGATAGACCTTGCCCAGTGAATGGGTGCTGAAGGTTTCCAGTCCGATAATGACTGTGGCATGATAAAAGTACTCTTTTTCCAGTCGGGGCTTGAGTTCATAGGCCAACTGCTTGCAGGTTTTGCCCTTGGCCGAAACGATGCCAACCAGGGGTATCATGAGTTCTCCGGAATCCGACACGGTAAGAAGCATCGGGGCCTGCTGCTCCTCAATCACGCGGTAACTGACCGTGTCTCCATTATTCAATTTTGAATGGTCGTTGAGTTCGTCCATCGAATCCAGCGAGGCGGCGATGGGAGGACTCGGCACATTCGCCGTCGGCGCAACATCGGGAACGGTCCCTACGGGAGTGTGAGTGTCCTGCGCGCGCAATTGGGTCGAG
Organism: Verrucomicrobiota bacterium; assembly: GCA_013285645.1. Lineage (GTDB taxonomy): Bacteria > Verrucomicrobiota > Verrucomicrobiia > Methylacidiphilales > UBA1321 > JABDGH01. Next base: position 29,643 of record JABDHJ010000031.1, on the reverse strand, counting down.
CTAACCAATGCTATCGCGACCAGGAAGAAAAAAGCCCTGCGGAAAACGGAAAAGGCCTTGCTGCGGCTTTGATCGTGGTTCCACATCTTCATAAAACTGGACGCCAGAACTTTTTGCCAAGGGCTAGCTTACAGCAGCATACCATGAAGCGGGCGAATTCAAAAGTGGTAGTTCAGGATCATGCCGACCCGCTGTTGCGTGTAACCTGGGCCGTTGTTTATGTTCACGTTGCCCCCGGCCTGGCTGTTGGAATTGCCGAAGTTATCGGTAAATTGGTAGAGGATGGATCCCGAAATACTTTTCGTGACGGGGAAGTTCGCTTGAACTCCAGCAGTAAAGGAGTTGAAAGAACTGTTGGAAATGTTGTTTGAGGCGCTTGGCGAAGTCACGTCCTCGTAATTGAGGGTAAAGGCGAGGTTGAGATCCGAGTTAACCTTCCAGCTGGAGGTGTAGCTCGCGTAGTAGGTGTCGCTTATCTGTGAAAAGACGTCCAACTGTCCCTCGTGGCCCAAGGAGAGTCGATCCGTGTAATCGGCATTGAGTCGATGATCGAAGGTCAAATTGCCGTACCAAGTGTTGAAGGTGCCCACGCCCAATACCGGCGCAACGTTGTTCGCCTGCTGCGTCGTCGCATTAGTCAGGTTTCCCGTGGTTGTGGTGATTTCCTGATAGCCGGCGCCCATGGACACCTTGAAGGTGGGGGTTACCTCAATTCGGGTAAAGGGACCGACACTTAGCTGGTTGTCGTTAATTCCGAACTGATCATAATACCGGATAGACGCTGCGGCTTCGACACCCGCGACGATCGTCGATGTTATCCGATAACTGGCGGCAGCCGAAACTTGGTCCGCCGAATAGTCGATATTACCGGGGTTGGACAGGTTGTTTCCTCCCTGGGCCTGCAGGTTGGTCGAGATGAAAGTGATGTGGTCATAGTTGAAGGTCAAGAGCAACTGGTTCAAGTCCCACAAAACGCCGATGCCTGCGGTATTGTTGATTCGATCGAAATTCACCACGTTATTCAAAGAACCAATGCTGGAGGGATCCGTCTGGACTGAAAACTGATCGTGAAAGTTGATTTTAAAGTCGCCGACGTAGACGTCGAAGGCGAGTTCTGAATCGGGAGAAACCAGGACACTGGCTGTGTCGTACTGTGGATGAATAAGATATTTATTATAACCGACCGAAGTGGAGAATCGCAGCGTATTGGTGGTCGTTATCGGCCAGCTGGCCGTTACTCCAACCTGCGGAGAAATAATGAAATCGTTTAGTTGCCCCGAGCTGGTCAGGCCGATATTACTAACATACTGGCCCTCAAGCGAAGCATTGGTGTTCAGCAAGACGGGCCCCACCTTCATGTTATAGTCTGACGGAAGGGCAGCGACAGATTCGTGCCGGGCCATAGAGGGGCGCGGCAATTCCTGAGAGAACAGGTTTGCCATTCCCAAGGCGAGAAACAAAGCCGGAATTAGGGTGCGTTTATTCACTTGATTCATTCATCCCGATAACTGGCGCGACTGTCTCCTACACTCGCGTACCTGTTAGTAAGCTAAACAGACTTGCAAGGTGAAACTTAGGAGCACGGCCCTAATTGGCAATGAAAAAACCATTTCCAGAGGCCTTACACCCCTGAGAAGATTAGAAAGCTAAATCTAATCGTTCGCAAACAGCATTGAATATTATTTGTAAGATTCTTATAAAAAGCATCTTGTGTGTATTTCGAGCGATAAAAGTCCATAAATAGTTACTTAAATTTGGTAAACTAATTTTTTTGGACAAGAATCGCTTTATACTTCACGAGCATCTGCTTCAGGAAAAGTTTACCATCAAAATTGCCTGAATGGCTTAGAGCTTCGTCCTTCCGTTTCTGCTGGAGCATCGGCTCTTCGGATAAAAGCTGGGCCACCCGTGCGACAAAACTGGATGTGTCTTCCGGGTCGGCCAGAAGTGCCGCTGGACCGGCCAGACGATTCATCGGCGGTCGGTCACTGGTGACAACCGGGCAGCCGCATGCCTGAGCTTCGATGATGGGCCAGCCAAATCCTTCCTTCAAGGAAGGATAGACCAGGACCTCGGCCAGGCTGTATAAAGCACACAGCTGTTGATCAGAAACAGAGGTAAGTAAAACGACTTTCCCGGACAACTTCTCCTCCTCCACCAAGCGCTGCATGGCCGATGTGGGAGGTTTCCCTGCCAGCACCAGTTTGAGCGAATGGCTCCGGACCAGATCGGGAAAGGTGGAACAAAGTCGGGCGTAGACGTGGATGACGCCCTCACGGTTTTTGTACCATTGGTTTCCGCCGACATGAAAAAGGAACTGATCTGTTCCCGGTTTAAAGGTGTCATCCAATGTTGAAAGTTGTGCGATGGCTTGATCCTTCGGCATGGGGACGTAAGGATAATTGAGCGGAATTTCAATCGTCGTACTGCGGCTTTCGAGTTCCGGTGCCAGGGCAAGCAAGTCCTGCCGGGTCTCCCGGGTATCGCAGATGATGTAAGCGGCATTTCTTAACCCAGAAAAAATCCAGCCCTGAAGCAGTTGGCCGGTCCAGCCCGTTTTCAGGCCAGGAATCAAACCGCGCGCGCTTTGGATCGCCATCACGTCGTGGCAAGTCACGAGATGCGGGACGTCATTCAGCCATCGGGTGTAAACGGCATTCGATTGATCGCATATATGAACGAGAAAAGTTTCCTCTTTCGAACCGGAAGTTACCAGTTTGAGCGCGCGTCTTCGCTGGCGGACGTAAGTCCGCAGAGAGATCGGAAAGAGAATATATTTATCGATGTAGCCGAGCCATTTGCCTAGGCCCCGACTGGACCGTTTGAGCCGTCCTAAGAACGGCTCGGGCCGGATGATTTCCACATGGCAACCGCTTTCGGCCAAAAGTTTTTTCAACATCTCCGCATAACGGGTCATGCTTTCATGCTCGTCGTGGGGATAATTTCCAATCAGGGTAATGTCCACAAAATCCTCTTCGTCCAATCAGGCTACACTCCGCTCGTGACACTTGGCGAGGAGTCACCTTTGTATTTTGCGAAGATCAACCTGTGCCGTTTGTCCCCTTCACCTTGCTACAACCGTTTTTTGTCGATAAACTGCCGATTTGGTAAAGGCTCCCTGAGCGTTGGCCCGATTTTGCATGAGAAGAATTGAGGAAATTTTTGTGGCCACATGGTGTGTCGCCATGCCGATGACCGGTACTTTGCTCCTGCCCTGGGTTCAAGGCACCATTCCGCCTTACATGCTGGCTTTCGGTTCGGTCGTTCTCGTCTTTTTAAAAATACGATCATGGAACGTTCCCCCGACCGTCGTTCGTTATTTGGTGACTTTCTCGTTCGTGTTTTTTCTGTGGCTCCTTCTGCTGGCGGGCAGCCAATTGGGACTGGCTATCTCCGATCGGCGGGACTTCGGCTTCGTCTATATGGTCGATCCGGGCGATTTTACCGTTGTCCTTCGATCAACCCTTTTTACCCAGTCGCTTTACCTGTTGGCTTGTGTCCTGATCGCCCTCTATTTCCGGTATTTTTTTCAGGAACGCTGGATGCGTTATGTTTTCTGGGGCGCTTACTTTCTGGCCATCTACGGAATCTACGAATGGCTTTTCTTCCTGGTTTTTCGCGAGTCCGGCGATTTCCTCGTGAACCGCACTTTCTTCGGGGGACACACCGCGAGTTGGTCGCAACTCGTCTCCTTTGGGGGAATAGATCTCCTTCGCATCAAGAGCACGATGGCGGAGCCCAGCGTTTTCGCGGCGGCGGTGATTCCATATCTTTTTCTGGCCATGGATCGCGGGAAAGTCGTGCTCTCCTTGATGCTTCTTTTTACCGCGGTCTTTTCCACCTCCACGAGTTGCTACATCGCACTGACCGCCTGTCTGTTGATTAGAAGTTTCCGTACCGGAGAACTCCGGGGGGTATATTTGAGCCTGCTGGTTTTTGTTGGTGTTTTTTTATGCTGCATGGATGTTTTCTATCCCGAGAGTTTTCGCGATTTGTTCCAGGACAAATTCAATGGCTATAACGAATCAGGCGCGCTCCGGTTGAATGATTTGGCCAGTGTGGAGGACTTGCTCCAAACATTCAGTCCCGCGAATTGGATTTTTGGAGTTGGAGTGGGCTACGCCTACCTGCAAGTTCCTGACGCGCTTTTGGTCAATTCTGGACTGCTCGGCCTGGGGGTATTTCTCTGGGTCTTCATCAAGCCCGCTTGGTTTCTTCCGATGACGCCGGGATATGCGGGACTCAAGATAGGAATCATGGGCATCCTCATCCTTTGCGCCATCTCTCTGACTGAACAGTACATACCCTCCACGTGGATGTTTCTCGGCCTGGCCTACTACAAGCTTGAGGAGTATCGCAAATCCCGGCCTAAGCCATCCTTCCATGTTCTCGAATCGGAGACCTTATCTGAGATTCCGACTTCCTAGAACCGGTCGGCAAACGGCCAAATCCTAATAAGCGTTCTTATATCCGCGAAACGTCATTAACATGATGTAAATATCGAGAACCGGCGTCCAGTTCTCCAAATAATAGAGGTCGTAGCGAAGGCGCTCGTTGAGATCCGTATCCCCGCGCAAGCCGTGAATTTGCGCCCAGCCTGTCATCCCCGGCTTGATGTTGTGACGGGCGTTGTAATACCGGATTTGTTCCTTGAGATCGTCGATCAATCCCAGGATTTCCGGGCGAGGACCTACCAGGCTCATCTCTCCCTTGAGAACGTTCCAAAATTGCGGAACTTCGTCGATGTTCCATTTGCGGATAAAGGCGCCGATTTTCAGGCGACGCCCATCGTTGGCCACGGCCCGCTGCGCGCCGCTTTTCTCCGCATCGAGATGCATACTGCGGATTTTGCAAATCTTGAAGAGCTCTCCCCGACGCCCCATGCGGTCCTGCCGATAGATGATCGGTCCGGGCGATTCGCAGTAGACGAGAAAACCGAAGATCGCGATGAGCGGCGCTGACAAGATCAGCCCGATGATGGCGCCGATAACATCCATCACGCGTTTGATCAGGCGGCTGACCAGGGAATCCAAGGGCAGTTTGGCGATGCCCAGGACAGGCACGCCGCTGATCGTTTCCAGGTGAAGGCCGGAAATTAAAATCTGAAAATAGGTGGGCACGACCTTGAACTGGATCAGTTCTCGCTGACAAAATTCGCAAAGGGCGATGATTTCCGTGGTGTTAGGATCGAGATCTCCCAGGAGGACGATGTCGATTTCCTCTCGTTTATGTATTTCCGCAAGGTCCTGATAGTCGCCCAGTTTCTTTATATCGTGAGGCGGATCGGACCGATATTTATTGTGGGCCGAGGGCAGGCATCCCACGATTTCATAAGGATGAAAGGCATCATTCATGATGACCCTGGCCAATTGGTCCACTTCCAAATTCCAGCCGACGATCACCAGGCGCTGCCGCAATCGTTTTAGGATGCCATTGCGATTGAGCGCGAGACGGAACAACACACGCCAATAGATGACGAAGGCAAATCCGAAGATGGCGCTGAAAATAACGAAGAGACGCGAGATGCTGGGTTGAAACGAAAAGAGCAGACTCAGGCAGACATAGAACATCGCCCATAAAATCACCGCGTTCATCGCCGCGATGAAAATTTGCCTGAGCCTGATGAAGTTTTGTGGCGAGTACATCCCCGTGCGTCCGGCCAAGGCCAGATAGAGGAAGATGCCGAAGATAAAATGACCGGAGTAGTACGAGAGAGGGTAGGGAAATTCAACCAGCTTGGCCGTCAGATAACTGCTGAGAAATCTTCTCCCGTAAAACGCGAGAAGCATGGCGCCAATAAAACAAAGGACATCGCCGATCGCAGCGATGACGATGATCAGATCGAGCCAAAAGTCCGTGCGCGCCTTTGCATCCGAAAGGCGGCCTTTGGCTGCATCCTTCGATTTCGGGGCAGCGGGTGGCGGAGGCTTCATTCCTGATGAGCTTACTTCATTGACGGAGCGCGTGCGACTTCGTTTCGGCGATTACTTGGTCTCCATCACATGCGTACCATTCCAGTCCGTAGGCGGTGGGTTGGCGATCAACTCCTTACAAATGCCAAGATAGAGTTTGCAGCAATAGTCGTCCTGACGTGTTTGAAGACATTTCTTAAAACCATCGCGCGCAGAGCGGAAATCTCTCGAGAAAAAGGATTCCATCGCCTTCTCGTAATCGGCGACCCACTCGGCGGGCCAGAGACCCACGGAGTTTTCGAGATCGTCCAAAACCTCATAAGCTTTTACGGGCTTCGATTTGCCTTTCACGACGATAGCTCCAAGCGTTCGCATGAGAAATTGTCCGCGCACCAATGCGTGAACCGATTCCCCAACAGCAAGGTCGGTCTTGTACTCCTTGGTCACACCTTCCAATCGCGAAGCGATATTAACGGCATCACCCATGACCGTAAATTCGGACCGGCTTGATGCGCCGATCAAGCCGACCAGTACATCCGGGCCATGATTTAGACCAATACCAATGCGCAAGGGAGTGAGGCCCTCAACCTGGCGCTCTTTATTCAACTCAGCCAGAAGACGGCGCATCATCAGGGCGGAGCGGACTGCATTCTGCGCGTCCTTCTCCGGCCCCATGCTCGCGATAGCAATATCTCCCCAAGCCGCCATGATGGCGTCGCCAATATATTTGTGCAGGGTGCCGCGACAGTCTTTCACGCAGCCGACCATCCGTTCAAAATAGATGTTCAATTGCCGAACGACCTCCGACGGCTTAAGGCCTTCGCTGAATTTCGTGTAGTCGCGAATATCGGAAAAGAGAATGGTGACGGGGCGTTCCGCGCCGCCCATTTTGATGTTTTCAGGATGCTCCAAAAGGTGATCCATAATCTCCGGCGAAAGCATGCGGGAGAACACGCTCTTTAATTGCTCACGGGACTGCTGTTCCTCCAGCCACCGCAAGATAATTATCCCGAGATGTAGGAGAAGAAAGAAGGTCACGGGCCAGACAATCGGAACCAGCAGGCTTTGTTTGATAAAGACGATTTCCGCCACCGCGCTGTACAAACCGACGCAAATGAGCGGAATAAAAATCGAAAAAATGATGCTCTTCTTCCGAAGATAAAAAAGTGTCACCCAACTGAGAATGAGCCAGCCGAAAATTATGGGGCGCGTGGGGAGTACTTTTAGATAATCGTTCGTCAGGATATTATTGAGGGCCGTCAAATGGACGGTTACCAACGGACTCGCTGCATCCAAAGGGCTTGGCCCAATATCGCTTAATCCGATGGCAGTCTCTCCGATTAGCAGGATTTTATTTTCAATGGAGGGAAGGTCCTTTGGATAATCTTGATTACTGACATAGTGATCACCCAACCCACCGGCGAGCTTTGCAAAAGAAACCGAATTAAATCCCCCTGCAACTCCCGCATCAATGGCTCTGGTCGTATCGTTGTTCCGATAATTCAGAAGCATCACGCCTTTTTCATCAATCGGTATGTGTTTGGCTCCTTCCGGCGTGGGCAGTTCGATTTCAGACCCCAATCGAACGCGCACTTGGTTCGGTGGGATATTCCAGAACTGACACAACATCTGGAGAGAAAGAGTGGGGAAAACGTCCTTTCCGACGCGTTCTAACAATGGTAAGTCCCGGCGAATGCCGTCAGCGCCACCCGGATCGACCTCGACAAAGCCAAAATAACTCGCTTGCAGAAGTTCGGGAATAGGCAGAAGAGCAACGTTCTGGCCTGGAATGTCGGAGATATCACCTTCAATTTGGGTAAAGGGTTTGGTCTTTCCGAAATCATATTTGATCGGAGGACTGTTTAAATTCTTTTTATCGAAGTTGGCACCAGTGACCACGGCATTGGCTTGGCTGGCGGCCTTCGCAAAATTGGTGTCGTTTTTAGCCGGATCGCGCGGCTCTGTAAAAAGAAGGTCGAAGCCGATGACGGAAGCATTGCCGGCTGTGGCGAGTTGGCAAAAATCATCGTAGATGGAACGGTTCCAAGGGAAGCCTCCGATGTTGTCCAGCGAGGTCTGGTCGATCCTGACCAAGATGACGCGGGGATCTGGCTTGGGATCATAAGGTTCGCGCGTCTGGAACCTCCAATTGACGGTCAGATTTTCGAGGCGCTCAAATAACCCGGCCTGAAGCGTGGCAAGCAAAAGTAAAAGTGCGACGAGCGGCGCCACAACTTGGTAGCCGTATTCTTTCACGAGCGGCCACGATAATTTTAGGCGCATCCGGGACGGTAGGATTTCACTATCGGGTTGTCGAGTTGCAAATGGGAGATGCGCATGTCTGAAGCGGTCACGGTTTCTTCGCGTAAGATTCAAAGAAGGAGATGTATTGGCGCACGGTTTCTCGAATATCAAAGGCTTCTTTCACTCTTCGACGCCCGGCCAAAAGAATCGGTTCCAGGTCGATTTTTCCCTGAAGAATCTTCGCCAATATCGCGGCCAATTCCCGGCCATTGCCCGCGGGCGCCAGAAATCCGTTTTCGCCGTCGCGGACAATTTCTGGGGATCCCCCCAAGTCACTGGCAATTGCGATCCTGCCCATGGCCATTGCCTCGTAAATCGTCGTGCCCAAGGGCTCCGGCTCGATCGAAGCGTTGAGGACAATATCCAAATCCAAATAGACATCGCGCATCTGAGTTTGCTTGCCCGCGAAGATGATTTTGTCCTGTAGACCAGCGCTTTCGATTTGCTTTTGCAGCCGGGTTTTATAATCGGCCCCTAATCGGCTATTTTCAAAAACGTCGCCGACAAAAACAATTCGCCATGGCGTTTCCACACGAAATTCATCGCGCAAAAGACGTGCGGCCTCGATCACCACATGATGGCCCTTGGCCTCAAAAAAAGTTCCGACTAATCCGATTAATTTAATTTCCGGCGGAAGTTTAAAACTGGATCGTAAAAGATTCGAGCGCGCAGGACTGGGTGAAAAGTAATCAATATCCAAACCATTATAGATGGTTTGAATGCACTCGTGACGAACTCCAGAAGCTTGCAGGCCACGATTCATGGCATCGGAGACGGCGATAAATCCGTCGCAAAACTTGGAGAGCAGAAAAACCAGCCTTGCATTGGTTGAGCCGGGCTTGAGGACGGGATGATAATGAATGCATATATTAGGTGCTCCGGCCAGACGAGCCGCCGGGCCTGCGTAGGGAAGGGGCCCCAACGCGTTGCTGACGACCAGATCAGCCTTGAATTCACGAATCTTTCGCGCGAGCCGCATGACGAGTCCGGGAAATCGTCCTGCCAGTTTGAAAAAAGAGTAAGGATCCTCGGATCTCGTCATGCAGGTCAGGGCATTATCGATATGAACATCGATCCCGGCTTGAATGAGACGGCGGGAAAATGCTCCCTCCGGTAAAATCACAAGGACGGAGTGATCCTGCAACCGCTCGATGATGCGTTGGGTGCAGATTTCCCCCCCAGAAACATCACGACGATGAGATACAAACAATAGCCTCATCTTGCTCGGGACTTAAGTCGGGTTCTCCACAATTTCTGCAATTTATAATAAAGATGGAGCGAGTTCATTCCCTCTCTTTTGGCCAGGGCGGGCGCCCACCAAAGTCTCTTTCGTCCATCTTTGGTCAAAAGCGCGGCCCTGGTTTGACTTCGATTCCAAGAAGGCAGTAACGGCTCGAGATTATTCTCCACCTGCTGATCTGAAAAGGGAAAGGAGCCCCACGCCTTGACCTCATTCAAAGTGGGATCCTCATAGAAAAGTTTCAGCGAGGATAGTGTGGCGTCCAAATATTCTTCCGGTCGATAGCCATGATTGTCGAGGGCGCCATAGGCTCGACAAAAAGCCAGTATTCCGCCCTGAAGAGCTTCCAATCCCCACTTGGATGCGGCGGGATTGCCCGGACTGGACAAGATTGCGAGACCGTCCTGGTAATCCCGTGTTTGTCCGTGATCCGCGACAGCAAAAGCCTCCAGCAACTGCATATAAAAGAGAAAATCTCCAACAGAATCCGGGCAAAGAGAATTGATATAACCAGAAAATCCTTCGTCGTTTTGATGCGGCGAATCAACCAGCGCCAAATAAAACCCCGACACCTGCGGCTTTATCGGATCGGGAGCCTTTTCACACACACGAACCAGCGCCTCTTGAAGGCTTCCGCGCCAACCCAGATCAACGAGACCAATTTCGGTTTGCTCAAAAAATCCCTCGTACCGGAGATACTGCAAGAGGCCTTCGCGTTTCACCTTCGCCATGGTCTTGATCTCGCTGCTTAATACAGGATTCCGCAGTACTGCCGCTAATCGTTTCAAAAGCGGAGCAACTATTGGTTTCTTCCACGTTTCCTCAGAAAAACCGGAAGACTCCAACAGTTGCCGATGCTTTTCGGTGGAGATTTCAAGGCGGGAAAAAACTTCCTGAACACAGAGGCTCGGTGTGGGTGCGAGGATCCATCTTAAATGAGACGCATCGATTTCATCCAGACTCGCCGGAAGCCACGCGTGTCGCGATCCATAAAGATAGCGACAATCGATGGAGCTGTTCTGAAAAGACTGAACGATTTCAGCGATCTTGATCAGAATTTGTCCGTCTCGAGCGATGAAATAGAGGCGCGAAAGTTTTTTCTCCTCTGCCTGGTTCAACATCCACTTCACATAACCGTAAAATAAAGGCCCTGCTACATTAGCGCCGATATCCCAAATGACTTTTTGCTGAGAATCAAGATTGTCAGGCTTCGCCAACCGGGCCAACCGCATTGCCGCCACAAAATGCGATTTCCACTTCTCACGCAAAACGATTCGAGGAGATCGTTGGGAAATTATTTTCAAGCGGTCCAACCGCGTGATGGCCAACAACCGGCGTTCCACTTTCTGACGAAATCTGAATCCTGGACAAATCTGAAGTTCGTATCGATTGAGCAGTCCCGATTCAAAATGCTCGGCCTGCAGCCCCATGCGCCTGGGAACCATCACATCGACATTCTTATTGTCGCCAAGATGGACCCATTCCGTGACGTCCTTTTTCAGGAGATCGCGAGCATGCTGAAACAAACCGCCATCGCCCTTGTGACGCCCCACTTCTCCCGAAATGTAGAGAAAATCGCCGTCTTCATAAAACTCGTGTTTCCTGAGAAGGCCCTCCAGAAACAATGTCGGCAAATACATATCGGACAAAAAGAGGATTTGCCTACCCTGACGGCGCGCTTCCGCGATTCGAAATCGCGTTTCCGAAATAGGCTGCAAAGATTGTCCTTCTATCAGCAGCTCCGTGTTCTGAATCTCTAAAATAATTTTCGGTGCAAGGCCGAGATTCAACCCTAGCTCCCGATATATTTGCGCCAGGGAAACTTCGCGCGAAGGCGCCGAATTCCGCGCCGCATGTTCCGCTAAAATTCTTCGAGCGGCAAACTCCCTGGAGTCAATCGTAACCCAGCCGTTTTTGAGCGAAACCTCACCCACCTCGACAAACAAATCGACAGGATACGCAAAGATCCGGGTGAGGCAGGTGTCGAATACGTCGAACGAGGAAACGCGGATCATGGGAGGACAATCTGATCGGTAAGTTCAAGGCGTCCCATCAAAATTCACATTAGATTTTTCGGCGAAGCACGACGTGTTGAATGACCTTGCGGGTTTTATATCCAGACATGCAGAGCAACCAAAAAAATGCCACCAACGGCGAGTGAGCCGCGATAACTCCCCGATTCCATTCACTATATTCCTTAAATCCACGGCCATACAACAAGAGCCGCCAGAAATTAATGAATTTGATGGGAGGAATCAGGCAACTGTGCGATGAACCGGTAGGATCCTCTTCGAAGGGAAATTGTCCCCAGACTCTCGCTTCGTTTTGAGTGGGTCGAGTCCAGAATGCCCTCAACAGGGCATCCGACGCGTCAGGCGTCAGAAATGTGGGCGCTTTGAGCCGGGATGCGAGGCTCGCCAGATTTTCCGCAAATCTCAAAATTGATTTTTGCATGAGTTCAAGGCCCCACTCGCGGGGCGCCTCTGTATTTGATTCTCGAAACGCGGGTTCGTACCTGCCGTTGATAGGCTCATATTGACGAAGCCCTTTTGAATGACTTGCGCAGAACATTTCCATCAGGATGTTGACTCCGAAATCCTCCCGTTTCACCCCAATGGATTTCATTGTATTAAAGTGATAGGTCCGCAGAACGGATTGATCATCCCCGCATTCCTGCCCGATGCGGCCGGTACGCCCGAAAAAGAAAAAGGGTACCGGTGCTTTTCCCCGCAAACTCAGAATGTCTTCGAAAGCCCCTTTTAATCCGCCGGCCCAGCCCAAGTCCATCATTCCGTAGGGAATATCCTGAAGGAGACCTTCCTGGGCGAAATACCCGAGGGTGTCGTCTATAAGTTCCTGCGCGCGATTATCGATGCACGTTTGGATTTCTGGATCCATGGTCAAAGCCATCACCGATTTGAGTTCCATCCGGCCAAGTTTCCGTTCCCAATTCTCAACTTTGAAACCATATTTAGGCAATACGGCCTCACAATCCGGCAAGGTGAGCTTTACCCGGGCAAGGATGGCTTTCAGGGAGGAGTTCTGATAATAATTTATCATATACCGGCTGGTATCCCGCTTCGAAACTACAAACGAAGGGAGCATCCAGGCCTGACGTGAGCCCCACAGATAGCGGAGATCCATGGAAACCTCGGGCCAAAATGCGGGTAGCAATCGGCGAGCGATTTCGAGCAGGATTTCTCCGTCCCTGGCAATGAAATAGAGTCTTTTCAGGCCCATTTCGATGGCTTGGCCCAGGGTCCATAGAACATAACTGCATAACACAGGGCCCGCGACGCCGGAACTAATGGACACTATCTCCATATCTCTCGCCGAGATTGAATTTTTCTCCAGGCGAGTCTGAACCGCTGCCTCGGAAAAGATGGAAGAATTTCCGCTGGTGGATTCGGCGAACGAATTCAGGATATTTTCATATCGATTCAGGCTGCCCGCGTGAAGTGTCTCTTGCTTCTTCATGATGAACCCCAGTCCTGCACAAAGTTTTCGTATAAGGAGTTCATTTTTCCCATGAAAAGCTGTTTGTTGAAATGAATCTCGATGCGTCGCCGAGCCTGATCTCCCCATTGTTGCGTCAAACTCCCATGCTGTATAGCCCGCCGAATGGCTGCTGCCAATGCGGGGCCGTCCCGCGGAGGAACAAGCAATCCGGTTTCCTCGGAAATCACAAGTTCAGGCACGCCGCCAGTGGCAAAACCAACGACAGCCTTGCCGCAGGCCATCGCCTCCAAAACGGTGTAGGGACAGTTGTCTGCCAACGAAGTAAAAAGATAAATATCAGCGGCGCTATAGATCAGGGCCATCTTTTCGATTTCCGAAACATATCCGAAGGAGACGATTTTTACTCCTTCCAGTTGAGATTCAAAGGTTGGATCCGGATATCCCAGAGTAATCACCACCGGAGCCAAGTCCATTACCTGCCGGATAGCAGCCACCGCGTAGGTCCCTCCTTTTCTTGGGTCCGAAAGATAATGTGCCGAAAATAAGATCACGGGTCGATCCACCGGCAGGCTAAGCTTTTCGCGCGCCTCCTTTTTTGATGTCGGCGCCATCTGAATCGGGTCAATTGCGTTGGAAATCTGGACACCGGGCCGCCCGAGCGCCATGACATCGGTCATTTTCCGCGCCATCCATTCGCTGGGGAAAACATATTGGATGCCGGGCTGGCTGGCCGCGCGGCGGCGCAATTGCTGAAGGAACCCGGTATGATCGATCTTCGTTTCCATGGGCCAATGGCCCAACTGCGGGCATTCACCGCACCGCGTCTTATATTTTTCACACTCCATCGGGTAAAGACATCCTCCCGTAAAAGCGGAACAATCGTGCACGGTAAAGACAACGGGCTTGCGTTGTGAAAGCTCGATCAATGTTTGATAGGAGATCGCGTCGCACAGGTCGTGGAAGTGAAAGAGGTCGAACCTCTCCCGCAACCATCCCAATTGTGCAAAATATTCGAACGGTAAAAGCTGGGGAAAGCCGAGGCGCACACCAATTTTGTGGAACTCCTTGACGGCCTTACGAACAAGCCTGGGGCCGCCCAACTTCCTCTGAAACGGCGCTGGAGTCTGACTAAATTCCCAACAAAAATGAGTGACGGTGTGCCCTGCCTCGATCAACCAACGAGCCAACTCATCGGCGCCGCGACTGGCGCCTCCCACCAATCGATCTCCACGGCTGACAATCGCGATTTTCATGCTTGAGCCGATTTCAACAAAGGCTGGCGCGCTTCATTTCAGCTGGGCTTGAGAATATCGTGCATGCGAACCAATCCGAGACAGATGCCCTCGTCATCGACCACGGGCACTACATAAATCTGACGCTTGGGCCCTTCCATGATGGCGAGAACCTCCGCCAGGCGCATGTCCGGGCGCACGCTGGACGGTTGGCGCGTCATGATTTGTTCGGCCTTTTGGGAAAAGGCGTCCTTTTTTGCGATGGCCCGGCGCACGTCGCCATCGGTGATCAACCCCAGAAGTTTGTTGGCTTTATCGCAGATGCAAACCGCGCCCAGGTTGAACCGGGTCATTTCAGAAACGACCTCCTCAAAAGTCGCCTGGATGGGAAGTTTGGGAAGTTGATCTCCCCGGTGCATTAGGTCGGCGGCGGTCAGAAGAAGATTCCGTCCGAGTTGCCCGGAGGGATGGAACAATGCATATTGATCTGTGGTAAAATTCTTGGCCTTCATCAAGGCCGCGGCCAACGCATCTCCCAGAACCAATGCGACCGTGCTGCTGCTCATCGGCGCTAAATTTAACGGACACGCTTCCTTGTCCACCGAGGCATCAAGAACGAGGTCCATATTCTGAGCCAGCGAAGTATTCGTCTTCCCATAAACGCCAATCAGCGTTGCTTTCAGACGGCGTAAGACTGGCACCATCTTGACGAGTTCCACCGTCGTGCCGCTATTGGAAACCATGATGGCGACATCCCCTTCGCTCACGACGCCCACATCTCCGTGCAAGGCCTCGCCCGCATTCAGAAAGACGGCTGAGGTTCCCGTGCTATTTAAAGTGGCCGCGATCTTTCGCGCCACGAGACCGGATTTCCCCAGTCCAATCGTGACGACCTTGCCGCGCGAGTTGAGAATTTTTTCCACCACATCGTCGAAGGAAGGCTGAATGCGTTTCAACGATTGTTGCAGCGCGATGATTTCGTCGCTGAAGACCTGCTCGGCGGTTTCGTAATGATTCATGAGGGAGCCCTTATCCTGCCATGGTTCCCTCAATCCTTCCAGACTTGCCTACGTATCGGTCTCCTTTTAGGTTGAAAACCAACATCTTCCGGATGCTCGCATGGCACATTAATGATTAGTTTCGCTCGATGGATTTTTCTCGGCACTCTGATTTACGCCCCGTGGGCCTATGGTTCCACCCGACCGTGGGCCATCGTTCTCCTGAATTATTTCCTGTGGAGTTGCGGCGGTATTTGCGCCATTGGCTGGCTTTGGGAACGATACCGGCCCCGACTGCCTTTGGTGCCGTTGATTTGTTTCTCTTTGCTTATCTTCCAGGCGTGGTGGATGTGGTTTAACGCCAGCGCCTATTACGACACCAGCTATTGGGAGTTTATTTATTTGTCGCAGCCGTTTCCGGCGCTTCCGGGAAGCTGGGACAAAGCTGCCACGCTTTTAACGCTACAATCCTTGATTGGGCTGGCCGTCGCTTTTTTCCTAACGGCGGATCTGGTCGCGGACCGTCTTTGGCGTCAGCGACTCTGGAAAACGATGGGGTTGGCTGGAGGCTCGATCATTCTTTTCGGCCTGACCCAGAGAGCCGCTCATGCGCCGTCGATTTTTTGGTTGAACGAGGACACGGGGCACAGTTTTTTTGGAGGCTATCGGTACCACGCCAATGCGGGCTCTTATCTCAATCTCATCTGGCCTGTGTTGGCGGTGCTGACCGTGGAGGCCTGGAGGGAAAAGGAGAATCACACGTCCCGCGCATTCTGGCTGGGATTTCTTTTGCTCGGCCTTTCAGCCTGCTTCATCAATGTTTCACGAGGCGCGAATGGCATCACGCTGTTGCTCCTGATTCCGGCTCTTCTCGCGTTTTTACCGTTCTTTCGAGATCAACTGCTTTTTCTGCCGAAGAAAATCGGCGTGATAACGGTCCTTCTTCTGGCCGCCTTTATCGGTGCTCTGATTCTGGGAGGCTCCCTTTACCAAACGCAAAATCGGTGGGAACAGCTCCAGCAACAAATCAATCCGGACAATCTTCGTTTTCTCGTTCATCAAGCCACTTTTAAAATGATTCCGCAGGCAGGTTGGTTTGGTTTTGGCGCAGGCACCTTTTCAACCATGTTTCCGTACTTCACCAATTACCTAGGAGATAAAGTCGCGGGGATTTGGTTCTATGCTCATGAGGACTATCTTCAAACCGTGGTCGAGTACGGCTACATCGGCGCCGCGTTTTGGAGTCTTCTCTTTTTCGGCGGACTGGCCAAGGTCCTGCGCGGCGGATTCAATCGATCCCTGCGCACCAACGACCGCATCGAGTGCCGTGGCGCAGCCTTGGCCTTGGCTGCGATTGCCCTGCACAGTCTCGTCGATTTTCCGCTCCAGGTTTATTCCATCCAACTTTATGTCATGGCGTTTCTAGCCTATGGCTGGACCTGCACCCGAGGTTCCCGCCGGAAAAGAGAAACTTCATTATCCAATTCGTCGCGAGAAGGCGGCGTTCAATCCTGAATTAGGTTCAGATGTCCCGGACAACTCTCCGAAGGGATGCCAGCACCTCAACCGAAAAAGCCTTTTTTCTTCGGCGCTTCCGGTTTGATGCTGAGAATCCGGCTCGGATCGCGCGCATTCAACAAAGCCTCGTCCTGGGTAATCACCCCGGCCGTGTAGAGGTTAGAGACGCTTTCGTCGAAGGTCATCATGCCTTCCTTTCCGCCAATCTCGATCATGCTCAGGATTTGTTGGAAGCGTCGCTCTCTCAAGCAGGAGCGCACGCCGTCGTTCATCACCATGACCTCCGCGCAAAGTGCGCGCCCGGTTCCGTCCGCCCGCGGCAGGAGGCGCTGCGCCACGATGGCCTGAAGCGCATTGCCAAGTTGCGCGATGATTTGTCCCTGCTGCTCGGGAGGAAAGGCATCCACGATTCGATCAATCGCTTTCGGCGCGTCAATCGTGTGAAGCGTGGCCAAGACAAGGTGACCGGTTTCAGCCGCCGTGATCGCCGCTGAAATCGTTTCCAAATCGCGCATTTCGCTGATCAGAATGACGTCCGGGTCCTGCCGCAGGACATGCCGCAGTGCGATCGGAAAAGATTTGGTATCAGCGCCGATTTCCCGTTGTTTCACGCGGCACAAATTGTGATTAAAAATATACTCGATCGGGTCCTCGATGGAGACGATCACGCCGGTGCGACTGCGATTGATCTCCTCCACCATCGCCGCGAGGGTCGTCGTTTTTCCCGAACCGGTGATGCCGGTGACGATGACCAGTCCCTGCTCCAGGGAGCAGAGGCGCTTGACCACCGGAGGAAGTCCCAGGCTGTCGATCGATGGAATCTGGTCCCGGATGTGGCGGAACGTCGCCTCCACCACGCCGCGGCTGTAGTGGGCATTGGCGCGAAAACGTCCCAGGTTATCGACGTTCAGGGCGAAATCCAGTTCCAGCGTTTCTTCAAAACGGGCCCGCTGACTCTCCGTGAAAATACTGTAAATCAAATCCCGGCAGACATCGGCATCGAGGACCATTTCCGAAAGCGGAATGAGATCTCCGTGAATGCGCACCATCGGTTGTGAGTTGGCGAGCAAATGCAGGTCCGAGCCGCCGCGCTCAACTGTGAGGGCGAGGAATGAAATGATATCAACTTCCATAATTAGGCTTTCACGCTGGCGGAGCTGATGCCCCGGAGTTGTCGTTGCAATTCATGCGGATTGGACGCCGCTTGACTCGCCGTCGCCTCCGTGATGCGCCCGGCCCGCACCATGGCGACGAGCGATTGAAGGAACGTGACATTCGAGGGATTGTCCCCCTTGGCCAGAAAGTCGGCCAGATCGCGGAATTTTTCTTCCGCGATATATTTCCGGGTGACCGCTTGGTTCTCGAAATGCTCGACGGCAAGGGTTCGTCCGTCGGGAAGAGCTGGCAGCAACTTTTGACAAAGGATGCCCACCAATTGTTTGGAGAGGAGTTGCAAGACGCCTTCCCGCTCTCCCGCCGCGAACAAGCGGGACACGCGTTCCAGCGAGTCGAGCACATTGGAGCTATGCAGCGTGGCCACAACCAGATGCCCGGTTTCCGCCGCCTGCAGGGCCGTGACCGCCGAGGCGTTATCGCGAATTTCCCCGAGCAAAATCACGTCCGGACTCTGGCGCAGAGATCGTCTCAACCCTTCGGCAAAAGTCGTGGTATCGGAGTTCACCTCGCGCTGGGTGAAAAGACATTGGGCCGGCGTGAAGAGATATTCGACCGGATCCTCGATGGTGACAATGTGCCGATGATAGTTTTGGTTGAGCCACTCCAGGGAAGACGCCACCGTCGTCGATTTGCCCGAACCGGTCGGCCCCGCGATCAGGACGAGCCCGGATGACTTGGTGACCCACGAGGTCAAAAGTTCCGCGGGTAATCCCAGAGTCTCAAGCGCGGGGATTTCAGTTTTGATCTGGCGCAAAACGGCGCCCCGTTTGAAGAGTGACCGGAAAAAATTGACGCGAAAACGAACGCCCTCGGCGGAGACAAAGCTTCCGTCGAAATCAAGTGCCTCCTTGTCCGCCCCGCACCAGTACCAAAACGCTTCCATGTCGTCGGGACTGATGGGCGTTTCGCCAACTGTGACAAGTTCGCCGTTGATGCGGAATTGCGGTGGCCGCTCCGCGTGGAGGAAAATATCGGAAGCCCCGTGCTGCCCAGCCAGGGTGCATAAACTATTGATGAACTCCACGGGCCCATATTAAGACTCGTTTTCGGAATTGAGCAAGGCCGCGTTATGTGACTGCTCTCCCTCCAAATAATTCCGTTAATTTGGAAAATTTGGTAATTCCCCTCCGCCAGTTCAGGAGCCCTAATCCCACTTCGAATCAAACTGCCATTTGGCCCGCGGCGTCAGCCAGTCCACGCCAAGATCGGTCTGCAATCCCAGCGAGGCATTGAACAAACTCGCAATCCGGATCTTTCCATCCTCGATCCGCATCGTGATATATCCGCGCGAATTCCGATAGAACAAGTCAGAGTGCTCCAGCAAGACAGTCTCCTGCAATTCCGGCGGCAGGAAAGCGAGTCCCTTGAAATAATGCTGCCCATTCCGTTCGACATGGGTGACTCCGAGGTGCGCCATCACCGACAAATCCTGCACCACGGAAATCGGCCCAATCGTCGTCAAATCCTCGCCGCTGAGGAAAAACTTCTTACCCGGATTCTGCTGCTGCAATTGTTTGACCAGGCAGGCATGCGCAATACCCTTGAAAATGCCTTTGCAGTTTTTGTGACTGGTACCGCCATAACCCAGGTGAAGCGCGCGCTCGAAATCTTCGGCATTGCCGTCCGATTCATCGATGATCACCGCCGGATGATCGGGCCACGCTTGAAGTCCCTGGCCGGCTTCATCGCCGAGCGCCTTGGCCCGAAAGATCGGCTGTTCGACAAAGATCAGATGCTTAAGGAATTCGGCCATGTCCTTGTCCTTGGCCATCATGCCGAAAAGCGTCTCAAGATCGGCGTAGCTTTTGTATTGCTCATTACCGTCGAGCGTAAACGCATAATCCACCGGAGCGCTTGCGCGAATGATTTTTTCCGCTGCGCGTAACCGCTCAAAATCGGTCTCGATCTTGCCTTGGATCTTCAGCTTGAAATAGCGCAGGCCATAGGCCTCGATGCAGGCTTGGAACGAGACCGGAAGACCGTCGTCCACGCGAGGATCATCGGTCCGGTCCGCTTCCGTCAGCGGATCGGCCAGTCCCAGTGTGTGGCGCAGAAATATCTCGGGATTCGGTTCGGTCGGAAGAAAATCCGCCGGTTTGGAGCCTTTAAGCGCCGAATGAAAATAGCCCAGATCGAGATGAAACAGATTTTCGCGAAGTGCTTGCGCCAGCGTCACCTGCCGACTGCGCAAAAAAGCATCGATGATCGCCCGTTCCGCCAGGCTGCTGCCAAAATTAGCCAGCAGTGGCGGGATATTCTCCGCAAGCGCCCACGCCTTTTGCTCCGCATCCAGGACCTTCCAGAGATCGAAAACGGTTTCCTTGCTCCCCGCCTTCTCTACCGATTCGCAGGCATGCTCAATCACCTTGATCATTTCATCGGAATCGTGGCGAAACGTCGTCTCCGGATTTTTCGTGAACCACTTGGGCGCAAAATTGTCCGCCGCGATCCCGATATGCGTCCCCCGTTCATCTTCCAGGTGTACGCGCACCACGCAATGCGGCATTCCTTTCATCACCGCGATGCCGTAACGAAACGTCAGCCGCGAATCCAGATTGATGAGGTGAACTTCCGTTTTCTTGATGCGCATCGGCATGGTGGTCTCCGGGGAAATGCTTTACTTGCCCAACAGCCCGGCCAGATAGTCGTAACTGATCTTAATCGAGTCGAACGGATCGCCGGGGCAGGTGTCCTGCTCGACGACGAGCCATTCCGTGCCCGCTTTTTCCGCCGCTGTCAGGATTCGTTTCCAGTCGAGATTGCCCCGGCCCACTTCGGTATAGATCGGCGTGTGATCGATGCCCACCGTGTAGTCCTTGAGATGCAGCAGAGGTGCGCGGCCGCTTAATTTTTCAAGCCACGCCGCCGAATCCCCGCCGCCATGCTGCACCCAATAGGTGTCGAGTTCGGCCTTGAGATTCGCGGGGTTGGTTGCCTCATAAATGTAATCGAGCACGGTGGAATTGCCAAAGCGGATGAACTCGAGCGAATGATTATGGTAGCTGAGAATGCAGCCGTGCTTGGCCATGACCGCACCGGCGGCATCCAGTTGCCTGGCCAGGTTGTGCACCGAAGTTTCATCAGCAAAATCGACGCCGCCCGGGTAGGGATACGCCGTATGCTTCGTGCCGATTTGGTGCAAGCGCTCGCAAACCTCTTCAGGATTTTTCAGAATCAAGTCCGACGATTCATGCGTGGCGCAAACCGTCAGGCCGGCTCCATCAAACACCTTTTTCGCTTCGGCTGGAGTCACCCCGATGCCGCTGGCTTGTACGGCCCCGTATCCGATCTTGCGGACTTTTTCCGCCGTCTTCTCAAGATCCGAAACGGTCTTGCAGAAATCGCGCAGGGTATAGAGTTGAATGGCGACGTTGCTGATTTTGTATGAGGTCATGGGGATATGTTGATGGTTGGTGTTCGCTGGACGGGCGGACAAATTATTTGGACTTCTTGGGCGAAGACTCGGCTTTCTTTTTCAGCCATGCTTCGTAGGTGGCGGAATTCAAGGGTAGTTCGATTGTCTCCTTGGTGTCCGACGACAACAGCATCGTGTTGGCCAGTTCGACCGAATGGATTCCTTCTTCCGCCGGGGCGATCAACGGGGTTCCTTTTTGGATCGCATCGATGAAGTTCTGGATGATTTCATTGTGCTGTCCGCCGGAACCCTGGGTCGGAATGTTGACGTCCCACGTTGGGGGTGCGCTGAAAGCTTCCTTGGTTGTCCGGCTGAATTCGCTCATCGGAATTTCGTTGCGGGTGAAATGCAGGTGTCCGTTTTCCAGCACCACCTTGCCGCGTTCGCCGGTCACCTCCAGGCGATTCGTTCCCGGCGCCTCGCCCGTCGAAGTAATGAGAACGCCCGTGGCTCCGTTTGCGTATTCGAGGTAGGCCGTGACGTCATCTTCGACTTCAATCGAATGATATTTTCCGAACGAGCAAAAGGCCCGGATGCTTTTCGGCATGCCAAAGAGCCACTGCCAAAGATCGAGGTTGTGCGGACATTGATTGAGCAGCACCCCGCCGCCCTCGCCCGCCCAAGTGGCCCGCCATCCGCCCGAACCGTAATAGGCCTGCGACCGGAACCAGTTGGTGACGATCCAGTTGATCCGGCGGATCTCGCCAAGTTCGCCGCTCGTGATCAGGTGCTTCAATTTCTTGAAGGCCGGGTCGGTTCGCTGGTTGAACATCGCGGCAAAGACCAGCTTCTTGTCGCCACGGGCCGCAATCAAACGCTCACAGTCGGCCTTGTGGACCGAAATCGGTTTCTCGACCAGCACATGCAATCCGTTCTGCAGCCCGGCGATGCCCAGCGGTGTATGGGAATAGTGTGGCGTGGCGATTAAAATGGCATCGACGGTGCCGGACTTGATCAGGTCTTCTCCCGCCGCAAATCCCTTCTGGTCTGGAAATTTCTTGGCCAGATCAGGAGCGATGTCGGCCACGGCGGTCAACTCGACGCCGGAAATTTTCTCCTGAATAACGTTCCGGGCATGATTACCACCCATGCCCCCAACTCCGATGATTCCCAAACGAACTTTGTTCATATTAAATCTTTTTAAACTCCGGCCCGCGCCAATTGTTCCGCCTTGGCCATAAAGAGAGGGAAAATGGTGTCGCCCTTGGGGGCGGGCCAATCACCAGCCTGATGAACGAGAAACACCGTGATCAACCCCAGCTTGGGATGAATGGTCATGTTGGTCTTGTAAGCGCCGCCATGGTCGAAGGTGTCTCCCGCCGTGTCCCAGCAAAATCCATATTCCTTTTCAACGGCCGGGCCGGTTTGCTTGCTCGTCATTTGCCGAATGGCGTTTTCCGAAAGATACCGCCTCCCCTTGTATTCACCGCCGCTGAGAATCATTCGGCAGAATTCAAGAATGTCACTTGCCGTCGAAAACAGGCCTCCTGCTGGCATGGGCTTACGCCGGGCGTTGTTCAGCGGATAGGAAAGCTGGGAGATCGTCGCTTCCTCCAGGCCGGTCTTGGCCGCGTTCGTCTTGTAAATTTTGGCGAGACGCCCGAGTTGCTCTTCATTCGGCCAGAACGTCGTGTCCTTCATGTCCAGAGGCCCAAACAGGCGCTGATCCATAAAGTCCTCATAGCTCATACCGCTGACGACCTCGATGATTCGTCCTGCCGTGTTGGTGCCGGCGTTGGAATATTCATACTTGCGGCCCGGCTCAAATTGCAGCGAACTCATCGCATAGCTTCGCACAGCATGTTCCAACGAGAGACGATCCAGCGTCGGCGTTTCAATTGGTACTGTGAACAAAAGTCCGCTCGTATGACTCAGGATTTCCCGCACGGTGATCGGATGCTGCGGTGTCTTCAGCACGACAAGATCATCACCCTTCGCGGCCACCACTTTCTGCCCCTTGAACTCGGGCAGGTACTTCTCCACCGGGTCCGCGACGTTCACAAGACCTTCATCCACGAGCATCATGAGTGCCGTTGCGGTCATCGGCTTGGTCATCGAGGCAATCCAGAAGAGATGATCGGTCGCCATCGGCTTATGGCCCGCGATATCGGCGAACCCAACGGCCTCCGCATTTAAAATCCGGTCCAGCGTCGCTGCCAGCGTCACAGCTCCGGCCATCGTACCATTATTGACGAAGGGTTGGAGGACTTCGGCCATGCCTCGCAGGATAGCCGGCTTTTCAACCGGGACAGCAGGGGCAGCAACGCTCATCATCCGTAGACTAAGATGATTGACAAGCAACTGACAAGATTGATCTAGGCCAACGGGCCGGTTTCGTAGCAAGATCGTCCTGCAAAAGTGAAACCCATGACGTTGTCTCCAACCACGGGCCTCAGATTGAAGGTCCGGCCGTCGTTTTTAAAGCGTCATCTTCAGGCACTTGGATACGTAGCGGCTGTTATCCTGCCAATTATCCTTCGCACCGGAACAAGACCGGTCATCTTTTCAAAATATAGCGGCATCGGCGATATCATCTGCACCTTTCCCGCCGCGCTCGAATTAAAAAAGCGGCATCCAAAAGCCGAGTTCATTTATAACTGCTATCTGGGATACGCCTGCCTGCCTCGGATAGGCGGCGTGACCAGTCACGTCACCTCTCTGGAATCCATCGGTCTGGTCGGATTCTGGTACCGTTTTCTGCTCGCCGGCTATTATCATTTCGACTCGGATGACGACCACCCCGATCGCACTCCCTCGGATGTTTATATCAAGGATTTCGGGCGTCCCTTTGGGCTGACCCTCGGTGATGCCCATCCCCGGTTGCAGAATGAACCGGCAGTTATTGAGCAGGTAAAAGCCATGCTCGAAAAAAAGGGACTGCGCCCAGGCCCTTTTGTCGTCATCCAGACCGGCCCCACCTGGCCAGTGCGGGAATGGCCGCAGGAATCATGGGCGGCCTTGGTTCAGGAGTTGGCGCATCGCGGATTCACCCAGATCGTTCAACTCGGCACCAGCAGCCATATATACTTGGAGGTCGAGGGCTTTGAAGCAATTCCCGGAGTCGTCTCCCTGGTGGATCAATTGACCTTGGAAGAATCGGCGGCGGTTATTGAGTTGTCCGATCTTTTCGTCGGCATCGATTCCGGGCTTCTCCATGTCGCTGTGGCGGTGGGAACACCGTCCGTCGGTCTGTGGGGCGCTACGTCGCCGCAATTTCGTTTTTCCGTCGCAAACCGGCAATTATTTGTCACCAGCAACGTCGAATGCCAGGGCTGCCATCATCGCGTTCCCCGCTTGCATTGGATCACCGGATGTCCATTTGACATCAAGTGCATGAAGCAGATCGGCGTCGCTGAAGTTTTACAGAAGTGCCTGACAGGCCTCGCGATGGCTCAGCGGTCACTCTAAAATTTCCATCAGGCCGATGCCGATCACGTTGTAAAATGAAACGGGACATCCGCCAAACAGAGGTGCCGGCTTGGGCGGCGATACGCAGACGACCCTCAGTCCTGCATTTTCAAATTCAGCAAGCGCCGCAGTCAAATCATCAGTGACATAACAAATGTGATAGACCAGTCCGGCCAGGTGACGCTGAAGCATGCCTTCGAGTGGCCCCGGAGTATCACCCGGCCAGATGATTTCCACGGTGGGCTCCGTGGCATGGGTGCCCATCTGTAAGTTGACGTTCTGCCTGGAATCAAAAACGGTCTCGCCCAACTGGTAGCCGAGATTCGAAAGAAAGATCGTTGCCTCCCGCGGGCGACGCACGGCCAGCCCAAGATGATGGAAAACGAGATGTGGATTCGGCATGGCGATTCGCTCTTCGCGAGGTCACTTCAAGGAGGCAAAGATATCTTTGATTTCCGGAAAGGTATTGGCGAAAAGAATCAGGCTGGTTCCACAGTAACAAAAGGTCAGCACCACGGCAACGGCATGAATCCACGGGTTGGCGTTGTAAGCCTTGAACCCGTCGCGCCCCAGCCACTTCTTCAGCGCGATGGTGTAGTAAAGATTGGCTACAACTCCGACTGCGTGGACCGCGCCATAGGCTAGGAAATTCCAGCCCGCTCCGTGCCAGATGCCAACAAGCAGAAACACAATAATGATGGTCAGCGCGATCGCATGGTCGACCTGTTTAGGTCCCAAAAGATGTGCGAAAAATTTTGAAAACGGACCAAACACCACATCACGCATGTAATGAGAAAGCGTCATGTGCCAGCGATTCCAGAAATCCTTCACGTTGCGAGCCGCGAAGGGGTTGTCGAAATTTTCCGGAACCGGGATGCCAATCAGCCCGGCTGCGCCAATCGCCATATCGCAAAATCCTGAAAAATTGCAGTAGAGATAAAGATAGAAAAACAGGATCGCCACTGGCAGATCGATCCAATGGTGTGGATGATCGTCCCGCAGCAGACCCGAATAAGTTAGTTGATTGCAGAGACCGCTCAGAAATTCAAATTTAACAAACCCGACCAGAATGCGTAGGGCACAACGCCCCACCGGAAAATCGAGAGGCACCACCTCAAAACCCCGGCGATAATTGGCATAAGTGTTGATGGGGCCGACCGGCATCGTCGGCAGGAAAAAACAAAAATTCAGGTACTCCCAGAAGTTCGGCCTTTTCACCGAACGGTTGCGAACTTCCAGTACCAACCGGCTGCTGCGGAAGGCCAGATAGGAAATTCCGACCATTTCGGGAATTCCGTGAAAAGGTAATCCGAGGATATGGCCTATCTCCACGTAAGTTGGTGCGGGAATATATCGGATGAGGATTAAGGCAAAGATGGGGGTAAAAAACGCCAGCCACGGTTTCCATCCCTCTTTTTCAGAAAAAGCCCAGACCATGATGTATTGAAAAGCCACAATGCCCAAATAAATGGCGAATCTCAGGACATAGTGACTTTGATGTCCGTAAAAGAGAAATCCATAAACACCCGCGATATTAAGAAAGGCGAACGCAATTTCGCGCCACGTCCCGCTCAGTCGTCTGAGCACTACACGGCAGACCAGAATGTAAGCCGACAGGGCAACAATCAAAGTAACCAGGGCCATGGGCTAAAAGCCTTGATAAACACTCTTGTTGTCCGTGAAGTTAGGAGGCGAAACGGTTGCCATTGCCAGGACAATGAGGGATAAAGTGATGATCAGGGCGTAAATGCACGATTCAAGGGTTGGTTTTGGAATCATAAATTTGCAGCAAGCTGGGCGTGATCATCTCTGTAAAATATTCCTGGCCGTTTTTGTTCAAATGACCGGGATCTCCAAATAATTTATAGACCTCCGCGTCGCTCAGGCCTCCAAATAATTTCGCGGGCGGAATTCCAACCATTGTTACCTCGGCCTGTAGCGCATCCGGCCAAAACTCACGCTCTTGAATCACGTCGGATCTCATTTCATCGGTGCCGGGTATATGCAAAAGAACCAGCTTGCTTCCATGTTCGTTGGCGGTCTCTGCAAACTTGCGGGCAAAGTGCAGTTGCCAAAGGGGAACCATTGAGCCGGTAAACTCAAATGGACCTTTGTTTGATGACGAGTAAACGCAAACATCCGCCGGGCTGGCTGTGCTTGTGGGGATATACCTTTCAAAAGGTACTTCCGGATCGGATAGGGGATGATGTCTGAATCCACTTTGTGAAGCCAACGAACCTAGACTCCTTACAAAATTATCCGCATGGTCTTGAATTTCCCAAAAATTCATTTTTGAAGAAAACAAATCGGCCGGTATGTTTGATCGGGTCAAGCTGAGGAGATTTCGAGGCATACCAATGACTGCGGCAAAATAATAGCTAAGCTTGAGAGGCAGCGACAAGCCCGTTAACTCGTCGGCATTGTCGCCCCATCGAAACAAATGCGGAGCCAGTCCATTGGGAAGATTCATGTCAGTATAGGCATCGTAAAAAACGAGCATGTGAACTTTTCGATGTTGCAGGAGATCCTGGGCAACACTGTAAAGCATGTCGTAACCTGCTCCTCCCCAACAGAAGGAACGGACCACCGCAGGACGGCCTAGTCGCTCGCTTAACTGTTTCTGGACATGGGGAGTGTTGATTGCATTCCAAATGTGGGACGGTCCTATAAAGGCGATGTCGATGTCCCCTTTTTCCTTAAAAAATTGATTGTCAATATAGGGAAACGCTCCGTTGGCCCACCAAATGGAGGAATAAA
Organism: Verrucomicrobiota bacterium; assembly: GCA_013285645.1. Classification (GTDB taxonomy): domain Bacteria; phylum Verrucomicrobiota; class Verrucomicrobiia; order Methylacidiphilales; family UBA1321; genus JABDGH01. Next base: position 2,224 of record JABDHJ010000031.1, on the reverse strand, counting down.
TCTGTTCGCGAGGTGGAAGGTTGGATTTGCCTAACAAGGCCGGCAGCAATAACAGAACTAACAAAAGCAACGCAAACGCCGCAGCTTGCCGTATTGACGCAAAGGCAGGCCGCATCAACGCTCCTGGATGCGCTTGAGAATCAGATCGGCGAACTCGCCCACATTGCGGGTCAATTCCACTTCGCCGACGCGAAAGCGAACGGAAAATTCCTTCTCCACCGCGACCATCAAGGAAATATGGATGAGCGAATCCCATTCCGGCACATCCTTGGCGTTGATGGTCGGGGTCAGGACAACCGGTTCTAGAAATATGGTGTCGAAAATAACCTGTAATTTGGCGATGACGTCAGCTTGATTCATAAGCGCGGCGGAGAATTTTAATTTTGGTAATGCTTGGCTGAAATGAACTCAGGGGTAGTTTAAATTCGCGTTTTTTTTCGCTTTCAGACGCCAAAGTAAAACCCATCCGGAAATAAAAGTCGCGCACCATCTCGTTCTTCGCTGTGGGGAGATAGACACCCTCAATCTTCGTGCAATTCCGGTCCACAGCCAGGCGCGCCAGTTCGTTCAGCACATCATCTTCAACCTGTCGCTTCAGCACCCGGCAACTCATCAGCCATGTATCGATCTTCAACGTCATGTCCGCTTGTTGCGCAATGACAATGGAAATCAGTCCGTGATCTCCGAAGCGATCTTTAAGCCTCACAGAAAACCCGACGTAATCCGGGGCCCGCATCAGGGCCAGGAGATCGGCCTCCGTGCGCCGTCTCGTGGTAAGATTGAACTGGTTGCTTTTGTTGATCAACTGGGCGAGTCGGGGAACATCCACCGGTGTAAACTCGTTAATAGTCGCCTCCATTTCCAGCGATGCCAGATACGAATCCATGTCCGTGACTGAGGCCTGGAGTTCCTTGCGCTGGACATCGGATCGATATTGGCTCGTGCGTTCGGCGTCCTCGGTCGTGATGCTTCGCAGTTCAAATAGTCGGCAATCCTGCAGGTAAGTTGCGTATTCGGAAGGATCAGGTCCCAGCAAAAGAGTCGTCACCTCCGGCACAAACTGCCGGACAATATCGATTTCCGCCGGGTTGTCATCCACGAAGACAAAACTGTCCAGTCCCAGGTTCAACTCGGCCGCCATCTGCCGGATATTGTCCGATTTCGGCTCCCAATTGGCCTTGAAGGAAACGATGTTCTCCATGCGCAGCACCATTTCGGGATGCTTTTCAAAAACCTCCATCGCCCGGGCATGATCATTCTTACTCGCCACCGCCAGTAACACGCCGCGTTGCTGAAGCGTGGCGATGTATCTTTGAAACGCCTTGAAGGCCTCCCCGCGCGGAGAAGTGTCGCCCAACTCAATACCTTCGAGTCCGTCATCGGCGACCACGCCGCCCCAGAGCGTATTATCCAAATCCAGCACCAGCACCTTCTTTGGCGCCCGCCTAAGCGAGTTGATCAAGTGAACCGCCTCGCGTGCGAAATCGACCAGCAGCGCAGATGAGCACGGTTGCTTGCTCTCGAACCACCCGCGCTCATCCCGGGAAGTAATTCCGCCCAGGCGATGGGACAGAAATTCCAGATCGCAAATATGCAGATAGGGCGGTGCGCTCAATCCCAATTCCAAATTCACCCACTTGCGAAAAGTCCAATCGGACCCCATCGTCCGCGACCTATAAGCGCCCAGGTCATGCTGCGCCGGAAGCATGAAATTGGTGACGATCACCTCCGCTCCGGATTTTTCATGGACATGGTTGACCAGTTCCAGCAGTCCTTGAACCACCCGGTTCGCCTCAGCTTGCTGCGCTTCGCGAGGATCGGTCAATCGACCCGGATAGCGGCACCGGTGCTCCGAGGGCATCAGTAGAACAACTTGCGGGGCGAATGCATAAAGTCCGCTCGTTGCATCCATAATCTCCGAGATATAATTGTCGAAATCTCCCTGCCATAACTCGATGGCAATACCCTCAACCTCGCAAAGATGCTCCAGTAATTCGCGAAACGGATAGAGACTGTATCCGCCCAAAAGAGCGAGCCGGATTTTCTCCGGCGTGGCCCCCGGTCGAGGTAGTTGCCGGGCATGCGCCTTCTTGCGCAAAGAGGAAAGCAGGAACAGCTCGTCAAAAGCAGTAGCTTTCCGGGTATGAAGCTTCAAAAGCTCCCAAAACTCCGAATCACCCTTCAAGAGCAAATTTTTAAGAGGACTGATATCCATGCGGGCAAA
>JABDHJ010000030.1 GCA_013285645.1 Verrucomicrobiota bacterium | reverse complement strand
ATCCACCGTAAAGCCTCCCGTCGTAATCGAATCATCCCGCACCGTCGCAAAAAGATTCAATCCGCCCGTCAGCTTCCGCACCGTCACCAGCACCTGCCCCGGTACCGCCGCCAACCCCAGGCCCGTCACCGCAACCGAATCAACTCCCGACGCAATCGCCTGCGTCCCGCGAAATTTCTGCACATAACCGACAGCCGAGCCGCCGCCCACAAACAACCCGCCCGCCGTCGCACCGTCACCGATGAAAAGCTGCTTGTTGTCCGTCGTAAAAAGCGGTTCCCCCACATCCGGAGTAATCAGTGATCGCTGAGCCTCAACGCCACGCCGTATTTGAATTTTTTGAGCCATAAATGTTTATTCGTAGCCGCCGCCATAAGGCGGTGGCGCCTTTCCCCTCATTCCCAATCCCATCGAAATTTCCCCTTCATCAGCCGTCATGTCTTCCTGTTGAAAAATTCCGTAATTCCGTTAATTCCGTCCAAAACTTCCCCTTCTGTTCCCTTCAGGAATTTGGAAATTTAGTTAATTTGGTAATTTGGTCGTGTTTTTCTGTCGTTATAGATTCCGTTAATTCCGTCTGCCTCCCGTAATTCCGTCAAAATTCCCCTACGAAAACACCCCGCCATCCAGGTTCAGTTCCGCCGAAAAAAGCGCATCCGCCAAATTTCCCCCATCCACCGTCCCACCCTGCGGATATCCATAAACGGTCGCCGTCGAAGCCCCATCCACCACGCTCCCCGCCAACGGCGAAAGCGCCACAATCAGCCCACCTCGCAGCACAAAAGTCGTGTCCGTCCGAGTCCCGTGAAAAGCACTCTCCGGCATCTCCTCCAACACCGCCGAAAACGCACAAGTCAGCGGCGACTCCCCATAAGCCCCGCAAACAATCATCGCCAGTCCGCTCGACGGCAGCATGCTGAAGGCTGTCACGATATAAGCGCTCGCCTCCGCCACGCTCGAATGCTGTCGCGTCACCGTAAACCGCAATTGATTCACCTGGTTGCCACGCGCCAGTGGTTGAGCCGCCACGGCCCGCAAAAATTGCGCATCCTGCACCAACTGCCGCCCGTTCAGTCGCACATCATGCGCGTCCGTCCAGGTATGGAGGTCGGCCACACCATCATTCGTCAGCCAAATATTGTTCAAAGAAATTCGCATAGTTGTCTCCTGGAGGGTCAGCCTCCGGCCTGACCCATTCCTGCTTTTCCCCCTCGTTCCCAAGTTGTACTTGGGAACGCACTTGTCCCCGCAACTCCGTTGCCTGTCCTCCCTGCCTGTGCCCCTTCATGTTTTCCTGTCTTCATGTTTTCTTGTTAAACTGTTCCGCTCCTCAAGGCATCCCCTCCGTCATCGACACCATTGCCGCCGCCGCCGTTGTGCCCATAAACGCCCGCTCCCCCACAAACGTCATTTCATCCAACCGCCCCCGCGCCACATCAAACGCCAAACTTCCCCCAATGATCTGCGCCAACGGCAAACGGACCCAAAGATGTTCCCCAGCCACATCCAACGTCTCCGCCGTCGCCGCCAACGACCGCCCCGGCAAGGCATTCGCGCCCTGGAGTTGCAGAGCCGAAATCAAATCCAACTCCGCAGGCCCTTCAGGCGTTGCAGGTGTGAATCTCGCCTCAATCCGCAACTCCTCGATCGTCACATCCAGCACCGCATTCGCATCCGAAACCACCGGTCTCGTCTTCAACGCAAAGCGAATCCGCACCCCATCCCGCGCCCGTAAATTCACCCACGGCGCCCCGCCCCACGTGATTAAGTAATCATCCGTCAATTGCGGCGTCCCCGAAGGCACACTCGGGACCGAAGCCGTATCAATCGTCACCAACCGATTCACCTCCGAAATGGGCAATGACCGCGCCCCCAGCGCCACAAACGTCACTGCGCCAGTTACCGGCCCACGCGTCGTTAGATGCAAATCCGGTATCGCCAGGATCGCCGCCGCCGCAAAAGTCAGCCGAACCCCATTCGCCGCAATCAACACCAGTGGTGTATCCACCGTACCGAATAGCGATGTGCCCGGAGTTCCTTCCAACCACGGATAAAGCGAAATCAAATCCGCAAACGGAGCCGAGGGCGTAAACTTGATCGTCACCGGAGCCGAAGAGGCCGTCGCATCCACCACCCCCTGCGAATCGGAATCCACCGCCTCCAATTCCAGCGCCGGTGTCACCAAAATCCCGTCCCGCGCAAAAAACGTATGCCCATTAAAAATCGCCGCCGCCGGACCGCCTAATAAAGTTGTTCGTGTAATTGGCATATATTCCTTTCTGGAGGGTCAGCCTCCGGCCTGCCCCATTCCTGCTTTTTCCCCTCGTTCCCAAGTTGTACTTGGGAACGCACTTGTCCCCGCAACTCCGTTGCCTGCCTTCCCTGCCTGTGCCCCTTCATGTTTTCCTGTCTTCATGTTTTCCTGTTAAAAAATCACGTGTAAGTCGCCCTCGCCTCGACACTCGCAAGGAACCCCGCGAGCCATGCGCGCGTTCTTAATAGAGACGGACTACTGACGACGAAGGGTGCGGCGTAGAGGGAAGAGGTCGGACCGCGCGGCGCGGGTTGCGAACCGTCCAGCGTGTAATAAACCGCGCTTCCGAGTTGGTCGGACGTCAGCGCCACTGTTTGTGGAGATGACATTCCGGCGCTTGCAATCGTCGGCGCATTCAATTGCGGCACCGGAAAACTCGCGCCCGCCTGCGTCCGCACCCGAATCTCATACGCCACGACATTCGCCTCATTCACCCGCACCAGCGCGTTCGGCGCGGCACAAAGAACCTCGTTGATCGTCACGGGCCGATAAAGATGCAGCAAAGCCAGCGCCGTCTCCGCCACCTCCAACGCATGAGGACCGCTCGCCACCGGAATATTCTCCCGGATCCGCACCGCAATCTCCACCGGATCGAAAATCGGCCCCGGCGCACCCGGTGCACTCACCGTCGCCTGCGGCACCATCACCACCCCATACGTTCCCGCCGCCGCCACGCTCGCCTGCAAATCAAACGCCATATCACGCGGTGCCTCGACCAGGATCGGAATCGTCGCGAAAAACGGATCGGCCAGCAGCCGGTCGGCAATCTCCTGCTGAATGGAAACCAGGACGCTCGCCATCTTAAACGCCCTCCTCAGAATGCCGTGAGAAATGACGATGCCTTGCTTCAATCGTCGGCCTCGGCGCCGCAGTTGTCTCTGTCGTGGAACTGTCCGGCTCTTCGATGTTGAAGATGCCCGCCGCCACCTGTTCGAGCAGCCGTATCGCTTGGTCTGCGGCAGCCTTCCGCACATCTTTCGGCGGCACGCCAACTCGTTGCGGCAACCGCACAGCGACCAGATCGAGCGCAGGAGCGAGGAGCTTTTGCGGAATGGTGCCGGGCAATCCCAGCGTGTTGGGTTTGTAGGCGCCCACATACCCGCGCACCAAATCGACCACCTGCGCCAGGGTCGGAGCCAGCGGATCGGCCTGGCCGCCCGCAAGGGCCGCCGCGCGATACGTCGCCAACTCGGTTTCGGAAAGGACGGTAAGAACGTCTGCTTCAACAGGGATTATCCAAGACATAGATTTATTTTTAATGAGCGAATCACCGGAAGTTGATCCTTCGACAAGTTCAGGATGACTGGGAAAAAACCGGGTCGGATCGGACGACACCGGTTTAATGACTAGGAAACAGTAAGGAGTTGCGCCGCCGAGTTGTTGGTGACAGCGATGGCCTCGCTCCAATCGAATTTCGCAACCTCAACGCGGCCGTCATCGCGCATATATGACCCCGGCACCATGTAGTTGCCCATGAGACGAAACGTCTTCATGAACGACGGATCACGGCGCGTCGGATTCTGTAAACGCGCGAAGACCATGACCGACGTATCGAGGAGGAAGCCGACGCTGGGCGCCAGGCCTTCCTTCGCCGTATCGACCACCATGTACGACGTCCGCACTTCGGGATTGCCCACGAAAAGCTTCGTCGCCTCGGCCGGCGTCACGTTCGGAATCGCATAGTCCCCCGCCGCGACAAACCGGCTGCGCACGTTGGGCGCATTCTTAAAAAGTCTCCAGGCCCCGGCGCCAAAAAGAACTCCCACTCCCATCAACGACCCATAACGCGCCGCCTTGATCACCGCCAAGATCTGCGCATCGATGTCGTCAATCGGATCGCTCCCACTCCCACCCGACCACGTCTTCGAGACCGCTCCCGATGTCGTCGCCGCCAGCGCGGTGTTGATCACATTCTGCTCGTGCGTCAACGCGGCCACTTCGGCCACGATGGTTGCGCCTTCCATCAGCGCATTCGTCAGCGCGGCTTCCTCGATCTGTTCAAGAAAATCGATCGGGAAGTCGAGCGCATTCGGCTGACAGTTGTAAGTCGCATCGGTCGCATCAAAACTCAACACGGTCGCGCGCCCACCAATGGCCCGCGAGGTATCAGGCGGCAGGAAGCGATTCTTTTCCGTGTAGATTTTGTAGCGACCGATGCTGCTCGGCACTTCGACGGTGGGCGCGAGGAAATCGGCCACGGGCTGCACCGCAGATTGAGCGGCGCCCTGGGCAAATTCCCGCAGCATCGGGCTGGAGGTAATTGAAGATAAACTAGGCATATATATTTAGATTTTTTGAATTCGAATTAACTGACGATGACGCTTCCGAACGTGGGCCGGGCGCGGACGAGTTGGCCGTCGACGAAGGCTTCCTCGGCGATGGCAACCAAGCGGTACGTGCCGGTGGTGGCGGGAAGCTTCCGCACCTTCCCCTTGTCGGCGGCGGTGGTGACGCCATCCGCCAAGACGAGCGGATCGCCCGGGTTGCCCGTGCCTTTGGCGACGATGCGCACCGTGCGATTCGGATTCAGCGGACGCACCGTGGCTTTGCCACCGGAGATCGCGCCGTAAACGAGCAGATAAATCGCATAATCGTTATTGGCCGCAGGCCGCGTCACGATGATTTGGCCGGAGCTGTTGTAAGGCGCGACGAGGACGTCGGCGGTGGTGGAGAGATCTTCGCCGGTTGTGAGGAGAAGATCGCCTTCTTGGGTGTTGGATTGACTCATGTGTTTTTAAGTTGGTTGGTTAGGATGAATGGGTGACATCCGCCGCTAGGAACAGCGGCGGCTACCACGGAGACTTACGCGACCTCCGGGTCGGTGGCTTCGCCTTCGGCCATGCGAAAAGCGGCGTGATGGCCGATCTTCAATTGGCTTTGGAGTTGGCGCGCGCGGTTGGCTACGCGACGAGCTGTGGCCGGATCGGGCTCTCCCGTTACCGGGCTGAGCAAATGCAGATTCGGACGATGCAGACGCGGTTGATGCAGCGGCGCGGACGGTTCCGGCTGGCGCAATGCGTTAAGCAGCGCCAGGGTCCCGTCGCGATTCGCCACCAACTGCGCACGCACGACATCGCGATTCGTGATCACGTCGCCGAAGCGTTCCAGGTCGGCATCGGCCTGGGTCTCGGTCAATCGCGCACAGCGATTGCGCAACGTATCGAGTTCACCCATGTGCAGGCGCAGCGCGTCCGCGATTTCCGCGTCCGTCGCCGTCCCTGCAAGGTGAAGTTGTTGGAGGATTTCGTTTCTGAGGTTCATAAAGGTTGAGGGTTGAGGTGAAGAGGTCTCCTGATATGTGGTTATCTGTTGGCTACCTCCTGTTGCCTTCGGCAACCCGGACAACAAGTTGTCCGGGCCACCCGAAATAGACCGATTGCTGAGCGGCGCTAGGCCGGGGAGATTGGGATCGTTGGTGAGGGCGAGGCGGTCTAGGCGACGGGGGCGGAGATGGATGGCTTCCTTGCCATCGGCTCCGGCGGGCGCGGTCCAGTGATCGCAATCGGCGCGGTTCCAGACGGGAGAGGCCAGGCGATAACGCCCGCCAGTCAGAGCCTCATGCCCCAGGTCCGACCAGCGAACCTGCGCATAAAGTCCGTCATCGCGATGCTCCAGTCCGCCGATCCATCCTGCCGCCGTTGTCGGCTGCGCGGGATCGTGCGAGGAGTGATCGAAGTCGACGAGGAGGCCGGGGAAATTCGGTTGCCGCGCTTCTTCGTTGAAGGTGTGAAGCATGGCTTCGCAGGCTTCCGCATCGATCACCTGCAGCGCACCGTTGGGGTGCGGAAAGGTGCCATGCGGGGCGATGTGAAACCAGCCATCGGGGGCGGGTTGAAAATTGGTTGAAGAATTCATGGGAGGGGAAATGGGACTGATGGGTCAGATTTCGTGGAGAGTGGGTTCCGTTTCGATTTCGGGAAGTGGAGTGGGCGCTTTGGGTAGCGGAGGGATTGGATAATTCCGAAGACGGACTCGGTAGCCGGTTTTCTCAGCCAGCTCTGCGGGATCGATTTCGTAACCAGCCCGGGCGAGCTTGAGGGCCTGATCGATGACGTCGGCAGGATCAAGCGACCTCGTCGCCGCCAACTCGAAATAAGCCAGTTGCGGTTGTCCCGGAAAATGTTTCGCCAAAAGCGGCCCATCAAATTGCTGCTGAAAAATTTCCGAGATCAACGCGGCCTCAGATTCTGTGATATCGTCAAAAGCTTTTTGGTGCGCGGAGCCAGCTAGTGTCCCGGAACCTGACTCGGCAAGGACGGTGAGTTTTCCGCCGGTTGCCGCCAGCACGATCATCTCGTCCTGGTAGCGCAAATGTTCCGCGAAAGGATTCTGACCACGAGAGCCGGAATCGACGGTGTGGATTTTTGTCCCGTGAGGAATGGTGCCTCGAGCATCGCCGATAATCGCTTCGGCTTGTGCCTGATACTCCGCCTCGCGTTCGGCGGGGATATCGGGAGGTAATTCGAGAAAGAGCGGCGGCAGACCGTAAGTTTCCACGAAGCCGTCCCAGTCCTTCTGGCTCAAGCTCTGCCGCACATGTGCGATCACCGCAATCTCATCAATCGGCGAATCATTTTCGCGAAAAATAAATCGCGATGGATCGAGCACGGGATCGCTCGGCATCGGAAGACCGGGGCGGGCCTGAGCATTATATTGCCAGGGGGCCTCGGGACCGAGTCGTGCCCAGAACCATTGCGGGACTGGTTGCAGACGGACGGTGCGACCTCGGGAATCAAAATGCCGCTCGAGATGGGCGTAGCCACGGAACTCGGCGAGCGCGAGAAAGGTCACGGCTTCACGGAGATTTCCGATTCCCTCGTAGGCTTCCCGCAAAACGGCGGCTTGGCGCGCGGCCAACGTGCGCGGAGTTGTGGCGCCGTCGCGAAAACGGATATCCCAGTCGAGGCGTGTAAGCGAGGCCTGACGGCGTTGTAACACCGCCCGCAAGATGGGATTTCGTTTTTCGACGAAACGGAAGAGCCACTGGAGTTGGGCGTAGTTGCCCCGCTCGGCGGCCTCCAGCATCGCCACCAGTTGCGCGATTGTCAGACCCCGCAACGGATTATACTGGGCCCGCCAATTCGTGGAGAGCTGAAGATTTTTAAGATAAGAACTTGGTTTCATTTTTTTGGAAATTTTTTGACGATTTATGGAACGACACTCACTTCAACATTCGTCATCCTGAGCCTGTCGAAGGATCAGTTCGGTCGCCTTTTTCCGTCTGATTTTTAAATTTGGAAATTTGGTTGATTTGGCAATCTGGTCAGACTTTTCCGACTTTAATTCCGTAAGGGTTGTCTTCATCCAATGACACTCCTCTCCCGTCGCATCATCCCCCGCCGTTGAGGAATCGAATGAATGGCGGGCAACACAGGCGCCCCTGAACTGACTGGAATGAGCAATTCGGCGAGGGCCGCGTAGGCGGTTGCCAAAAGAAAATGGTTCTCGCACTTGTCGAGATAGCGGAGTGTACGGCCATCGGGGGTGCGTTCCTGGCGGGCACCGGCGAGGAGATGGCGCTCGTAGAGATCAAGGACTCCGCGACTTTCCTCGGTTGGGGTCGGAAGAAGGAAACGTGGCTGCTTTAAAAGTACCGCCGTCCCGTCCGCCTGCTCCTGCAAGCGCGGACACGTCTCGCTCGATGGCAGAAGTTCCGTGACGATTCGCTGAATGGTCTCATCCCGATGCGCCGCAATCAGCGGATAAAGCCGCCCACCCTGCGTCCGGGCCAACTTGTGCCGCAGCCCCTGTCCTTCCCGTTGTGTGAACTCAACCGGCACGCAGCGAACATTCCGCCATTTCTCCGAAGCCGCATGCCAGCTCGGAAAATCCATCTCCCCATCAGACCTATCCGACCCATTTGACCCATTCCCCTTCCTAAAGAAAATGTTCCGGGCCGGGTCGCTCGACGAAGGCACGCAATCCTCCTCCAACTCATTCAACAAAAACGTCAGGTCCCGCGAAAGATCGCGCAGCGGCCCCGCATCCACACAAAGAACACTCAGTCCCAATTGTCGAAAAAGTTCCGGCACGCGCGCCCGCACCCGTTCCGCCGCAATCGCCTCAATCCACAATAACCGCGCCTGATGTGGTGGTCTGGCGTCAACCGCCCGTGCCACAAACCAGCACTGGTCGCCCATATCCAGTCCGCCAAACCGAATTGAATTTTCCGCCTCTTTCGTTCCCCCACCCAATCCGTTGCCTTCTGGTTTGTTTGTTTCCTCCAAATTTGGAAATTTCTTTAATTTGGTAATTTGGTCATGCCTCCCTCCCGTCAGAATTCCGTTAATTCCGTCTGCCTTCCGTAATTCCGTCAAAATTCGGTAATCCCCCCGCGCCGCCTGCAGATCATGTGGAGTCAAGGTCTGCGTCGTCGATTTAGGCAACGCCAGCCGATCCGTGCAAAACACCGTCATCTGGTCTGGGTCGCGAATTGCCAACTGCCACGCCGCCACAACCTGCGCCAGGTCAATATCCGGAATCAGTAACTGCGAAATCCGGTAACTCCACTTCCGCTGCGCCTCCCGCTCCGGCGCCTGCGCATGCCACACCGGATTTTCCCGGTCCAACTTCGTTCCACAGTCCGGACAAGCCAGCACAAACCGCTGCCCCGGCGAATAAGCAATCGGCAACCGAACCCCATTATTCCTATTCCCCTTCCCTCCCAATTCCGTAATTTCGTTAATTCCGTCCAAACCTTCCCCTTCTCTGTCCCCCAATTTGGTAATTTGGTTAATTTGGAAATTCCGTCGTGCCTCCCTTCCCCCTCCCACCTCAAACGCAAAATGCCCCTCAACCGTCAACTTCGGCCACTCCCCTACAGGCATGTCCTCCACCACCAACCGGCAAACTCCTGGCCACAATGTCTCCGGATTATGCCGCTTTCCACATCCCGGACACAAAAGCAGCCCGACATGCTGGGTGCCCTCAGTGAAGGCGAAATTTTGTCCCGCTCCATGATAACGTTGCGTCCCGATAATCAGCGACAGCCTCAAATCCGAAGCCGTCATCCGCCCGGCCAGAAACCGCGCATGCTCCTCGGACAAATCGTCCTTCTCGTCCTGGATGACAACATCCATCGAAAACGAAGTCGGGATTTTTCCGAGACCGCGCATGAAAGCCAGTGCCGTCCGCTTTCCATCCGTGCAAAGAAACGCGCCCTTTCGATTTACCGCCCGACCGGAAGCATTTAGCGTCTTTCCTACTGCAATCAACCGCGCCAGCCACGGAATTTGGTCCAACACGTCGGGCCGCAATTTTCCATCCACCAGACCCGAGACCAAATCATCGTCCGGCAGATAATAACCGACGTTGCGAAATCGAACTGCCACCAGATACGCCAGTAAATTTAACATCAGCACTGTCTTCCCGAATTGCGCGCCGCCGCAGAGCGCAAAAGAAACATCCGGCTCACCCGAGGCAAGAATCAGGTCAAGCCGCTCCACAATCGCTCGCAACGCTTCCCGTCCCACAAAATGATAAGGGATATATCCAGAGCCGCTTTTGACTTGGGCGTGGTGCTCTAGAAAATCGGCGAAGGAACCGATCTGTGGCGGCTGCGATTCCGCCCTCTTTCGGTCCAGTTTCCGCCCCACCTGCAGCACCACCGAGTCTTTGGAAGGCTTCTTCATGCCTCTTCCTCGTTTTTGATGCTTGCCTGTATTTCTTTCCGCAAGGCCTCGAATGCTTCGCGCGCCATCGGATGCTTGTCCACTTCCTCCGCCAGTTTTTCCAACGCGAGTCCAACTTGTCCCTGCAAGTCGCGCCGTGCTTTTTCCCGCTTCAACTCCTGCATCTGGTCGGCTCGTTCATCGCTCCGTGCTTTCAGGAAAAGCGTCGCGATCTTCCCCATTGATTCCGGCTCTACCTGTCCGCTTGCAATTTGGCGAAAGGCCTCTTGTCCCAATGCCGCGAGGATTCCGCTCGAAAATTTGACTGGGCTTTTCTCTACCAATTGGACCAGTGCATTGGCCTCCAGCGCGGCGCGCTCAATTCGTTTCTCCCAGTGTTGCTCCGCCTCGTCCTGGAAAAACTCCATCAATTGCGCCGAACTCACTTCGCCAAGCCCCCGGTCTTTCAAGACATGTCGCACCGCATCGTCATACGGGCACTCTCGCAGCCATATGAATAATTTCGCCCGCTCCTCTTCACTCAAAGTCAGCAACGGATTCGTCTTCTCACTGTTCGATTCCGTTCCGGCTTCCAAAGTCGTTCTTTTCGGAGACATCAACCCCGTCGTCCGGGCATCGAGCTCCTCACCGAGGTTCTTTTCTACAGATAGCCGTCGCACTCCGTGCGACGGTGCCTTTCTCGACGCCCCACCGTTGCCCTCCACTTTCTTGGGTTTCGCAGCCTGCTTCATAACGGTTGTGCCAGCGCGCGACCGGAAGGTGTAAGCCTCCATTCCGTCAGACGTGAAAGTGGGTCCACCCGGAAATCGATGTAAGCCTTATCGCGCAACTCACGCAGTGCATTTTCCAATCGAACTCGCGGCACATGAGGTCGCGAAAGATTCAATGTCAGGTAAAGCGTCTGCTCATCCAGCCAGTAATCCAGGCATGGCTTCAGGATCTTCAGCGCCCGCGCCTGCAACAACGCATCAGGATCGGCATAGGGAACTTCGGATTCGGCGGTTGTAGTATTCATGATTTTATAAAATTCGGTCATCCTGAGTTCGTCGAAGGATCAGTTCGGTCTCCTTCTGTCTTTCGTTTTTCATAAATTTGGAAATTTGGTTAATCTGGTAATTTGGTCCTGATTTCCTGCTCTCAATTTTCATCGGTTGGTGGCGATGACTCCGGTCTTGTGCAGAAGATCCACAATCTCCGCCGGAAGGCGCTGGAGTTTGTTGTTGAGGTCGTGGGTGAGGAGATCGACGCGGCGGTGGGCGCCCTCAACCCGAGTGCGGACTTCGGCCAGATGTTCCGTTTGTTCCTGGCGCAACTGGTTGAGTTCCGCGCGGAGTTGGCGGAGGAGTTTCTCGAGTTCCTGTTCGAGGGAGGGACGGCGTTTGAAGTGGTCGATGACTTTTAAGAAGACGAGGAGGATGGCGGCCAGCGCGGCGGCATCGACGAGCCAGGAGGAGAGGTTGGCGGGGTCGGGCGCAGGAACTTCCTGGGCGAGTACTGGCATGAGGGAGAGGGCGAAGGTGTCGCGGATATAGATCATGATTTATTTGTGGTTTAAGAATGGATCCCGGGGGGCTGATGGGGGGAACCGTCACTAGGGACAGCGACGGCTACCTCGGAAGGGAAAGGGCCGCCGCGCGGGTGCGCATGGGGACGTGTCCGTGGGGAAAGTGCGTCCTGGATTTCCAGTGGCGCTTGATTCCCGCACGACGGCCGCAGTTTCTTGGTATCGCAGGCTCCGGGTTGGAGTCGGGTCAGGTGCATCGGGAGGATTGTCATGGTCAGGGATGAGAAGAGGCCTCGAACAGTTGGGCGCGGGGTCGGTAGCCGGGTTAGGAACGCCAGTCCGACTTGCCGTTGTCGAGGAAGTCGCCGATGCGGTCGACCGTGTCCTTGAGGAGCGATGCGATGAAGAAAAGGATGACGCCGGTTGAGGGCGAGACGCCGGGGATCGCGTTAAGCGTGGCAACGAAGCCCGCTGCTTTCGCGATGTAGGAAAAAATCAGTAATGTCGTTTGCATGCCTTCTTTCTCGCATGAAAAAGAAGGGGCGCGGTAGCCCTAGAGACCCTAGTGATCCTAGACCACCTAAAAAGATAGGTGATCTAGGTTTTTTAAGATAATGGCCCTGCTTTCTGACAAAGAGCTGCCCCCTTTTCGATTTTTTGGTATGGTGAGCGGCTCTCTGCTTCTCTATGAATCCGCTCCTGCGCTGGGTGACCAAGATCATCCGATTTTTCCGCCCCGTACCGATGCCTGTTGCTGCACCGGAAGCGCAGCCTTCCAGGCCTGCCGAGATCGTGCGGACTGAACCGGTGGTGGAGACTCCCGCGAAAGTTATTCCCACGGAAGTCCGTCCTCCTGAGAGCCAGCACCCCTTGGGTGTTTTGCGTGAGGAAGAACCGAGAATGTCCTCGGTGGCCGTCGCTGTTCCTGACGACGGTAGTACGTTGGCCGAAAAAGGCACCGTCGCCAGGGACAGCGACGGCTACCAAAGGCAGGTTACTGAGGAGCCTGTTATAAAAGAGGAGTTGCCTGCGCCTGAACAGGTCTCGCTGATTCCGCCGAAAAAAGTTGAGAGCGATCAAAAGCCTTCAAGAAAGACGGTAGAAAAACCCTCTCCTCCGCCCGCGGACCGGACTGAGCCGGTCCCTCCAGTGGAAGTAAAGCAGGTACCCAAACCGATCTTCACCGGCCGCGTGGAACTCACTCCTGACCTCGACAATCCGGCCCGTCTGCGACAAATTAAGGGCGTGATTTCTGTAAACGATATTGCCAACCGCGAACTGCTCGACCTCGTGCCCTATGAACCGGGCAAGCCGGTCGACGATGTGGCGCGCGAGATCGGCCTCGACCCGGCCTCGATCATCAAGCTCGCCTCCAACGAAAACCCGCTCGGCCCCTCGCCGCTGGCCATGGCCGCGATGCACAAGGCCATCGAGACGTCCCACTTTTATCCCGATGGCGGCGGTTTCCACCTGCGCAATGCGATCGCGCACACCTTCGGACTGGGTCGCGAAAACGTGGTGCTTGGCAATGGGTCGAACGAGATCATCGAGCTGCTCTTCCACACCTTCACGCGGCCCGGCATCCACGAGATCATTACGGCCCGGCATGCCTTTGCCGTCTACACGCTGATGGCGCAGCTTTTCGGCGTCCACGCCATTGTGGTTGATGATGCCGATTTTACGCCCGACCTGCCCGCGATGCTGAAGGCGGTGACGCCGCAGACACGTCTTATTTTCCTCGCCTCGCCGAATAATCCGACCGGCACGCGCGTGACCAATGAGGCGCTCGATGCGTTTCTGCGCGATCTACCGCCGCACGTCATCGCCGTGCTCGATGAGGCTTATTATGAGTTTCTGGATAATCCGCCGGATACGGTCGGTTATGTGAAGAACGGTGCGCAGGTCGTTCTCATGCGTACCTTCTCGAAGATTCAGGGCCTCGCGGGCCTGCGCGTCGGTTACGGTCTCGCCCCGGCGGAAATCGCCAATCTACTTCAACGTGCTCGCCAGCCGTTCAATGCCAACTCTATCGCCCAGGCAGGCGCGATGGCTGGTCTGGCCGATATCGAGCACCAGACGAAGACCAAGGCCATCACAGATGAAGGCCGCCGCGTAATTGAAGACGCCTTCGCGAAGATGGGACTGAAGTACGTTCCGTCCTCGGCAAATTTCATCATGGTTAACGTCGGAGACGGCGGCGAGGTCTTCAAGCGCCTCATGAAAAAGGGGATCATCGTTCGCTCGATGGTGAGCTATCATCTGCCTGAGTATATCCGCGTCAGCATCGGTACGCCGGAGCAGAATGCGCGGTTCCTTGCGGAGTTGCCGGGTGCGCTGGAAGGACTCGTTTCTTTCAAGCCGCTGGAGGCTTCCGGAGTAGCCGTCGCTGTCCTTAGCGGTGGTCAGGCCTCGGAGACATCGACTGAAGAAAAGGCACCGTCGCTAGGGACAGCGACGGCTACCTCTGAGGCTTCTTCCTCACTCTCATGACTTTCGGTACCGTCGCCATCCTTGGCCCTGGCCTAATCGGCGGCTCCCTCGCGCTTGCGTTGGCGGAGCGCGGCCTTGCCGACAAGCTGGTGATTTATGCACGATCTCCGCGCGCACTCGATGCGATCCGCACTGCCGGAGTGGACGCGGAATTGACCGGCAATCCGAGCGAAGCGGTCCGTGATGCCGATGTGGTCATCCTCTGCGTGCCCATCGAGGCCATGGCCGCCTTGGTAAGTGAAATTCGCGATGCGCTCAAGCCCACGGCGCTCGTCACCGATGTCGGCAGCGTCAAATACAGCGTCGATCGTGACCTGGAACTCTTAATCGGTAATCGTGCTCTATGGATTGGCAGTCATCCGATGGCCGGAAGCGAACAGGCAGGGTTCACCGCTGCGCGCGCCGATCTTTTTGAAGGAGCCGCCGTCGTTGTGACACCAACTCCCCAGACTCAAAAAGAAGCCGTTGATCGCGCTGAAGAATTTTGGAAAGCGTTCGGCGCGCGCGTTATCAAATTGAGCCCCAAAGACCACGACACCTACGTGGCGCAGATCAGCCACGTTCCTCATTTATTGGCCTCCGCATTGGTATGTCATGCTTCACCGGAAGCGCGGAAACTGGCTGGCGGCGGATTTCGCGATACAACACGTGTTGCTTCCGGCTCACCTGATCTTTGGACCGAGATTCTATCCGCCAACGCGAAGTCCGTGGCAACAGAACTGGGAGCCTTGATCGTTCACCTAAAGGCGTTAAAGTCGCATCTTGAAGAATCGCCCTCCGACGTCTTGAAACATTCATTACACACCACCTTAAAAGCGGCACAGGATGCCCGTTCCCAAATGGTCGAGACCAATCCCCTTTTCAAAAAACGCCCATGAGCCGCGCCCCCGCTTCCACCCTCACCGTTCGCCAAGTCCGCCAAATTGGCGGCGAAATCTCCGTTCCCGGCGATAAAAGCCTTTCTCATCGTGCGGTCCTTTTTTCCGCGCTGGCGGATGGCACGACCGTGATCGACGGCTTTCTGCCGGGTGAGGATTGCGTCTGCACCATGCGCGCGTTACAGGCGATGGGTTGCGTGATTGAAGTCGAATCGAAAACGCGCCTTATTGTCCATGGCACCGACGGCAAGCTACGTCCGCCGCTGGAACCGCTCGATTGCGGCAATTCCGGCACCGCGATGCGTCTGATGGCGGGCGTCCTCGCGGGGCAACCTTTTTCCAGCCGCCTCATCGGCGACGCCTCCCTGTCGAGCCGACCCATGAAACGGATCGTTGATCCCCTCGTCAAAATGGGCGCGAAGATCAAGGGCAAGGGCGACAAACACACCGCGCCGCTCGAAATTGAGGGCGGCCCTCTCATCGGCATCGATTACACCATGCCGGTCGCCAGCGCGCAGTTGAAGTCGTGCCTGTTGTTGGCCGGACTTTTCGCGCAGGGCACCACGAGCGTGACCGAGAAGACTCCGTCGCGCGATCACACCGAGCGGTTGCTCGCCTACTTCCACGCACCGCCCGTCATCGATCTCAAACCCGATGGCAAGGGCAAGACCGTGCGCGTGCGCGGAGGTTCGCGTTTACACGGACGCGACTTCACCGTTCCCGGCGATTTCTCTTCCGCTGCTTTCTGGATCGCCGGGGCCGCAGCGCTGCCGGGCTCCGACTTGACCATCACCAAGCTCGGCCTCAACGGTACCCGCACCGGACTGCTCAGCGTCTTGCTTCGAATGGGCGCGCATATTCACGAAACCATTTCCGATTCCTCGTGCGAACCCTATGGCACCGTGCGCGTCTATGGGCGCAAACTGCGCGGGACAAAAATCTCGGGCGCGGAAATCGCCAACGTCATCGATGAACTGCCCATCATTGCCGTGATCGGCGCGCTGGCCGAGGGCCCCACGGAAATCCGCGACGCCAAGGAATTGCGCGTGAAGGAAACCGACCGCATCGCCGCGATGGCGACCAACCTGCGCGCCTTCGGCATCACGGTGGACGAACACGATGATGGCATGACCGTGCACGGCGGCGCGGCACTCAAGGGCGCGAAAGTCGGCAGCTTTGGCGATCACCGCATTGCCATGGCCTGCGCCATTCTCGGTCTCTTCGCCAAGGGCGAAACCACCATCGAGGAAACCGGCTGCATCGCCACCAGCTACCCGACCTTCGAGCAGGACTTGCGCAAAGTCGCCCAATTCCAGGAAACTGGTTTCGCGGCGATGCTCAGCGGTAATCGGTAGCACAAGACAAGGCGGTGTGGCGGTCGTCCACACAGAACCGTTTGCCAAATCGCTTAACTGAGCCAAGCTATGGACACCATGGATGACACGGCAATGCAGGAGCGATACCGCGCGTTGTTGCTCGCTGCCCGGAATCTTTTCTCGCTCACCAGCCTGGATGACCTGGTCGAGAACATCCTCAAGTACTCGTGCGTGATGATGCAGGCCGAGGCTTGCTCGATGTATCTGCCCGACCGCATCCGGCGCGAGCTCATCATCTATTCCGCGCGCGGCAAGGACGACGCGATCAATGCCTTCCGCATTCCGTGGGACAAGGGAATCGCCGGCACCGTCTATCAGCAACGCAAATTTCTGCGCATCGACGATGCCCAGAATGATCCCCGCCTTTTGCGCACGGCAGATCAAAAGACCGGGTTCGTTACTCGCGGCATGCTTTGCGCGCCGCTGGTGGACAAGGACGATTGCTTCGGTGTACTGCAGGCGCTCAATCCCATCGATCGCCCCCTTTTTACCCAGCACGACCAGGACATCTTCGAGGGCCTGACCAATATCGTCACCGGTGCGCTCGTCCGTTTTGATCGCGAACAAAAAATCACCCTCGAAGGCAAACTCGCCCGTGAAATGTCCCTGGCCATGGAAATCCAAAAATCGTACCTGCCGCCCGAGGAATTAATTCTGCCCCGCGCCGAAATGCGGGTGCGCTACCGTCCCGCCCGGACTATTGGTGGCGATTTCTACTCCGCGTTCGCGCTGCCGGATGATCGCCTGCTTGCCGCGCTGGGCGATGTCAGTGGCAAGGGTATTCCCGCCGCGCTGACCACCGCGCAAATCAGCACCGAGATGCAGGCGCTGTCGCCCTTGGCCAAAGTGGGGCTTGCCGAGTACGTCAACGTTTTGAATGACGCGCTCTGCCAGCGACTGGCTGCGGGTCGTTTCGCCGCCACTACTTTTCTCCTGTACGATCCCAATCGCGAAATCATGGAGATCATTTGCGCGGGACAATTCGCACCGTGGCGTTGGCACAACGACTCCTGGGAACCGGTCGCCGTTCCCGCCGCCCTGGCGCTCGGGATTTTTCCCGGCCATCAATTCGTGGCGACGGAAGTGCCGTGCAAACCGGGCGAAAAATGGTTGCTGTTCAGCGACGGAATCAACGAGGGTCGCAATCCCGAAGGCGAGGATTACGGCACCGAGCGCTTGCGCAAAAGCCTTCAATCCGGGCATGCATCCGAGGTGCTGAACCACGCCTGGAGCAGCTGGGAACATTTCGTCGATCGGGAGCATCAGCACGACGACGCCTGCCTCGCCCTCGTCCTACTGAAGCCGCCCGCGACACAGGACATGATTTCCTCGGCCCAGAACTGCAAAAAGGCCCGCAACTTTATCGAGGAATGGTCCATCACCGCCGGATTTCCTGATCTCGTGCGCGGGCAGATCGTCCTGGCCGCCGATGAAGCGGTGACGAATATCATCCGGCACACCTACGCCAGCGCGCCCGACAAACCCATTATTCTTTCCGCTGAGGTCACCGACGGCTATCTGCATTTGCGCCTGCGCGATTACGGTCCCCACGTCGATCCCGAGAAGCTGAAGGGCCGTCAACTCGAAGACATCAGGCCCGGGGGATTGGGCCTGCATTTGCTGCAAAGTGTTTTCACGACCGTCGAACATCTTCCCCTTCCGGACGGCAACGAGTGGCATCTGGCCAAGCCGTTGGCATGAGTTGGTTCCGGCGACGCATCCGACACGAGGGATGGAGGCCCCTCGTCATCGGCGCACGTTGCGCACTGGCCGCGCTTGGTGCGGTTGAAGTCTCGCGTTACGTGGGCCTGCATTACCCAATTTACGCCCTGGTCGCGGCCATCATGGTGACCGAATATCATGGAGAGGAAACACGCAAACAAAGCGTGACGCGATTTCTCGGCAACTCCATCGGCATCATTTCCGGAGGCATTCTCAGTTCCTGCTTCGGAGGACAGTCTTGGGTCATTGGCTTGGCCGCGTTTTTCATGGTCCTCTTCTGTTATTATTTCGGGCTGGCCCTCGCTGCCAAATATTCGGCCTTCGTCGCCGCCCTGACCGTGATGGATCACAGCGATATGCCCTGGCTCTATGGACGAGATCGCATCATGGAAACTCTCATCGGCATCGGTTTTGCAGTGTTGATGTCACTTATTGTTCCAGTGCCCAAAGGCAAAAAAGAGGCTTCGACGACCATGGAATGACGTTAGAATTTGCGCGGAACTGATTCAGCCTGCCAATGAGTCCGATGTTTTCTTTGGCAGCCAAATTGTGAACTCCGAGCCGCGCCCTAGTTCGCTTTGGACGGCAACCTTGCCGTAGTGCGCCTCGACGATCGCCTTGACCAGGCTCAACCCAAGACCAAGTCCGCGCTGCGACCGGCTCTTGTCTCCGCGATATAGCCGCTCCCAAATGCGCGGTTGTTCGGCAATCGGAATTCCCATGCCGCTGTCCTGAAATCGAATCACGACGCGATCTGCTTCCTCAGCGCAACTGATCTTGAGGCTTCCGGTTTCTGGCGTGTATTTGAGCGCGTTATCGAGCAGGTTGGCAAAAACCTGGCGCATGCGAATCGGGTCGACCACGGCTTCGCACGGGCCTTGGAAATCAGTAGTGACGGTAATTTTCTTTTCCTCAGCCACTAACTCATAGAGCTCGATGGCCTTCGCCAGCACATCGGTCAGCGACGTCTTTTCCAGGTTCAAATGCATGACACCCGCTTCGGCCTCCGTGATGCTCATCAACGCCGTTAACATCGTCAGGACGCGCTCGGATTCCTCAACACAATCCGCCAGCGCATTGCGGGCGACCGGATCGACCGAGGCCTGCATGGCCAATTCCGCCGAGCCGCGCAATCTCGTTAACGGCGTGCGTAAATCGTGCGCTACATTGTCGAGCGCCTCGCGCATGCCCTTGATCAGCGATTGGTTTTTATCGAGCATGCGATTGAATTGGCGTGCCAATTCCTCGAGCTCACTCTGGTTCACGCTGGCAGGCACGCGCGCGGAAAGATTTCCCGTATCGATGATCGTCCGCGCTGTGGCCACAATTTCATCGACCGGTCGCATCGCCCGGCGCGCCAGATAAATACCGCCGAGAACACCGAGCAAAAGTGTCGGCCCGATGATGGTGAAGAAATTTCGACGAAAAGGCTCCATCAACGCCGCGCGGCTGTTCGTGCTCCGCCCCACCTGCAGGATGACACCGTTGGCGAGTTGATCAGAGGCAATGACAAAGTCGTGCTCTTCATCCTTGGGAATGCGAAGCCAGACCAGGCTCGAGGCATTTCCGCGCTGAAGCGCCGACATGTCAAAATGGATCCAGTCCTCGGGAGCGGTCAGAAGCAGGACCGATCCGCGATCACTGGCCAACCGAATGAAAAAGGACTTCGCCTTGTCCGACTTCATGCTGCGATTCAAAAGATCCTGCAACCCGGAAACACCGCCGTAACCGTAAACGGTGGCGCATTCGTTCAATCGCGCCTGAATCAGTTCAAGGTCCTTGTTTTCCGCCGTTGCGGCCAGCAACAGATAAAAGAAAATGAAAAGCACGACCGCACTGAATGTGAAAATCACCACATACCACACCCCCAATTGAAAGGAGAGGCTCTTCGCCAGTTTAGTCAGTCTTGAGGACATAGCCGAATCCGCGCATGGTGTGGATGAGTTTGACCGGAAAATCCTTGTCGACTTTCGACCGCAGCCGGCTGACCAGAACATCCACGACGTTGGTCTGCGGCTCGTAACTATAATCCCAAATGCCCTCGAGAATCATCGTCTTGGTAATCGGTCGATCGGGATGGCGCAAAAACATTTCGAGCAACGCAAATTCCTTCGCTTGTAATTCGATCCGCTGCCCGGCTCGCGTCACCTCCCGCGTCTGAAGATCGAGACTAAGGTCGCCGTGCGAAAGCGTCATCGGCTCCGTCGCGTGGGTGGCCCGCCGGATTAGCGCCTGCACCCGCGCCAACAATTCGGAAAAGACAAAGGGCTTGGTCAGGTAATCGTCCCCGCCCGCCTGGAGGCCTTTGATCCGATCATCCACGCTCGCCTTGGCGCTGAGAATCAACACGGGTGTGTGAATCTTTTTTTTGCGCAGTGTCCCGAGCAACGTCAACCCGTCCACGCGAGGCAGCATGAGGTCCAGCACCGCCGCGTCATAAGTCGTGCTCGTCATCAGGTCGAGACCTTCCTCGCCGTCTTTCGCGCAATCGACGGCATAGCCATTTTGCTTCAGGCCGTTCGCCACGAACGACGCGATCTTGCTGTCATCTTCCACGACCAGAATGCGCATAAGGCGAGTATGGACAGGTTTCCTTCCGGTTTCCAATCGTACTTCATCTTTTCATGGAGGGTCCGGCTCCATCCAGGCCGCGAACTAACGGGAAATATCTCCGAGGTAGCCGCCGCTGTCCCTGGCGGCGATGCCTTTTTTCTCGACGGACCGCCGCCAGGGACAGCGGCGGCTACCTCGGAAACGAACCCATATCCAAGAGATTAACGGTTTGTAATTCGCCAGACAGAAACGGGCCACCTCCCTGGTGTCTATTCATCACAGAGACCGGCAGCACGACGCGAGACTGGTCATAACCAAAAACCAAATCGAAAGACAACGACCTCTATGAAACTCAACGTATGGAATCCGCAATCCGCGGAAAGCAACACCGCCACGCTGCCGGAACCCGCCCTTGAGGCAGGTGCCCCGCAGTTTGACGAAATCAAATATCAACCCCGAACCGCCACCCGCAATGTCACTCCTCCGCACAATATCCCCTCGACCACCGGCCCCAATGCCGCCATTCGCGAAATCCAGGAGGCCGTCCGCGAAAACTCCGGTTGGGTGCAACCGCTCGAACAGGAACTGGGACGAGTCATCGTTGGCCAGAAACACCTGGTCAATCGACTTCTGGTTGCGCTTGTAACCAACGGGCATGTGCTGCTCGAAGGCGTTCCCGGCCTCGCCAAGACGCTTGCGCTTAAGACGCTCGCCAGCGCGATCAACGTCCAATTCAAGCGCCTGCAATTCACGCCGGACATGCTGCCCGCCGATATCGTCGGCACCACCATCTACAATCCGCAAAGTGGCGAGTTCAAGGTCAAGCACGGCCCGATCTTCAGCAATCTCATCCTCGCGGACGAAATTAATCGCGCGCCCGCCAAGGTCCAAAGTGCGTTGCTCGAAGCGATGCAGGAAAAGCAGGTGACCATCGGCGATGAAACTTTCGCTCTGCCGGAAGTTTTCCTCGTCCTGGCCACGCAGAATCCGCTCGAACAGGAAGGCACCTATCCATTGCCCGAGGCGCAACTCGACCGCTTCATGATGAAGGTCATCGTCACCTATCCGAATCACGTCGAGGAACGCGCGATCCTGGAGGCGATGGCGACCACCGAGCCTGCGCTGGGCGTGACTCCCGTCGTTTCCGGCGAGGAAATTCTCGCTGCCCGCCGCGTGGTGAACTCGATCTACATCGACGACAAAATCAAGGAGTACATCGTAAACATCGTTCTCGCCACGCGTGATCCCAAGGCCGCCAACGTGGACCTCAACGGCTACCTGGAATACGGCGCCTCGCCCCGCGCGACGATCAACCTGGCCATGGCCGCACGCGCCGCCGCCTTCATCGCCGGACGCGCCTATGTCACGCCGCAGGACGTGAAGAACATCGCCCCCGATATTCTTCGTCATCGCGTTGCGGTCAGCTACGAAGCCGAGGCCGAGAACATCACCTCGGAAGACGTGGTCCGTAAAATCCTCGACACCCTCGCCGTTCCGTAAAACCCACAACACTACTTCAACACGAAGGGACTCCCCATGAATACCGATCGAAACAAAGCCATCATGAAAAAAATGCGGCAGCTCGAAGTCCGCACCCGCCGGAAGGTGACCGATACGCTCGCCGGTCAGTATCACTCGGTCTTCAAGGGCCGTGGCATGGACTTCGATGAAGTCCGCGAATATGTCGCGGGCGACGAAACGCGAGCCATCGACTGGAATGTCACGGCTCGCGCGGGGCGTCCCTTCGTAAAGAAATTCACGGAGGAACGCGAGTTGACCATCCTGCTCGTCGTCGATGTCAGCGCCTCGGGCAATTTCGGCTCAGCGGCGCAAAGCAAGCGCGAGCTCGCCGCCGAGATGGCCAGCGTCCTCGCGTTCTCCGCCATCAAGAACAACGACAAGGTCGGCCTGATTCTCTACAGCGACGGCATCGAGGAATACATCCCGCCAAAAAAAGGACGTCGCCACGTCATGCGTGTTGTACGCGAGATTCTCTTCTTCGAGCAGAAGGGCCGCGGCACCGACACGGTCAAGGCGCTGGACTTCGCCAATCACATTCTGCATCGCCGGGCCATCGTCTTCCTCGTCTCGGATTTCCAATCCAGCGGCGATCCCGATACAGCCCTGGCGGAACTCCGCCGAGCGATGCGCCAGACGAATCGTCGCCACGACTTGATTGCGCTGCATATCGAAGATGCCCGTGAGAAATCGCTGCCCGATGTCGGGGTGCTCGCGTTGGAGGATGCCGAGACCGGTGAAGTGATCGAGCTCGATACCACCGATCCCAAAGTGCGCTCGCGTTTTGAGCAAGAAGTCGCCGAACGTCGCCAGCATATCCGCCACGGCATTCGCTCCGAGGCAGTTGACGTTCTCGAACTCGACACCGCCACGCCTTATCTGCCCGCCCTGCAACGCTTTTTCAAGAACCGGGAAAGGAAACACTAAGATGAAAGGACGTCTATCCTCCTTTGTCCGGACCGCGCTGGTCGTCACCCTGATGACAGGCCTGGCCGCCAGCACGGCAACCCTTCTGCACGCGCAGACCACTCCTCCGATCCGGCCCACCGCACCCCCGAGCCAGACCGTCGGAGCGCCCGCCGCCGCCCCTGCCACTGCCGCCGAGGACATCCGCGATATTCGTGGACCCAAGGCCGTTCCTTCACCGGAACTCTGGCTGGTGGAGGCGGCGGGGACTGCTGCACTCGTCGCGTTGGCCTACGCCGCCTGGCGCTGGCATCGCCGCGTGAAGTCCACTCCGAAGACAGCCGGTGAAATCGCGCTGGAACAACTCGAGAAGGCGCTCCGCCTCATGCAACCGGAGACCGCTCGCGAGTTCTCCATCGCTGTATCGGAAATTATCCGCAAGTACATCGAAGCGCGATTTCAAGTCCGGGCTTCCCATCAAACCACCGAGGAATTTCTTCGCAATTTGGTGGAAACGTCCGATGCCATGCTCGCTGGTCACCGGGAATTGCTCGGCGACTTTCTGGGCCACTGCGATCTCGCGAAATTCGCCCGCTGGATCCTGTCCGCGGACGAAATGAAAACGATGCATGACAGCGCCCGCGCTTTCGTCCTGGAAACAGGCAAGGCGCCCGCGGCATCTGCACCGTCCATTCCCGCCATCGCGACGACTCCCACTTCGACCCAACCCCTCACCACTTCAAATATATGATCCGATTTCTTCAACCCGAATGGCTCGCCCTCCTGGCCCTGCTCCCGCTGATTTTGATCTGGCGCGGTCGCCGCGGCACGGTGGCTGCCGTTGAATATTCCAACATCACGGCCGCCAAAACTGCCGCCCGCGAAACTCGCAGCCGATTCGGTTGTTGGGCCAAGTTCCTGCCCGTGCTAGCCGGTGCTTTGATCGTGGTCGGCCTGGCCCGCCCACAACTCGTCCATGGACGCACCGAAGTCGAGGCCAGCGGCATCGACATTATGCTTTGCGTCGACGTGTCAGGCTCCATGCAGGCACTCGATTTCAAACTGAATGGTGTACCGACCAATCGCATCGATATCGTGAAGTCGGTCGTGTCGAAGTTCATCGATGACCGGCCCAACGACCGCATCGGCATCATCGCGTTCTCTGCGGCGCCCTACCTGGTCAGCCCTCCTACGCTCGACCACGACTGGCTCCAGCAGAATCTCGACCGCGTGAAAGTCGCCGGTGACATGGGCGTCGAGGACGGCACCGCCATCGGTTCCGCCATCGCCTCGGGCACCAATCGTCTGCGCAATCTTCCCTCCAAATCGAAGATCATCGTGCTCCTCACCGACGGCGCCAACAACATGGGGAAAATCTCGCCGCCTGCAGCCGCTGAGGCCGCCAAGGCCCTGGGCGTGAAAATTTACACCATCGGCGCTGGTGCCGAGGGCCAAATACCCGAGCCAGTCAAGGACGCCGCGGGCAATACGCAGATCGTCATGGCCAAGTCCGATGTCGATGTGGATCTCCTCAAGAAAATCGCTGACACCACAGGCGGACAGTTCTACCGCGCCACCGATACCGATTCGCTTCAGACCATCTACTCCCAGATCAATAGCCTCGAAAGAACAACCGCCAAGGTTCACAAGTTCGAAAAGGTGAAGGATGTCTTTGCCTGGGCCGTGGTGCCCGCGTTCGCCCTGCTTGGCCTGGGTGTTTTCCTCGAGCAAACCCGCCTGCGCCGCCTTCCCTAACTCTTTATTCATCACCTCCCACCTCGCAACATTTATGAAATTCGCTGAACCCCTTTGGTTATTTGCCGGACTGACCGCCTGCGCCTTGTTGATCTGGACCTGGCGCCGGTACGACTCGCGCCAACGCGCCTCGCTCGCCGTCTTCGCCTCGAGTCATCTCCACGCGCAATTGACGGCTTCGTTTTCCGTGGCGCGCCGCAATCTTCAACGCGCGCTCTTCGCCGCCAGCGTGGCCTTGCTGTTCATTGCGCTCGCTCGTCCCGAAGCCGGTTTTCGTTGGGAAGAAGTGAAGCGCAAGGGCGTGGAAATTCTGTTCGCCGTCGATACTTCCAAGAGCATGTTGACACCCGATGTGAAGCCCGACCGCCTCACTCGCGCCAAGCTTGCGATCGACGATTTTCTCGGCCATCTCGACGGGGACGGCGTCGGCCTGGTCGCCTTTGCCGGCAACGCCTTTCTCCAATGTCCGATCACGCTCGACTACGACGCCTTCAACGAATCGCTCGACGCTCTCGATACCAATACGATTCCGCGCGGCGGCACCGATATCTCCAGCGCCATCCGTGAAGCCCAGACCGCGCTGGCCAACCGCCCCGGCTCCGACAAAATCCTGGTCCTCCTGACCGATGGCGAAGATCTTGAAGGCAGCGCAGTTGATGCTGCCAAGGCCGCCGCACAAACCGGACTTAAGATTTACACCATCGGCGTCGGCACTTCCAACGGCGATCTCATTCCGCTCCCCGCCGAGAACGGTGGCGGCTTTGTTAAGGATAGCTCCGGCCAATTCGTCAAATCCCACCTCGATGAAGCGGGACTCAAAGCCATCGCTGAGGCGACCGGAGGCAGCTATGCCGCTCTCGGACCGCAAGGCCAGGGACTCGATACCATCTATCAAAATTATATCGCGCCTCTTACTAAGCACGATCTGGCTTCACGCCAACAGAAGGTCTACATCGAGCGCTATCAATGGCCGCTGGCCGGTTCACTTGCAATGCTCATGGCCAGTTTGCTCATCGGCACACGGAAAAACGTCCGCCGTCCCGCGCGCAATTTGGTGCCGCCTGTTCCCGCAATGCCCCGGCGTCGCATGGTTCTGCAAGGTGCGACTGCCCTCGCCGCCGTGATGTTGGTCTCGCTCTCCCAGGCTCACGCCTCGTTGAGCACGGCGGAATCTGCTTACAAGAAAGGCGATTACACCACGGCTCAAAAGGAATACACCGCGGCGGCGCAAAAGCAGCCCGACAAGACCGCCCTCCAGTTCAATGCAGGCGACGCGGCCTACAAGGCTGGTCAATATCCCCAGGCTGCCGAAGCTTTCCAAAAAGCGCTCGGCACGCAGCAGTCCGCCGATCCCCAGCAACTCGCCGGGCAGCAGGACGCTTATTACAACTTGGGCAACACGCTCTATCGCGCTGGCCAGAAAACGGAGAAGGACAAAGTCGATGACACCATCAAGACGTGGGAGCAATCCATCAAGTCCTACGACTCGGCCCTGCAACTCAAGGCCGACGACGCTGATGCCAAATTCAACCGCGATCTCGTTCAACGCAAACTCGACGACCTGAAGAAAAAACAGCAACAGCAGCAGCAACAAAAGCAGGATCAAAAACAAGACCAGAAGGATCAACAGAATCAAAAGGACCAAAACCAGCAAGGCCAATCGAGCCAGGACAACAAGGACCAGAAAGATCAACAGGGTGGCCAAAGCTCCAACGATAAAAATCAAAAGCCCCAGGATTCCAAGGACCCGTCCGGCAAAGGCGCTGACGACAAGAATGTCGCTGGCAAGGACCAGCAGAATCAATCCGGTCAACAGCCCAAGGACCCAAGTGGCAAGGGCGGCCAGAAAGACCAGACAGCTCAAAACCAAGGCCAAGGTCAGGACAAACAAGATCAACAGAAGAGTCCCGTCCAGCAACCTGATCAAAACTCAACCGCGCAAAACCAGAATAAGCCCGATCAAGGTTCCGGCAACAAACCCGATCAGCAACAAGGCCAACAGCCGCAGGGCCAACAACCCAATGCCGGGAATGGATCTTCTGTAGCTCAAAATGCCGCTGATCAAAACGGCCAGGCTTCGGAACAACGCACTCCCGGCGAGATGAGCAAACAGGAAGCTCGCCAACTTCTCGATTCGTTGAAAGACGAACAAAAGGCGCTGCCCGGAACGCCCGTGGCGCGCAACGGCGATAACAACAATCAGAACGATCAACCCCTCAAGGATTGGTAATATGAAAAAGACATCCTCTCATTTCATTCGCAACCTTGGCGCGGTCGCGATTCTCACCATCACCGCGCTCTCCGCCCGCGCCACGGTGAGCATGCAACTTGATCGCAGCGACATCAACGCGGATGAAGCCGCCGAGTTGACCGTCAATGCCTCCGGCAATGGCAGCAACTCCGTCGAGCCACCAACTGTGGCTGGACTTCAATTCACCGCCGTCAGTCAATCAAGCCAGATCGAGATCATCAACGGCAATGCCAGTTCAACCTCATCGATCACCTATGAAGTCACCGCACAAGGCCCCGGCACCTACACCATTCCGTCGCCCGATCCCAACGCGCAGAAATTAATTTTGCACGTCCACGTTGGTTCCGGAGCAGGAAACAGCAGCGGCCCCGCGCAAGTCGCCTCCACACCGACGACCAGTACGAGTCCCGCTCAAGCCCTTCCAAATCCCTTCATTCAGGGAACGACACCTGGCGCGCCACACATGGTCGCCAACGGCGCCGCCTTCATGCGCATGCAAATGCCGAAGCACGATCTCTACGTCGGAGAAACCGTGCCAGTAGATATCCAGATCGGCCTGCGCAGCGGAATGGCCGCCAACATCACTGGTCTTCCCACCCTCAGCGCCGACGCCTTCACCTTGAATAAACTCACCGACAAACCGGAGCAGACCCAGGAGGAAATCAACGGACAGCCATACACCATCCTCACTTGGCACAGCGTGCTCGCTGCCGTGAAGCCTGGCGATTTCTCGCTCGCGGTGCAGACCCCCGTCACGATCCAGGTGCGCACCGCCGCGCCCCGGATGTCGAACGACGCATCGGACATGTTCAACGATCCATTCTTCCAAAACTTTTTCGGCGGCGTAACGCAAAAGGACATCACCCTTGCGAATGAACCCGCCGCCATCAAAGTTCTTCCGCTTCCTACCGCTGGCCAACCGGCCGACTTCAGCGGCGCCGTCGGAGCCTTCACGATCAATAGTGAAATTTCTTCCCCAACCGGAACGGTCGGCGATCCTCTTACCCTCCGTCTGAAAGTCAGCGGCGCCGGGGCGTTCGATCGCGTGGAAAGCTCCATGCTCGGTTCAATAGACGGATGGAAAACCTATCGCGCCGCCGGGAAATTCGTTCCGTCCGATTCCGTTTGTTATCGTGGCGAAAAGGATTTCGAGCAGGCCATCATCCCCCTGCATCCCGGTCAACAAACCGTGCCGCCGCTCTCCTTCAGTTTCTTCAATCCGGAAACGCATCAGTACGAAACGCTTCATTCCGCAACCGGCACCGTCGATGTCGCCCCCGGCTCAATGGCTACGACCACTCCTGCGGCTTCTCCAATCCAAACAGCAACGACAACTCCACCGACAGCTCCCACAACTGGATTACGTCCCGACATGACCGAAACCGGTGTCGCCGTTCGGACGCTTCAACCACTCTACTTTCAGCCCGGCTTCCTGCTCGCGCAATCGACCCTCGCGCTGGCCTTCATCGGTGCCGGATTTTGGTCGCGTCGCAATGACCAACTCGCTGCGGATCCCATTCGCCGCAAACGCATCCAGGAGTTTAAGGCCGTCCATGGTTTTCTCGCGCAAATGGATTCCGCCGCGAATCAACGCGATGCCTCCACCTTTTTCCTCTCCGCTCGACAGGCGTTACAACACTGCCTGGCCTCGCGTTGGAAGATGACGCCCGCCGCCATCACCCTCGCCGAGATCGACACTCGCCTGGACGAGAACGGCGAGAACGTGCGCCGCGTCTTTGCGCTCGCCGACGAACTGGCTTACTCCGGCGACGCCTCCATCGATGTCGATTTTCCAGCCTGGAAACAAACCGTGCATCAACTCGTCAAAGAAACGGAAACACTATGAACATCCCATCCCGCGCCCATCTACCACTGCTGATCATTCTCACATTTGTGGTGCTCAGCACGCTGGTCCTCGCCACTTCGCTGGTGGGTTTGCACGCCAACGCAAAGGGGCCGGTCTATTCCGCCCCCGCACTGTTTAATCAGGCCAACGCGGAGACACAACAAGGCAAGACCGGCGAAGCCATCGCCAATTACGAACGCGCCCGTCTCCTCGCTCCTGGCAATCCCGACATCGCCGCCAATCTCCATTGGACTCGCGAACATGCGGGACTGCCCGACGCTTCCGTCGATTGGCTCGACCGTGCCACTTCGTGGGCCAGCCCCAACACGATGGCGCTCCTCGGCTGGCTCGGTTTGGTTCTTACTGGCGCAGGCATCCTGTCGGCGAGTTCCCTTTCCTGGTCACGCGTCGGCTTCCATCTGACGACCTTTGCGGGAATCACGCTGCTCACTCTTTCCGCCATGAGCGCCATGGCGACCTGGCAAAAATGCCGTGAAGCGGTGGTAATCGCAAAAGAGGCCCCGGCCCGCATCTCACCCGTCACGAACGGCGAGACCTCCTTCAAGCTTCGCCCCGGCGAGATGGTCTCCATCCATGGCCACTACAACAATTTTGCACTCGTGCAGAACAGTACAGGTCACTCCGGTTGGGTTGCTCAAACGGACATCACGCCGCTAATTTCTGTTCAGTGATTTTTTCGGGTGGCCCGGACAACTTGAGACCTCTGCGAAAGTTGTCCTCCAAGCAATCTGTCATCTTGAGCTTGTTGCTCACACATGTGGCAAGATTGGTTCTGTAGATCGAAGAAGAAAGGCAGACCAAACTGATCCTTCGACAAGCTCAGGATGACTAATGATAAATGTGAGAGTTTCTCCGGGGTCTCTGAGCGAAGCCGAGGCAATTGATCTGCTTTTCTCAAATGAGCTTCCCGAGCCGCAGTCGAAGGACCTGGCCTGACGAAGCAACCGATGCGGGTAGCGCCAAAATAATCACAAACCTAAAGGCATGCCTCTCGCAGGTTCGATGAGGGAGGACTCGCCTCCGCTCAGGATGACAGCATTTTTTAAAATCGAGAGTTTTGCAGAGGTCTCAATTTGTTGTCCGAGCAACCTCGCCCCGCGAGGTCACAAGAAGCCGTCGAGAAATTTTCTTTTAGCCCTTCTGCCCGTAATAAGCCCCGGCCCCATGCTTCCGCAAAAAATGTTTGTCGATTAAACACTGCGCCAGCGGCTCCGCCTGCGGATTAATCTGCAGCGCATTCAACGCCATCTCCGCCACGATTTCCAACGCAAACGCATTCTCCACTGCCTTGGCACCGCTCGGCCCCCACGCAAAAGGACCATGCCCATGCACCAGCACACCCGGCATCTCCAACGGATCCAAACCCTTGAACCGCTCGACAATGACGTTGCCCGTTTCCCACTCGTAACTGCCCTCGATTTCGGCGGTCGTCATCGGTCGGGTCACCGGTACTTCGCCATAAAAATAATCGGCATGCGTCGTACCCAGACACGGAATGGCTCGTCCCGCCTGAGCAAAACTCACCGCATTCCGCGAATGACTATGGACCACCGAGGCAATATCGCTGAAGGCCAGGAAAAGTCGCCGATGCGTCGCCGTGTCCGATGAAGGCCGCAGTTTCCCCTCGACCTGCTTTCCCTCCAAATCGACCACGACAATATCCTCCGGCGTCAGCTTCGCGTAATCGACGCCACTCGGCTTGATGCCAAAAACGGCCTGTTCGCGATCAAGCACGCTCACATTGCCAAAGGTCAAATCGACCAACCCGAATTTCGGCAGCAACAGATTCGCCTCATAGCATTCCTGCTTCAATTCGCGGTAATGACTCATCGTTAATTCACGCGTTACCGCGGAGTCAATTTATTGCGAAAAACATTCTCGCCCGGATACGGAATGCCCGGCGGGTTCGGCGTATAAATTTCTGCCATGCCGAGCAGTTTGAACGCATCATAGAGCACCGCTCCGCAATGATTGAACGCCACTCCCGCGTGATGATGAAAGCGCCCCAACAACACATGCCGATAGAAGCGCCGGAAGCCAGGAAGATAGGCCGTGCCCGTGCACCCAAACGTCCGCGGATCGAGATCGAGAAAATCGCCCTCAGCAATATAAGCGCGCATCTTGTCGCCGACGCCGTGCACCTGCACCACCGTGATCGGCGAGCCGATAATCTGCCCCTCGATCGTGCCCCGCGTGATGTCCGGCGCCGTGTCCGGTTCCATCAACCGCTTCATAATCACCTGATGCTTCATCTCCGGATTTTTCAGCAGCCGCGTTGCCGTATTGCCGCAATGAAACATCCCAACCATGTCTTCGAGAGGATACTCCTGCAGTTTGGCGTGAAGGTCTTTGGGCACACTGTGATTAATATCGAGAATCGTCACCGTCTGGTCTGACGCGTATTGACTCAATAACTCCGCCACGAGCGAATAAGCGTCGTTCTCGCATGC
>JABDHJ010000029.1:29099-32172 GCA_013285645.1 Verrucomicrobiota bacterium | reverse complement strand
GGGCCATGGCAGGACCGTGGTTTTGCAGGGCCACACGAACTGGCGTGATCCGACCCGCTGGAATAGCACGCGAAGGAACTTCCACTGGCTCGATCGAAACCGATCCGGTGGTAACGGGAGCGGTCTCGATGCGGTGCACAATGATCCTTACGTTGGGAGCTTGAGCTTCCGCGCCGAGATCGCCGCGCGACCAGTTTTTGCGTTGCAGGTCAGTGACGATGTGAAGTTCGCGTTGAGCCGTGATCGCGGTATCGAGCGTGGTCAGTGCGAGACGGATCGCCTTGGCAACCGGAGCCGCGCCGTCGCTGGGTGGCAACTTATCAACGGAATCACGCAAGGCAGCGGGTGTGGCGTCGAAACCATGTGGAAGTGTGGCCGTCGGATCGGGAATCATGAGTTGCACGGCGACGGCATCGCCCTTGCGTGACGAGGAGATCAACTTCTCGGTGGCCCGTTCCGCCAAGGTGAGTTTCGCAAGGCCCGCCGGTGTGGAGGCGGCCATCGATCCTGAATTATCAATCAGGATCAGGCGCGCGACATTTCCTCCGGGGCCCTTCATGCCGAGAAGAGGTCGCGCAAGCGCCAGAATCAACAGCGCAATGAAAAGAGAACGCAGGATCAGGATGAGCCACTCGTGAACTTTTCTTTTGGCGCTAAGGCGCGGATCAATCCGAAGAAAAAACATCAGCGAAGGAAACTCCCGCACCGTGCGGCGAAGCCGGAAGAAGAGATGAAAAAGAACCGGCAACGTGATGGCTGGCAGCAGCCACGCCGCCGCAGGATGTGAAAGAAAAAATGGCATGGCGCTTAAAAGAGATTGGCCCGCTTGGCCAGCGTTTCGATCATCGGTGTACGCGTCTCAACGGTGAAATAATGCGCGCCGCAGGCCGTACAGATACGGCTGACCTCGGTCAGATAACCCTGCACGGCTTGGGCATAGCGCGGACGGATTTCATCCGCTTCGATCAAGAGCTTCTCGGTAGTTTCCAAATCGCGCAGTTCAACCAGGCCATGCATCGGTAACGCGATTTCAGCGGCGTCGAGTACATGAAAGAGCGTCACGTCATGACGATTGTGCTGGAGATGTTGAATTCCGCGCGCGAGTTGAGCCGGCGGTTGCAGAAGATCCGAAATCACGATGACCATGCTCCGCTGCTTCAACATTTCTGCTGCCTCATGCAGCGATTTTTCGATGTCGCCCGTTTCCTTGGGCTCAATCTTTTCCATTTCGAGCAAAATGGGGCTCAAGGTTTCCGTACTCGCGACCGGTGCGAAGCGCTGTGTCATTTTATCCGTGAAGAAGGAGAGCGCCGCCGCATCGCCCTGGCAGACGAGCAGATACATCAACCCCGCAGCGAGTGAGCAGGCATATTCGAATTTGGTGACCGGCCCCGTCTGGCGATAATTGAGACTGGCCGAGGCATCGACCAGCACGCAGGCCCGCAGGCTGGTCTCGTCCTGAAACCGTCGGATCATATAGCGATCCGTTTTCGCATAAACCGACCAGTCGATCAGGTTTGGTGCGTCGCCCTCAATGTAATCGCGATACTCGGCGAACTCGACTGAAGCGCCAAAATCGGGCGACCGGTGCAGTCCCTGGATACCTCCCTGCATCGGTCGACGCGAGGAAATGCCCAGGCCACGAATCTGGTCCGCCACGCGGGGCGGGAGGTATTTGAAAGCGCGCGTGGAGGACATGGTCGCTCCCCAGTCCTAATCACCCTTGGCATAATCGGGCTCGGGCACGGCCTCGACCAGACGCCGGACAATCTCGTCCGAATCGACTCCTTCACTAGCCGCCGCAAAATTGCAGAGCACGCGATGTCGCAGAACCGGCAAGGCATAGGCTCGCACATCATCGCAAGAAACATTCATCCGCCCCTGTAGCAGTGCATGCGATTTGGCAGCGAGCAGCAGATATTGTCCGGCACGGGGGCCTGCACCCCAGCGCACCCAATTCTTGATAAAGTCGGGCGCATCCGGCGCGTCGGGACGCGTGGCCCGCACGAGACGCGTGACATACGCGCCGACATGACGGCTTACCGGTGTCTTGCGCACCAAATGCTGGAAATCTATAAGTGCCTCCGCGCTCAGGACCTGACCGACTTCCTGCGAAATATCCTGGGTCGTTTCCATGATGATACGCTCCTCTTCCGCCGCACTTGGATAGGTAACCTTCACGCAAAACATAAAGCGATCGAGTTGCGCTTCCGGCAGCGGGTACGTTCCCTCCTGCTCAATCGGATTTTGCGTGGCGATGACGAAGAAGGGCTCGGGCAAGAGATAGCCTTGTCCCGCAATGGTCACGCGCCGTTCCTGCATCGCCTCGAGCAAAGCCGCCTGCGTTTTGGGCGGCGTCCGGTTGATTTCATCGGCGAGAAGAAGGTTCGTGAAAATCGGACCCGGCTTGAATCGGAAAACGCGCTCGGATGTTTCCGGATCGTTCTCGAGAATTTGCGTGCCGGTGATATCCGCAGGCATCAAATCGGGAGTGAATTGCACGCGCTTGCATTCGAGCTCGAGCGATCCTGCCAACGTCCGCGCCATCAGCGTCTTGGCCAGACCCGGTGTGCCGACGAGTAGGCAGTGGCCGCGCGCAAACAGCGCGACGAGAATCTGGCTTACGACATTCGACTGGCCAATAACCACGCGCGCCATCTCCGTTTTGATTCGTTCCATCGCGCGATGAAGTTGCGCGACAGAGTCCTCCGGATTTTCCATGTCGATGCTGGAATGCTCCGGGGCTTCTTCCCCCTTCGGCAATTCTTCCGGAATCGGTGTCGGCGTTTCGCCAGCCAATTCAAATTTCGTTGCTCCAACCATGAACTTGCTACCAGCAATCAAATCAACGGGTGGATGGGCCGGGGTGACGAAAGAAAGTGCGCTGCGTTCCTCGTAATCCGCGACCTGCCAATGCCCGGCAACTTTGGAGAGATAGGCGTGCCGGGGCAAAACGGCGGGATCGTTCAGGACGATGTCACTTAAGGTGTGGGAGCCGATGACGACCGGTTTGCCGTGCAGGGAAAACTCCGATTCCGGTTGGCCGGGGGTGCGGATGATCAGGCGTTCGGAC
>JABDHJ010000029.1:0-29089 GCA_013285645.1 Verrucomicrobiota bacterium | reverse complement strand
GACATAATGCGGAAAAAAGAGTTTCCTTTAATGAGTCGCGGCGTACATCAAAATATTCATGCCCAGCGGCGTCGCCGTGTCCGAACGGTAAGCCAGCGCCATCGGATACTCGGTCGCTTCCCAGCCAGCCTCAAGATCGATCGGGCTGTAAATAACGCGGATATCTCCATTCAGCGTGATGCCCTCCAGCTTCGGCGTGTTCAGTGCCCCGTAACGCATAGCCACGGCTGGAGTATAATCGGCCGTCTGCACCGGAACAACATCGCTGAAAATGGAATGAGAGAGTGGAATCGCCTCCAGTTTTGAATTGGGAATGACGCGCGCCATTTCACGTCGTACCGCCCGGTCGAACGTGGAAAGGCCGAGGCCGTTGTTGATTAGCAGTGTTCCGTTTCTTTGTAGAAATCCGCGCAGGGCTGTGACTGCATTGTCGCTCAGATGAAAATCGTCCATGCCGGTGAGGTAGAGAAAGGAGAGATTGGAGAGATCGTCCTTGCCGGGATCGACGACCTCGCGCTTGAGATTGACTCGCAGTGAAGTAGCCGTGCGCAATTTCGAGAGCAGCGTCGTCGCGCTATTAGGGTGCACGTTGAAAGCGCCCTCATGCTCGATCTGCGCGAAGACGAATTCGTCGGTCGGCGTCTTCTCGTCAACGGCGGCGAAGAGTTCCGGCTTTGATTCCGCCATGCCGACGTGGTTGTAACCGATGGCATACGCGACCAGATTCAGGCCGATGCTCTCGGCGGAGGCGGGATCATAATAGGCCGCTTGCGAAAGCAGCGGAACGGTGTGGTCATCCCAACCGCAGCCGAGGCCGTACTTCGACAACAGGACGCCGATGCGGGAACCAACGTAGAGTCCCTCCAGATACGGTTTGTCGGAATTGACGTTGGCCGAGTAGTGCACCGTGTTGACGTCGTCCACCATGTGATAAAGCGGATGGTCGGCGGGAATTACGCGCCACGCCAGTTCAGGGAAAGCCTGCAGCATAAGCGCTCGTGCGGAGTCGTAAAAGTAGGGCGAGCCAGCCACGGAATCGAAGCAGATCATGCCGCCTTTCAAGACATAGGCGCGAAGCTGGGCCAGCGCTGCGGGATCGAGCTTGAGCGTGCGCGTGCCGCTGAAAAAGAGGACGGCCATTTTGTCCGGGTCGCCGCTGAAGGAGGGGAGCGAAACTTCATCGTAGCCGTATTGCAGGCCGAGCTTGCCCTGAACTTTGCCGAAGAGATGCTGGAGATCGGCGGGGCAGAGGTTCCAGTCGGAGATATTGGTCGTATTGCCGCCGTCGTAGGTGAAGGAGCCCTGCTCGCCCCACACCACCTTGCCGAAAAGAGAGGGAGGCGTCGGTTGCCGTTTCCGCTCGCTGCGGCGCAACGGCGTGGCGGGTAGGGGCAGGGGAGGGAAGCCCTCGCCGCCGGAAATGCGCTTGGGCGGAGCCTCCGGAGGCTTGCCCAGCGGCACGAACCAGTCGTTCTCGCCCGCACCGAAAAGGGGCAGGGAGAAACTGGCCAAAAGGAGAATTCCTAAAAAACGGATTCGTACCATAACGATGTAACCCTTAAAAGAGCGTACAGTTGCTTTTTGATTTAGGGAAACTTTCCGGATTTATACCAGTGATTGCGTCGGAAAGGGGCTTTTATCCCTTCCCCTCGTTCCCAAGTTGTACTTGGGAACGCACTTGTCGGTCCAATTTCATTGCCTGCGCTTTTTGAGGGGGAGGGCTGTTCGTCGACCACGAGCACGGTTGATTCCACGCGTGGAGTCGGGTTAGGGTATTTGAATCATGAGCAAACGTGCCTGCCCGTCCTGCGAGATGACCGAAGTTTTGGATCATGCGGACCGATGGGAATGCGTGACCTGCGGTCACGAGTGGGAACGCGCTCCGCAGGCAACCGAGGCGCGTGTCGTCAAGGATGCTCACGGGATCGTGCTGGTCGACGGAGATTCGATTACCTTGATCAAGGATTTAAAGTTGAGAGGCGCATCCCAGATTCTCAAAGGGGGAACGAAGGCGAAAAGCATTCGTCTGGTGGACGGTGATCACGAAATTTCCTGCAAGATGGACGGGAGTGCGGTTTAC
This sequence comes from Verrucomicrobiota bacterium, assembly GCA_013285645.1. Taxonomy (GTDB): domain Bacteria; phylum Verrucomicrobiota; class Verrucomicrobiia; order Methylacidiphilales; family UBA1321; genus JABDGH01. The sequence continues at coordinate 27,009 of JABDHJ010000029.1, read as the reverse complement.
CTGAAGGCCAGCCTCGTGAAGAAGGCTTGACCCCCCGTGTCGGGTGTACTGCTTCTCTGTGAAGGCTCGGGCGTTGCCCATCGCAATATCCCGTGCGGTTAACTGTGTCAATAGTGAGGATTGACCCCCTTACTCTGGTCTTCCAAGGCGGAGGACGGTTGCCGAAGCGTCCCAGCGTGCGCAAGCTCATCGAAGGCAATTACCTCATCCTCTATCGCATCCTGCCGGAACAAAACAAAGTCCGCGTGCTGCGGTTTTGGCACGCTGCGCGGAATCGCGCACGGCTCGATCTCGGCGAGTCAACGCTCTGAGCTTGCGGCAATACTCAAAACTGACCGGTTTCAGAAGTAACTGAAAGCATTACTGCAAGAGAGTCCATATAATCGCGCCAGTGGATTATTTTGCGATGCTTTAGAGTGATGATGGAGCAAAAGCGATTGTCGTACGCTTTTCCTGTACCTGGAACCAAGCCGTGGACTTGATATTCTAAAATGATAACGCCGGGTTGTGTTGTTTTGTGCACTCGCAAATTATCGGCGGAATGAAGGATATTGGTATAGCCTCCAAACCAGTCCATATAGGCATCACGCCCTTCAATTTTATTGGTGAATCCGGGGATATTATAGAGAAATTCAAAAACCGCATTATCTGCCACGGCATCCCAAAAATGCTCTCCGTCCACCTCGCCCTTCAAGCCCTCCATAATAATGTCATAAAAGGGCTGCGCATTTTTATTAAAGGCAGGATGACTTCTATTCACTGCCTTTGCGTTGCCGGGTTTGTTTTTCATTTTTCCTGTCCCCATTTTTTCCACCGAATCATTTGGAATCCGCCGTGATTTCCTGAAACTGCTGTGGACTGATGGTGTGGAAGTCACAGTCATTCCCAAGAATCTTTACCTGTTCCCGGGCAATATCCATATGCCCACCCTGATAAGCTTGAACGGCGAAGAGGGTGCGAAAATGAGTAGCCTTGGGGTATCGGTCGAGATAGTCCCGATAGGTCTTTTCCACGATCGGCCAGACATCGGGGCGCGCGAATACCTGAGGATCTTGCACATCGTTAAGCCCGATGGGCAAAATCATGGGCAATTTATCCACCCAATTCTGGGTCTGGACGCACTCTTTGCCGAAGGAAAGAATATCTTCTTCAGAACCCTCCCATCGTGGTTGGAGGTACCATTGCTTGGACCAATATAGTCGGTAGCAGTCCGGGTTTGCCTTGAGGCCCCTTTGAAACCAAAGCTCCATGCGATCATGCCCCTGTCCTTGTCCCAGTTCCACCGTCATCATGCTCAACGATATTCCGACCTCATCGGGGTGCTGGTTATATAGCGGTTCCAAAATCTGAGCAGCCTTCACAAGGTCTTTGCTGAATTGGTCCCATTGTTGAGGGTTGACGGTGTTGGCCCAGCCAGAACCTCGCGCATACCATGCGTGTTCGACATAATAGGCTCCGTCCAGCTCCAACTTTACCGGATTGTCGGGGTCTTCTTCATTGAAGGCGCGATCTATCTCCGCGATGACGCGGTTAAGTGTGATCTCGTTATATTGAGCGCCGCCCATGTTTTCTTTACCCCAAGAGAAGAGTATTTCATGGGGTAGCTTTTGTTTGACCAATTCCTGGTAGCTCTGACCCCACTCCTCCACGACATGGGCGCGGGCCAGCATACTTGGCATGTTGATATCGACCTTTTGATTGTTTCGATAGCAGACCAAGCCATTGATCGCTATCTGACTGACCATTTGCTTGAAGGCAGCTGGATAGCCCGTGGCCATAAATTTGTCCGTATCATCGATGATCTGCATGGCCCTTTCCTCCTTATCCGGAGGAACATGAGGGCCGGCCACAATAATGTTGAAGGCGTTGAACAAAGGATCGCGCACGCCATGCATCGCTGCCGTTCGAATGTAGTCGCTGCCCAATTCCCACAGATTTTCACCGTAAAAATCGTCCCAAACGACGAGATAGGCAAATAGCTTGATGAGCGTCCTGGCCTGATCGTCATAGGAGGAAGCCTGGGGATGTGTCTTCGTATATTCGTCAAGTCCATCGTCTCGAATTTTTTTGTAGAGATCTCCATTTGTCTTCATCCGGGCGGCCATGGCGTCGACATCTTCAATCGGACGATTGAGTTGGACCGTAAACAACGGGCGCTGCGAAGGCTGATTGGTTTGTGCGTTCGCCGAACAAATTCCGCAAATCCCTATACTAATGTAAGCGAACACCGCAGGCACCTTCCATAAGCGCACGACGCAGTACATGTTCCTAAATAGTAAAAAATGGTGATCTTGTCACTCAAAACGGTAGTTTCGGCGTTCTGGAGTAGGCAGGTCGACCGATGGTTACCACTGAGCGAAGGCGCCGCTGCTAGGGACAGCGGCGGCTACCACGGAGGGAAAGGCAGGCGGAACTGATCCTTCGACAAGCTCAGGATGACTAACGATAAATGTGGAAGTTGATGTCGACCTCCTGTTCGCTTTGCGAACCCGGACAAACGAGTTGTCCGGGCCACGTGAAGAAGACACCGTCGCACTGAGTGCGATGGCTACCTCGGAAGGAACGTCCGCCGCTGGGGACAGCGGCGGCTACCGCGGAGGGAAGGCGGGCGGAACTGATCCTTCGACAAACCCATTCGACTTTGCTCATGGCGCGGCTTGCTGCCGGGGCTTTTTTCGTCATGCCCAATATGCATCTATCTACATCGAAAATGCTCTAGCGTTGGCTATTTCGATGCAGGAGATTCATTGCTCCATACTCCGCCGGCGTCGATGTCCACTTTTTTGACTCCGCCGAGCGCGGGAAGAGTCACGGTCACGGTCGCCTTGGTGGGCGAAGGATTTCCGATGACATAACTTCCGTCCGCTGCTTTTTCGACGTAGGCGAGACCCGATTCGCTACGCTGAATCGTGGCCCCGTTGGCTTCGAGCGTGGTGCCGCCGCCGAGATACATCGCCTGCACGTTGGTGCCATCCATGCGGACCATGGCCTGCATCGCATCGGTGGTGAGGCCTCCTGCCGTATAGCTGCCGGGCCGGAACGCGGTGAAGCAGAGGTCGGTGCCTTTGACCGTCTCGATCTTCAGCAGGCCGTAACCGGTGTCAAGGCTGCCCTCCTGCTTCACGCTTTTGAGGTAGCCGTCCGCGGCACCGGAGATGTCGGCCACGTTACCGAAGATCGCATTGTTCACGTTATCGCGCCTCTGCATGATCAGCGCCGCAGGCAACGCTTTCCATTCAACCGGAAGTTCCGGCCCCTTCCCGAGATAGATGTCGGTTGCTGTTCCACCCGAAGCAAGAAATCGTAAGGGCTGTTTGTTGGCCGTCGTAACCGTCGCGGTCCAAGCCTGGTCGCTACTGGCCTGGGTCACATTTTGTATTGCGTCGTAGCCGTAAGGCACCGGATCGGGGAACGTGAACGGACTCGCCGTGAGCGTGGTGGTCATGTCGCCCATGATATGCCAGACGAGATCGTATTTGTGCGGGCCCATGCTGAAGGCGCCGTAAATGTCGGCCAAATACTCGGGCGTGAGAAAAAGCGACCGGTCCTGATTCACCTGGGTGAAAGGATCCGTCGGCACCGGCCAGTCAACGCCCATGAGCCTGGCCCATGTTTTTGCGTCTTTCCACGGTCTGGCGTAAAGGGTGTTCGACCACGCCCGTTGAATGCCCATGGTCGTGGCGGGACCGTAAACGAGTTGGTCTGCGATGGGCGTCGGAGCCGGGTAAAGAAAGTAGAGGCCGCCGTAGTTCTGCGATTGCTCATCGATCATCATGGTGCAATTGCTCATCGAGGTCGTGAACCATTTTGGATTGAGCGGATTGTTGTAGGGAAAAATGACGCCGGGAAGCGGCATCAAGGGACCTCCGAGGGCGTAGAGATCGATGGCGAGCTTGGAGGGATGGGAATGGCCTGCACAGACGCCATATTCCATCAGTAGTTGGTTGGATCCCATCGGCGCGACCTGTCGCAGAACGCCGTAGCCGACGGAATAAAAATTGACGTTATCAACGGTCCGGGCCGGGTCCTTGTCCGCGGGCGGTAGGTCGAGAAAGAGCGAGGGGTTCCCGTTATGCAAGCTCAGGTTAAACGACTGCTGCGCGTTGCGAATGATGGGCACATAACGCGGGTCCTGGTAACGGACGTAGCCACGAGCGTAGGAATCGCCGATTTCATTGTTCAACCAGCCCGCATCGGTCAGGAGACCAAATGAACCTGAGTCATGCAGCGCCGGCACGGTCATCTTGGGATCGGGATAGGCCAACTCTATGGACGAGTCGAGCAGTCGTTTGAGCGCTCCATTGCGGAACCGGTACATGTCGATGCCGTGGCGCCAGAGGACCTCGGCATCGTCGAACAGGGCGCAGGAGGCGATGCCCACTTGGTAACCGAGAGCGCCTTCGACCCACGTACCATCGGGTAAGAGGCCTTTTTCGCTGAAATGGACCCCGATAATGCCGCCGGTCGGGTTGTCCTTGGTGCCATCACGGCTGCCGTAAAGCGCCTCATTGATCATGTCCTGGTCTTCACACGCGTAACCTGTGATCAGAACGCCGACAGCGCAGAGCGCCGAGCGGTTGTTGTTCTGGCTGAGGTAGTCCGTTTTCCCGAGAACAGGATCGATAAACTGGGCGATGACCGGCTTGAAGAAGTCGTCCCGGACATGATCCTGTTCCTCTTTTGTCCACGACGGCAGGCTACGGACCATGTCGTAGCCGTAGGCAAAATTAATCAACTCGCTGCCATCATTGAGAAACTGAAAACTCAACCGGCCGTCGTACGCGCTGCCATAACTTTTCGGAGTCCATCCCTTAATATGACCCCAATGGGTGTAGTTGTCGGCATAGGCCAGCAACAATGTCTTGCAGTACTCGGCGTATTTCTGGTCGCCGGTCAGCTGATACACCATTCCCAACTGTGCGATGGTGAACGCATTGGTGCCTTGGGTGCGGTCCAACCGCTGTTCCCCTGGCAGGCCGGAATTCGGGTTATTACCGGCGAAGGGAGACACATCGGGGGGGAAATCCCCGGGATACATCCAGCTTCCGTCCGGCGCCTTTTGCGCGATAGGCACATCGAGCGGCTGGGTCATGCGCTTGTCGCAAAAGTCCTGCAAGTTTTTGAGAGAAGCCTGCGCAGCCGTGTTGCTCTGGAGCAGTTTTTTGTAGCGGTCGATGTCCGAGCTATCGACCAGTGTGCACGGATGGCCCACGACATTGATAGGCTCGCCGACGACTTCAACGGCTTTGCCATCGGATTGGGTTGCGGGCGTCGGCGCGATGTTCGCGGGAGACATCACGGGTTGGTAATTGGGCGCCGCCGAGGGCTGGTTTGCCGGCCCCGCGGTGACTGCCGTAGGAGTTGGAGCCGGTGCGGCGTTATCCGCCATCGCGGTCAAAACGCTGATGCAAGCGATAGAGACTGCGAGGGCGGAGCGATAGGCGAGCGGATATCTCATATAGGAGTAAGATTAGAGAGGAAGACCAGATGAAGATGCCTTCTCAATCGGACGCATCTTCCCTGAATGATGAAGTTAGTCAATGGGTTGACTTTAATATAGAAACACGAAATACCCAAATAGTTGCTAATTTGCACCTACTTATCCAAGTCCACGTCCCGGATGAGTCGAGGTTCCCCTTATTTTAACCGCCGATTTCCGGAACATTCATGGTCATGGTTGATGTTGTTCGTCAGGGGGCAGTGAAGGGGGCAGTCCTTATTATTGACACAAGTTTGGTGTCCCGACAGGGACGTTCTTAAGTGTAACTTGGGAGTGAGGTGGAGCACCTCCGCCGGGCCTCCTGCGGCGGCTACTTCGGAGGGAAGGCACCGCCACCCAGCGTGTGGCGGCTACCAACGGAAATTACGGCGATTTATCCGGCCATTTTTCTTTGGCTTCGGCGGCTTCGGAGCTGTAGGGGTGCTTTTTTAGGAGCTCGGCTAGGCATTTTTTGGCGAGGTCGTTGTCGTTGTGGGCGAAGGCTAGGTCGGTTAGTTGGAAGAGGAGTTCACTGCGGCCGTCGTCGGTGATGACGGGGAGCAGGCGCTTGGCCCAAAGATAGGCGGCGACGGGCAGGTTTTCGTCCCGGTAGAGGCGGAGCCGGGTCAGGGCCCAGTCGGGCGAGAGCTTTTCGACGGGGGCTTGGCGTGCGACTTGGGACAAGGCGCGTTCGGCTGCATCCGTGTCCTTGCGATCGAGGAAGGCGCGTGCCTGGCTCACCTTGGCGATGCGGCGAATGGAACTGCGCGCATCGGGGCCGGAGGGATCGCCGGTGAGCGCTTCGTATTGTTTTTTAGCTCCGGCGACATCGCCCGTGGCCAGGGCCAGATCGCCGCGAAGTGTGTCGTAGGCGCGATGCTCGTCACCCGGAAGCGAATCAACATTGATTCCATCCAACAGCTTGCGGACGTCGTCGGTTTGATCGGAGGTCTTGAGCGTCAACTGCGCCAAGGCCAACCGGCTCGCGCTACCCACGGAGATCAATTGCGGAGAAGGCTTGTCCTGTGAACAGCGATCGACCAGCGCCTTCAAAAGCTGGCTCGCCTCGGCAAAATGAGAGAGGTCTTCGCGGGCGAGATACACGGCGGCGTCCTTGATATAGGGCAGATCGGCTTCGCTGATGTCCTTCATCTTGGCGCAAACCGCCGGAAGTAATTTCAACAGGCCATCGGAATTCTTGAAGACTTCAAACACGGCCACGCAACCTGCCAAGTCCGAGGCCGAAAGCGTCGTGGGATCGCGCCGCATGATGTCCGCCTGATGCTCGGGAACCAACTGAGGCTGAAAGGTGGTGAGTTGCGTCCAGTTCGGGTGAACGCTGATCGTTTGCGTGAGGTGCGAAGTCTTACCTCCCTCGTCGATGTCAATTTGAACCGTGCGCATTCCGGGCCGCGGAAAAAGATGCTGCGCTGTCTGGCCCACGGCGGTCGAGCCATCATCGAAGGTCCAGGTCACCGTGCCATTAGCGCCGGGGCGGCAGGTCAGTAGAACCGAAATCAGTCCGATATCGGAAATTTCCGGGGCAATCACACTTTGGCCGTTGATGCCCCACTCCATGGCGTAAGCGGGAGTGTCTCCCGATGTCGCCGTGCTGGGCCCGCTCGTTTGCAATTGGTAGTTCGCGACGTGGGCATGGCCGGTGGGCAGGAAGAAACTCGAATTGGGCATGAGCATCGTCCAGCCAGCGAGATCGCCGCCCTTGGCGGCCAGGCAGCAGAGCAACGGGTGGCCATCGTTGCTGGAGACATAGGCATTGTAGTAATCCAGTGAGTGAATCCCCGCCGCCAAATCTACCGCGCCCTGGTGTTGGCCGGACATCCCGCCGCCGAAGTCGTGGCGTCCCGGCCACTCGACCACCTCCTTGCCATCGACGAGGACGAACGAGGCGTCGGTGGAAATCGCCGCAAGCTGCAGATGCTCGGCGCCCGCTGCGTTGAACCAACCTTGGAAATGTTCGAGGATATTTCCCTGCGGACCGAAGCGATGCCCGCCCTCGAACAGGCCCGGGACAATCGCGCGGCCATTGACCACGGTACTTTGATTCCACGCCTGAAGCATGTCCGGCAGATGATCGATGGTCTTGCCGTCGCCCGCCCGACTTTCCAGCGTCACGCCTGCCTTGGCATTATCAATGTGCAGGGCTGGCCAGTTGGAGCCGACATAGACATAGAAGCGCCTTACGCCTGAGGAGGAATCGAAGATCAGTGTCGTGGGTTCACCGGGGGCAGTCCAAAGAAGATCGGAACCGACAGCGATTCCGGTGTCCGTGAAAACGCGCATGGGTGGGTTCGCCCAACCGGGATTGGGCAGGCAAAGGTTCACCCAGGAGAGAGAAACGGGTGTGTCCGCCTTGTCCTGATCAATGACGAAACGCGCGGGCGCGGTCGAGACCGCCCATTCGTTCGCGGGCAGGGGCGGCGCTTGAATCGGCATATCCGCCCAAGCGGTCGCGCCGATACACAGGAGGATTCCCTGAATCCAAAACTTTCTTAGATCGGGGTGCATCTTGGAGAGAATCTAGAACAAGTTGAGATGGTATGCACAGCCTTAGCCGAAATCAGGCAGAGCGATCTCCGGTCGACAGGTCGAGAAAAACGTTGTTAGGTGAAGAATTTGGAGGTGAACTAGTTTACTCTTCATGTATGGCCGAAAAACCCCCTGATATTCGCTGGAAACAACGCTTCCATAGTTTTCAGAAGGCGTTTGGCCAATTGAAAAAAGCTGTAGAAATAACCCGGAGCCGTGAGCTTTCCGACTTGGAGAAACAAGGATTGATTCAAGCATTCGAGTTTACTCACGAACTTGCCTGGAACACTCTTAAAGATTATCTCGAAGACCGTGGAACCATTGGTATTTACGGTTCCAAGGATGCAACGCGAAAGGCTTTTGCTGTCGGGCTGATTGAAGATGGTGAGATCTGGATGGAAATGATCCAGAGCCGCAATCGAAGCACGCACACCTATAACGAGAGAATCGCAAATGCTATCGCTGAGGCGATAGTGTCTGCTTATTTTGATCATTTTGAAAAATTTAAAGAACGATTCCTGGACTTGGAAAATACGGAGCCATGAATACGCGATTCGGGTTAAGCGACAAAACCAGTGAAGCTATTCGGCTCGTTCTTTCGCGTCATCCCGAGGTGGAACAAGCCGTGCTTTTTGGATCGAGAGCAAAAGGTAATTTTAAGCCGGGATCAGATATCGACTTGGCATTGCTCGGTAGCGGTCTGACCCAACGGATACTCAATCGTATCTACGAGGAATTAGATGACCTTCCGATACCTTACCAGTTCAGCCTTATTCTTTCTGCCACGATTACCGATCTTGAAATAATCGCCCACATTAACCGGGTAGGTGCTCTTTTTTATGAAAAAGAACACCTTTCAGTGAAGAGGTGAACGTCAGGACCTGTAAGGAATTTCCCCCTTGGGACGATTGTACATCAGCGTCTGGTTGTTGAAGACGCCGTCGTCGCTGCCGAACTGGTTCAACCCGGAGATCAGCGTGTCGTTCCAAAGAAAATTGATTTGCGCGCGAGGCGGAACGAACGGCTTCGTGATGATGTATTCCGTGCCGTCGGCGGAGAAGTGGCCGAAGCTGCCACTTTCGTTTTTGGAGCAGGTTGGCGGATTTGTCCATTGTCGCCGCCGGAAACTTTCAAGATCATGGAGTGGCAGGCGGTGGGGGTGTTTGGCTCAATTCCTTCAACTCCTGCTGGGCAAACATGTATTCGCAGCAATCCGCTTTTCCCGTGGCGACGGCTTTCTGAAAATAGTCGGTGGCAACGGAATTTTGCCCTGCCAGCAGGCGTTTCATCCCGGCGAAATACCACGCCTTGCAGCGTAGCGCGGCGTCCTGACTCTCGTCGTTGGCGATCGCAAGCAAGTCGGCTTCGCTGGCATGACCGAGGAGGAATTTTGCGATCAGGGTCGCGAGATTGTCCGGCGTGGAATTCCAATCGGTGGTCAGCGCGGTGGAGAGATCCTTGTCTGCGTGTCCCTGGGGATTTTCCTTGGTTGAAATTAGCCAGAGATAAAGGCGCGCGTAGTCGGCATCGTTGTCTCTCGGGGCAAGTTGGCAAAAAGTTTTCAAGTCGACCAAGGCTCCATTCATATCGCCTTTGCCCAGCTTGGCCAGGCCGCGATTGCAGTACGACTGGGCATCCTTCGGGTTGAGTTGCAGCGCCTGGGTGCTGTCGGTGATGGCTCCATCAAGGTCGCCTTTTTGCTCCTCGATCAGCCCGCGATTGTAGTAGATGGCGGCCATCTTTGGGTTGAGGGCGATGGCTTGCGAGTAATCGGCGAGCGCCCCGTCCAGGTCGCCTTTGGACTGTCGTGCTGAGCCCCGAAAACCGTAGGCGACCGCGATCTTCGGATTGATGGTCAGGGCCTGGGTATAGTCGGCGATGGCCCCGTCGAGATTGCCCCCGGCATTCTTGGCGTTGCCCCGGTTGTAATAGGCCGCGGCCATGGTGGGATCGATTTCCAGCGTATGATTGAAATCGCTGGAGGCTCCCTCGTAATCGCCTCTCTGCTCCTTGATCAGGCCCCGATTGTAGTAAACGAGGGCCATCTTGGGATTGATCTCCAGCGCTGCGGAGTAGTCGGCAACTGCGCCATCGAGATCGCCGCGTTGTCCCTTGATCAGGCCGCGATTGAAGTAGGCGACGGCGATTGTCGGATTGATGAAAATGGCCTGGGTATAATCGGCAATCGCTCCGTCGAGGTCACCCAGCGTCTGTTTGACGAATCCCCGGTTGCTGTAGGTTTCGGCGTGGCGCGGATCGAGGTTGATGGCCTGGTTAAAATCGGAGAGGGCCCCGTTCCAGTCGTTTTTAATCTCCCGCGCGAGGCCTCGTCGATAGAACGCCTGGACATCGTTCGGTTCGAGGGCAATCGCCTGGTCGTAATCGGAAATGGCCCCGTCGAAGTCGCTTTTCGATTGCCGGACCACTCCACGTTTGTCGTAATCGTCCGCAGTTTGAGGATGGCTGGCGAGAATGGCATCGTCGCCATTGGGAGCTATAACATCGGGCGTGCTTGCGGCCTCGCCATGGTCGTCCACCCCATAGAGCTTCCAATAAGTCAATGAGCCGATCAGGACGATGAGCACTCCTGCAGCCACCGCGCCATAGATAACGACGGTGTTCTTTCGAACGGGCCGGGTTTTCGCGAGCGTGGGGCTTTTCTTTTTGTTTGGTGGAAGAGGCGGAGGGCGAGGAGTTGAGGCGGTCTCATTCGGGGTCGCAGATGGAAGGGGAGGCGGATTCGTGGGAGGGGGACTCTTTTTCTCCGGGCTTTTCTGTACAGGTGGCGGTTGTCCCGGCACCAGGGCTTTGACGGGTGTCATTGGCTCGGGCGTCGAGACCGGAGCGGGCGGTTCTGGAGAGGGGGAATTTGTTTCCGGAGCAGGCGGGACGTTGCGCGGGATGGCCCGGACTTTCGCTCCGATGGAAGGTGTTGCCTTCAACGGCTTAATCGGTTGGATGACGATTTTTGAGGACTTGCGTCCGATTTTTTGCGTGGAGGGAAGGGGAGCCGGATCTTCCAGGGCCGGAGCTTTCGGCGTGGCCTGTTCGGGTAACGCTGGGGGTGGTGTTGGTGCGGGGGAAACCGGGCCAGCCGTCTTCGGAATGGCTCTTGGCATCGGAGTCCGTAGCTGGGGAAGCGGCGGCGGGGAAGGTGCGGCTACGGCAATTGGCGGCGGTATCCTGGCGAGAACGACATCCACTGCCTCCCAGTTTTCCATTCCCGCATGTTTGGCCAGGTCCGAGGGCGATATCAATCCGTCCGCCAGGTACTGTCGTACCTGCTTTTCCGAAAAAGGACCGAGTTCGACGCTTGCCAGCAAGATATGGATTTCCATCATGTGTCAGCGATTTTGCCAACGATGGCCATAGTGTGACATTCGATGGTGTAAGTCGAGGGTGACGCCTCTGGAAGCTTAAGGCTTTTGCAGTCTGTTGGCTTCACGCTGGGCCTCGACGTAGACTTCGGACACTTTCGATCCGGTCGCGATTGCTTGTTGAAAGCAGTCCAGCGCCCCCTTGGTATCCCCGGAAAAACGTTTGGCCATGCCGCTGTAAAACCAGGCATCGCAAAGACGGTCCTGATTCGAGGTGTCTTCCTTCGCCTTGGCCATCAACTGGTCCTGCGTGATTTTTTCGAGAAGAAAGTTGCCGATTTGCATGGGCCAGTCGTCGGGCTTGAACAACTGAGGCTTGCTCATCAAATCCGTCAGGTTGCTTCGGGCGACGCCCCGGTCACCATCTTCCGTTTTGACGATCCAAACCCAGAAGGCCGCGTCGGCATAGCCGTTGATGGCGCTTTGCTGAAAATCCGAGCCGGCGCCCTCCCTGTCCTCCTTGGCCAGTCGCGCCAATCCGCGAATGAAGTAGCTGAAGGGGGGATTCGGATCGAGGGTGATGGCCTGGTTGAGATCGACCACCGCGCCGTCCAGGTCGCCCGTGAAATATTTGACGTGGCCCCGATTGTAATAGGCTGAGGTGTATTTGGCATTCAACCCGATGGCGCTGCTGAAATCGGCCAGGGCCCCGTCAAAATCGCCTTTTTGGGCGCGGGCGACGCCCCGGTCATAATAAGCATCCTGCTGCTTGGGATCGATTTCGATGGCTTGATTGTAATCGGCAATCGCTTCGTCCAGCTTGTTTTGAAGCGACCGGGCGTGTCCCCGGCATTGATAGGCGGACGCGCATTTGGGATCGATTTTGATCGCCTCGTTAAAATCGGCGATGGCTGCCTCCAAATCGCCCTTCACTCCACTGGCGATGCCAAACCTGACCCAGGCGTTGGCGTCCGAACCGGGTGCTGGTGCGGGTTGTTGGGCAAGTGCCAGCGTGGACGCCAGGATAAACAGGCAAAACGTAGGGAAGGCTCTCGGCATCCCTGTTTTATACCTGTGTCCCCAAGTCAGACAAGGATGGCTTTTTGACCATCAATTGGGATAGGTTTCAAGGCGTAACTTTTTTAAGACGTACCCTGCATGACACATCCCGCCCGCCTGATCCTGAACAAAGGCGTACGCCACCGTATTCTCACCGGTCATCCGTGGGTTTTTGCGAGCGAGGTTGATCGGATCGAGGGCAATGCCGAGGATGGAGGCACGGTGGAGATTCGTTCGCCGAAGGGTGACTTCTTGGGCAGCGCGCTTTACAACAGCCGTTCGCAAATCGTTGCGCGGCGTTATTCCGTGGAAGCGATTGCGCTCGATGCCGCTTTTCTCAGCCAGCGACTCGATGCTGCCTTGGCCTATCGCCAATCCCTGACTTCCGCGACGGCCCGGAGGCTCGTCTGGTCGGAGTCCGATCAACTGCCTGGCCTCGTGGTGGATCGTTACGATGATGTGCTTGTCTTGCAAACCCTCACCCTGGCGATGTCAAAGCGGGAAGCGATCATCGCCGATCTGCTCATGCAAAAGACGGGCTGCCGCATTGTCCTCGCCCGCAACGACGCCCCGGTGCGACAACTGGAAGGCTTGCCGATGGAGCGCAATGTTCTCCATGGCGACTACAAGGCGCCGACCCGCGTGCGCATCGCGGATATCGGGTATGATCTCGATCTTTGGTCGGGGCAGAAGACCGGCTTTTATCTCGACCAGGCGGAGAATTATTCAGTCGTCGCGGGGTGTGCCGCAGGACGGCGCGTTCTCGATTGCTTCACGAATCAAGGCGCCTTCGCGTTGAGTGCCCGGAAAGCCGGTGCGGTCTCATGCCGGGCCATCGACCAGTCGGGCGAGGCCCTTCGTCACGCCGAGATCACGGCCCGTAGCGAGGGTCTTGAGATTGAATGGCTCCAAGGCAATGTCTTCGATCTTTTGCGCCGCTATGAGCAAAATCGCGAGACCTTCGATTTGATCGTGCTCGATCCGCCCTCCTTCACGAAGACGAAGGGAAATAAAGACTCAGCTTTGCGCGGCTACCATGAATTGCACCTGCGTGCCCTGCGGCTGCTCACGCGAGGTGGAATCCTGGCGACATTTTCCTGCTCACATCACGTCACGGCGCAGGATTGGGATGAATTGCTGCAGAAGGCCGCGACGGAAACCGGAGTCACCTTGCGCCTACGGCAGCGATTGGGGCAAAGTTCGGATCATCCCGTACTCGTCAACGTGCCGGAAACCGAGTATTTACGGGGATATGTACTGGAGAAGGTCGATGCCAAAGCTGCCTAAGACACTGGCTGCCGCGCTTGCGGTGGTTCTGGCCGGGTATGCTTCTGTCTTGCCGTCGTCGGCACTGGCAGCGGCGTCACCTCCCGCCGCGCCTCCTGCTCCCGTGCATAAATTCAAGGCGACCGACGCTGATAATCACTCCGTTTTCATCAACAGGCCGGGAACGATCACTCTGCTGCTCGGCACCAATCAGGATTCCCAGGACGCGGCCCGTGCGGCGGGCCAGGCGACTTATCCCTTTCGCGGCAGACCCGATTTTCAGTTGATCGTTGTAGTGGATTTGCGGGATTCCATCGCAGCCTGGGCGCCTTCCGTGGTGCTCGCGGAAATGCGGTCCAACCTGGACAAGGAGGCGATTGACTTGAAGCCCTATTTTTTGAAAAACGGCAATACGAGCAACCCGCGAAACAGCGCGCATGTCATCGCGGACTTCACGGGTACGATCTGCCCTCAGTTGGGCTGGCCTGAGCATTCGGACGATTTACGCGCTATTCTTTTTGGCGGGGATTCCCGGGAGATCAAGCGCTGGGACAAGATAACGGACATGAACCAATTGCAGGCCGATGTTCGCGCCTCGATTGACGCTTTTGACAAGGCCAGCCTCGCCAAAAGCGCAGCAGCCGGCAAGACCCAAGGGTCCAAGATCATGCAACCACCGGCTCCGCCCCGCCCTCTGCCTCCCGCCCCGTCCAATTCAAATTAGAGTGTTTTCAATAATACTGTAGCCGCATCAACGCGACGGCCATCGCGGCAGGGACCTCTGCAAAACTCACGATTTTAAAAACGCTGTCATCCTGAGCGAAGGCGAGCCGGGGCGTATGGTTTAATCCCAGGACCCTCCCGAGCCGCAGTCGAAGGACCTGCTTTCGCTTCAAAGTACTATTTGACCGTTGGCAAGGTGGTTTCGATTCTAAAGGCGAATCCTCCCTCGTCGAACCTGCGAGAAGCCTGCCTTTCAGTTTGCGATTTTTTTCACGCCGCCCATACCGATTGCCTAGGGCCTGTTAACACTACGCTCAAAAAATTCTGCAACTCCAACGGGGTTGTGATCACTCAGCCCAGGGTAGAGGCCGGGCGGGCACTACTCTGAAAGAGTTGAATCCGGCGCAGCAGGAGCAAGCTTCAACCCCTTCAGGGTTGTTCCCATATTTGATTAACCCAGGGTAGGCGCTGCTGCGCCAACCTTGGGCTGAATGATTGCAACCCTTTCAGGGTTGCCATGAGGCCGCCAAGCTTAAGAGGTGACGCGTTGAATATTAGTGTGAACAGGCCCTAGTCAGACCAGGTCCTTCGACTGCGGCTCGAGAAGCTCGTGTGAGGAAAGGAGATCGATTGCCTCGCCTTCGCTCAGGATGACGGCCTCTTAAAAGAGGCCCTTTTGCAGAGGTCCCCAACGGCCTAATTGTTTCCGTAGGACGCTTCCACGCGCTGGGCGACATCGCGGTAACTCATGTCGTGCTCGTAAATTTCCTTGAATTGATCCAGGGCCTTTTCGGCCTGTTTCATTTCGTCGTAGGCCAGGCCAAGGTTATAGACGACTTCCTTCTTAATGTCGTCCATCGGCGCCAATTCACTCTTGGCCAGGGAAAGTTGTTTGATGGCGAAATCGAGCATGCCCCGCTTCATGAAGCTTAGGCCCATCAGGTTCAAGGCTTGGGAGCGTATGCTCGGTTGCTTAAGCGATTGTTGCAACTCCTCTGTGGCCCGTTTGTACTCGCCCATTTTGTAGAGGGCCACGCCCAAGTCGTACCGAAACTCGCCTTCTTGTGGCTGCGCCTTGACGCGTGCCTGGGCCTGGTCCAAGCGTGCCTGGTTGAGTTCCTTTTCCTTTTGCTCGACTGCCGCTTGGTACTGCGCCTGCGCGTCCGGGTCGGTTTGCTCCGCAAGTGCGGCACGATACTGCTGCAATTCGATGTCCGCTTTTCTTAATTTAAGATCGCCGATGGTTTTTTCCAGCGACGAATCGATCTTGTTCCCCGCTTCATAGGCATGTTGATAGAAAACGATGGCGTTCGCGTAATCGTTTTTTTCACGGAAGAGCTGGGCGATGTTCTTCGAGTGAAGCGGATTGGTCGGCTCAGCTTCATGTTTTTTGTAATGAATCTGGATCTGTTGATCGATGGCTTCCGAGGATTTCACCACCTTATTGTCCTGTTCCAGCTTATCGGATTCGTCCTTGCTCTTGAGGGCCCCGCGGAAATCTCCTTCTTTTTCCGCCGCTTCCCAACCGCCGGTCTTCGAGGCGTGGGCCGCCTCGGCATTCTTGCGTCCGCTGAGGGCATCGCCATCCCGTGGATCAATTTTCAGGATGCGGTCATAGGTGTCCATGGCCTTGACGAACTCCTGCATTTTCATGTAGGCCTCGGCCGCGGTATTGAGAAAGACCTTATCGTTCGGTTTTCCCTCGACGATTGTTTCGTAAGCGAAAGCCACAAAATCCGGATAGCCAAGTGCCTCACCAGCCTCCCCGAGCATGGTGTTGGCCTTGACGTTGAAAGGATCCAGCGCGAGCACTTCCTCCGCCGCGATCAATTGCTCGGTCGGTTCCTTCTTGGCCACGGCGGAAAGCTTCATCGCCACGGTGGCGAGATTCGTTTTCATCATCTGCTTGGCAAAGCCGCTGAGAGCATTGTATTTCTGGATTTCGATCACGCGTAAATAGCGGCGCCCTTCGAGATAAAGGGGCGCTTCCTTCAGCACGGTCTGGTACAGGCTGATGGCGTAATCGATATTCTTTGATTGGGCTGCTTGCTTGGCGCGTTTGACCAAGTCACGATTGCTCGGGGTTAGATCCTTGTCCGTCTTCAAACTCATGGAGATAAAGTAATCCCTCAGAAGTCACGGTCAAACAAATTGCCTGTCAAAGCCACAAAAGAGGCGTGATTTTAACATGAGGCAGCCCGCGATTTCCGAACGCGGGTTGGCCCTTCGACTGTCGCCCGGAGGTCGACGGCTACCTACGACTACTTACGTCCCAGTCTTGGGAGCATTACTGGTGGGGCGTCGTATTGGCGGGAGCGGTGTTTGCTCCGGGAGCGCCACCACCACCGCCATTTCCACCACGATTCCAGCCACCACCGCCTTGTGCGCGCATCTGCTGCATTTTGGCCTGCTGATCGGGCGTGAGGATGGCCATGATCGCCGCGTGACGTTGGGTGCGGTCCGTGATCGTTTGGCGAATTTGCTCCATCTGCGCCTTTTGGGCATCGGTCAATCCCAGAGCGGCGGCCATTTGTTGCATGCGCTGCTGACGGCGCTGTTCCCGCTCTTCCGGAGTTCCTCCTCCGCGATTACCACGATCCGCCTGGGGTGTCTGCCCCCCTGACGCGTTTCCTGAATCCGCCATGGCCGTGGAACTGGAAGTAGGTGCGGACGCACTATCCGTCGAACTGGGCGTTCCGTCCGTCGTAGCGGTCTGACCGGCAGCAGACTGGCCCGGCGCTGCGGCGACTTTTCGCGGTGCAGTATAGGTGTAGCCACTCGTCGCATAGAGGAGGCCGCCCACCACGATAATAACGCCGCCGATACAGACGAGAACCGGCAAAGAGAAAAGCTTCATGATTACTATGACACGTCCGAATCGCGAATGGTTACATTCGGGCGAAAATTAATATCCAGAACGAAAGCGGAACTGCGTGGATTCGCTTCTTTGGAGATCTCTGCAAAAACTCTCGATTTTAAAGGAGAGTCCTCCCTTATCGAACCTGCGAGTGGCCTGCCCGTCAGTTTGTGATTTTTTTACGCCACTGGCGTCGATTGCTTCGTTAGGCTGGGTCCTTCGACTGCGGCTCGAGAAGCTCGTTTGAGGAAAGAAGATCGATTGCCTCGCCTTCGCTCAGGATGACGGCCTCTTAAAAGAGGCCCTTTTGCAGAGGTCTTCTTTGGGGCTGGAATCATCCCAACGCTTAACGCTTGGTTTGGCGCCAACAGACCTAATAACTGATCGCGCTGAAGATGGGATATTTTTCCAGCCGTTCGCGGCCCTTGAGAAAGCCGAGCTCGACGAGGAACGCCATCTCGACGATTTCCGCGCCGGACAGCTCGACCAGCTTGGCGGCGGCTTCCGCCGTGCCGCCCGTGGCCAGAAGATCGTCAATGATCACGACGCGCTGGTTTTTTTCCACGCCGTCGATGTGCATCTCAAGCGTGCCCTGGCCGTATTCAAGGCCGTACTCGATGGAATTGCTCTTGTAGGGAAGCTTGCCTTTTTTACGCACGAGGGTGAGCCCGACACCGAGATGATGGGCCAGCGCGCCGCCGAAAATAAACCCGCGCGCGTCGATCGCCACGATCCGCTCCACGCTCTTGCGCTGATAACGCTCCGTGAAAATGGTCACGGCGAGCCGAAACAACTGGCCGTTGGTCAGGATCGGCGTGATGTCCTTGAAAACGATCCCCTTCTTGGGAAAATCCGGCACATCGCGGATGCTGCACTTCAGTCGCTCCATCGCGCTTTTGAAAGAGGTACTCATGCCGGTTTCAGTTTGTCCTGTTTATCGAGCGCCCGCTTGATTTTGCGCAGCGCGATGTTTTGCAACTGGCGAATGCGTTCGCGTGTGACTTTAAATTTCCGGCCTACTTCTTCGAGTGTCATTTCTTTTTTTCCGTCGAGACCAAACCGCATCGTGATGATTTTGAGTTCACGCTCGTCGAGAACGTGAAGCAAGTCCATGACCGCTTTGCGAAGATTCTTGTCGCTGAGCATGTCGGAAGGATCCTGCGCAGCTTCATCGCCGATCATGTCGCCGAGCGAAGCGCCGTCGTCCTCTTGGCCGACGGTGGCGTCGAGCGAGGCTGGGCGAATGGCGGCGGTGCGCAGTTGGGCGATCTTCGAGGGCGCCATCAACAGCTCTTCGCCCAATTCCTCATCGGTCGGTTCGCGGCCGAATTCCTCGGCCAACTGCATCCCGACGCGGCGCATGCGCGCAATCTTATCCACCAAGTGAACGGGCAATCGGATCGTTTTACTTTGATTGGCCAGCGCGCGCTTGATCGATTGCTTGATCCACCACGCAGCGTAGGTGCTGAGCTTGCCGCCCTTCTTGGGGTCGAAGCGTTCCACCGCTTTCATCAGGCCGATGTTGCCTTCGGAAATCAAATCGAGCAGGGGCAAACCGTAGTTGGAATAATCGTGCGCAATCTTCACGACGAGGCGCAGGTTGGCCTTGATCATGTGTTGGCGCGCCGCCTGGTCGCCGCGCTTGATGCGGCGGGCCAGCTTCACCTCTTCTTCACGGGTGAGCAGCGGGGTTTGACCGATCTCGCGCAGGTAAATTTTGATGCCTGAATCGCCGTCGTCCGCGTACATAAGAGGAATTAATACTACTCTAGGCGAGAATGTCTGCCGGGAGAGTCATTGCAACCTTTATTTACTGACAAATCGCGGCATGGGTTGCCATGCCGCGACTTATTCCAACGTTTACCAATCAACCGGCACTGGTCATGTCCGCAAGGGCCGCCTGGGCCGCCGCGAGCCGGGCGATGGGCACCCGGAAAGGCGAGCAGCTCACGTAAGTCAAGCCAATGGAATGGCAGAACTTGACGGAGGCGGGTTCGCCGCCATGTTCACCGCAGATGCCGAGCTTGATATCGGGACGGGTCTTGCGGCCCTTCTCGATGGCCAATTTCATCAGGCCGCCCACGCCAGTCGTGTCGATTGTGGCGAACGGGTTCTGCTTGATGATCTCGAGGTTCTGGTAGGCGGGCAGGAACGAACCGGAGTCGTCGCGGCTCATGCCGAGCGTCGTCTGGGTGAGATCGTTCGTGCCGAAGCTGAAGAACTCGGCTTCCTTGGCGATCTCATCAGCCACGACGCACGCGCGCGGGATTTCAATCATGGTGCCGACCAGATAATTGAGGCGGGTGTTGTGCTGCTTGCTGACCTCGGCCGCGACTTGGCGGACGAGCGCGACTTGCAACTCAAGCTCCTTCGCGAACCCGACGAGCGGGATCATGATCTCAGGCTTGACCTTGATGCCTTCTTTCTGGACTTCGATGGCGGCCTCGAAAACGGCCCGGGCCTGCATCGCCGAAATCTCGGAATAGATGATGCCGAGACGGCAGCCGCGGAATCCGAGCATGGGGTTGAACTCATGGAGTTCAGCCACACGGCGCGTTACTTTTTCCACCGACACGCCGAGCTTATTAGCGAGCTCTTCCTGTTGGGTATGCGTGTGGGGCAGGAATTCATGGAGTGGCGGATCGAGGAAACGGATGGTGGCGGGCAGGCCATTGAGCGCGCGGAAGATGCCGGCGAAATCGCCCCGTTGATAGGGGAGAAGTTTCGCGACGGCGGTTTCGCGTCCCTCTTTGGTGTCGGCCAGGATCATTTCGCGCATCGCGTCGATCCGGTCGCCCTCAAAGAACATATGCTCGGTACGGCAAAGGCCGACGCCCTGGGCGCCGAAAGCCACCGCATTGGCGACTTGGTCGGGTTGATCCGCATTGGTGCGAATCTGCAGGCGGCGGAGTTTGTCCGCCCACGTCATCAACTGGGCGAAGTTGCCGTAAGTCGCGCTTTCCTTGCCGTCGAGGCTCTTATCGACCAAGACCTGAACGATCTCGGACGGAGCGGTTTTGACTTCACCGGCGAAGACTTCGCCGCTGGTGCCGTCGATGGAGAGGAAGTCGCCTTTTTGGAAGACGCGATCTCCGACCGTCAGCGTGTTCGCATGATAATCGATGTGCAACGCAGCCGCGCCACAGACGCAAACCTTGCCCATCTGGCGGGCGACGAGCGCCGCGTGGGAGCTGACTCCGCCACGTGCCGTGAGGATGCCTTCCGCCGCAAGCATGCCGCGAATATCTTCAGGTGAGGTTTCCTCGCGAACGAGGAGAACCTTGCCCTTGAGGGCCTCGGCTTCGGCTTCGTTTGCGCTGAAATAAATACGTCCACTGGCCGCGCCGGGACCGGCGGGGAGGCCGGAGGCGATTTTTTCCGCAGCCTTGATCGCCTTGCGATCGAAGATCGGGGTGAGCAGCTGGCTGAGTTGATCGGCGGGAACGCGGGAGACCGCATCCTGCCAGGTGATCAACTTTTCCTTCACCATTTCAACCGCGATGCGAACGGCGGCGACGCCGGTGCGCTTGCCGTTGCGGGTCTGGAGCATGAACAGCTTGCCGTTTTCGACCGTGAATTCGAAATCCTGCATCTCATGGAAGTGCTTTTCAAGAGCGGCGCGGACATCTTCGAGTTCGCGATACGCCTTGGGCATCTTTTCTTGAAGAGTGGCGACGGGGTCGGGGGTGCGGACACCGGCGACGACGTCTTCGCCCTGCGCGTTGATCAGGTATTCACCGTAGAACACTTTTTCGCCCGTGGCGGGATCGCGGGTGAACGCGACGCCAGAGCAGCTTTCGTCACCGGTATTACCGAAGACCATGGCCTGCACGTTGACGGCGGTTCCCCACTCGTAAGGGATGTTGTACTTGTTGCGATAGACGTAGGCGCGCTCGTTGTTCCAGGAACCGAAGACGGCCCCGATGGCGCCGCGCAATTGCTCGAGCGGATTGGTGGGGAAGTCGCTGCCGGTGCGCTCGCGGACGAGGGCCTTGAAGCGCTCGACCAGGACCTTGAGGGAGGAGGCATCGAGTTCCGTGTCGGAAACGTCGTGGCGACCGGGGAAAACCTCGGTCTTGAGGTTGGTGATGACAACTTCAAACGGCTCGTGATGTTCACCGGCGCGCTTTTGCACGCCCATGACGACGTCGCCGTACATCTGGATGAAGCGGCGATAACAATCGAAGGCAAAACGCTCATTGCCACTGGCGGCGACGAGGCCCTGCACCGTTTCGTCATTGAGGCCGAGATTAAGAATCGTGTCCATCATACCCGGCATCGAATCGCGCGCGCCCGAGCGGACGGCGAAGAGAAGCGGGTTGGAAACGCTGCCGAAGCCCTTGCCGAGGATCTTCTCGATCTTGGAAATGGCATCGTCGATCTGGGAGTGGATTTCCTTGGGCAGGGTCTTGTTATTGAGATTGAAGGAGGTGCAAACCTCGGTCGTGATCGTGAAGCCGGGAGGCACCGGTAGGCCGATGCGAGTCATTTCCCCGAGGTTGGCGCCTTTGCCACCAAGGAGGTTCTTCATCTTGCCATCGCCATCAGCACGTCCGTCGCCAAAGAAATAAACCAAGCGGCCTTTTTTGGCCTTGGCTGGTGAGTGGCCGTTGCTTTCAGTGGTTGCTTTCGCCGCCGCTTTTTTCTTGGCGGGCTTGGAGGTCTTCCGGGAATTGGGGGCCGATTTCAGGAGGGAAACGCGTTCTTGTTTCTTAAGCTTTTTCTTGGATTTTTTGGACATGGCAAATGAGAATGTGTTGTGGGACTAGGGAGGTTCAGGCTATCAGCCGCGAAAACCGAGTCAAGCAAGTCACCAACTTTCTCCCGAAAAAGTCGGATAGCTCTCTTCGGTAGCCGTCGCAGTCCCTTGCGACGGTGCCTTTGCTGGGGGGAGGAATTTAGCCGCAAAAGAACGCAAAGAACACAGAGAGCATCCATGTATCCAAAAATTCCGTCATCCTTGCTTGTCGAAGGATCAGCTTCCGAAAGACTTTCACCGAATCGTTTAGATTGTGGACACTTCGCCTTTCATCCCGAATGGGATGGCAGAACCCTAGCCGGTGGTGTCACCGCTGGTGCGGCTCAACCACCGGCTACTGCGCTGGCAAGCCATTGGCTTGGCCGAGACCGAAATTGGTCATTTACTTAGATGTAAAGGACGCTTGACATGCTTTTGGTGTTCTGGAATATGTAAAGCAACTTTTACACGCAGGAGCTAAATCATGCACGAACACAAAGTCATCGTCCGCTATATGGGCGAAATGTTGGTAACCCTGTTTTTGTACACCATCGTTCTGGTCATCTCCATCAAGACGGCCGACGCCATGCATGCAGGCATCGCGCGAACGCTCGTGGCAGTCAGCCCGATGATACCGTTTTTGTTGATGGTCGCGGCACTCGTACGACATTTTCGACGGGTTGATGAATACGTGCGGTTGCAGGCATTGGAGAATATTGTGATCGCTGCAGGCGTCACTGCGGGGTGGACGTTCACTTACGGCTTTTTAGAGCAGGTTGGATTTTCCAAGCTCAGCATGTTCACGGTCTGGCCCGTGATGGGGGCGGTTTGGGCTGTCGTCGCCATTGTTCGGGGCATCGTCAGGAGATGAAAACATCTGGAGAATTCATGCATCAAACTAAAATCACAGTCCGCTATTTCTGCGAATTGTTCGGAACGCTTATCCTGCTTTTTCTGGTTGTGGCGATTTCCGGAAAAATAGGGCATTCAATGTCGGTAGGTGTCGCACGAACCTTGGTATTATTCAGTCCAATACTGCCATTTCTTTTTATGATTGCCGCCGTGTGGCGGTATTTTCGTCAGGTTGACGAATACCTGCGACTGCAAATCCTGGAGAACTGGGCCATCACGGCAGCCATTACTTTTGGGTGGACTTTCATCTATGGTTTTTTGGAAAGCGCCGGATTTCCCCGGCTTAGCATGACCACAATTTGTCCCATCATGGGCATCACTAGCGGCATCATTTTCCTTGTCCGCAGGCTCATTAGTCGATGAAAAATATTGTCCGTGAACTGCGCGCGGAGCACGGCTGGAGCCAGGCCGTCCTCGCCGACCGGCTCAAGGTTTCCCGCCAGACCATCAACGCCATCGAGACAAGCCGTTACGACCCGAGTCTGCCGCTGGCCTTCGCCATTGCCCGGTTATTTCAGAAACCGATCGAGGTTGTTTTCTTGGCTGATAATTAATTTTCAAAGAGGTGAAACCCTCCGAGGTAGCCGCCGCAATTCCTGCGCGAAGCGCAATGAAGAAATGGGAATCCAATTTGAATGGGCCGGGAGGCCAATCCCTAGCGGCGATGCCTTCCTGGAGGGCCCGGTCTCATTCGGGCCGCAAATGAAGAAGTTGGCCACAAAAGAACGCAAAGAACACAAAGAAGGAAAAAGCGGCCTCTTCCCATCCCGAACGGGATGGAAGCACCGTAGCCGGTGGTTGAGCGGAGCGACACCACCGGTATCCGATCTCACGATCCTTTACCCCGGAGGGGTAACAGAAGTGCTATCACCCCTGCCGGGGTGAGGCCGAAGGGGGAATCTTTCCGGTGGTGTCGTCCCGCCGACGCGGGACTCAACCACCGGCTACGGTGCTGGCAAGCCGTTGGCTTGGCCTGAAACAGAGTTTCGTCGCTCACTATAAATGTCCCGATTTTCCGGCACCCAGCACGAACCGAGGCAGAGGACATAAAAAACCACCGAAAGAGGTATGCACTGACGTATAAGGGGATCAGGTGGAGTGATTTCAAACATTGCATCCAAAGATAGGAACAGGAGCGATATCCCCAAAAGCGACCAAAATAGTCGCGGTCGACCAGTAGGTTGCGACTTCGCCTGTTTTAATCGCCTTGTTAAAAGATAGGTGAGGATGAGGCAAAGATACGATGCTTCCAATACTCTCCATAGATTGGACGCACCTTCATCCTCAAGAGCAAGTGACCACCAATAAAGGTTTACTGTATATCCGAACGCCCCTGACCAAGTCAGCGCGAGAATAAAACCCACGACGGAAGAGATTGTCGCGAGGATAGCCGTGCCCTTGGCGTCCAACTTGGAGGACATGCCGTTGGCCATGGACTAACAATAGACCCTTAAACTTCATTCTACGAGCGGATAAATTCCTAAAGCGGTCGATGATGCGAGAGCCGGTAGGCTCTCGGCGTCACGCCGGTCTGCGTGCGGAACAGGCTGTAGAAGTGGCTGAGGTTTTCGAGGCCGCAATCGAGGGCGATGTCGAGGATGGTCTGGTCGCCCATTTCGAGTTGGCGCTGGGCGTAGGCGATGCGGATGCGGTTGACGTAATCGGTGGGCGTCGTGCCCAAGTGGCGGCGGACGGATCGGGCGGCGTGTTCGCGGCTGCGCCCACAGAGATGGAGGAAGCGCTCGACTCCGCCGGAAAAGTTCTCCCGTTTTTGGATGGCGCGGCAGGCTTCAATGAGCCAATCCGGCGATTCCTCGGGAGCCGCGTCGCCCTGCTCCAAGGTCAGTTCCGTGAGGACATTCAACAAAAAGCGATCCAGGTAGAGACGTTCCCTCGGCGCTTGGGAGAGATCATCCGCCCAGTGATTGAGCCGCCGCAATTGCCCCGGTTCCACCTGGTGCATCGCTGGATATTTCCCTGATTGCCAAAAAGCGCGACCGGGAAAATAGCGGGCACCCAGATCATCGAACGCCTCACGGGGAAAGGCGATATTGGTCAGCTTCAATCCTTCCTTGGTATCAGATTCAATCCCATGGCAATCGGACGGACGCATCAGGATCATATTCCCCGCTTGAAGAGGAACCGCCGCGCCATTGATCCGGTGCACGCCCCGGCCCGCATCAATCCAGAACACTTCCGCAAAATCGTGGCCGTGATAATGAGGTAGCTGGGTCCGTGTTCTCGTGTGGCGCGCCGCGTGAAAGGCCGCCTTGGGCGCGATTTTGCTCCAGCGCAGGATTTCCATGAAGTCACGGTAGCATAATAAATTGTCACAGGGCGAGAAGAAGAACCTCTTAAAATAGGATAGCCTCCATCACATGACCACCGCTCTTGCCCAGCCTCGCCTGACTCCCGAACAACTCCGAGCCTACCGCCGCGAAGGTTATCTCATTTACAATCACCCCGTTCTCACGCCGGAAAAGTTTTCCCGCCTTCGGACCTGCTTTGACAAAATCCTCGCCGATCTACCCGCGACGGAAACGCCCGAATCAATGGACGTGCCTCACTTCATGCACCCGGAGCTTTTCGAGTGGGCATTCGACGACGCGATCCTTGATTTGGTCGAGCCGATCACCGGGCCCGATATCGCCCTCTTCTCCACCCACTTTATTTGCAAGCCCAAGGGCAACGGCAAGCGCGTGCCGTGGCATGAGGATTCGGCCTACTGGAAGGGCCAGGTCACGCCGATGGAGGTCGTCACCGTCTGGCTGGCGCTCGATCCCTCGACCAAGGAAAACGGCTGCATGATGGTGATCCCCCGCACGCATCGGGAGGGCCAACTGGGCTTCTCCGATTACAGCAATGTCGATGCTTCGAAGAATGTCTTCGGCAATGAAATCATCCAGGCGCACCGCGACGACTCCAAGCGCGTCGATATCGTGCTTCAGCCCAACCAGTGCTCGCTCCACGACGGACGGATTCAGCACGGCTCGGAGCCGAACACGTCCAATCTGCGCCGCTGCGGCTGGACGCTCCGCTTCACCTCGACGGCGGTGAAGTATTCCGATTTCAAGGGCGGGCATCAGGTCTACCTCGCCCGCGGAAACGATCATGGAGGCAATACCTATGCTTCTCCCGACAAACAATATCCGGAGCTCATGGCCGTGCGCGGAGCTTCAACGCGGTATAAGAATTCGCATTGAAGTGATCGATTCGGGTGGCCCGGACAACTTGTTGTCCGGGTGCGCAACGCGCACAGGAGATCGCCTATGAGTTTCACTTTCCAATCCGTCATCCTTGTCGAAGGATCAGACTCGTACCGTCTGTGCGAATAAATCGGACAGACGCCCAAAGATGTCTTATGGAGTTCAGTCTGCCTTTGCCGCTCATCAACATGAGTCTGATCCTTCGACAAGCTCAGGATGACGGAAGGGGAGGGAGATGTCGGTCTCAGGCCACCGCCTACGACTACGGCTCAGCCCGGATCGGTTCCGTGGGCACCGGTCCCGGCTGCCCCACGTGATCGGGCGCCGAGCTCATCGCATCCACATCCTTTTTCGCCGACATGCGCATCTTCGCTAAATCATCTCCCACCCGATAATCGGGTTGATCGCAGAGCGTTTGCAGGGTCGCCCAATCCATCTGGAAGGCTTCCGTGAGGCCGTTGATGAGCAGCAACCGGGCGCGCGTCTGGGCTTCAAAGTCGAGCTCGGGATGGATCGACGCGAGAATGCATTCCACCGTTACTTCCTCGACCGGCATGAGCTTGACCACGCCATGATCGGTCGTGAAATCGCGGCATAAATCCGGATAGACGACGTGGGCCGTGCCCAGCAGTCGCACAGGAATTCCCGCCACCGTCCAGCGTCCCAACCCGCCCTTGGCATGGAGTTGGCCCCGCATGATATCCAGCACGGTCCGGGGCGCAGGTTGTCCAGAAAACAGAGAGAGTTCCACTGCCGGGTGGTCCGAAGCGGCATTGGCATAAATCTCGAAAGCCAGTTGGCCCGTGACGATCAGGGCCACGCCCTTGATCTTGAACAGGGTCGAGATGAGTCCGGCCGTCTGGAGCGCCCGCTCCGTTCCATCCCCAATGCCCTCAATATGCTGA
>JABDHJ010000028.1 GCA_013285645.1 Verrucomicrobiota bacterium | reverse complement strand
GGGAGAGTTTCGCGCAATGACGCTACGACCGCAACGGGCTGAAGGGGAAGGGGAGCATGCGGGACTGCAGAGGGGGAAAGAAGGAAGGCAGCGTTTGCTTTTTGGAGTAGGTTCTTCGACTGCGGCTCGAGGAAGTTCTGAGATTAAACACATCCCCAAAGCTCGCTTCCGCTCAGCAAGGATGACGGCATTTTTAAATTCGAGAATTTAATTGCAGTAGCATCGCGCCGGATGGGACGGCGCGTTGATGAGATCAACTATCCGAAGACCGGCGATTAGCGCCAGTAACCGGCGTGATAGTAACCGTGGCGATAGACAGGTTGTACCCAGACGGCACCGCGACGAGGTGGGTAACCATAGTAGCCGCCGACATAGACCCAGCGTGCGCCGTTCCATTCATTGTGGCCGCCGATCCAGACTGCGCCGGGATAGGGGGCTGCCCAGCGATGATAACCATAGCCTGGCGGCGGTGGTGGGGGCGGTGTGCCTACCTGGATGCTGACACCGACTTGAGCCGAAGCGTGGCTTGCGCCGAACGACAAGAGGATAAACGCCGCGCAGCTAAGAGCGGCGGTACGAAGAGGAGTGATTTTCATACAAGGTTGGACTTTCTTAACGTGGTGAAGCTTCAAAATTTCAGCGATCCGATACACATTTTTCACAAGTGGTTCTGATGCAAGCTACTTCGCTGGTGACTCACACTAACTGCTCCTGCTCTTTGTAGCTTTCTACTGTCTCTTCTTCCAATTCGCGGAAGCGTTGTGGTTTGTAGCCGGATTCGACGCCGTGTTTGTTGGGCTTGTTTCGGATTCCTTGGAGTAGGACGGCGCAGGTATTGGCGTCTACCTTTTTGCTGATGAAAATTGCCAGTGATTCGCTGGCGGGTACGATGTCGCGGACGACGTAGGTCTTGCCTTTGACGGGGAAGGCTTCGTAAACGATGCCTAACAGCTTGGTGGGAAAGTTGGAGTCGTCGATGCAAACGACGCGTTGGCCTGGTTCGAACATTCAGGGATTTTTTCAGATAATCAATTTTTGCGCGAACATTTATACGGTTGGCAGATAGAGCATTTTTTGAAAATAAGGCAGCCACAATTTCCGCTTCTTTTGGCACGGAGGGCCAACGGAGATTAGCCGGTGGTGCCAACCACCGGTACGACGTGACCAAGCCATTCGCCCCGGATGGGGCTGTGGAAAATCCAAGAGGTACCCTCGTCCGCCGCCCCATCCGGGGCGGATGATTCCGACGGGATTACCGGTGGCTGGCGCCACCGGCTAATTTCTGGCGGCCCTCCGGGCCTGAAATTTTCAGCAACCGCTACAGAATTTTCCAAAAAACCCTGGAAAGGAAGATGGGCAATCGAATCAATTCACGGCTTTTTCTACGAAGTCTTTCAGGGATGTGCCGATGAGGGATGTCCAGCCCATGACAAAATTGCCGCGGGCGTAATCCGGATTGGTTTCGGGCAGGAAGGTTTCCAGGCCGGAGTGGGTCAGCTTGATCCGGGTTTTGTCGCCTTCGGGAAAGAGTTCGTAGGTGACGAGGGAATCGCCGGGGTGGCCCGCGTACTTCCAAGTATAGGCAAGTTTTCTTCCGGGTACGACATCAGTGATGGTGAGGAGATGGCGAAAATCCTTTTCGTTGTGCCGCACGCTGAACTCGGTTTTAAAACCCACTTCCGGTTTGAAACCGGTGAGGTCCCCA
The DNA here is from genome assembly GCA_013285645.1 of Verrucomicrobiota bacterium. GTDB lineage: Bacteria > Verrucomicrobiota > Verrucomicrobiia > Methylacidiphilales > UBA1321 > JABDGH01. The sequence goes on along the minus strand of JABDHJ010000028.1, from coordinate 31,456 downwards.
AAGGACCACTTGAATATCTGATCTTTGTCCGTGATGGCTTTCCATACCATTTCGATTGGCGCGTTGAACGTTCGTTCGATGACGACCGGCGTTTGGGCCAACTGCTCGCCGAGGCGAGCCAGGCACTGTTTACCACCCTCGATTGCGCCGTAAACCTTGACAACCGTCTCGCGATCTTCTGCTGAGGGGAAGACATGGTGAATGGTCAACCGGGTCTTGTTGCCTTCCACGATCTCAAAGGTCCACGTCGTTTCAAAATGCACGCCGGGCGCTCCCTTTTTCCCGCCGCCAAGCGAGTAGACGATGCGTTCCGGTTTTGTGACTTCCTTGAAGATGCTCTTGTTTGGAAATTCGGTTCCGTCCGGGCCGCGCATGACATGCTTCCACACGCCGCCGGGGCGCACATCCATCTCTTCAATGGTGGTGGTGAAGCCGCGCGGTCCCCACCACTGCACGACTTGTTTGGGATCGGTCCACGCGTCCCAGACGAGTTCGCGCGGGGCATCGAAGACGCGTGAGATGACGATTTCGCGGTCGGCAGTATTTTCGGAGAGATTATTTGTGGTCATATCAAGGTTGGTTGGTGTTGTCTAATTGGATAGCTTCTACTTCGATTGCACTTTCGCGAGATGCTCGCTGAGAATATCGAGGCATTCGGTCCAGCCGCCCCTGTGGCCGTCGCGCGACTCGACGGATTTAAAGTTTGTTTGCTCCAAGGTCACTTTCGTTTTTTTGCCTTCATCGGCAAAGCGAACAGTCACCAAGGTTTCGTGCTCCGGCGTGCCAGCGTCTTCTTCCCAGATATGCGTGAAGACGAGCAGCTTGTCTTCGATGATTTCGCGATAAACGCCGCGCAGAGGATATCTTTCGCCACTGGGCGTTAGCATCAAGGTATGAAATGTGCCGCCGACGCGGAAGTCGCCGCTGGACTCGGGAATGGTGAAGCCGCGCGGGGCACACCATTTATCGAGATGTTTCTTTTGGGTCCAAGCCTCGAAGACGAGGTGGCGAGGTGCGTCGAAAACGCGGGTCAGCGTAATCGAGAGGTCCGTGGATGATGTCGCTGCATTACTTGGTGTGGTCATGGTTTTTCTCCTTGGTTTGTAGGTCCTTTAAGTATTCGTCCAAACGATCGAAGCTCTCTTCCCAATGGGCCCGGTAGTGTTCGAGCCAATCGACGGCATCCTTCATCGGCTTGGCCTTGATCCGGCAGGGGCGCCATTGGGCTTCGCGGCTGCGCGTGATGAGTCCGCTTCGTTCCAGTACTTTGAGATGTTTGGTGATGGCGGGGAGGCTGATTTTGAAGGGCTTTGCAATTTCCGTGACGGAGCTTTCTCCCGTGGAGAGACGGGCGAGAATGGCTCGCCGGGTGGGATCGGCGAGTGCGGCGAAAACGAGACTCAGGCAATCGGAGGTCATGCGCGGATGTAATTAACCATAAGGTTAAATACAGAGCAAGGGCAAAATCTCCAATGCCTCTCTAGGGCCTGTTAACACTACGCTCAAAAATTCTGCAACCCCACGGGGTTGTGATCACTCAGCCCAGGGTTGGCGCGTCCGCGCCTACCCTGGGTAGATGCTTGGCGGGCTCTACTCTGAAAGAGTTGAATCCGGCGCAGCAGGAGCAAGCTTCAACCCCTTCAGGGTTGTTCCCATATTTGATTAACCCAGGGTAGGCGCTGCTGCGCCAACCCTGGGCTGAATGATTGCAACCCTTTCAGGGTTGCCATGAGGCGGCCAAGCATAAGTGGGATAACGTAATCGGTTCCTGCCGTAGCCCCTTTCAGGGTTGCCATGAGGCCGCCAAGCTTAAGAGGTGACGCGTTGAATCTTAGTGTGAACAGGCTTTAAGCTCTTGGGTTGAATTCTCCGAAGCTTGCTTCGGCTTTAGGGTAGCCCGCGATCTCTGATCGCGGATACGCTCTCCGACGGTCGCCCGGAGGTCGACGGCTACCTCTGAAATGCCTCGGAGCTTGCTCCGGGGTTCTTTACGCGATTGATTTTTATTGCAATAATTACGTGGGCTGAAATAGTGGCGTCAATGAAGCGGATAAAAGCAATCTTTGTGCTGGCCGTTTCATTCGTCGTTATTGCGATGATCGGAAGCCTTCGGGCTGATCCCGTGAATGCTATGGTTTACTCGGTGACGGGGACAGCGCAGTTCGCGCCGCCTCAATCACAATCCTATGCGCCCTTGAAAGCCGGGCAGGTCCTTTTGATCGGGAGCTCGATTCGCACCGGAGATGATGGCAAGGTCGTTTTGCAGACGACGCCGGGCTCTTCCATTGAAATCGGCAATGATTCCATCTTGAAAATCAACGAGCTGGCTTTCCAGAAATCAGGCGGAGCAGTTACCGAGCGCAAGGCCCGGCTGGAACTTACCTCTGGGGTGGTCAGCGCACTGGTCGATCCGAGCACGCCCAAGGTGACCGATTTTAAGATTCAAACTCCCGACGGCGCCTTGGTGGCCCGGGGTACGCACTATATAGTCGTGGTGCGGGATGGAAAGACCTACTCGAGTGTGGGTGAAGGGAAGATTGCGGCTATCGCCAATCCTTCCCGTAGTTCGATCTGACGGACAGCTTCGCCGAAAGATTTGCATCTCGAATCGCTGAAAATGCAGATTCATTGATTTAGTAGTCAGATGAATTAACATGTTTATTTGAATAATAGTAATATTATTTTTAAAAGGTTTATTTAGTTCTTTACCTTTGCGTCTGAACCCACGAGTGTTGCGGCAATTTGCATGGATTATTGGAAAACAATTAATGCTATCTCATATCTCGTATGGATCATGCATCATATCTTTTCCGAGGGCAAAGAAAGTACGGTCCTTTTCTTGCCATTGCACTTTTCTGCGCGCAGACGCTGATCTCCTCCGCGAATCCCACGGGCGGTCAGGTGGTTTCCGGAACGGCCAAGATCAGCACGATGCCGGGAACCGTCACGATCAATCAGGCCACCACCAGTGCCATTATTAATTGGCAGGATTTTTCAATTGCCACCGGTGAAACAACCAAGTTTCAGGTTCCAAATAGTCTCTCTTTTACCCTGAATCGCGTTACGGGTGGAAATGTTTCCAACATTTACGGCTCGCTGCAGTCCAACGGCCAGGTCTTTCTCATCAACCCGAATGGCATTTTTGTCGGGCCCGGCGGGAAGATCGATACGGCAGGCTTTCTCGCCTCGACTCTGAATATTTCCGATTCGCAGTTTCTGCAACAGGGTGATTTGAATTTCGCCGGTACGTCCGGCGCCAGCGTGACTAATCAGGGTGCGATCAGTGCCAAGAGCGGTGATGTCTATTTGATCGCGGCACAGGTGAATAATAGCGGTTCCATCACCGCGAAGAACGGCACGGTGGGTTTGGCTGCGGGCACTCAGGTTCTTTTGCAAAAAGCGGGCGATCAACATCTCTTTGTGCAGGTCGGCAATAGTTCGAGCTCCAAACTTGCGGCGGGCGTGGTGAATAGCGGCAAGATCGCCGCGGCTGCGGCGGAGTTGAAGGCCGCTGGCGGAAATGCTTACGCACTTGCCATCAATAACAGCGGTAATATCGCCGCCACTGGTATCAAAAAAATTAATGGCCAAGTTTACCTGACTGCTGACGGAGCCGACATTACGAACAGCGGACAGATTTCCGCGAAGCAGGCCAATGGTAACGGAGGAACGATTGTGCTCAATGCTCACAGCCAAACTGCGACGACCAAAGGCACCTTGTCGAATTCGGGCATCATTACGGCGAGCGGCGTCAATACGGGGGCCAAAGGCGGCACGGTTGAATTGCTCGGCGATAGCGTTGGTGTGACTGCTGGATTAGTGGATGTTTCCGGCGACGCGGGCGGTGGCACTGCGCTGATTGGCGGAGACGAGCATGGCGCCAACGCCGCCGTTCCCGATGCCGACCATACTTATCTGGGACCGACTGCGACGATTGATGCAGGTGCGCTGACTTTTGGTAATGGTGGCAAGGTGATTGTCTGGGGCAACTCGACCACGCAGGTCTACGGAAATATCAGCGTTCGCGGTGGCGCTCAAGGCGGTAACGGCGGCTTTGTCGAGACCAGCGGCGCGCAACTCGACGCGCAGACGGCGCCGGACCTCGCCGCACCGAATGGCACGGGCGGTACGTGGCTGCTGGATCCCTCGACCGTCCTCATCGATGACCTGGCAGTGGATAGTGGTTTCACTTCTCCTCCTTTCACCATCACCAGCGGTAGCGTCACGGTCAATCAGGGAACTCTGTTGAGCGCGTTGCAAAGTGCTGGAGCGGGCGGGACGGTGCAGATTGATGCGAGTCTGGGCACGGGAGGGGGCGGAACCGTTACATGGACTCAAACGGGAGGCACCGCCTTCGATATCAGTACGCTGAGCGGCCAAACGCTGGAACTTGATGCTCCAGTTTCGATTAATCTGACTGGCATCAGGATATCGGGCAGCGGTACCAGCAGCTTGAATCTGGTTCTGAACAATAGCTCTATTACCTCTGGCACGGTGGCCATCACGAACTCGAATATCAATCTTAACAGCGGCAACTTGAATGCGTTTGCCGACACCAGCATCACCAGCAGCGGGTCGACCCTAACGGCCAATGCAATTAGCATGCAGTCCATCCTTATCAATGTGAACGGCTCCACGTTCACGACAGCGCAGCCTTATGAAGGCGGACCGGACGGCTTGGATCTCACGGTCGGGAGCTTCACTCCCAACGGGCAGATCAATATCAGCGGCTCGACGTTTACCGGCCCGAGCATGACCATCGGTGATTTTTCCAACGGTGGATTTTCCCAGAGCCAGGTCAGCATCAGTAATTCCACGATCAACCTGTTGCGGGGATCGGATCCATTGGGAAGCGAACAACTCTACATCAATGGCGCGGCCAACGTGGCTGGTGATGCTGGTATCAGTATCACGAGTTCGACGATCACCGATGATAGCGGCCAGGTTCAAATCAACGGAACCGGGGTGCTCTTCAACGGTAGTGATTCGATCGGCGTGTTGATCAATAATTCCTCGATCACAGTTGGATCCCTGGCCTCGCCCGGCTTTGGTGATCTTGATATTGAAGGCTACTCGGATATGGGTTCAACCTCGCTTACGCCGAACGTCACTTTTGCCAACAACTCTTTCGGAACGGAAATCAACAGCTCGACGATTACTTCCTTCGGGTTCGCCGATAATCTTCACATCAAGGGCAAGGCCTATGCCGCAAACAACGTGAATGCGTATGGGGTTTATGTCAACGGCGGCAGTATCACCGACACGGTGAGCGATCCTGCGCAAAGCAGCGACCTGGAGCTAGATGGCAAGGTTCATCCGGAAGTCTTTAGTAGTACCACAGGCGAAGCCAACGATGTTTATGGCGTCTTCGCCCTAGGGGGCGTCCAATTAACTGCAAATGGTGGGAGGGCCGGGATCAATATTACGGGCGATACGACCAGGACCACTGCCAGCGATAATGGTGATTCCAGCGTCCATGTCGTTAACTCAGGGGTCGATATTACGGATGGAACTACTTTTTTCTCCGTTGATCCCGCGCAGGGGAATTTCAAGACTTCTCCTGGCGTCAGGGGCACGATTCTCATCGCTGGCGTGGCGGGTACGGCCATCGCCTCGAACTCCAATTCAAATTCAACCTATTCCGTCGGCACCTGGATTCACTCCAATGGCGGAGTATCTCCGTCAGTCAGCGATAACGGCGGCGCCATTGGGATAGTCGGTTACAGCATGGGCGCAACCGGATCCAACGTTGACTCGATGGGAGTTGCTTTGAGTGACGCATCCAATCTGCCGGCTAACGTTACGGCCACGAACGGTGGCGTGATCGTTTTTGCCGGCTTGGGCGGTACGATCGCTGCCAATTCTGGAGCACCAACTTTCACGGGCATTAATGAGGGCGTGGACTTGGGCAATAGCACGGTCAGCACTCCCACGGGCGTTATTGCTTTATTTGGTCTGGCCGGAATTGTTAACAACGGCAGCCTCCCTGCCGGAAGCACGGTCACTAGCGCGGGCGTTTCCATGGCTTCCTCCACGGTTTCGACTAATACGAGCGGTTCCGGAATAACGCTCACGGATAGTTCCACTGGTCAAACCATCAACCTCCCGCCGTCCATCATTCTTTATGGGACGAATGGCGGGGTCGATACCACCACCCAATTGTTCGTGCCGGGAACGGGCGGATTCGCAGTGCAGGAAGATTCCGCTTCCAGTTTGGTGACGTCAAACCTGGCCATGGGAAATTTCTACGGAATGGCATCGAGTTTCGTTCCCACGGCCACCCTCAATCAGTTGATTACGAATTTGCAGACCGAGCTGGGTGTCAGCAATCTCAACAGTTTCATTTCAACGTACAACGTCCAGGTCAATCCGATTGGCCAAATCGATCTTTCCTCTATGGGTAATCGCGTCTCCAATCTCGACGCAGCCTTGGTCGGGACTGGAGGCATGAACTTCTTCGACGGTTCCAGCCTCGCGGTGGGGCCGATCGGCGGGAACAATAACGACAACTTTGCGGATATCGACATCCCCGCGCAGGGCCCGATTACGATCACCACGCCAGGCAACCTGACCCTGCAGAATATCTCCCCGATCACGGGCCTGCCAAGTTCGATTCCCGGTATATCGACGAGTGGCACAGGCAACAACATTGTGTTGAATGTGGATAACGGCATCTTGCTCAACCAGCTTGGCTCTTCTGGGCTTCAGACCAGCAACGGCGCCTTATATGCGATTAATGCGAAAAGTCCCGATAACGTTTTCCTGGACGCTCTTAATCCTACAACGTTCTTTAAAAGCACTTACATTCCGGGAGTTACTTCCCTGACCAGCAATTCCATCTTTTTTCGTAGTGGTAGTACGGTTGTTCTCCATCCACAAGATCCCGGCGGCCCCTCCATCGGGGTTGTGACTGCGCTGGACGCGATCACCTTGCCTATTCGTCCGGAGAATGTCAGAGGCGCGGGGGTCGTAGGCGGCGCGGGAGGCGTTGCACCGGCGAAGAGTCGGGCGCAGGCTATCGCTCTGACTCAACGTTTGAGCCGCATCTATGGAGCGGCCAGGGCGGTTGAGTTGGCGAACATCATTCAGGAAGACAACAAAGATGGCTCGACGGTTAATACCGGAACGGTCAGCGACAAGTGGGCGGCGAATACCGGTATGTCGAAGATCGTGCATGTCGGTGAATATGCGCAGATCTCCGAGGGGTTGGCGCAGCCGTACAACACGGACTCCCTGATCTACAACCAGTTTCAGACTCAATCCAGCCCGCAGGCTCTCGACGAACTGAGCCGGGCTGCTTATGGCACCAAGACCGTCAACCGGGGAACAGGGCACTAAGGTATGAAACGGTTCTTATCGCGGATCAAGCGGACGAGTGGATGTTGCCTGGCAGGGCTTATCTTGAGCGGAGCGTGGACCGTGCAGGCGCAGACTTTTCAACAGGTGGCTCCCCAACAGCCTCCGACCCCTCCTCCCGGTCGCATTATACCGAATCTTTCGGCTGCCGAAAAGGCACGGCGTGCCGCGAAAAACAATGTCGTCGTCGCCAGTAAACTGAACGGGATACGGTTTGTCTCGGAGGTCAAGGAAGTCCAGGTCCAGGGCTTCAGCAGCAAACAACAAATTGTTCCGGGCGATGTCCCGTTTGCGAGCCGGAGCGATTTCCAGGCGATCCTCCAGCCCTATCTCGGTCAGCCGGTCACGATGGATTCCCTCGATCAAATAACCAGCGCGGTGGTCGGCTATTATCGCGAGCACGACCGTCCCATCGTGAATGTTTTCGTGCCGCAACAGAACGTCACCAACGGCTACCTGCAGATCGTAGTGGCGGAGGGGCGTGTCGGGCAGGTCAAGGCGACCGGGGCGCAATGGTTCTCCAACGACGATTTACGCCAGGAACTGCGCGTGCATCCGGGTGACCCGATCAGCGGTGAACTTCTTCGGACCGATCTCGATTGGATGAACCAGAATCCCTTTCATCAATCGGATCTTGTCTTCGGCCCCGGCGACACGCCCGGTCTCACCGATATCACCGTGAAAACCAAGGATCGTTTTCCGGCCCGCTTCTACGCGGGGATGGATGACGCGGGCAACGAGTTCACCGGGAATAATCGCTATTTTACCGGCTTTAATTACGGCGATCTTTTCGGACTCGGGGAACAATTGTCCTATCAATTTTCGACTGCGGGGGACAGCAATGAGTTCACCGCCCAATCGGGTTCGCTGGTGATACCACTCCCCTGGCGGCATATCCTCACCATTTACGGCAACTACGGGCAGGCGACCGCGAATGTTCCCGGACCTTTGGGAACGCCGTTTCACAGCGGCGGGTCAAGTTGGCAGGCTAGTCTCCGCTATGAAGTGCCGTTGCGCGCGCCGCTTCATATGACGCAATCGTTGGTTGGCGGATTTGACTTTAAGTCGAGCAACAACAATCTGGCCTTCGGAGGCATCCCCGTTTTCTCCAATACCTATGCCAACACGGCCCAGTTTGTTGTCGGATACCAAGCCTCTTATATCGATCCCTACGGGACAACTACTGGCAGCGTCATGGCATACCTCAGCCCCGGAGGAATTACTGGTGCTAATTCGACGGAGGCTTATCAGTCGTTGAGTTTCGGAGCGAAACCTAACTATGTTTACGGAAATTTGAACGTCCAGCGCGTGACAAAATTGCCGTGGAATTTCACCTCGATAGAGCGGGCCGAATTGCAGTTCTCCGACCAGAACCTGCTTTCGAGTGAGCAGATCGGCCTGGGTGGTTACGATACGGTGCGCGGTTACGATGAGCGCGAAGTCAACGGCGACAACGGGTTCTTTATTTCATCCGAAATCGAAACACCGGCCATCAGCCTCGGTAACTTGGTCGGAATCTCCAAGGCGGACGATCAACTTCAATTCCTTGCATTTGTCGATTACGGTAACGCTTGGCAGCACAATCCGGATCCGAATGCGATCTATCCCGGTCCGGGTTTGCTTGGCGTCGGGCCGGGGCTTCGTTACGCGATCACGCCTTACATGACCTTCCGCTTCGACTACGGTTTTCAACTGATCAACACGGGCTTTGAGCCGGGCCAGACTTCGCGGGCCCACGTCGGTTTGGTTTGCGCGTTGCCCGGCGCCTCCGATGACAATTCCGAGCACCTGTTGAGCGAGAAGAAGGATGCGAAGGATATCGGGGACTCGAAGGAATTCGATGCATCACCGTCTTTCGTCAATGCGAACGATTTCGCCAACAATGGGGTCGGCTTTAATGTGAATCTCTACGGAGGCGTTACAGGATTACAAAACAGCACGGCCACCATGGTCGCGCCCAATGCGCCAGCCAGGGTAAGTCCCAATAGTCTCACTGCCAGCCAGGAAAATAAAATGGGCGGCGTGGCTGGTTTTCGCACGGGATATACGTGGAGGGAATTCTCGGAATCCGTTCCGTGGCTGATGCCGGCGGTGGACTTCGATACGTTTTGGTCCGGCTACAAGTACGAGACCCGATCCTCGACCCCCGCGTACAACGGCAGCACGTTGAGTGCGAACTTGAACACTTACAATTTGATGGTGGAACCGAAGGTCAAATTTAACCTGGGTAATTTCCGTCCCTACGTGGGCTTTGGGGTTGGAGGCACTTACCTGCATGGGGACAACAGCCAGATTAACCTGGACACGACCATTCCCGGATTGGGTTCTGCCACAGGACATTTCAACAAGGCGTTTGATGCGGGGGCTTTCTGCGCCGCCGGGGTTGCGGGGTTGGAATACTTCCTGAACCCCCACCTGGCACTGACGCTTGACTATAAGTACCAGTACATCGATGCCAATGGATCGGCCAAGGCGACCGTTCCGGGAGTTTCTCCTTCGGTTCACGTGGTCTATAATATCAATGGGCTGGGCACTAATTTGTTCACGGGCGGATTGAGTTATTATTTCTTTTAGGATATTTCCGTTTATTTCCTGGAGATAACTTCCCGAAGCTCAGTTCGGCTTTTGGGTAGCCCGAGATCGTCGAGCGCGGGTCGGCCCGTCCGACCGTCGCCCGGCGGTCGATGGCTACCTCGGAGGGAAGGCTTCCGCCGCTGGGGACAGCGGCGGCTACCAACCGAGGTACGATGGCTATCACGGAGGGAAGGCACCGCCGCCGGGCCTGCGGCGGCTACCATCGAGAAAAGGCGCGGCGGTCATAGACCGCTGCTACAGATCAAACGTCTGACTATTTGCTTTCCATCACGATTCGTCCGTTCCAATCGGCCCGGGGAGGGGTATGGATAAAGGTGCGGCACGCCTGCCAATAACGTTCCACGCAATAATCGCCGGGATGAAGAACCTCACAAGCGGCAAACTCGGCCTCCGCCTCGGTGAAGCGCCGGGCGAAGAAAAGGTCGAGGGCGTGTTCATATCGGGCCACCGTCTCTTCCTTCATGGTGGAGAGAGATAAGTCGGTCCGTTCGGCCAAAACTTCATAAACAAGTGTCGGGGTGGTCTTGCCCATTAATTGGATAACGCCGAGGCGGCGGGTGAGAAAGCCGTTGCCAAGAAGAGGGAGGACGGACTCCCCGATGGCGAGGTCGGTGCGGAATTCCTTGGTGAGACTTTCCAGTCGCGAGGCGACATTCACGGCGTCGCCCATCACTGTAAACTCGGACTTGCTGCTGGAGCCAATCTGGCCCGCCACGACCTGACCATGATTCAATCCGATGCCAATGCGCAGGGGCTTGAGATTGGCTGCCATCCGCTCAGTATTTAACACCAACAATTCCCGTCGCATCCGGAGCGCGGCGCGGACGGCATTTCTGGCGTCCTGCTCATTTCCACGACTAAGAGCGGCCAAGTCTCCCCACATGGCCATGACGGCATCGCCAATGAATTTGTCGATTCGGCCTCCGCATTCCAGCACGCAGTTGACCATGCGTTCGAAGTACTCGTTCAATTGTCGGACGAGTTCCTCTTCGTCGAGCCCTTCGCTGATGGAGGTGTAATCGCGGATGTCTGAAAATAAAATTGTCACGGCGCGCTTGGAACCGCCGAGTTTCAGGCTCGATGGATTCTCCAGAAGATGATTCATCAGGTCGGGAGAAATCATGCGGGAGAAAATTCCGCGGAGTTCCCGTCGTCCCCGCGATTCGTCGCGCCAGCGCAGGACAATGGCCCCGAAACAAACGGTCATGTAACTGATGACCGGCCAGGCCAACGCAATCTGGATGCTCCAGGAACCGAAGATGGCGAAGGCGATTGCGACATAAAGAATCGTTACCGCAAGGGGAAGAATGACAGCCTCGACCAGAATTGATTGTTGAAGACGAAAGAGAGTTCCCCACGTGACCAGACACCAGCCGAGGATTACCCAGAATTGCGGGACAATAGTCAGGTAGTCGTGACGAAGGACATTATTGATGGCATCGAGGTGAACATACGGAAGTGCGCTTCGGCCTTCATAGGGACTTGGCCCCATGTCAGTAAGTCCGTCGTTGTCCTCTCCGATAAAAATTACCTTTTTATCGATATCACAAGCCTTGGGAAGCGGAGTTCCCGACTCGCTATTTTGCAGGTTTTTGAAAAGCCAGAAAAAGGAGAGATTATTTTCCTGAAAAGCCTCTTTGCGTCGATAGTTGACGGTGTACTGGCCTTTTTCATCAATTGGAATGGTCCATTTTTTTCCGGAGATATCGGTCAATGTCACATCACGACCGACACGAATTTGAACCTTATCAGGATCTACGCTCAGCATCTGGCAGAGAACTTGCAATGATAGAGAAGGGTAGATTTTATCTTGTACCCGAACGAGAAAGGGAACGGTGCGCCGGATACCGTCAGCAGAAGTTGTGGCATCATTGGCAAAGCCAAAAATACTGACCTTTCGGAGAGCCGGAACCGGAAAGCTTGCCATGTCGGAACCCTCGATTTTTCTGTAATCTCCCTGGATATTGGTAAAGGGGAACGTCATGCTTTCTTGAGCCAATTCCAACTTGGTCTTGGCGGCATCCGCTGCATCGGCCCCTTTATTCTGGAGCTTGAGGCTCATCGCGCCCGTGATCACGATGGAATTAGGCATTAACCCGACGGCATCAGCCAGAATGTCGTCGTAATTGGCACCCGATCTGGACTGAAGATCGTGAAACTTGTCGTAGTCATCGGAAAACAGAACGTCGAAGGCGATGACATGGGGCTTGGCTCCGGCCAGAACGATCGTTTTCAGAAAATCGGCGATCAGCGTTCGGGGCCATGGCCATGCGCCAAGATAATCGAGGGACTGCCGATCAATTCCGACGAAGACCAACCGGGGATCTGCCGGAGGATCGTAAGGGGCCCGGGCACGGATTCGAAGGTTTACAGTCGAGTTCTCTACCAGATCGTAAAGCGGCGTCTGCGCAAAGATCGCCACAATGAGAAGAGCTACCAGCGGCGCGAGAATCTGGTAAGAGTGCGCCCGGCCCCAGGCGATCCAAGCGGGTGGTTGCTCAAACATGCCGCCAGAGCGTAGCAAGCGGTCTCTTCAAAGAAAACAAAGGAAAAGAGAGCGGAGCGTGGTTGGTTGACTAGACGCTCGCTTCCTGTTGCTCCGCCAAGCCTCCGCATCCCGGGCCACCCGACCGAAGGCAAACCGCTTCATGTGCGCGATTATTTAAAATGATCGAGACTATCCTGATGAGAGTTGTCGTATCCGTTCCTTTATCTGGGCGGCACGGATGAAGACGGTGCTTTTGTGCAGCATGTCTTGAGGTGGTTTGACTTCTTCCACCTCCTGAACGGTTGCCTTTCCCGCGAGCAGTTCGGTCAAACCCAATAAACGAAGGTGGGTCAGATGTTTATAAACCAGGCCCGGATCCATTCCCAAATGTCGCGCCACGTCATCTTGGGAAACGCCGGCGGTCAATAGGGGGAGCGCATCTTGAAAGAATTGATTGAGCTCGGGTTCCACCCAGATTTCCGGCTGGGGAATAATCAGCCGGTGCCGTTGCTCGACGGTCAAGTCCACCAATTGTTGGGCGGTCTGTTCATCGACATGACAGACCAGTTTGATGGCGAGATCGTGAATGCTGAGGGCCTGCGCACGGGGCACCAGGGAAACCGGAGTCAGCCGGAACTCGAACATACCGCTTTGGCTTTGCACGATGGCGCTGAGTTTATCGAGCATCTTTCCAGCCTCATTGAAAGTGCTGGCGCCCATGTGCATGTTTTGGACTTCGCCTTCAGAAATATCGATGTCGAGAACTCCGAATTCGGGTACGTCCAGTAAACGCAAGCGACCGGTCCGGATTCCTATGAGAAGCAGAACTTCTGGCAGGGGAAATTCGGAAAGATTTCCGACAATGGGCATATTATTTTATAGATGAAACGGAACATTTTTCTCCAAGCAGCTTTGAGACCACATGCCCTGAGGTCTCGTAATAAATTCAAGGCTCTGCGAAGGAAACGCGTGTTTCAGATCGAGGCGGTGACGGCAGGTGCCTCGGGCTTCGCTTGGAGTCCGATGAGAGCGATGGCGCGGTCCAGAATGATTCGCGGTTTTTGCGTTTTGGTGATGTAGTCCGTCGCGCCGAGGGCTTTCATCTGTTCCATTTCCTCGGGATTGGAATTGGCGGTGAGCATGATGACGGGAATACTTTTCAAGGTTTCGTCAGCCTGGAGGGCTTGGAGCGTTTCCACGCCGTTCATCACTGGCATCGTCATATCGAGGATGATCAAGTCGGGATGATTTTGACGGGCGGCCTCAAGGCCCAGTGCCCCGTTGGCCGCTTCCAAAATTTCGCACTCACAGGTATTGAGCATTTTGGCCACGATGGCGCGGGTTGCCTTGCTGTCGTCCACGAGCAGGATGCGGGGTGTTTTCATAAAAGATTTTTCTCCTTGGTGAGTGAATAAAATTCGACCACGACGGTTTCATCGCCGTAATGAAACGTGAAGCTGTGACGTTCCGTTCCGCTCATCGATTCCATTTCGATTGAGCGGCCTCGCGTGATGGTGGGGAGCGAGAGGCTGCAGGTCTGTCCCGGATTGCGGAAGCATGACTTGAGTTTTCCGGCGGAAATGTTGGTCAACTCGCCGATGACATCGTTGACATCGCTTTCCGAGGGCACGGCGTCCGGTCCGATTCCCATCATGGCTTCCGCCAAACGACACGCGAGCGTCTGGGTGACTCTCAGGCAGACGACCGCGGTCACGCCTCCAGCGAGGCCGACCATGCCGATGACCTGCGTTTCATCGGACTTGAAATGGGCCCCGCGATCGGAGGGATGAAGCTCCATGGCAAGCATGGTGTCGAAGACCGTGATGACCGCGTCGTCGATGAACAGTTTGAGGTCGTGCTGCACAGTGGGAATTTTCATGAGTGATTCAGGCGGAGGTTGTTTGAAAGGGTGCAGGTGTGTTCTTGAGATAAAACATGTTTGAAAACTCGACGGGGAGGGGGACGAAAAAAGTATTGCTGAATACGGTTGTTTCCGCCGCGCCGAGCATCAGGCAACCGTCGGACCGCAAGGCGTCGCGGACCTGCTCAAGCAGGCGGGAGCGCTCGTTCTGATCGAAATAAATGAGGATGTTGCGCAGAAAAAAGATATCGATGCCCGTGGACAAGGCGAGCGGCTGACTGAGATTCATGGCTTGAAAATTGACCATGGAACGAATCGATTCAGAGATGCGCCAGTGGATGCCGCTCTTTTCGAAATACTGGACCAGAAGCCGTGCGGGCAGGCCGCGATTGACTTCGAATTGGGTGTAAAGTCCTTCCCGCGCCTTGCGGATCATCTCGCCGGAAAGATCGGCCGCGGTCAGGCGCACGTCCCAATCATTGAGTTCGGGAAAGTATTGTCGAATCAGCATGGCGATGCTGTAAGGCTCCTGGCCGCTGGAGCAACCGCCGAAAAATAAGTGGAGTTCCCGGTAGGGACGTCGTCGCTCGATCAATTGGGGGAGAATAATCCGGCGCAGAATATCGAAGGGCTTGGCATCGCGAAAAAAGGAAGTTTCATTGGTGGTCATCGCATCGACGACGCGGCTGCGTAGGGGCCCGGCTGAAGGCTGCTGCAATTCGGTGACGAGGTGTCGGAAAGATCTCATGCCCTCGCGCTCGATCAGCGGCGCCAGTCGGTACTCAACGAGGTAATGCTTATCTTCATCGATGACGATAGAGGCGGAGCGATAAACAAAATCGCGAATGAAATGAAACGCTTCCAGATCGAGCGTGGCGGCGGGCGCAATCATACCTTGGACTCCGCGCGAAGTTCGCTGAATGCGGGGCGTCCGACCGCGACGCGTTGCCGGATGCCTGCGGCCAGTTTGTCCAGGGGCAACACCTCATCGACCAGGCCCTCCTCCACGACGAAGCGGGGCATGCCCCAGACGACAGATGTTTTTTCGTCCTGTGCGAGAATCTGACCGCCGCCGTCGTAAATACAGCGCGCGCCCTGCAGGCCATCATGGCCCATGCCGGTCATAACGACGCCGAGCACGCGGGAGCCATAGCATTCCACGGCCGAGCGAAAAGTGGGATCGACGGCGGGACGGCACGAATTTTCAAGCGGACCCTGGTTCAAGCGGACAAGCACGTTATGATCGGGGCGTTCCATTTCGAGATGATGATCGCCCGGGGCAATCCAGATGGTCCCCGGCTCGAGCTTGTCGCCGCGAGAGGCTTCCCGCACGGGCAGCGCGCAAACTTTTTGCAGTCGTTCGGCGAGGAAGCGAGTGAACAATGGCGGCATGTGTTGCACCACCACGACGGGAACGGGAAAGTCGGCGGGTATGGCTGGCAGAAGCTGCATCAACGCGTTCGGGCCTCCGGTGGAAACGCCGATGACGACGATCTCCACGCGGCTATGAGCACCTTCTTCCGAATCAGGTATTTGCTTTCGCACTCGACCCGCATTGCGACTCAGGTGGGCCGCGCCAAGGGACTTGATTTTGCCGATCAATTCCGCGCGTATTTCGGCCACACTGGCGGAATTGGGCAGAATGCCGGATGGCTTGGTGACGTAATCACTGGCGCCCATGGCGAGGGCATCGAGGGTCAATTGAGTTCCGCGCTCGGTCAGGGCGCTAACCATGATCACGGGAAGATCGGGATATTCGGCGCGAAGGCGGGCCAGGGTTTCGAGTCCGTTCATTTCCGGCATGTCGAGATCGAGCGTGATGATGTCGGGTGTGACTTGGGCGACTTTGGCCAGGGCGATGTAACCGTGATGCGCGATTCCTGCGACTTCCAACGCGGGGTCACTTTGGACCATGTCGGAAATCATGCGGCGCATGACCACCGAATCATCGACAATCAATACGCGCAAACGCCTCATCGCGATTTCCTAGATGACCGGAGTTGGACTCGGGATGGGAACACCAAGGAGGTCCAGTTTTTCCTGGATCATTTCCTTGGTGAAGGGCTTCATGATGTATTCGTCCGCACCGGCTTCGAGTGCTGTCTGCACGCGCTCGAGTTCATTTTCGCTGGTGATCATGATGAGGCGAACATCGGCCCAGGCGGGGTTGGCACGAACGGTTCGCACCATGTCGAGGCCGTTCATTTCGGGCATATTCCAGTCGACCATGATGACGGAGGGAAGGTCTTCCTTTTGGAGGTGTTCAAGCGCATCGCGTCCATTGCTTGCTTCGACGGGTTGAAAGCCGAGTTCCTGCAGAGCCCGCCCCACGATGGTGCGAATGACTCGCGAGTCGTCGACCACCAGAGTGCGCTTGTTAATTTCCATAATGTTATGCCTTCGCTGTGACTTCAGAACCCTGACCCACGAGGGCTTGCAATTCCTCCGCCACTTTGAGGAGATCGCTCGCCGATTTTTCGCAATTGAGTGCTCCCTTGTTTGTGCTGGAGGCGGCTTCGGCGACTCCGGTGATATTCTTGGCGATTTCACTGCTGCCCCGGGCCGCATCCGCGACGTTGCGACTGATTTCATTCGCCGTAGCCGTCTGTTCCTCCACGCTGCTCGCGATGGTATTTTGAATGTCGTTGATCTGATTGATGATCGACCCGATGTCGCCGATCGCCCTGACGGCACTTTGCGTATCGGTTTGAATAGCCTCGATTTTTCGGCTGATTTCCTCGGTCGCCTTGGCGGTTTCCTTGGCGAGTTCCTTCACCTCATTGGCCACGACCGCAAAACCTTTTCCAGCTTCGCCCGCGCGTGCGGCCTCGATGGTGGCATTGAGGGCGAGCAGATTGGTTTGCTGCGCAATCGAGGTGATGACCTTGATCACCTTGCCGATTTCCGCACCGCTTTCGCCCAGCTTGGTGATCGTTGCGTTCGTTGCATCGGCGGCTTTCACTGCGGCAGTGGCGACGCGCGCGGCTTCACCGGCATTCTTGGAAATCTCGCGATTACCTGCGGTCATTTCCTGGGCGCCGGTTGCGACGGTCTGGATATTCAGGCTGACCTGCTCCGCTGCGGCGGAAACGGCGTTGGCTTGCGCTGCTGTCTCGGTCGCGTTGGAACTCATGGCCTGGCTGATGGCTTTCATCTCCTCGGAAGAGGTGGCCAGCATCTGCGAGGTCTCGCGCATTTTGGTTTCGGTCAGGTTCTTCTTGGTCACGATTCTCCACGTCATCATCGTTCCGATCCGGACGGCCCGCTCGTTTTGGATTGCGGTATAGAAGGTCTCGACGGTTTCGGGGCCAACTTGAATGGCGACCCGGCACGGCAGGTTGGCGGGATCGGCCAGCAAGCGGCGTTGGGCTTCCGCATCCGGATGAAATAGGTTCAACGATTGACCGACCAATTTTTCGACCGAAACAGGTAGGTGAGGAGCGAGGGTTTGCAGGACACGTGTCGATGCGTGATTGAGGTAACTAATTTTCAAGTCAAGGCCTGCGTAAATCACGTTCAACGGGCAGAGATCGACCATCGATTGAAGTCCGCTGCTCCAACCGGCTTTTTTATCCACAGTTTTTTTGGTAACGGAACGCGAGGAGCCGGTACCGTTTAGATGGGGAGCGGCGGTTGAGTGTCCGTTGCGATGGGCGCGCAGGGCAGGGATTTTGGAGGCAGGTTTTCGGGATGTGATCTTCATGGCTGGGTTTTCTGGAGGGTTGGGAAAAGCGAATCAGTTTCTTTCTGCGGGGAGGGTGGCTGCCGCAGTCACATTTAAAAGGAGTAAAAGGCGGTCCTTTAATTTGTAGACTCCCGAGGTGACATCGCTGATCGATCGATGCAGCGTTACGGGAGATTCTTCAAATTGGTCTTCGGACAGATCGAGCACTTCACCGACGTCATCGACCAGGAAGCTGACGGTTTCATCGGGCAGACGCACGACCAGGTTCATGCCGGAAATATCCGCCGGTGTCGGGGGCAGGCCGAGGCGTTCGCGCAGATCGATGGCGGTCAGGATTTGGCCACGCAGGTTGATCAAGCCGCGCACGACGGACGGAGCCAGGGGCACGCGGGTCATGGTCTGGGGACGAAGCACCTCCTGGATGACGGGGACATCTACTCCGAAAAGCATGTCGTCCAAGGTGAAGGTGCAAACCTGTTTTTTCATGTGTTAGTTTTCTGCGATCCCGTTATTCCGCCCCGCCAAATTGCGGGCCTGGTCCAGCTTGACGAGGCCGTCGATATCGATGACCTGAGTCACTTGTCGCTGGATTACCATCGATCCGAGAACGCCAGGGCTGCTCTTTTGTCGCTGCAGCACCAGCGGTTCGCGGGCGATATCAATAATCCGGTCGACCCACAGTCCGTAGCAAACTCCGTTCCTAGAGTGGACAATGACTTGAAGTTTATTGTCGAGGGACTGTGCTCGCGACGTTTTCACGGTGGGAAGAAGTAGCTGGCGGAGCGGCATCAGGGGCATGATTTGGCCGCGATACTGCACGACGGGCACAGCTCCCTCTTGTTCGATTTCATCGGCGGTAAATTCTTCAAGGCGGGTGACGTTGGAGAGTTCGATGGCCCATCGGCTCTCGTCGCCGAGTTGGAAAAGGAGCAGGTTTTCGCCTCCCTGGGCAGCGCCGGGGACCGCTTCAGCTCCAGCGCGCTTGGGGCGTTGTTCGACGGCTTCGCGGAGTTGGACGCGTTGAGCCAGGCCCATGACGTCGAGAATCAATACGACTTGGCCGTCGCCCATGATGGTCGCCCCGGCAAAAACGGAGAGCGATTTCAACTGCCGACCGAGCGGCTTGACCACGATTTCTTCCGTGTCCCGTACTTCGTCAACGATCAGGCCGAAGGGATCGCTATGGGATTCGAGCACGACGATATGAACGGCCTCGTCGTCGTTGCGCGGAAGTTCCCCCTGTGAGGAAAGGTTAAGCTCGCGGTTGAGATAAACTAAAGGCAGGAGGCGTCCGCGCAGACGATAGAAGGGGACCTTGTCGATCCACTCGATTTTTTGTTTAACGCTTGCGCCATCGAGGCGGATCAATTCGAGCAGACTGAGTTGCGGGATGGCGAATCTCTCGCCTCCGCTTTTCACGATGAGCGCCGGAATGATGGCGAGGGTGAGGGGCAGTTTGATGCGGAAGAGCGTGCCTTCGCCCAGCGTGCTGATGACGTCGATGGTCCCGCTGATGCGCTCGAGATTGGTTTTGACCACGTCCATCCCGACGCCCCGGCCGGAAAGTCGGGTCACTTCGCGGGCAGTGGAGAAGCCGGGAACGAAGATCAATTGGATCAGGTCGTGATCGGTAAGGGCGTCGACTTTTGCTGCTGTTACCAGCCCACGGCGCAAGGCGGCTTCGCGGATTAACTCGGGACGGATACCGGCGCCGTCGTCGCTGATTTCGACCAGGACGAGTCCGCCTTCATGAAACGCCCGCAAGCGGATGACGCCCTCTTCCGGTTTTCCGGCGGCCAGGCGGCGCTCGGGAGTCTCGATGCCGTGATCGATGCAATTGCGGATCAGATGGGTCAACGGATCTTTCACTGCTTCGATGATGCTTTTATCGAGTTCAGTCATCTGGCCACTCATCTCGAGGCGGATCTTTTTCTCTCCGGCGATGGCGGCATCGCGGACCAGGCGTGGAAATTTCGACCAGACGTTGCCCATCGGCTGCAGGCGTGTCTTCATGATGCCGGTTTGAAGTTCGGAGGTGATGTGGCTTAATTTTTGAGATGCCCCGAGCAACGCGGGATCTTCTTTCAACAGGCCGAGTTGGGTGATCTGGTTGCGGGCCAGCACCAGTTCGCCGACCAAATTCATGAGGCGGTCAAGCAAGCCGATGTCCACGCGGAGGCTGCTTTCCGCAGTTGCGCTTGATAGGTCCTCATCAAGTTCCGTAGTCGGCCCTGCGTCCTCTTGCGACGTTTCTTCCTGCAAGGCATGCAAATCGGCCAGGACGGAGCCGAAGACCTGCGTCTCTTCCTCGCCGGTGCGTTCGATCTTGCCGAGATGACGTCGCACCGTATCGAGAACCTGCAAAAGAACCGTGACTACTTTGGGATCGACCCGCCGTTTGCCGTCGCGGATGTGGCTGAGGAGACTCTCCGCCTGATGTGCGATTCCCTCCAGTTTGGCAAAGCCGAGAAATCCGCAGGTTCCCTTCAGGGTGTGAATCGCGCGGAAGATGCGATCGAGCGTCTCGCGGTCGCCGGGTTGTTTTTCCCAGACGACGAGATCGCGCTCCATCTGGTCCATGTTTTCCCGCGATTCCGCGAGAAACTCCGGGATGATATCCGCATTATTATCGACGGTAGTGGACATGTCAGGTTTGGGCTTGAAGGATGTGGGAGGGCCAGTAGTCGAGGAAACCGAGGCGCTGAAAACAAAAGATTTTGCGTGCCACCAATTCGGGCGTGATCTTGATGCGCTGGCAAATTCCATTCAGGGAAATTGCGCCGGTGATCTCGGAGAGGACCTGCCATTCGTCCGGCTTGGGTTGGACTTCCTGGATCTGGCGATAACCGGTCGGGGTGAAGACGGGGACGCCCATCGGGTCCTGGACAATATTCTGGATGTCATCCGAGGCCTCGACGTTGCGCAGATTTTCCAGAATCCAATCGTTCATCAACGGACGGGGGGGAAGGCATTCCTCGATGAAGGAAGGCATGGGGACTTCTTCGAATTCGTAATTGACCCCGGATGGTTCCGTCCAAATTCGCGCGAAAATTCGATGACCAAAAAGATCGGAGAGCATGCGCGCTGTTTGGAAGGGGAGGATGCCTTCGTGACTGAGATTGATGAGGAAAGGGGAGAGTGTCTGGCGCTGTAATTCCTCGCATTTTCTCCAGATGAGGCTTTTCCGTCCGTTGGAAAGATAGGCGGTGCCTTCGAGGTAGGATTCGACGTTGCGGGTGGTTACGATGCGAACCGCGCCCTCCTGGCAAAAGGCGTGAAGAGTTTCTTTCCTGGCTACGACGCGCAAAACGCCGGTCATTTTCTGGCGGGCGATAAATCGCAGGGCGCTGCACATCGGGGAAACGTCGGTGCTGCCCCGCATGAGGATCGATCCGGCCTGACTGGCTGTTTGTGCGACGTTTTTTTTCTGTTCCGCCTGGCTGAGGACGTAGGAGACGGTCGCGACGAGCAATTCGCGGCTGAACGGCTTGACCAGCATCCGCACGATGTTGCTTTGCTGGGCGGCCAAGGCGGCGATTTCGCGCCCACTGCTGCTCATGAGAATAATGGGAATCTTGGAGGTCTCCTCCTGTTCGGCCAGCTTCTGGCAAAGCTCGTCGCCCTGCATATCGGGCAGGGTGTAATCGCACAGAATCAAATCTGGTACTGTGGTGCGCGCCAACTCGAGTCCGCTGGCGGCGTCGCCCGCGATGAGCAACCGGTTGACGCAATCCTCATGGCCCAGTGATTTTTCGATGAACTTGCGCAGCGTCAGGCTGTCATCAATTGCCAGAATATTCTTGGGAAGCAGTTTCATTCATGGCCTCAGGCGTCAGGCGGCCCGCATCGCGTGGCATTCATCGGAGAGCCGGACCGCTTCCATGAGAACCATTTCCCATCGGCCCTCGATGTTGACTTCCACACCTCCGCGAAATTCCTCTTCGTGAAAAATGCCGCCCTTCCATGAGAGAATTTCGTTGAAGGCCGCAGCTCCGGACAGGACATCGGTTTCCGCGTGCAGGATGGCACCGCGGTCGATGACAACAACTCCGCGCATGCCGTTTTCGCCGGTGATCTGCAGTCGGCAGCTATCGTGGCCGAGGCACTTCACCTGGATGAGATCGACGAGACGCAGCTGCCGCAGGGATCCCTGAAAGTTAAGTTTCTTTTCTTCTTCCGGCAGCAAGTCCCGCAGTTCGCGTTCGAGGGCCAGGATGTCGAAGGGCTTCTGGAGAAATCCGACCGAACCCAATTGTTGAATTTGGTCGGCGATTTCATCATACGGTGTTCCCGTCATGAGGACGACGCGGGCATCGGGGAGAACCGTTTGCAAATCCACGATGAACTCGAGGCCGTTACCGTCCGGCAACGTCAGATCGACCAGGAAGGCGTGGAACTCGTATTGATAGATGAACACATGGGCCTCGGCCACCGAGCGGGCCACCATGATTTCCACCTGTGGAAGGGCATTGCCCAGATGGGCCTTGAGCCCATCGCTCAGGCGCAGATCGTCTTCGAGAATGAGAATCGGGAAGGTTTTGTTCATGCTGCTTTTTGAAGGTTTCCTTCCATTTCGTGCAGATTAAAAATCGCCTGCACGGCCAGGACGATCTGCTCTTTTTTGACCGGACTGAACTGCGGAGCGCGTACTTCCTGCAAGAGGGCGCGGATGGTTTCAATCACCTGAATGTTGGTTTTGATCATCTGGTTTCGCAAGGCGATGGAGTGGGCCGGGTCTATCTGCTCCAGCAAATCCTTCATCCCGCCGGCCAGGGCACCAATCCGAAGATGACCAATGCTATTGGCCGCGCCTTTTAGGGTATGAAACTGGCGACCTAGGTCTTTCAATGGAGCCGTCGCCGAATCCCAATCGAGCAGAAGCTTCTCAATCGACTTCAATTCCGCCCGGGCTTCCTCCTCGAAAAAAGGGAAAAGTTCTCCGTCAATCTCATCAACCACTGTGGCGTTGAGCTTCAGTCGTTCCAATGAGAGTGGAATAATCTTATCGAGCGTTATTCCGTGTGGATTCATTTATTTATCGGTGAACCCCGGGTACCCGCCGCGACATCGCCGGGGAGTAGATTCCTCCAGCTGTTGGAGATTTATCGAGGTCACGCCGTCGTGAAGCAGCGGTTATGCCAAGGAACCGCAACACCCCAAAATACCTTAGAAAGCCGAGCTACTTTTTCATTCCGACCGGAGTAACGGTCATAAAACTTCGCAATATCCGGTCCAGGGATTGAAAAGCGGCCTCGCTTGGACCCCGGTCGGCGATTCCCCTGAGCACGATACAATCCTTGATTTTACCTCCAACGGTATCGATTTCGAGTTCCGCTGGGAACAGGGCCAGACCCGATACACGGTTGAGCATCGAAGCAAGAAATCCGATTTGATCGGGGCCCTCCAACCGGAGTTCGATCAACTGATCTGATCGGCGGATGATTTCGAAATAACTCAGTTTGGGTGGCGCGCCTCGTTCGCCGGAGGGCGTCTGCTCCGCCAATGTGCTGTAATCGAGTCCCTTGGGGTCCGCTGAACTGTTGGAGAAATTAAGGATGAATTTCGATTCCCATTCGCCGCCTTTGATCTGTCTGGCTCTCCCGGAAATGATGGAAACGTGCAATTGGGAGAGTGACGCGAAAAGCTGCGCCACCCAGTGCGGGCGATGCAGGCGTCCGTGCATGCTCAATTCATGGAGCCCCTCTGCGGTAGAGGAAATGGACGATTCAAGCGGCATGGGGCTGAGAATGGATTTTATTAAGGTGCTGCTGAACGAGGCTATGTAGCTGGCTTCATGCCAATTTAAACGGCCTCAGCAATGTTCTGTCGAAATCATCATTTTTTAACATGAAAGCATGAAGACATGAAATTGAAGCAGAGGAGAAATCGGACCTAATCTTTCCCTTGTCGACCGACCTTCTTCATGTGTTTCCTGTTAAAATGGTTTTAACAAAGTAACTCCGACACTATTCTGCGGCTGGGGCACCGTGAGGGTCAAAAGGCCTGATGAATATGACCAGCACCGCGGAGCCGAGGGAAAACCAGGCCAGCATCCAGAAGACATCGAGGAAAGCCAGAATGTTTGCCTGGTTGGACATGGTGGAGGAGAGTAATGCCTCGGCGTGGAGTTTCGCATCGAAGGCGGTGTAGCCGCTGTGCATGAAGGTCTTGCCCAGGGTATCGAGGCGGTTTGTCACGGCGGGATCGCCGGGCGAAAGGTGCTCGACGATAAAGTTCTGGTGCACTTGGGCGCGTCGGGCCTGCATGGTTGTGACGAAGGCGATCCCGAAGCTGCTTCCCAAATTGCGAAAGAGATTGGTCAGGCTTGAGGCCTTGTTGTTGAGTTCCTTGGGCATGTAGGAGTAGGCGAGTCCGCTGACGGGGATGAAGAGGAAGGCGATGCCGAAGCCTTGGATCAGGCGGCACCAGACAAGCGAATTATAATCGGCATCGAGATCGAGGCGACTGTAGGCAAAGAGGGCTACCGCTTGAATGACGAAGCTCGCCGCGATCAACGGTGTCGCGCCAAATTTTGGGAAAATGAATCTCACCACCAGCGGCGCCATGAAGACGACAACGAAGGCAGCGGGAGAGATCGCCCAGCCCGACTGGTACGCGGTATAGCCGAAGAGTCCCTGCAACATCTGGGGAATGAGCACGGTGCTCCCGATGAGGGTGAAGCCGAACATGAAGTAAAAGAAATTGGCCAGGGTGAAGTTTCGTTCGCGCAGCAGAGAAAGGTCGACGACTGGATCCTTGACGCTCAATTCCCAGATGATTCCGCCCACCAGCGCCGTGATGGCGACCGTGAAGAAGGCAATGATGAAACTCGATTCAAACCAGTCGTCGCGCTGGCCTTTGTCGAGCACGACTTCGAGGCAGCCGAAGGCGAGGGCGATTAGGATGATGCCGATGTAGTCGATTTTGGCTCCCGATTCTTGCGTCTCGCGCATCTCCTTCTTCATGTGGTCGGAGTCGGTGACCACCATGTGGCTGAGAAAGAGCGAGAGCAGACCGATGGGCACGTTGATGTAGAAAACCCAGCGCCAATCGAAGTGGTCGGTGATCCATCCACCGAGCGTCGGCCCGATGGCTGGCGCGGTGACGATGGCCATGCTGTAAAGGGCAAAGGCCCCGGCGCGCTTCGCCGGAGGGAAAGTGTCAACCAGGATGGCCTGTTCACAGGGGGCCAGTCCGCCGCCGCCGATACCTTGCAGCACGCGGAAAAAGATGAGCATGCCGAGGCTCGGTGCAAGACCGCACAGAAAAGAGCTGATGGTAAAAAGAGCCACGCAGGTCATGTAGTAAGTCTTGCGCCCGAAATAGCGGCTCAACCACGCGCTCAACGGCAGCACCACGGCGTTTGCGACCAGATAGCTGGTCAGTATCCAAGTGCTCTCGTCGATACCGGAACTGAGTCCGCCCGCGATGTGGGGAAGCGCGACGTTCGCAATGGTCGTGTCGAGCAACTCCATGAATGTGGCCATGGTCACGACCACGGCGACGAACCACGGATTGATTGTTTTTGATCGTTCCTCCGCGCTGGTCGTCAGCCACGCCGTTGCCGACGCGATACTCACCGGACCTTGACCTCCGGTTCGACCGAAAGCCCGGGGGCGAAGAGTGCTTGCACATCCAGCGGTTCGTCAAAAACGATTTTGACGGGGAGACGTTGCACGACCTTGACGTAGTTGCCGGTGGCGTTTTCTGCTGGAAGTAAACTGAAGCGGGCGCCCGTGCCAGATTGCAGGCTATCGACGTGACCCTTGAAAGTACGTCCCGGAAAGGCGTCGATGCGAATGGTCGCGGTTTGACCTGGAGTCATGTGGGTGAGTTGCGTTTCCTTGAAATTGGCGATCACCCAAATTTCGTGCGGCACGATGGAGAAGAGAGTTTCGCCGGTCTGGATGTAATCGCCGGGTTCCACATTTTTGCGGGTGATCCGACCGGAGACGGGCGCGGTGATGCGGGTGTACTCGAGGTTGAGTTTGGCTTGGTCGAGTTGCGCGGAGGCCACGTCGCAGGCGGCCTTCGTGGTGTCGAGGTCCTCCTTCGAGATGGCCTGCGTGCCGTCCAGTCCTTTATCGCGGTCGTAGTCGCTCTTGGCTTTATCGTAGGTGGCTTGGGCCTGGTGCAGTTGCACCTGGTAATCGCGGGGATCGATTTGAACGAGCAGGTCGCCTTTCTTCACCTCGTAGTTGTCGTCGATGAGGACTTCGCTGACGGTGTTCGAGAGCTTGGTGCCGATTGTCATCACGTGGCCCTCGATAAACGCGTCATCGGTCGATTGATAGAAGAAGGAACGGATCAACGTGTAGCCGCCCCAGGCGAGTACGACGCAGAGAACAATCAGGGCGACGATGCGGACGGTCGGGTTTTGCGAGACAGGTCTTTTAGCGTGGGAGGGTCGCTTTTTGGCGTGGGAGGGTTCGGTGCTCATGAGACATTTTTCTTTTTGGTTTTTGCTTTCGATTTGATCTGCCGCCGGATTGCGGTGATGCCGCCGATGGAAAAGTGGAAAACATGGTTTGTCAGTGCGGCGATGTCATGGGTCTCGTCCAATCCCTTGGGGAAAAGGCGTTTGGTCATCTCGCAGCAATGAACATAGAAGAGACATTGCCCGAGGATGCTGAAGGCGATCTTTCGCATCTGCGCCTCGGTTGCGCCGGGGCCGAGGAGATCGCGGACGATGCGGGAAAGTCGTTTCTTGACGGGGAGAATCGATTCCGCCACGAGGCGGTCGAGGGCAGGGGACGGTTCGGCCATTTCGCGGGCGATGAGGCGACCCTGCCACTCGGGGCGTTGCGGATCGAAGAGGTGATCGAGAAAGCCATGGATGAAAGCGAGGAGCTTTTTCTCCGGCGGACCGACCAAGTCGGCTTTTGCCGTTCGCGCCGCCGCCTGATGGGCGAGTTGAAGGACGCGGACGTAGAGTTCCTGCTTGTCTCGGAAATGATAATTGACCGCAGCCAGGTTGACGCCGGCTTCCCGGGTGATCTGGCGCACGGTTGTCGCGCGAAAACCGTTGCGGGCAAAAATGCGTCCGGCGGTTTCAAGGATGAGATCGCGTGTTTCCGGGGTTGGGCGGGGGGAAGAAGGTCGCGGCATAGTCAAACAACAGTTTCAAACAAATGTTTGAAAATGCAACTAAGATTTTAAGAGAGCAATGAGCTTTGGGACTTTTCAGAGGTGGCCGTTGACCGCCGGGCGACAGTCGGTGATTTTCGATGAGAAAGGCCCCGTCGCCCGGCGGTCGATGGCTACCTCTGAAGAAAAGGCACAGCCGCCGAGCCTGCGGCTGCTACCAACAGAGTATGACGGCTACCAACCGACGAATTCTTTGTGATGTCAGGTTGGATTTTTGTCATTTACGCGGAGGCGCTCGGCCAGGGCGTAATCGACGAGCCAGCGACCGATCTCCTCTTCGACGTGGATTGGTTCCCGTGCAAGTTCTTCGGTGAGATAGACCATTCGCAAGAGATCACCCTTGGGGCTGAATTGCGGAGCGATGCCGACGAAGGAAAACCCTTCCTTCTCGAGATTTTGCGCCGTTAACGGCATGCCGGGTTGTGCGAGGGGAAGTTCCACATAGATAACTTCGACGTGGGAGTGCTCGATCAACTCGCGTTTGGCGTGGCGAATCGCGGCGGCGGTATCCTGCCCGACCAGTTCCGCGCGAAGGAAAGCGGCGGCGGCCCCGGCATCGAGTTCAATGATCAGTTCGCCATGTCCTTCAGGCGCTTTTTCTTCGCCGAAGGTCACCGGGCATTCGAGATTTTTATAAAGCTTGGCGATCGCCTCTTGTTGGTTGGCCGGGGCAAAAATCGTCTGCGGGGACGGTGCGCCGAGCCAGAGGAAATAGAGGAGGCAGGTGACGCGTTGTGGTTGGGCGTCCGTTGCTATGCCTCGAAAATTTTCGGACTTGGGTGACATGCCGAGATTCACGCAGGAGAGACGCGCGCCGTGATCGATATTCGATTTTTGGGTGAAAGTGTGAACGGTCACCGCATCGCCATACATGCCGGCCAGTCGGCGTTCCCGTGCTTCGTTGATCGCGGCGGTCTTCAGGCGATCAAGGAGCTTTCGACCGCGATGTGCTGGATCGACGACCGCCTGGCCGCCCTCGGCCACGGGTCCCGTCTGGTTGAACTCCAGCGCGTAATGACCGACCAGCCTGCCGTCCGCCGCGACGGCGACGAAGGAGAGATTTTTTCCTTTTTCGTTCAGGGCAGCCACCCGCTCGGGGTAATAGACATCGGGGTTCGAGTAGCTGCAGCCAAAGGCCTTGTAGATCAGTTGGGAAACCTGAACGGCTTCGTCCGGCTGCATTCTTCGAATCTCATATTCCTGCTCGGGCGCAAGGGGAGGGGCGGAATGAAAGGGCTCCAGGTTTCCGGCTTCGGGATGAGCAGTGATGTCGATTTCGTGACACCACTTGGTGATTTGCAGGGCCTTTCCTTCCGGGCCGTAGCTGATCCAGTGCAGTTCATCCGCCGTCTTGGCCCAGTCGAGGCCGAATACTTGTTTTTGCAGACTGGCATCCGTCGCATGCAGGCCCGCTTCCAACTTTTGAATATCCTGGGGCAAGCCGTAATCACGAATCGTGACAACCAAAGCCGTATTGTCGTGGGAAGCGTGGAGCGCAATGGTTCCGGTTTCACCCGGCGGATAAGCGTTCTCAATGGCGTCCGAAACGCGGGCCATGATCAATTGCCTGAGACCCTCGCTCGTCGTTTCGTTGATCGCGTCGTGCAGCAAAATCTCGTGCACAAAAGATTTGATGGTGGCCAGTGCCCGAGGACTGTTCGACACGCGCAGTTCGAATTCCAGTCGTTGATGATCTTGCACCATAAGGGGAGATTATTGGGTCGTTTCCTTTGCGGGAGCATTGGCGGGCGAGGGAGGTTGCAGCAATCGTTTCACTACATCGGAGGCTTCGGTGTCGCTGTCCGGGTCGTATCCGGTGTGCGTCCAAGCCACTTTTCCATCCGGGCCGACGATCACGGTATGAGGAATCGCATCCGCCCCGTATTTTTGTCCGACGCTTTGATCGGCGTCCAGTGCCACAGATAATTTGAGCCCCCTGGTTTCCAAAAAGCGTTTCACTTGCGCGGGAGCTTCGCCCTGGTTCACTCCAATGAGTTTGACCTGGTCGGCCGGAAATGAAGACATGCTCTCAATCAGTCCGGGAAGGGATTTGATACAGGGTCCGCACCACGTGGCCCAGAAATCGAGGATCACGACGTGGCCTTTCTCCGCGTTCAAATCGAAATCTCCGCCATCGAGCAGCGGCAATTTGAAGGTGGAGGCATCCTTGCCCAAAAGGGGCGAGCTTTCCCCGCCCGTCTCGGGCAGCACGGGTTCCGGCGCGGCCACGAGCTGCCAATTTTCCATCGATATACTCGTGGGAGTCGGTTCTGGGGCCGAGGTGCGGATGACAGCGACTTGCGCCATCGGCACCTTGCAGGAGCCATAAACGGGATTGTGCCCGACGATGTAATCGTGCTCGAACTTGTCCACCGTCAGGGCGAGCCGCGCGCCACTAGTGAGCAGCAGCCAGTGGGTGGGTGATCCCTGGCTGCCACCGAAATCGGAGTTGAGCAACGCTGCCAGCTTGTCCTGATTTTCAGCCGTGTTCGTCATGGTGAGCAAGCCAGCCTTTGGCTGCCATTGGACGGAGGCGTCCCTGGGAAAAGTGATGCCCTTCGCGGTGAGAATTTCCTGCACGGATGGAGTCTTGGGAATCGCGTCTGGCTTGAGCCAGTAAGTCTTGTGCGGAAGGGTGGTCGTGGTCAGGACCGGCGTTTCAATAACGACCGTGCCGTCGGCCTCTTGATGATAGGTCAGATCGAACAACGAACAAATTTGCCTGAGCGCTTCTCCAATGGTCTGGGAATTAAACTGAAACCGCACCTGGGCTCCGCGCGTGTGGGTCACCTCGGGAAGTTTAACTTTCAGATTGCTGTCCTGTGCCTGGAGAAAGGAAATAAGCGGCTGCGGCTGGGATACCATGAACATCATCTGCCGATCGATCCTGTGATCGAGCGGATTTGGAGCGGAAGGAGCTGCGGGGGTGGTCGGGGAATCCTTATCGATTTGCTTCAGCCAGATCACGGCCCGGACGCGGTCGCGCGGCACGTTGAGTTCTTCGAGACCACTGCGGAATCCAAAGGTGGTGTCCGTGGCTGCCTCGATTTCGCCGCGCAGCACGTCCCCGTTTGACGCGAGCAATAGGTGCCGTGGCGGATCGTTTTTTTGGAATCGTGGCACGGTCAATACCTGCGTCTTGATGTCGCTGCTGACCTCGGGCAGCCAGGTGTGGCCGGGAGCTGAAATGGCGGAGAAATTGGAAAGCGCGATGGGAAAGATACCGTTTCCCCAGACGCTTGCCGGCTCGATCATGAAGCCGGACCCGGCGCATTTTGCGGGATCGACCGGGAATCGTGAGCTGAGAACATCATTAACTAATAATTGGATTTCGTTTTCCTCAATCAAAAGGCGCACCGAGACCGCTTCGCCGGGCCTGGTCCTGATTTGACTTTGATTTTCAAACTGGCCATCCATCGATTCCTGTCCCGAGATGAATTGATTGCCGGTATTGCCGAGCAAAATGTTCATGGAATGCGCGGGGTCTGTTCCCGCGCAGAACAACCGGAGCCGCGTCGCCGAAAAACCACTGGAAGAATATTTGAAACTGATTTCACTGCTTTGCATGAGCGACGGATAGGCAATGAGTGTCCCCGCATCCATTTCCAGATTGCCATTCGCCCTTCGGACGGACTTATCGTTTCCCTTCACGATGCGCCAACCGGCATCCCCAAAGCCCGACACGTTTGTCTGGGCCGACACGCCAAGCTGAATGGCATTGAGCTCGCTGGACGGAAGTTTTCTGGGGGCCATGAGACTCGATTCGAATTCGGCTCCGGACCGGTCCAGGGACTTCAATGTTCCCGGCAGTACGTCGCCCGAACTCAGGTAAAACAAAGCCGGATCGCCGTGCAGCGCGGCGTCCGCCGGCAACGACCGAGTGATCTCGCTGGCGAATGTGCTGGTTGGTCGTGACGATTTAATTCCCCCTATGGGCATCCAGCGGGGCAACGCATCTCCCGCATTTTCAAGCTTGCCGTGGAGCGTCGTTTCCTGGATGACGATTTTGTCCTGGGTTTCCAACGGCGGCTCCGGGGCCTTGTCTACAGATGTGGGGTCCTTGATGAGCAACTGGCGGGGCAGATCCATTTGCGACATCAACGGCTGTTTCGTGAATGAAGTCGTGACGGTTGCGCGCCCGTTGATAATCGATTCAAGAGGCCCATGAAGAATCGTTCCGTCGGCATACAAGAGAGTGGGCCCATGGTTGACCGTTTGCGGCGGGTCGGAGGAAAGCACCAACGCATCCACATCGCCCAGGGCAATATCGGTTGCGGCAGTCTGCCCCGGTGTCTGCACCTTTATAAATCCCGGCGCTCCCGCA
>JABDHJ010000027.1 GCA_013285645.1 Verrucomicrobiota bacterium | reverse complement strand
TCCTCCGGCGACCACGCGCGACCGTGCAACTCAACCCGCACCGGCTCGTTGCCCGTTCCCGTCACCGGATAACTGACAATCATTTCCTCGCGCGAAATCTCGCTACCCCGCCGCCCCATAAACCGCTTGATGGAGGAAACCGTCTCCTTCGGCTTCAGTCCGCGTATCCGCTTCGCCGCCGCACCGACCAACGGCGTCTGCCCCGCTCCCGGAAAATGCACGATGGAAGGCGTCAGCCGCCGTCCCTCGGAATCGGCCACCAGCACAGGAAATCCCGCATCCATCACGCCCACCAGGGAATTGGTCGTCCCCAAATCAATGCCAACAATTTTGCTCATCGTCCTCATAGTAGCCCCCGAATCGACGGAGTGTCAAAGCAGGTGCAGTCTTCTTCTTTGGTGGCTCGGATGCGGATGGAGGTCAGTTACTTAAGGCCGTCTCTGGCATCTTTGGAACGAGTCTCAGATATGATGCCTGACTGGAAAGGGTCTGGTGGAAGGGTCTCTTATGCAAGCCTAGTCAGAAGAGATGGAAGCGACATATAACCTCTAACAATTGTAACAATTGACAATGAATCAGTATTGCAGCCCAACGGAATCCGTAGTACGTTCCTAAGTCCCCCATGCCTATCACCTCTGACAAAAACACGGACAACTACAAGGTCAATCAATTGGGCGATGAGCTCGCCGTTGTGGAAAAAGCTTTGCGCGAGATTGTGCCCGCGGACTTAGAAGAGCGGATCATGGCAGAAATCCCGAAGTGGTTTCTTTTGATGAACATGTTCAAGAAGCTTGAGATTCCCTACTCTCGCTTGACTCCCACTAATCGTAAATTTGTAGAGCCTCGGTACAGAGCTGTGCTCACTACTCTTATGGCTTATGGAGAGAACATTGTTGCGGGACTAGTTTCATCATCCACCATTGATTTGACGCCTATCAAGAGTTCCCGCGAACTCGTCGATTTTAATGTTCGGTATCTTCGGGATAAGTACGAGCAATGGTTCGCACTTGGGGAGACTGCTAGCATTGAGGAAGACATAAGCTCGCTCCTCCAAAATGCACGCCCCAAAACTCCTTGATTTGATTTTGTCCCTTAAATATCGGATCGACACGACGAAATCCGAGGACTGTGAACCTCTATTTCGCGAATTGGACGATTTGATGAGCCAGTTGCAGTGCACAACTAAAATGCCGGAAGAACGGATAAAAAAGGTGGTTCTTCTAAAATACATTCAATACGCGGGAGAACAGGCGAAAATCTTGAAAGACGCGCCACAGCAAATGTCTCTAACTTCGCAAGAAAAGGGGAAAGGTGAGTAGCCATTTCAAAACAGAACCAACCCCCTTCTAGAAGTTCCAGCCCTAGCTCAAGGCGTTGTATTCGCTCCTAAGGCTGAGATCGACAAGCGGGAATAGGATTGGAAGAAGGAAAAAGCACAGAAGAAGTCAAAGTGACTTTGACTTCCGTGCATTCCGATAAATCGGAGCTCACGGATTAAGTAACTTAACAGGACTAGTCTGGTTACGCTACGTAACCAAAGTTCTCACGTGATAACTCCAATCCTCCTATTCGGATGGATTGATATGATTGCTGTTTAGGGATAAAGGCGCAGCCTCGCAGAATGAAGATAACGGTCTCAACTCACTTTGATGGGGACGCGCTGTACAAAAAACTGATGGAGGCCGCTGAGCGTAAACTCAAGGAGACGATTAATCGGAAACTGACTTTTCCGGGATCGGATCAGCTAAAAGTTGAGGTGGTAAATTCGGATAAAGAGGGAGAGCTAACGATTCGCCTGAATGGCCCTGATGAAGTTGTGGCAGAAGCGAAGCATCGTTGGTCGCGGGGCTAGGGATTTCCACTTCAAGCGCGAAATCCTCACCGCTTGTCTCGTTCCAGTAGGTTTGGCAAATAATAGTGTGGGTCATGCTAAAGGTATTTTGTCAACGTGGTGCGCGTAGTATATCGTTACCTTCGACAGGTTCAGGATGACGGAAGGAGCAATGAGTTACGCGACAAGTGCGTTTCCAAATAGAGTTTGGGAACGAGGAAAGCAGGCAGAACTGATCCTTCGACAAGCTCAGGATGACTAATGATTTTAGTGGGCATTGGTTGGCTCGCTATGCTCGAGGAGGACTTAAGAGTAGCAGGCAGGCAGAACTGATCCTTCGACAAGCTCAGGATGACTAATGATTTTAGTGGGCGTTGATTGGCTCGCTACGATCGAGGGGGTGTTAAGAGTAGCAAGCAGGCAGAACTGATCCTTCGACGGGCTCAGGATGACTAATGATTTTAGTGGGCATTGGTTGGCTCGCTACGCTCGAGAAGGTCTTAGGAGTAGCAGGCAGGCAGAACTGATCCTTCGACTGGCTCAGGATAACTAATGATTTTAGTGGGCATTGGTCGGTTCGCTACGCTTGAGAGGGTCTTAAGAGTGGCAGGCCGGCAGAATTGATCTTTGGACGAGCTTAGGATTACGGAAGGGGAGCAATGGAATTGCGCGGACAAGTGCGTTCCCAAGTGCAACTTGGGAACGAGGAAAGGGGGCGTGAGGGGGCTTGCGTCTCTACCTTAGGGCTTGGCGAGGTAGCGTTGGATCATCGCATAAGCGGCTTCGTCGCAGGCCTTGGCGGCGGTGTCGCCGCCTTGGTTGCAGCAGACGAGGATGCCGAACTTTTTTCCGGGCGCGAGCCAAGCGACGCAATAGTTCATCCCGTTCGATCCCGCGTGCTCGAGCGCCTTGCCTCCAGCCCAATCGCGCGTGCATACGCCCCAACCGAACCCGTAACCATCTCCGGAAGCAGGCGCCTCGGGTTGCATGGCCTCGTAAATTTCGTTCGGAAGCAGCGCTTTCATCCCGGTGCCGCCGCGCAATTGATCGATAAGAAATTTCGCCCAGTCCTGCATGGAAAGATGAACATTTCCACACGGGCCCATGTAAGCCGGGTTATCGGTATCGGGGCCATTCGACGGCGCAGGAATGCCGCTGGCAAAGTGAGGCCAGGGCTGATCGATCTGCCCGACCGTCCCCGTTCCACCGAACCCGGCAGAATCCATGTGCAGCGGAACGAAAATACGTTCGCGCATCAAGTCTTCCCACGGCTTGTCGCCAATCTTTTCCAGGATGGCCCCGATGAGGATGTAGTCGTTATTCGCATAATGAAAAGTCCCGGGTGTGTAGGCAGGCGATTCCAAAATAGATGCCACCGCCATCTGCCTTTGCTGGCTGGGCGATCCGCTGAGGAAAAAACGGCTCACGAGCGAAAGGTTTTCGGACAAGCCCGCCTGATGCCAAAGCACTTGGCGGATGGTGATCTCTTTCATGGCAGGCGGGACCTTTTCGGCCAGTTCGGGGAAATAGGAGATGACTTTGTCGTCCCAGGAAAGTTTTTTCTCGACGACGTAGGTTCCCGCCAACAGGGCGGTCATCATTTTTGTGTCGGAGCCGAGATGCCACAGATCGTCGGTGGTCACGGGAATGGTTGTGCCGGCCTTGCGCACGCCGACAGCGGCCATTTCGATCAATTTGTCCGTGGTGAAAATGGCTCCGGCCAATGCGGGTACGTTATATTTGACGCGGATGGGATCGAGTACGGAAGTGAGGGTGGGGGCGGGAGTTGCGCTGAAAGCTTTGGAGGCAAAGAAGAAGGCCATCGAGATTGCTCCCACGATACGGATGATCATCCGGGCCAAGTTAGATCGTCGCTGGCTATGGTGTCAAAGTTGCTGGGAAGGAGGTAGACAGGTTTCGCGCAACGAACGCAACGAAGGAGGAAGGCACGACGGTCATAGACCGCCGCTACAACTGAAGGGTACGACGGCTACCTCGGAATTGGAGTGCGACACTCGTAGGGCGTCGCTACAGTAAAAAATTATGAAACGCGATTGGATCAAGATCGGATGGCTGCTGGTCATGGTGGTTGCTGCTTGCGCTTTGATGAACGTGGCGTGGGCGGAGGATTCCGCCAAGCCGCTGATCATTGGTATGGAGCTGAATTATCCGCCATTTGAGATGACCGATGCGGCGGGAAATCCGTCCGGGGTGGGCGTCGATATGGCCCATGCATTGGGCGAGTATCTGCATCGTCCGATTCAGATTGAGAACATGCCGTTTGAGGGGCTTATCCCCGCGCTGAAGACAGGTCGGATCGATCTGATTATTTCCTCGATGACGGCGACGGATGAGCGGCGCAAGTCGATCGATTTTTCCGATCCCTACCTGAGCACGGGGCTCTCGATCCTGGTGAAGAAGGACAGTCCGATCAAGAGCATTGCCGATGTGGATAAGCCGGGCGTGATTGTGGTGCTTAAGACCGGGACGACGAGCGCGATTTACGCGCATGATCATTTTAAAAATGCGACGGTGCTGCCGCTGGAGCAGGACACGGCTTGCGCGCTCGAGGTGGTGCAGGGCAAGGCCGATGCGTTTATCTATGACCAGATGTCGATTTATCAATTCGCCAAGAAGCATCCCGATACGACGCGAGGATTGCTGGAGCCGTTCCAGCA
The DNA here is from genome assembly GCA_013285645.1 of Verrucomicrobiota bacterium. Classification (GTDB taxonomy): domain Bacteria; phylum Verrucomicrobiota; class Verrucomicrobiia; order Methylacidiphilales; family UBA1321; genus JABDGH01. The sequence goes on along the minus strand of JABDHJ010000027.1, from coordinate 28,932 downwards.
TGAGTCGTGGGCAATTGGCATTCGCAAGGGAAACGTGGAGTTGGAAAAGCAGGTGAATGCGTTCCTGGCCGATTTCAAGGCGAAGAAGGGTTTTGATGCGCTGGGCGATAAATATCTGAAGGAAGACAAGGAAGCGTTCAAGCAGATGGGATTTCCGTTTTATTTTTGAGGGGAAATTTTGACAGGATTAACAAGATTTACAGGATTGGGGGAAGGCAGGGAAGCAGGGCCAAATTTCCAAATTTTCTAAATTACTAAATTGGAAAGGGGAAGGTTTGGACGGAATTAACGGAATTACGGAATTTTTGACATGAGGGACATGAAGGTTGATGAAGGGGGGAATGGGATTAAGAGGGTTTGGGGAAGGGAACAGACGATTGGTACGAAATGAAATTTGGGAACGAGGGAGCCTCCGGTCTCGACGAATGAGCCTGTCTGCCCTTATCTTGCTTTTACCGGGCTTGTAGCTCAGCGGTTAGAGCAGGCGACTCATAATCGCTTGGTCGCGGGTTCAAATCCCGCCGGGCCCACTTTATTATTCATGGAAACTCCGCCATTGCCGTCCACCTCTTCGGAGCAAAGCCACGACAAGCTTTGGATCATCCTATGTCATCTCTCGCTGATCCTCGGCGTCGGTTTCATTCTACCGTTCATCGTTTTTCTGGTGAAGCGAGATGAATCAGCCTTGGTGGCCGCGCACGCCAAGGAGGTCTTGAATTTTCATATCTCGCTTTTGATTTACAGCATCTGCACCTTTCCTTTCGTTTTCATTTTGATCGGCATTCCTATGTATATCGCGCTGGGAATCATGGCGTTCATTTGCGCGATTATCGCGGCCATTAAGGCGTCCGAGGGTGGATTTTATCGTTACCCGATAACGATCCGAATGATTTCATAAATGCAATAATCGGCGTAAGAGCTTTTAGATGAGTTGCATGGGAGCCTTTTTACAGGGCCTATTTCCAGTGATTGCTTGTTGCGCTGAAAATTTGAGTTATGTCTAGCCCACACAAATGACCTCGTCATCTCCTGTTCAGTCATCGGTGCTGAGCGCGGCGGACCTCGAAAACTTCCTCGCATACGGCTTTGTTCACTTAAAAAATTGTTTCGATACCGCGCCGGGTAGCACGGCCCATCGCTGGGTAGAGGAAAGCTGGGTACGCAACGGCATTTCGCCCACGGATCGTTCGACCTGGCCGAACGATAAGATTCACATGCCAAATTCGGAATTAATTCCCGTGCGCGATTTTTCCCCCTACGCCTATGCCGCCATTTGCGAGCTTTGCGGCGGTGAGGAACGGGTTTCCCGGGATATGACTTGGGGGAATGGCTTCATCGCGAATTATGGTCTTGGCCGGGACAAGCCGTGGATAGCTCCCGGGCCTGAGATCGGTGGCTGGCATGTGGATGGTGATTTTTTTCTCCACTTTCTCGACAGTCCGGAGCAATCGCTTTTGATCGTAGTTCTCTTCGGCGATATTCACCCGAAAGGCGGAGGCACTTTCATCGCGTGCGATTCGATTTCGATGGTTGCGCGCTATCTCGCCGATCATCCCGAGGGAGTCGATCCCAATGGATTTCCGAACAAGCAGTTTATTGCGAATTGTCATGATTTTCGTGAGACAACGGGCAGTGCGGGAGATGTGTTCCTGCTTCATCCCTTTACGCTCCACACCTCGAGTTTCAATCATAGACCTGAAGCACGGTTCATGATCAATCCTCCCGGGCAATTGAGTGAGCCGATGCGCTATGACCGTCGCTCGGACGGTTCCGCTTATTCTCCGATGGAGCGGACCGTGCTGCGGGCACTTGGGGTTGATCATTATGATTTTCAGCCCACAGCGTCGCGTCAGAAACTTGTGCCGGATCGCGTTGCCCGCCAAATGGAGCTTGCCGCCAAGGAAAAGGAACGGCTGGCAGCGCTGAAGGCCTAAACGAGAAGCGAGCCGCGGCTGATCTTTTGGCGGGTGACGAAGAAGTCGATGAGGGCGTCGCGAATCTCGATGTCGTGGAGGAGGCGATAGCTGGAAGGTCGTGCTACCAGGCGTCCCACGATTGGGAAACGTTGACCGGCGGATTGAGAATCGTAGGAGTTGAGGGCGATGCGATAGGTTGGCTTGACGGGGAGAGGAGAGCCGTCAGCGCTGAGCAGATTGTCGACGTGAAATGTGCCGAGATCTGTCGTGCCGACGACGCGCACGCCCATGACGTTGCGGAAATCGCGCGCCGAACCGGAGCTGAGGTCGCGCACGAGGGCGAGGAAGTCATCGCGGGAGAGGTCGATGGTCACGATTTTGTTTTCGTAGGGGAGGATGTTCCAGGCGTCGGCCACGGTTTTGGGTCCGGCCGTTTGCGGAGGCGTGCTATCGAAAAGGCCGTGGACGACGGCATCGACTTCGCAGTTTTGTTTGCGCAAGGATGCTCGCATGGCGCTGCCGATGAGCCGCTCGACCTCGCTGGGTTGGCTGAAGGTTGAGGTGATGCCGAATGGCTCGGTTAGTTCTCCGATGGTCTGGGCCATGACCAGATTTGCGGCGTCGAGATCGGTTTGGGCGAGCGACAATACAAGCGGATCGAGCGCAAAGGTGTTGTCCATATGGACGGTGATGGCCTCGCGTTTTAACAATTGGCGCGTGATGGGATCGAAGGTGAGATCGACTTTGCCGGCGTAAATGCCGTAGTGATCGGCCTGGGTGTAGAGGACATTGTGGGCCATCTCGCTCGAATAATTTTGATGAGTGTGGCCGCCGAGATAGACGGTGAGTTCCGGGAATTGGCGGGTGAGCGCGCCGACTTGATTGGCATAATTGTCCTCTCGGGTCAGGCCCATGTGACCGGCGAGGACGATGGCGTCAGGTTTGAGTGTCTTTACTTCGCGCAGGAGATTACGCAGGGATTCGATGGGGTCGAGCGCCTCGAAGCCGGACAGATTTTCGGGCGGGAGCCAAGTGGAGAGTGCGGGAGTGGTCAGACCGATGATGACGATGCGAAAACCGGCAATTTCCTTGAACAGCCAAGGTTTGATTTTCGAGAGTGGACCGACAGATGCGTCGAGTGTTCCGACGGGCTTGCCTTCAAGCAGGGAATTGCCGGAGAGGACCGGCATGGAGGAGAGTTTCACGGAATCGGTGAACGGTTCCATGCCCCAATCGAATTCGTGATTGCCGACAACCCATGCGTCGTAGTTGAGGGCGTTGAGGCACTTGATCATGGTTGCGCCTTGCGTGCGCAGGCCGATTTCGGTGCCCTGGTAGATGTCGCCGATGTCGAGCAGAATGGAGTTGGGATTGGCTTGGCGCCATTGCCGGATCTGGGTGGCGCAACGGGCTAGGCCACCGAGGTCGGGATGATTGTTGTAATCGATAGTGGGCAGGATGTGGCCGTGGAGATCGGTGGTGTGGAGGATGGAGATGGTGACGGCGTGGGCCTCGTCGGCGAGAAGTTGGCCGGGGAGAGCGGCGAGGAGGGCGCCTTGTCCGAGGGCGTGGAGAAACCGGCGTCGGGTAAACGCGGGCGTATGGATGTTCACGGGGTGAGCGTAGGTTTTATGGGGGTGGGGCTCAAGTCAGGATGCGATGGGTCTTATGGGTCTGATAGGTCGGATGGGTGCACTGGAGTTGCGCCGGCAAGGGCGTTCCCAAACACGCACGCGTGAAGGAGTTTGGGAACGAGGGTTGAGGCGTCGTCCCTCGGGCGCTAATAAATTTATTAGAGAGCCCTCGACAAGGGCGGGAGGACGGGCTTTTTTAAGGGAGGATTTTTACCAAGGAGAATTATGTCAAACGGTCCCGGTTCCACTGGCAATGTACTTGCGGCGATTTGTAGTTTCTTTATTCCCGGTCTTGGGCAATTGGTGCAGGGGCGTCCCATCATGGCGTTGATCCAATTTGTCCTGGCGGCCATTCTTTGGGTTTTCCTTCTTGGTTGGCTGATTCACATTTGGTCGATTCTGGATGCGGCGCTTTATAAGCGCGGTTGATGGCGCGTTCGTTTGTTGTGCCATGAGTGATCTCGCTATTTGTTATTTGCCTTCGCAATGGCGCGCGTTGGAAAGCGAATATTTGCGGGCATCGGCTTGTGCGGTGATTGATGTTATCCGGGCGACTTCGACCATTGTGACGGCGCTGGCGAATGGCGCATCGGGCGTGCAACCGGTGGCGGATGTGCCGGACGCTTTCGTTTTAAAGGCGCGCGATCCCGAGGCGGTGTTGGCGGGTGAGCGCGGAGGTCAGCCGTTGCCGGGCTTTGATTTGGGTAATTCTCCAGAGGAGTTTACGGCGGAACGGGTGGTGGGTCGACGCGTGATCCTGACGACGACCAACGGGACGCAGGCGCTGGCGGCTTGTCGGGGCGCTCGGGCGGTGATGACGGTGGGGTTGCTCAACCTGGATGCGGTGGCGGCGCGGCTGCGGGAGTTGGGGCCACCGTGGATTATTGTTTGCGCGGGGTATGAAGGCCACTTCGGTTATGATGACGCGGTGGTGGCGGGAGCTTTGGCGGAGGCGTTGGACCAGGAGCACGCGCTGGTTTCGCTTTATCGTTCAGTGTGGCGGGATCTCGCGGGAGCTTTGTTGGGAAGCCTAGCGGGGCAGGAATTGGTGAAGGTGGACCTTGGGAAAGATGTGCCGTTTTGTGCGCAGCGGGATTTGTTTTCGATTGTGCCGATGATGAACGAAGAGGGTGTGTTGGTTGGATAGAGGCTGTCACCCCTCCGGGGTGAAGGGCTTTTGATGATGTCGTTCCGGTGGTGTCGCTACGCTCAACCACCGGCTAGGGCTGGCATCCCTGCGGGATGTTATGGAAATTGGGCTTTGGTTTTCGCGGAAGGAGTGGAGCATAGCAGCCTGATATGAGCTATCTGTCCGACATCCTGGTGCTTCTAAAAAAGGACTGGCCCGACAACCGCACGGTGAACATCGTTTGTCACGGGCACAGCGTCCCGGCGGGCTACTTCAAGACTCCGATCGTCGATACGATGAACGCGTATCCACATCTTCTCCACGCGCAACTGGCGGGCCGGTTTCCACATGCGGTGATCAACGTCATCGTCACGGCCATCGGCGGAGAAAATTCGGAAAGCGGAGCCGCCCGGTTTGATCAGGAGGTGCTGACGCATCGTCCTGACGTCCTCACTATTGATTACGGGCTCAATGACCGCGGAATCGGCTTGGAAAAAGCTCAGGCGGCATGGGCCAGCATGATCGAAAAAGCGCTGGCCCAGCAAATCAAGGTCATCCTCTTGACTCCGACCGGTGATCTTGACGCCAATCTGGAAGACCCCGCCGATCCCTTGAACCAGCACGCGGAACTCATTCGATCACTCGCCCAACAATATATGGTTGGATTGGCGGATAGCTTGGCCGCAACGAAGGGGTATGTATCTGCGAAAGGTGAGTTGTCTGAGTTGATGTCGCAGGGTAATCATCCCAATCGCAAAGGACACGATCTCGTCGTCGCTGAACTTTTGAAATGGTTTGAGGGCGAGAATTCGAGCGCTTAGTAAAGAACCCCGGAGCAAGCTCCGAGGCATTTTAAGGTAGCCGCCGCTGTCCCTATTGGGGGTGCGTTTTTTCTCGACGGACCGCCGCTAGGGACAGCGGCGGCTACCTCGGAGGAAGGCGCCGACCCGCGCTCGGAGATCGCGGGCTACCCCTAAAGCCGAAGCAAGCTTCGGGGAATTAAACCCAAGAGATTCAAAATAAGACACAGCTGAGTCCTTCAGAAAGGGACCGTCGCCCGGAGGTCGACGGCTACCGTGGAAGGAAGACAGACCGAACTGATCCTTCGACAGGCTCAGGATGACTAATGCTAAATGTGAGAGTTTGCAGAGGTCTCAAATAGTCCGGGCCACTTGAAAAAGGCACCATCGCGAGGGCCCGCGACGGCTACCGAAGGTATTAGGCAGCGGGGATGACGCGATCGAGGAGCTTGGCGCTGCTGAGGACGCCGGGGACACCGGCGCCGGGGTGGGTACCGGCTCCGACGAGGAAGAAATTCTTCACGTCTTCGCTGACGTTGTGGGGACGGAACCAGGCGCTTTGGGTGAGGACGGGCTCGAACTGGAAGGCGGAGCCGAGATGCGCGTCGAGGTCCTTCTCGAAATCGAGCGGCGTGTAGACCATCTGGCTGATGATGTGTTCGCGGAGATTGGGGCAGAGCTTCTCCAGGGATTCAAGGATAGCATCGGCATACTGGTCCTTGACGGCGTTCCAATCGACTTTCCCGCCGAGATTGGGGACGGGCGAGAGAACGTAGAAACATTCGCAACCGGGCGGCGCGAGCGTCGGGTCGGTGCGGGTGGGCGCGTGGAGATAAAGGGAGAAATCGTCGGCGAGGATTTTCTTTTGGAAGATGTCTTCGAGCAATTCCTTGTAGCGCTCGGTGAGGACGATGCTGTGGTGCGCGAGATCGGGATAGGTGCGGTTCGTGCCGAAATAGATGAGGAAGAGGCCCATCGAGTAGCGCATGCCGTCGAGGCGTTTGTCGGTCCATTTTTTGCGCACGGCGGCGGGGACGGCTTTCTTGTAGAAGTTGGTGACATCGGCGTTGGAAACGACGATCTTCGCGGGGAGTTCCTCGCCGGAAACAAGCTTCACGCCACACGCGGTGCCGTCCGTGATGAGCAACTCCCCTACCCGCGCATTGAGCCGGAGTTTCCCGCCCATTTCGGTGAACAGCTTGAGGAGTCCCTGCACCAGCGCACCAGTGCCGCCCATGGCAAAGTGGACGCCCCATTTGCGCTCGAGATAATGGATCATCGCGTAGATGGAGGAGGACTGGAACGGATTGCCCCCGACGAGGAGCGGATGAAAGCTGAAGACTTGCTGGAGCAGCGGATGTTTCACGTAGCGCGAGACGAGCTTGAAGACGGACTCGTGCGAGCGGAGCTGGATGAGATCAGGTGCGACCTTGACCATATCCATGACGGAGGAGAAGGGCTTATCGGCGAGGTCGATGAAGGCGCGGTCGAAGATGGCGTGGGATTTCTCGACGAACTTCAGGTAGCCGGGCACGTCGTCCGGGTTGAACTTCTTGATCTGCTCGATGATCTCAGCTTCGTTACCGGTGTAGTCGAAGACCCGCCCGTCGTGAAAGACGATGCGGTAGAACGGCGTGACGGGGACGATCTTGACGTAGTCTTCGGTGCGCTTACCGACGAGCGCGAAGAGTTCGTCGATCAGGAAAGGCGCAGTGATGATGGTCGGGCCGGCGTCGTAGGTGAAGCCCTTGTGCTCCCAGACGTAGGCGCGGCCACCGGGCTTGTCGCGCATCTCGAGGATGGTGGTGTCGTATCCCCTCGCCTGCAGGCGGATGGCGGCGGCGATTCCGCCGAAGCCGGAACCGATGACGATGGCGGGTGGGCGGGATTTCTTTTTGGACTTGGATACTTTGGACTTAGACACGGGAGGGTCAGCGTAACAGAAACCGAAGGAGGATCAATGCGGGGAAGCAGATCAAATTTCCAAATTGGAAGGCAGGGAACCAATTGATTAGCGCGAAATGGAGTTTCGCGAGGAGCAGGAGCGTTCCCAAATGGAGTTTGGGAACGAGGGGAACGAATTAGTTGTTGTAGGGCTTATTCAAGCCGGTCGGCGGCATACCCACTCCACTCATGGGCGGATTGACCACATCCTGCGATCCGGGAGCAAGGACGCGGCGTGATAGCGAGCGGACGATATATCTGGGATCGTCATCGCGTTGGATGGTGAGTTGCACACCGGTGCCGGGTTCGCCATGGAGAGCGAGGCTGACCTGTTCCGGCGTCAGGGTGTTGGTAAAATTCTTGTCGATCTTGATGATGAAGTCGCCGACACGGAAACCGAAATCTTCAGCGGGACCGCCCCGAATCAAGGCGGCGATGTAGGGCAATCCTGTGACCTTATCGTACTCGATCCGCGCGCCGATACGTCCGGGACCTTGATGTGCGCTGGCCAGAACCGGCTCAAAAGGTGGCGGAGTCGTCGGGGCGGTATCCAGAGGCGGCACCGTTTGGGCGAGAGCCAGAACGGGAAGAAAACCAATGAAGCAAGCCGCGCAGAGAGTTTTCATAGAGATTCTATTTGGACACTTTTTGGTAATGAGACTTTTGTAGCTAATTTCAGTAAAAAGTACACAAAAAAGCGGAAGAGCTCTTGTTTGGATCCAAAAACGCGCGCCTCAAATCGACCGGTTATTGGGCAGGCGGCGTGTAGATTTGCAACTCCATCACGAAATTGAGATTGATCCAGCGTTTGCCCGCCAGGGTGCTGGTGTAGGATTGATTGGGGGCTTGGGGAAATTCGACGAGCACCCAGTTGGGGTTCGCGCTATCGATCGCATCAATCTGGATGTAGTACTGATTGTTGGAGCTCATTGAAGCGTGCGCATTGATATAGTCCGGTGAAAACCAGACCTGATAAGTGGAGCCCGTTTTAATGGCGTGAGTTGAGGAACCCGCGCTTTGACACCAAGCAGTTCCAAAGGAGAGCAGGAAGGTACAGAGGATGGCGAGCGATGTTTTGGACATGATCTGTTTTAGAGGAATGGGGGGTGGGGTCTCAATCGAAATCGCTGCGGGGGAACGCTTCATGCGCGCGGAGCGCGCCCGGGCAAACAAGTAGCCCGGGGCACCCGAGAAAAGGCACCGTCGCACGGAGTGCGACGGCTACCTCGGAGGTACGACGGCTACCACGAAAGTGACCATGCTCTCACGAGCGCGGCTACGCGATGCGACGCCTACCTTACGATTCGACGACGTCGCCGATCTCGATGCCGATGTTGCGGGCGAGGCGGATGGCGTCGCCGGGGAGGCCCTTGCGGCGGTCGAGGATGTCATCGAAATCGCGCAGCTGCATCTTGCCGTTGACGGTCGCGACCATGGACCCTTTTTCGCCGGAGATGAGAGCGAGGACGGCCATCTCTCCCATGCGACTGGCGAGGAGACGGTCGTAGTGGGTCGGTGTGCCACCGCGCTGGACATGGCCGAGGACGGTGAGCCGGACTTCCTGCTTCACCTTGCCGACTTCGACCAAGCGTTGCATGAATTCGGCGCCCTGGCAGACACCCTCGGCGACGAGGATGACGCTGGCGTTGTGGTTATTGGTCGAGCGCCGATCCAGCTCTTGAACGATCTTGGGAATGTTCATGCGGAACTCAGGAATGACGGCTACCTGCGAGCCGGTGGAGATGCAGGCCATGAGGGCGAGATAGCCGCTCCCTCTGCCCATGACCTCGACGACGAAGCAGCGCCGGTGCGAGGCGGCAGTGGCCCGGATCATATCGACGAGATGGATGATGGTGTTGAGGGCGGTATCGACGCCGATGCCCATGTCGGTGCCGAAAAGATCGTTGTCGATGGTTCCAGGGAGACCGATCACCGGGAGTCCGTACCGATACAGTGCGCGCGCGCCGGTGAGCGAGCCGTCGCCGCCAATGATGACGAGGCCGTCGATGCGGCGCTTCTCCATGATCTTCAAGGCGCGGAGCTGCACTTCCTCCTTGATGAATTCGGGGCAGCGACTGGTTCCCAGGAAAGTGCCCGCGTCGCGGATGCGGCCGGAGACGGCATGGGAATCGAGCGGAATGAATTCGTCATCGAGAAGGCCCTGATAACCGTGGCGGATGCCAAAGATTTCCAGGCCCTTGTGCAGTCCCGTGCGAGTGATGGAGCGGATGGCCGGGTTCATGCCGGGGGAATCCCCACCCGAGGTCATTATAGCGATACGTTTCATACAATTCTCCATTCTGCTTTAGCGGGAAGAGGAAGCGAGTCGAATCATATTCACTCCATTAAGCCGACATACTCCAGTCGAGTCGCTTTAAAGATGCGCACTGGTCATAATTGCGGAGTGTCGTATACTGCCCTTCTATGAGTCTTGTTGCCAAAATTGATGCTGATTTGAAAGCCGCCATGATTGCGCGTGAAGCGGATAAACTTTCCGTACTGCGCATGTTGAAGTCCGCCGTGAAGTATGCGGCGATTGAAAAGGGAGGCGCCGATTCGGTTCCGACTGACCTCGAAGTACTGAGCGTGGTGCGCAAGGAAGTGAAGAAGCGGGAGGATTCGATTGCCCAATATACGGCGGCGGGGCGTACCGATTTGGCGGACAAGGAAAAGCTGGAATATGATTTCCTGAAGACGTTTTTGCCCGCGCAGATGACTCCGGAAAAAATGGAAGAACTGGTGAAGGAAGCGATCGTGGAAGTGGGCGCGACGAGCAAAGCGCAGATGGGCTCGGTGATGAAAGCGGCGCAGGCCAAGGCTGCGGGCCAGGCGGATGGGAAGACGTTGAGCCAGATTGTGCAGCGTTTGTTGCCGTAAAACTAACTTCAACCTTTTTCCTCGTTCCCAAACTCCATTTGGGAGCGCCCTTGCTGAGGCACCTCCATTGCCGATCTCGATTTTGTAGCACCCATTGGAGTTAGCGCGAGATGGAGTGTGGGAAGGAGGGGAGTTTTTCTTCAGCAATCCGTCATCTTGAGCTTGTCGAAAGATCAGCTCCTGATGAGAAAAGGCAGACCGAACTGATCCTTCGACAAGCTCAGGATGACTAATGGGGGATTTGAAAGTCTAAGCCGATCTCCTGTTCGCTTTGCGAATCTAAACTGAACTGAACACTCAGAGTGGCGGGGGGCGATGGAGGATGTTGCTGAAGAGGCTTCCGGTGGTGCGCCCGGGATCGTGGCTGCATTGTTCCAGGGTGGGCATGGTGCGCAGGGCTTCGACGGCGCTGGGCGGACGCTTTGCGGAATCTTTTTCGATGAGGCGGGAGATCCAGCGTTCCAATCGAGGCGCGATGTCGCGGCGCAACTGCTTCATCGGATAGGGCTGCTTCTTGAGATGGGCGTCGATTAATTCGGTGACATTTTCGCCGTCAAAGGCGGGATGTCCGGTAACCGCCTCGTAAAAAATGCAGCCGAGGGAATAGAGATCGGTGCGATGATCGATGGGCAGGCGCTGAAATTGTTCAGGCGCCATGTAGTGGACGGAACCCATGAGCGAGTTGAAGTGATCGATCGATTGGGGTTGCGGGGCATCGAGATATTTCGCGAGGCCGAAATCGAGAACCTTGACTTGGAAGAGCGATGCGGTGGAGGCCCGGGCGATCATGAAGTTACCGGGCTTGATATCGCGATGGATCAATCCGAGCGCATGCGCGGCAGTGATAGCCTCGAGGGATTGCCGCGCGAAACGGAGGAAGTCGTCGAACTGGAGCGGACCACGAGTGAGCACCTCCTCAAGCGTCTCGCCTTCGATGAGTTCCATGACGACATAGGCACCTTCGGGATCGATGCCGTAGTCGAAAATGGTGACGATGTTGGGATGCGAAAGACAGGCGGTGGTCATGGCCTCGCGCCACGTTTGCTCAATGAGTTTGCGGTCGTCTTGGGCGACCTGCATCCGAACGCGTTTGACGGCGACCGCGCGATTGAGGTGATGGTCCCAGGCCCGGTAGACGTCGCCGAGACCGCCGCTGCCGATCATTTCCTGAATTTCGAAGCGGTCAGCCACCCAGCTTTGCGGAGCCGGGTCGGCGGGAGCGCCATTCTCCGGTGGGGTCATTGCTGCTACTAAAGCAGGCCTGAGTCCAAAGTGAAGTTAGAAATGGGGTAAAGGCAAATGGTTGAGATTCTTTATGAGGGAAAAGGTGTGGAAATGGAGGATATGGGCTTAATTAGCGCAAAATGAAATTTCGAGGGAGCAAGGGCGTTCGCAAAACACGCACGCGTGTAGATGTTTGGGAACGAGGAAGGCAGGCAGAACTGATCCTTCGACAAACTCAGGATGACTAATGATTTTTGTGGGCATTAGTTGGTTCGCTACGCTCGAGAAGGTCTTAAGAGTAGCAGGCCGGCTGAATAGCCACTTCGAAGGCTCAGGATGACCGATTTAGTTCGAGGGAGCGTCGCCGGTGGGCATCGATGCGGTCGATCGGGAACCGGGGGCGACGGGAGGATAGGGATCGAAACGGAGAATGGTTTCGCCGGGGCGGCCCATGTTGAGAATATCGCGGGCGATGTGCTCGACGTAGTTCGGATCATTCTTCATGAGCTCGGTTTTGAGTTGGAGTTCATGCTGCTGTTCCTGCGCGTCGGCAATTTCGACCTGGAGCTTGGCCAACTCGGTCTTGTGCCGATTCTCGGTCTGGAGAACGGGAACAAAGAGAAGCCCGACCACGGAGAGGACGCCGACGATGATGGCGCCCTGAATAATCGGGAGAAGCGTAGCCCAGATGTTCCCACCGCTTTGTCTTTTAAGCGGGATGCTGGTTGGATCTAGGAAACGCGCGCTGGCCATGGCGGATACTGACTATTTGAGCGTACCTCCAAAGACGGCGTTGTTGCCGAGCTCTTCTTCGATGCGCAGGAGTTGATTGTATTTCGCGAGACGGTCGGTGCGGGAGAAAGAGCCGGTCTTGATCTGGCCGACGTTCAGCGCGACAGCGATGTCGGCGATGGTCGTGTCTTCGCTTTCGCCGGAGCGATGGCTGAGAACGGAAGTGTAGCCGTTGCGCTTGGCCAATTCGACAGCGTCGAAGGTTTCCGTGAGGGAACCGATCTGGTTGACCTTGACGAGAATCGAATTGCCGACGCCCTGAGTGATGCCCTTCTGGAGGAACTCGACATTGGTGACGAAGAGATCGTCGCCGACGAGCTGCGTGGTCTTACCCATCGCGTCGGTGAGTTTCTTCCAGCCGGTCCAATCGTTTTCGGCCATGCCGTCCTCGATCGAGATGATCGGGTAGCGCTTGGCGAGATCCTGGTAAAGAGCGATCAATTCCTCGCCGGATTTTTTACTGCCGTCCGATTTCTTGAAAACGTACTTGTTCGTTTTCTTGTCGTAGAATTCGCTGCTGGCGACGTCGAGGGCGAAAAAGATGTCCTTGCCGAGCTTGTAACCGGCGTTCTTGACTGCGAGGGCGAGAATTTCGAGCGCGTGCTCGTTGGACTTGAAGCGAGGGGCGAAACCGCCTTCGTCACCGCCGCCGGTGCCGAGCTTTTCGTCATGGAGAACTTTTTTGAGGGAATGATAGACTTCCGCGCCGTAACGAATCGCTTCGCTAAACGTGGGCGCGCCCTTGGGCACGATCATGTATTCCTGGAAATCGATGGGGGCATCCGAGTGGGCACCGCCGTTGACGACATTGGCGAGAGGAACGGGAAGTGTCTTCGCGTTGGGCCCACCGAGGTACTTATAAAGAGGGAGTCCGACCGACTTGGCCGCGGCTTGCGCGGTGGCGATGGAGACGCCAAGGATGGCGTTGGCACCGAGGTTCTTTTTCGTCGGCGTGCCATCGAGCTTGATCATGGCGGAATCGACGGCGAGCTGGTCGGTGCTGTCGAGACCGATGATGGCCTTGGAAATCTTCTTGTTGACGTTTTCAACCGCCTTGAGAACGCCTTTGCCGCCGTATTTGGTCTTGTCGCCGTCGCGGAGTTCGAGGGCTTCATGCTCACCGGTGCTGGCGCCGGAGGGGACGATCGCGCGGGCGCGGGTGCCGTCCTGGAGGAAAACTTCAGCTTCGAGGGTGGGGTTGCCGCGAGAGTCGAGGACTTGGCGGGCAATGACTTTGGTGATGGAGGTGCAGCTCATGGTACGTCTTAAGAGGGGATGGACAGGTCGATGTCGTGGGGTTCAATTTTTTCAATGATGACGTGGCGCGTGCCACCTTCATCAGTGGAGAGTTCGATACGCTCTCCGCGTGTGTGATTGAGCAATGCCCGGGCCACGGCGGTCTGATAAGAAATAATTCCCTTGGAGAGATCGCTGTCCCACGCGCCGAGGATGGTGAACACAAGGATCTCGCCGGACTTGACGTCCTTGAGGGTAACCTTGGTGCCGAGCGTGACTTTGGAGGTATCAGGATTAGAGAACTCGGTGGCCTCGGCGCGGGTCAGCATCGAGTCGAGCTCGGCCTTGCGGCGGGCGAGAATCGTCTGCATTTCCTTGGCGGCCTTAAATTCGCCGTTCTCGCGCAAATCGCCGTAACCGCGGGCGATGGAGATGTCCTTGCTGTTCTGCGGAATCTGGTTCTTGTCGATGTCTTCAAGTTCAGCTTCGCGGCGCTTGAGGCTGGGCCAGGAAACGATGATCTTCGCTTCAGGCGCGGCGGTCTTGTCGGTACCGACGACCATGGCCTGGACTTCGGGATAAAGCTTGATGATGGCGGCGAGGAGCGAGCGCTTGTCGAGCTCTTCGAACACAGGGCTGAGCAGGATGGCGCGGGTGATGTCGCGGACATCGGCGACGGGCGCATCCTTGAGGATGGCGGCGATGAGGGGTTTGTCGCCGAGGACGAGTTCGTAAAGCTTGGTGCCCTTTTTGATCTCGGAGAACTGGTCTTTTTCCAGCACGGAGAGAATCGCCATGAACAACTGGGGCTCGATCAACTGGCTGTAAACGGGGAGGCGATTCTTACAGAGCCAGAAGAGGAAATCGCAGGTGATGTTGCGCTCGCGGATGTAGCGATTGACGGCGGTCTGAACTTCAGCTTCGCGATTGGCGGCTTGAAATGCTTCGGTGATGACCTCGGCAACACGACCGTTCGCGCGGGGAATGAGCGTGAGGAAGAGTGCGGGCCAAGTCTCAGGCAAACCGACGCGCAGGGCTTCAAGCAGCTTCGGCTGGCGGGAACCGGGGAGAGCGTCGAGGAGATTGCTGAGGGCGGGCGTGCCTTGCGGCGTCAGCGCGGTGATGGCGCCGGGACCTTTTTCACGTTCGCGTCCGGCCTGGATGAAGAACTCGTCGCGGGCGAGGGCCAGTTCGATCTGGATCGGCAATTGCGACTTGGGGATTTTGGAAAGGGTGGTGTTGAGGAGTTCGGCGATTTCGTTGAGAATATTCTCGGCCTTGATTTCGGACCAGTACTTGGCGACCGGCCCAAGAGCGAGCAGGATGGCCTTGGGTCCGTTGGCTAGACGCAGGTTTTCGAGTGCGCCTTCGCCGAGGGCGCTAGGGGCGTCGAGTTGGCGGAGGGCTTCGTTCTTTTTGCCGGGGACGTAGAAGTGTCCGTTCTTTTTCAGGGCGCGCTTGGCGCTGTCCCACCACTTTTTATAAGTGGCGTCGGGAACGACGTCGGGACTTAAGAGGGCCTGGATGTTGTCGGCGGTGGCCTGCACGCCGAGGCTGCGAATGCAGTCCTGCACGACGGCGACGGGATCCTTCTCGGCTTTCTCACGGAGACCGGCGAGGGAGTCGACCTTCTGGACGGAGACGTGATCAGGGGCGAGCGGGGTCAGCGATTCGGCGGCATACGCGAACTGCATGACGTGGCCCTGCTTGGACTTAAAATCGATGGTGACACTCTCGGTGGTACTATTCCAGTCCTTGATTTTTCCAAAACCCCAACTGCGATGAAG
Organism: Verrucomicrobiota bacterium; assembly: GCA_013285645.1. GTDB lineage: Bacteria > Verrucomicrobiota > Verrucomicrobiia > Methylacidiphilales > UBA1321 > JABDGH01. The sequence continues at coordinate 13,593 of JABDHJ010000027.1, read as the reverse complement.
GCAGTAAGTTCCGGGGGCGAGGAGTTTGAGCTTTTCGGCTAAAACAGGGGACAAGTTTTCGGGCAAGGTAACGGACAAAAGCTCTGATTCCATAGGCAAGCTGCCATGGTGCGGGAGTATCGGAAGAAATGCAACGGATTTTGAAGGAGCGTTCCGTCTGGCGCAGATCAGTTGGCTCTTATTACAACCTTTGTACCGTCTGGGACTGAATGATAAATTTCTTCGATTTCCGGATTCGTAACCGCAATGCAACCTGTAGTCCAATCCATAAGCAGGTGAAACTTTCCGATCCAACCAAATCCCCTTTTTATTCCGTGAATCATTATATCGCCTCCTGGATCCATTCCCTTTTTTTGAGCTAGGTCGATCTCCTCAAGCGTGGGATATGAGATGTGCAGAGAGAGGTGAAAAGGACTCTTTGGGTTGCGTCCGGAAATTACGTATTCTCCCTCAGGCGTTTTCTTGTCGCCTTCCTTTTCCTTTTGCCCGGTCGGATTTCTTCCCAAGGACACCTTGTAAATTTTTAGTAGCTTGGTACCAGAGTAGAGGATTAGTTCTCTTTCGGCTTTTAATATAACAACCTCAGTTACGGGATTCCGCGTATCAAGCGGAACTTCTGGCCAATGTGCCCATGTTAGGGCGGCAACTATCCCGACCACAACGCAAACACTCATTATCCAAATGCGAGTTGAGCGGTAGAGAGACATGCCTGTCCGTTTTAACACTACCTGATGTAATGCCAAGCGGTGAAAAGGCAGGCGGAAGCGATCCTGTCTCACGTGTATGCGACGGGCTCACGATGACGGAGGGTTTCGCGCAACGACGCTACGGACGCAACGGGGGAAGGAAGGCACCGTCGCTCGGCGATCGACGGCCACCTTGGAGTTACCACGGTTAGTGGTAGCCGGCCTGATCTGGTCCAAGCCGAAGGTTTGGCAGCACCGTAGCCGGTGGTTGAGCGTAGCGACACCACCGGTATACTAACTAGGAGTAACGATCCCGGAGGGATCGCAGGAGGAGACCGCTCTAACCAGACCGGGTTAGGTGGCCCGCTGCGCTGTTATCCCTTATGGGATAAAATCTTCTTATCATATTAACCGGTGGTGTCGCTGCTGCTCAACCACCGGCTAGGGTGCTGACACGCCTCCGGCGTGTTACCGAGGCATCGCCTTTTGTCATCGCACAATCTAAGCCGATGCTCCCTTCCAACGGTATCATTACGGATATTTCGCGCAACGACGCGACGGGCGCAACGGGGAGACAGTGGAATTGCGGGGACATTTCAAGTCATCGTTCTTGTTGCGGGAGCGTGCAACTCCGCGTGAGGGATCAAAGCCGTTGCCGTTTGGGGCTGATCGGGCTACAAAATGGCGAGCCCTATGGCAAAACGATCCGGGAAAAGGAAGGCGATGAACCGGGAGGGTGCTGGGGATGTCCCCGACAGCGGAACGGCAGCGTCACTGACCTCCTTCGGTTTGAGCCGTGACCGGTCGGGCACGCTGGCAGCGCTGGCGATCATCGCGGCAACGCTGTTCTTTTACGTTCCATCCCTGCAGGGCGATTTTCTTTGGGACGACGACACCTACATTTCGACCAACGATAGTCTTAAGACCTGGCAGGGCCTGTGGCAAATCTGGTTCGTCCCGGGTGCCACGGAGCAATATTATCCACTGACGTTCACGGTCTTCTGGCTCGAATATCACCTCTGGGGATTGACCACGGTGGGGTATCATGTGGTGACCGTGCTGCTGCACGGCATCGCCGCAGTGCTGTTGTGGCAGGTGCTGGCGAGCCTGCGCGTGCGCGGGGCGTTGCTGGCCGGAGCTCTCTTTGCCCTGCACCCGGTCAATGTGATGAGCGTGGCGTGGATGACGGAATTGAAGAACACGCTTTCCGGATGCCTGGCCTTGGGATCGGGCTGGGCCTATCTGCGTTTTGCCGGCCTGGGCGTTTATGAAAGGCCGGACCGGGACCGGGCGGGGAAACCGGCACGGGGATGGTACGTTTTGGCGCTGGTGCTTTTTGCCCTGGCGATGCTGGCCAAGCCAACGGTGAGTTTTCTCCCGGCGACGCTTTTCCTGGTCCTTTGGTGGCAAAAGAAACGGGTGGCGGCGCGCGATGCACTCGGATTGATTCCGATGGTGGGAATTGCCATCGGAATGAGCCTCCTGACGATTTACATCGAGCAACATTCCGTCGGCGCTTCCGGCCCCGAATTCAAGCTCGGGTTCATCGAGAGGGTGCTGGTATCGGGACGTTCGTTTTGGTTTTACCTGGGAAAACTTCTGTTTCCGTACGACCTGACATTTATATATCCGCGGTGGCACATCGATGCCGGGGCTTGGTGGCAATATCTCTATCCGCTGGCGACTGTGGGCCTGCTGGGAGGATTGTGGCTGGCGCGCGATCGGGTGGGCAAGGGCGTCTGGGTCGCGTTCATGCACTATTACATGACCACGTCGATGCTGATCCTGATCGTGGTGCTCTTCATGATGCGGTATTCGTTCGTTTCCGATCATTGGCAATACCTGGGCGCGATGGGCATGCTCGGGTTGTTTGCAGCCGGACTGACTGCGGGACTGGACCGGATTGGGCTGGAAGGCAATGGTTGGGGCTTGGGACTGAAGCTGGGCTTGCTCGCGGGGCTGGGTCTTTTGACCTGGCAACAATGCGGGATGTATTCGGACAACGAGACGCTTTATCACGCGATACTTGAGCGAAATCCCACCTGCGGGTTGGCCTACACTAATCTGGGCAAGTATCTTCAGCAAAAGGGGCAGTTGGACGAGGCGATTTCCTATTTTGAAAAGGCCCTGAAAATCAATCCCGATGATGCCGAGGGCCACTTCAACCTGGGTTTGACCTTTTTCCAAAAGGGACGGATGGACGACGCGATAGTCCAATACCAAAAGGCCCTTGAAATCCACCCCGACTTTGTCCTGGCCTACGTCAACCTAGGCTGGGCTCTCGTTCAAAAAGGGCAACTGGAGCAGGGAATCGCGCAGTATCAAAAGGCACTGAAGGTCAACCCCCTCTATGCCGTGGCCCACTACTACATGGGGATGGCTTTGGGACAAAAAGGACAGGTGGATGAGATGATTGCCCAATTCCGCGATGCCTTGGAAAACAACCCCAACCTTATCGAGGCTCGCTATAATCTTGGACTGGCCTTGTTTCAAAAGGGACAGGTGGACGAGGCGATTGAACAGTTCCAAATGGCTCTCGAAATCAATCCCTACTTCGCAGAGGCACATAATGGCCTCGGCCTCGCTCTTTACCAAAAGGGACAGGTGAGCGAGGCGATCGACCAGTACCAAATGGCCCTGAAAATCGCCCCAGACATGATTGAAGCCCACTACAACCTTGGGAATGCCCGTTTACAAACCGGGCAGCTGACCGAGGCGATTGCCGAGTTCCAGGCGGTCGTGAAAATTAATCCCAACTATGCCGAGGCCCATAACAATCTCGCCGTTGCTTTCTTTCAAAGCGGGCGGCTGACCGAAGCCATTGCCCAGTTCAAGGAGTTCGTGCGATTGAATCCTCATGATGTCAACGCGCAAAACAACCTGGCCAAGGCGCAGGCATTGGCACGGGAAAAGGCTGCCCACCCGTAACTTATCTTTCGGTCCTTTCCTGGCCCAGATTAATAGGCTAAATGGCTTGGTGGGGGACGGAGTCGTTCCACCATTTGGAGAGGCGGGGAGTGGGTGCGGCGGGGATGGCGAGGCCGGCTTCGGTGTAGTGGGAGGTGTCGTTGAAAAGGGTGAGGCGGGCGCGGGTGCAGTCCTTGAAATCGATGATGTTGAGCGCGGCGGGACTTTGGTCGAGATTGTCGCGGTAACGGCGGGGATCGAATCCGAGGAGCGTGCTGAGGAGGAGGCGGATCGTGGCCTTGTGGGAGATGACCATGACGTTTTCGCCGGCGTGCGTGCGCACCAGTTCAATGAGCGTGGGCAATGCGCGGGCCGTGACAGCGAGGCCGCTTTCACCGCCAGCGGGAGCGAAGGTGTAGGGGTCCTTGTCCCATTCGGCGGCTTCCTGGGGATATTTGGTTTCGACTTCCTTGCGAGTCATCTGCTCCCAATGGCCGTGGGAAATTTCGCGGAAGCCGGGGCGCGGCTGCACTTCGAGTTTGTGCGGCTCGGCCAGGATGCGCGCGGTCTCCATGGTGCGGTCCATGTTGGAGGCGTAAACGGCGGAGATTTTTTCCCCGGCGAGGCGGGCGGAGAGGCGACTGGCTTGTTGGCGACCTACGTCGGAGAGTTGGACGTTGGTTTCGCCGGCGAAGCGGTCTTCATCGGTGAGGACGGTCGCGCCGTGACGGACGAGAAAGATTCGGGTGTGGGATTGGGCCATGGGGGGTGGGAAAGTTAAGGTGGGGAAGAACTCCACGGTAACATTGGCGAGGGTAAAAGGCACATGCTTTTTCGCCCCGTATTCGGTTTAAGAATGAGGTGGGAAGGGAAGCAGGACCAAATTACCAAATTTTTAAAATTACAAAATAGGGAACGGAGAGTAAAAACTGATCCGTCGACGGGCAAGGATGACTGACTGAGAAAAATGAAAGTCATGAGCGACCTCCTGTTCGCTTCGCGAACCCGGACAACGAGTTGTCCGAGCCACCTGAGAAAGCCATCGTCGCCCGGCGGTCGATGGCTACCTCGGAGGGAAAGGCACCGCCGCCGAGCCTGCGGCGGCTACCAACGGTTATAGACCGCCGCTACATACTGAAGGGTACTCCACTGAGGATCAGTGATTCTGCTGCTGATTGCCGCCGCGATTGCCCCAGGAGTTACTGCCGTTTCCACCGGAGGAGTTGTGATAGCCGCCACCGGGATAACCCCCGCCGTTTTGATTGCCGGCGGTGTTTGGGTTATCGCCTGATGTCGCGGGAGCGTATTGGGGCTGGGAGCTGGGTTGCGGAGAGGCGGGAGCTGCATTCCTGTTATTGGCGGGCGCAGGTGAAGATTGAGTTTGAGGAGTTGACTGTGCCTGCGTGTGGACGACGGTACCGTTCGAGGTTGTGGTTGAGGACGGATGCACGAAGGGATTGTAATATTGGGTAGTCGATGAAGGCGTATAGACGCGGGTTTGACTGTAGTTTCCACCGCTGGGGTTATGCGTGACCGTTTGGGTTGAAGGAGTGACCGATTGCGGTTGCGGCGGGGCGGTGGCGGCGATGGGCTTCAAGGTAGTCAATGGTGCTTGCAAAACAGGAGTCGAGGGCGTGGCCGTCGTGACGACTTTGGCGTGGGGAGGAGCGTTGAATTGGGCAAGTTGCGCCTGTTGAATCTGGTTTGAAGTGGGTGGGGCTGCTGCGAGATTGTGATTTACTGCGAGGGGTTGAGTAACATCGACGCCGCGATTAACGGTGGTCTGGCCAAGTGTGCTTCCAACACGAGCGGGCTGACTGGTGGCGCCTGCATTCAGGCGGGGCGCAAAAAGGGCCAGGGAATTATTGTTCAAAGTACCACCGCCGGGTTGACGCGCGCTGGTGATCGTTACTTTTTGCACGGGCATCTTGGAAACAGCGTTGACTTGGGCGAACGAAGGACCGCCTGCGGTCACGTTGGAAAAACGACCATGCCCTGATCCGTTGGGCGCTCCATTTCGGGCGACGTAGAGATTGGTGACGTTCGTGGTGTGGTTGATGATTGCGTAGTTATTATACCGATTGATGAAGCGACCGCGATAATTCGGATAGCCCAGATAGATGACCGGCACGAAGGTGTAGCAGCCCGCGCCGATATCGTAATAGGAGTCGCAATCGCCGCCGATGTGAAATCCTTCGTTAATGTCGATGCCATCGCCACCGTAATCGATGCCGACGAAGCTGTCGGGCGGGAGAGGCGCCCAACCGCAATAGCCGTCGCCATAGCGCCAACTGACCCAGGCCGGGGCCCAAGTATATCCGGGAACCCAGCACCAACCGATGCCGTTGAGATTGACCCAGCGCCCGTAATGGTAGGTGGCCCAGCCAAAGGATTCGTCGGAGGCCCAAGTCCAGCCGGCATCGGAGTAGACCCAGTGACCTTCGGTGTACGGAGCCCAGTCGGGATCGTTGATGGTCGGCTGCCAGACGTAACCGTAAGCGTCGGTTTGAATCCACGTGCCCATGGGGGCGAGGCTATCGTAAAAAGTTTGGAAGGTGGCTGGCTGATCGGCGCCGGTCTGGTCCAGGGCACCTTGTTGTTCGGGACCAGGAGTGGGAGCGCCTTGGTCGGGAGGCGGAGCGTAGGGGCCGTTATCGGGAGAGGGAGAAGAGGGCGGTGGTGGTGCGGGTACACCTGTGTCGTCCTGGGCGCAGAGCGGGAATGCTGCCAAGGCGCACGCCGTGAGAAGCGCAAATATTTTGACGGGAACACTCACCTTATAGATTGGACGTGTTTTGGTTGGGAAAGCTTCACGAAATCTGGGATTGAAGGGGACGTCACTCGCTTCTTTGGAGAGCGGCCAACCCGCTTTTCAAGTAGTAGGTATTCCACCGCGGTTAAGCGTTTCTTGGATCGAAAGTAGGTCCTTCGACTGCGGCTCGGGAAGCTCATTTGAGGAGAGGAAATCGATTGCCTCGCCTTCGCTCAGGATGACGGCGTTTTTTGTGTGGGGTTGCGTTTAACTGCACCGCCGCCCGGCGTGCGGCAGCTACCGCAGAAGGGGAATGGGGCCGACCGGAGGCTGCCCCTCCGGGAGTTATTTCTTCACCCCGGATTCGACGACGACGGTGCAGGTCATGCCGGCGGAGATGGTGACGTCCTCGGGAACGCGGTCGATATGAATACGAACGGGGATGCGCTGGGCCAGGCGAACCCAGGTGAAGATCGGATCGACACTTTGCAGACCGAGGGAGGTCGTCTCGGCGTTTTGATCAGCGATGCCGCGGCTGATGCTGTCGACATGACCTTCGACCACGGGGTTAAAGCCCATCAATTTGATCTTGGTGTAATCGCCGGGATGAATATACGAGAGTTTGGTCTCGTCGAAATAACCGGCGACCCAGAAGGAATCGCTGTCGATGATGGTGAGCTTTGCCTGACCGGGTATGGCGTAGTCGCCGATTCGCAGGACAAGATTCGTGACGTAACCGTTTACAGGCGAGTAGATGATCGTGCGATCCATGTTGAGCTTGGCGATATCGCGGTTGGCGACAGCCTCCTGGTAGGCTGCCTTGGCCACTGCCGCCGTGTTCGAGGAGATTTGGGTGTCTTCCGTGGAAATGACACCGATACCCAGCTTGGAACGTCGGTCAAATTCCGCCTGCTTCAAATTCATGTCTTCGAGTCGGCTTTGCAATGTGGCTTCGGCGTCGGCCAGGGCGAGTCGATAATTGTCGGGATCGACTACGAAGAGAACATCTCCCTTATGGACGAACTGGTTGTCGATGACCTTGAGTTCGACCACCTGACCTGCAATCTGCGCCGCGATATCGACCACTTCGGCGCGGACGCGACCATCGCGGGTCCATGGCGAATACATGTAGTGCCACCAGAGAAACGAAACCAAAATCACCGCGATGACCAGGACGATCACGGTGTTGACGAGTCGTTGCTGTTGGAGGCGGTCGAGTTTCATGGCGCACCTTCTTAAAAGATCAAGCCGACGAGGGACAGGATAATCACGAAGACCGCCATGTCAAAAAGCGCGCGGTGCCAGACGAATTTCTGGATTTGAATGCGATCAAAGTAATAGCGAATCGGGAGAAAAAGAACCAGGGCCAGCGCCAAGTAACCGGCGAACGGCGCAATGAAAATGCCGAAGAGATTGATTTCCTTGATCATTTTATTCGTTCTTTCGGGCTCATTTAGCCTCCAAATACTGGGGGTGGCGCTCAAAAAATTGATCCATTTCCTGCAAGGTTCCCAGGGTGCGGATAAAAACGCGCCGGGCCTCGGGATCTTCCGGTGGAGTCGAATGCTGGAGGACATCGACGCCGGTGGCCACAAATTGACAGGAGACTCTTGGGCAATCCCTGAACCAACCGACTGAATCGAGAATCGATTGCACCATGATGGCGATTTCCTTCGAGAGTTTGCCGGTGGCGAGCATCTCGCGCAAGCGCAAGATGCCGTTGCCGAAATGGAGGGCGCGCAGGCCCGATTCCATCCAGACATTTCGCTCCGCGCCGAGCGCCTCGGCCGACGCGTAGAGCCGGTTGACGCGATCGAACATGCGACTCTTCCAGGCTTTGGCTGGCGGGGGCGGTTCGCGCTGGGAGAGAATCTCAAATCCTCGTTTTATCCGGTACCGGACATAACAGTGCGCCGCGTGCAGATCGGTAGGCAGGATCAGGACATAAGCCAAAGTTCCAAACAAGACGCCGATGACAAGGGCGATATTGTTGTTGAGAAAATTGATGACATTATAGTCCATCGGATTGGTCAGTTGGATGGCCGCGAGAAAGTTGACGGAAAAGGCAAAACCGAAAAGGTTGGTTTTCGGAAACGCACCGATGGTAGAGCCCGGAATCATCACTAAAGAGAGGGCCATGGCCATGAGAACGAAATTGCCATCCACTCTTTGCAGGACGACGTAAACAAAGGGAAAGGCCACGCATACCGCGGCCAGTGTTCCCCAGAAAAACGTGAAGCCGGCCTGATCGGGACGGGGCAGCGACGAAAAAAGGCTGCAAACCACGGCCACGAAAATGAGCATCGATGCTCCGGACGACCATGCCGTGACGATCCAAAATGCCCCGGCGACGATGATCGCCGTGAAGGCACGAAAGGCATTGATCCACGCCAGGCGATGATCGCGGTGAAAATCGAGATGCCGCTTGGGATCGGCTGCCCAGGGTCCCTCGAGCGACATCGAATCGAGCACGGCGTTTTCGAAATGCGCCAGGAGATCGTCGAGGTGATCGATGAAGAGGCGCTGCCGAATGACGGACTGGGTCATTTCGCCGCTTTGCTCCGGGTTCTGTTGGGCGAGTTGCTGCCGGAGATCGCGCAGGCTGTTCAGGACTCCAGACAGCTCTTTTTTAGCTATAGCTGACGGAACATCGTTGAGGACCACGACCGCTTCCTCCCGGATACGTTGAAGGGCTTCCGGCAAAATCAACATGCCCCGCTCATCTTCCATCGAGCGAATGGCGCGCGCGGCAGAGACGACGCCGAAGCACTCGGCCAGTTGATCTCGGGCGCGGTCGGCATGGATGCGGAAGGAGGCCGACTCGGCTGCGGCGTACTCGATCTCGGTATCGAGACTGATGAGGTCAGCCAAGAGCTTGTAGGCGAAGGCATAAATATCATCGCCTGTTTTCCGGACCAGCGGAAAAGTCGCGCGCAACGCCGTATCTCCCAGCGCGGTCTCGAGCTTGAGGAGAACCTGTTCCCTCGCCTTGTGCGGAGCGAAAAGACGCGTCACCACGATGGCGCAAATGATGCCGAGGATCGTGCAACTGCCACGGGCCATGGCGAGATCGAAAATGTGGTTGGGATTCGAAACGGTGGGGAGCGAGATAATTGCCGCCGTGTAGCCCGCGAGGACCGTGGCGTAACTGCGGAAATTCCGCAGTAGATTCGACGCGAGGGTGCATCCGCCCATGAGGAGGGCCAGCGCCAGGATGAAAAGCGGCGGATGCTGCGCAAACAAGGCGATCAGGAGGACTCCCAGAACGGCGCCCGCGATGGAGCCGAGAATCCGGTAGATGCCCTTGGAGACAGTCATGCCGGGAATGGGCAGCGACGCAATCCAGACGGCGATGGCGGCCCAGTACGGCGACTCGAGTTGGCAGAAGAAAGCGATATATAGGGCAAGTATGCCTGCGACCCAGGTGCGAAAAGCATAGGCCAGGGCCGCGCGGACGGGCGGCGAAACGAACTCGAGGCGAACGAAGGGGACGAAGGATTGAAGGAAATCCTCCCCTCCCCGCCAAATCGACGAAAGCCTGAGTTGCGCGAACATTACTTTTTAATAGTCGGTCTTTGGCGAGCTGAAACCTAAATTTTGTCAAATCAGGATTCGGATCAGCAACGGCCACAAGGAATGGGGCGGATTTGCTGGCGAAAGCTGGGTTTGCCATTTCTCAGAATTAAGGGTGACTCGGTAGTGATGCATTTAAAATTCCGTCATTCTGAGCTTGTCGAAGGATCAGCTTCCGGTGATTTTCGCAATCAAAGGAGGGCAGATAACGAGCAAATGCCCTGGAAGCTGATCCTTCGACAAGCTCAGAATGACGGATTGTTCGTAGAAGATTTTCCGCAAAGACTAAAGCTGCCCCCTACCGTAAGATCCGCTTATTTCTTGAAAATGGCGAAAGCGGCGTATAATGGCCGATCCATGACCACCCCAACTCAGCCCGGAGAACCTCCGGTCCGGCCCAGAATTCTGGTGGTGGATGACGACCCGGGCATCCGGATGGCGATTCGATCCATCCTCGAAACCGATTATATCGTCACCGAGGCGACCAGCATCAAGGAGAGTCTCGCCATTTACGACCGGCAGGCGCAGGACCTCATCACCCTGGACATTCAAATGCCCGAGGTGAACGGGATGCAGGGCCTGAGTTCTTTTCGGCATCGCTCGGGCAAGATTCCGATCATTTTGATTTCCGGGTATCGCACTTTTGAGTTGGCCCGGGAAGCGTTGCGGCTCGGGGCGACCGATTACCTGACCAAGCCGTTCTCGGTGCAGGAACTGCGGGAAACGGTGAAGTCCGCGCTGACCAAAGTTTATCCGGATGGCGATTTTGGTTCCGATTCGTCGGACTCCGTTTCGGATTTCATGATGCGCCTGCCGCTTCAGGACCTGATGGACAACCGGTTCCTTTCACCGCTGCATCGCTCGCATTTTCTGGCCTTTGCCCAGAACGCCCTCGCCGAGAAAAAGCGCAGCTTCGAGACGATTTCCGTCCACGAGTTGATCAAGGTGATCACGATCCAGTTCGACGCGCTGAACGTGGTGAATGACTTGGATTATAAAATCACGCATTCGAGCCCAAAGCTGCGGATCGAGTGCGCCATGTATTTGCTCGGCGGCGCGCTGGCCAATCTTGCGCTGAGTTGCATCACAGAGACGCGGGGCAACAAATCGCCCGTCGAGATCGTCTTTGAGGAATCGGGACAGAAGCTCAAGGTGCTCTACCGGAAACCGGGTTCGGCCTTGTCGCCGAAGACCCTTTCCACCTTTGAACGCTGGCACCAGGAACCGAATGCCTGTCTCAATCCGATCACGGCGATGCTGGTTCTAACTGAAAAAATTGTCCGGCTGCATCAGGGACAATTCTCCGTGAATACGTCTTCACCGGCGGACCTGCTGCTGGAAATCACGTTGCCGGAACGTCAGTCCTCCACGCGGTGAGTGGAAAGCCCGGGCCAATCTGACGGGTTGTTCATGTTTTTGAAAAGAGCGGCGTCTTTTTCATCAAGCGGAAAATCCCGGAGCAGGCCTTGTGTGATGGCTTCGCGAACGAGGTCCTGCATGGCGTAGCGACCTTGCGAAAGATGGTCGGAGGCCAGGGCTTGGAGTTGTCGCGGATAAACGGCGGCGAGTGGCTCAAAAAAAATGCCGTGCCGGACGACGGCTCCGCAGTCGGTTGAGCAGTGCGTCAGCAGGTCTCGCAAAAAGGCGGCGGTCATTTCCGGCAAGTCGATGGCGAGGACGACGAGGAGGTCGCTGCGCGATACATCGAGGCAGGCACTTATTCCAGCCAGCGGTCCTGCTGTTGCGATCTTATCGGATATGATGCGGATGTTCTCTGGAAGCCCAGGCCGGATTGGCCCAGACCAAAACATTTCGTCGGGTTGCAACTCCTGCAGCACGCGCCATTGCCGATGCCAGAGGGGAAGATCGGAACCGGGCAAGGTCAGGAGGGCCTTGTCGCGACCCATGCGCGTCGATTGTCCGCCGGCAAGAAGCGCGGCGGAAAAGGAAGGTAGAGTCATGCGACTGGATTCAACACGATGTTCCCGCCAGGGGATTTGGAAACGTATCGACGTTTTGCGCATCGGTGCCGTTGAGACAGGCGAAATCCTTTTCGATCAGGATCTGCAAGGGGGCGTGTCCGCCGCTCACTTGAGTCGCTTCGATGCCGATCTCCTTGCTTAAGGCCCAATGCGTGGCCATGACGTGCGGCACTTTGACAAGGACTTCACCCTGCCGGAAGCTGGCCTGGGGAACGGTTATGTTATGCGAAATCTGCAGGCAATAACGAAGCGTCTGGTCGCCTCCGAAAGCAATGGTCTCTTCCACGATATTGTCCTTGATGAGTTGCATGACTTCTCCGCGCTTCAGGCGCAACCGGATTGAATTGGACTGCATGCGTAATTTCATGTCATGACCTCCTGTACCGCCGGTTTTTCGCTGGACGGCTTGACCTGATTTCCCGAATCGAGGAGAACGCGTTCCGCACCCGTGTAAATGTTGAAGCCGTTTGGCTTGGTGAATCCGATCAGCGTGGCGCCGAATTTCTCAGCCACTTCCACGGCAAGACTTGAGGGCGCGCCAACGGCGACCAGCATCGGAATTCCCGAGGCGATGGCTTTCTGCATCAGCTCAAAACTGGCCCGGCCACTGACGACGAGAACGGTGTCCGACAGCAAATCGCGTCCGGTTAGGAATTGCGAACCGATGACTTTATCCACGGCGTTGTGGCGTCCCACGTCTTCCCGAACCACAATGGGTTTTCCTTCGGGCGAAAATAATCCCGCCGCATGAAGGCCCCCGGTTTGATCGAAGATCGCCTGGGCTTCACGAAGGCGAGCGGGCATGGCGCTAATTGTCCGGGCATCGATCTGCCATGACGCGCGAGGGAGCGGAGAAAATGCACTTAGCTCGAGAGCTTCCATCGAAGTCTTTCCGCAAACGCCGCAACTTGAGGTCGTGTAGAAATTGCGCTGGAGTCGATCCAGATCGATGGTCACGTTCGGACGAAGTGTCACCCGCACGCTGTGCTGCCAGCCCTGCTCGCCAAAGCGGGGACCGCGCGCATGGACCGCCTCGACTTGATCAAGGGACCGAAGGATCCCCTCACCGACGAGAAATCCGGCAGCCAGTTCGCGATCATGGCCGGGAGTGCGCATGGTGATCGAGACCGTTTTCGATTTACGGCCCGCATCAGGACCGTAGGCGATCTGAATTTCAAGCGGTTCTTCCAGCGCAAGATGGTCCGGTAGGAGTTGGGAATCCTGGCCAGAGACCCTTGTAATCTGCCGGGTGAGATATCGCTGGGTGCTCATAAATCGCGCATTGGGAAAACGTCGACTTCTATCGAATACAACTTAATCCCATCCGACTGAGTTGCGCAAGCGCTCGCCAATGCCAACTGACAAATGCCCCGGAGGCTGATCCTTCGACAAGCTCAGGATGACGGAATTTAAAAGAGACTTTTACAGTGATCTCTTTACCGGGTGAGGACGGTATAGAGACCGTCCTTGGGGAGGATGATGGTGGCACTTCCGTTTGTAATTTGCGGCTGGAGATCGGCCTTGGTGTAGCCTTGTTCATCGAGACTGGCGGCCTTGATGGCGGTGCCATTCGCGACGGTTACTTTGGCGTCGATGTCGCGGACGGTGATGGGCGGGCGACCAATGTCCTGAATCACACCGTTGGCTGCCTTGAAGCCGTACATTTTTTCCTCGGTGAATGCCTGGATGAGAA
>JABDHJ010000026.1 GCA_013285645.1 Verrucomicrobiota bacterium | reverse complement strand
TCAAACTTAATCCCACGCCTCTCGGCGCCCTTCCGCCCGCAGAAATTGAGAAGGACTACAGATTCTGGGACGATTATAGCCGGAAGCTTCTGACCGATCCCCGATTCCGGCTCGACGACATGGCCGTTCTTAACTTTGGCAAGCTGGCCCTCTGGCACGCCGACCTCTATCGCTATCGGCATCTGGACAAGGAGGAAGAACATTGGCTGAAACTGTCCCTTACCCTCTGCCCGCAATTACCGGACGCCGTGAACGACATGACCCGCCTTCTGGTGAGACAGCAGCGTTATGATGAAGCCGTCTCGGTGGCTCAAACCGCTGTGGATACCGATCCCGCCAACGATCAGTTTCCAAAGATGGTCGAGGCACTCAAGGCGGCGAAGCTGTTCGGCCAACGTGAGACGGAATTGCGCGCCGAATTGGCCAAGTCTCCTTATGACGTTCATCTGAATCTCGACCTCGCCGCACTTCTTCAGGACGAAGGCAAATACACCGAGCTTTACGACCGCCTGCGCAGCACCGCCGGATTGACCAATTGGAGCCACGAAGACATGGCCGATGTCATCCAGTATTATGTCGATAAGGCGCACAATCCGGATGCGGCCATCGCGTTCCTCGAGGCCCGCGCGCAGATCGATCCCAAGGCGAGTCAGATGATCTATTATCTCGCCGGCCTGCACGCCTCGCTTAATCACCGCGACGAAGCGATCAAATATCTAACGCAGGCCGCGCAGTATGGCGGCACCAACGCGCTCATCTCGGCGGGGATCGATCCCAAATTCCAGTACATGCATGACGATCCGCGTTTTCAGGCGCTGATGAATATGCAGTCCACCACCAATTTGTCCGCGACGAATACGCCTGCTGCCGCGAAGCCCAAGCCACTGAAGAAGTAATTTCCCCTCGTTCCCAAACTCCATTTGGGAACGCAATTGTCCGCGCAATTCCATTGCTCCGAGACGTGTGAGTTTTGGCGTAGAGGTCGGCAATGGAGTTGCCTCAGTAAGTGCGTTCCCAAATAGAGTTTGGGAACGAGGGAGCCGGGAGAATGGAAAACGAAAAAGCCCCGGACACGACGCGTGTTCGCGTTCGCATCCGGGGCTTCCTGGGTAGCCCGTGCACTCCGTGCGACGGCTACCTACTTAATACCGATAATTCTCAGCCTTGTAAGGCCCATCAACCGAGATGCCAAGATACTCAGCCTGCTTGGACGTCAACTTGGTGAGCTTCACGCCGAGTTGGCCGAGATGCAGACGCGCGACTTTTTCATCAAGCGACTTGGGCAGAACGTAGACTTCGTTCTTGTACTTGTTCTGGCCCTTGGTGCTCCAGAGTTCGAGCTGCGCGATGGTCTGGTTGGTAAACGAGGCGGACATCACGAAGCTCGGGTGGCCGGTGGCGCAACCAAGATTCACGAGACGGCCTTCGGCGAGCACGGTGAGCACCTTGCCGCTCGGCCAGGTGAACTGGTCGACCTGCGGCTTGATTTCGACCTTCTTGAGGCCCTTGTCGTTGTAGAGCGAACCGACTTCGACTTCGGAATCGAAATGGCCGATGTTACAGACGATCGCCTGCGTCTTCATCTTGTCCATGTGGGCGCGGGTGATGACGTCAACGTTGCCGGTGGTGGTGACGAAGATGTCACCGAACTGGCAGGCTTCGTCCATGGTCGTGACCTGGAAACCTTCCATCGCGGCCTGGAGCGCATTGATCGGATCGATTTCCGTGACGACGACGCGGGCGCCGAGGCCCTTCGCGGCCTGCACGCAGCCCTTGCCGACATCGCCGTAACCAGCGACGACGACAACCTTGCCTGCGACCATGACGTCGGTGGCGCGCTTGACCGCGTCGATGAACGATTCGCGGCAGCCGTAGAGATTGTCGAACTTGCTCTTCGTGCACGAGTCGTTGACGTTGAACGCAGGCATCTTGAGGGTGCCCTTCTTGACGCGCTCGTAGAGGCGGTGCACGCCGGTGGTCGTCTCTTCGGAGAGACCGTGGATGCCGGCGATAAGCGCGGGATACTTGTCGTGGACCATGTTGGTCAGGTCGCCGCCGTCATCGAGGATCATGTTGAGCTGCGAGCCGTCCGGCCATTTGAGCGTCTGCTCGATGCACCAGTCGAATTCCTCGGCGTTCATGCCTTTCCAGGCGAAGACCGCGATGCCGGCCTTGGCGATAGCCGCGGCGGCGTGATCCTGCGTGGAGAAAATGTTGCAGGAGCTCCAGCGCACTTCCGCGCCGAGATCGACCAGCGTCTCGATGAGCACGGCGGTCTGGATGGTCATGTGGAGACAGCCGGCGATCTTCGCGCCCGCGAGCGGCTTCTTGCCCTTGTACTCGGCGCGCAGCGCCATGAGACCGGGCATCTCGTGTTCGGCGATGGTGATTTCCTTGCGGCCAAATTCGGCCTGCGTGATGTCCTTAACTTTGTAGTCGTTGCTCATGATGTTGGTTCTTTCTTTTGATGTTCGTTTTAAAAAATTTGTCATCCTGAGCTTGTCGAAGGATCAGTTTCGCCTGCCTTTGCTCAAGCGACTAAACTGATCCTTCGACAAGCTCAGGATGACGGATTGTTATTTGTAAATTTAGAGGTCTTTCGGAGTCTCCAGTTTCTCTGCGGCTCGTTTATCGCGAAAAAAAGCAAGTGCAGCGATAAGCACTACACCAGTGGCATTTGTTGCAATGAATATGGCGGGGTTTCCCCATGTGATAATTTCTGCGTGTGTTAGAAGATATGCTGGAATACTTAGTCCTATAAGCAGCCCCGACGGATTCCACTTTCTTTTGATTACTTCAGTACGCTGACCTGCATCAAACAACGAAAGAAAAAAGAAGACGGGCATCGCTAAAAATAGCCAGACTCGCCAGTCCTTATTAACAAAGCCCGCAGTGGCAAATAGCAAAAGCGGTATTGCGGCAAGTATTGAGGCTATTTTACTCGGAGCTGCCATATAGAACCAATTAGACCCCCGCTGCCTTCTTCAGGTCAGCCGCCTTGTCCGTCTTCTCCCACGTCAGCGCATCGAGATCATCGGTGCGGCCGAAGTGACCGTAGTTGGTGGTCTTGCTGTAAATCGGGCGGAGCAGGTTGAGTTGCTTGACGATGTTCGCGGGCTTGAAACTGAACACGGCGCGAACCGCATCAGCGATCTTGTCGTCATCGACTTTTCCGGTGCCGAACGTGTCGATGTGCACCGAGACGGGCTCGGGATGACCGATGGCGTAGGCGAACTGGATTTCGCAACGATCTGCGAGCCCTGCCGCGACGATATTCTTCGCCACGTAACGGCCCATGTAGGCCGCGCTGCGATCAACCTTGCTCGGATCCTTGCCGGAGAACGCGCCGCCGCCGTGACGCCCCATGCCGCCGTAAGTATCAACGATGATCTTGCGGCCCGTGAGACCGGAGTCGCCTTCAGGTCCGCCGATAACGAAGCGGCCCGTGGGGTTGACGAGGTAGCGGGTCTTAGCATCAAGGAGTTCCTTCGGCAGGACGTCCTTGATTACGTTCTCGACGATGAACTCATGGATTTCGCTATGCTTCACCGTGTCGCGATGCTGGGTCGAGACGACGACCGCGTCGATGCGCTCGATCTTGTTGCCGTTGTACTGGAGCGAGACCTGCGTTTTGCAGTCAGGACGAATCCACGAGACCTTCTTGGCCTTGCGGATCTTGGTCAGGCGTTCACCGAGGGCGTGCGCGTAATAAATGGGGGCCGGCATCAGGTGCGGCGTCTCCGTGCAGGCAAACCCGAACATGAGCCCCTGGTCGCCCGCGCCCTGCTCGGCGGTTTCCTTGCCTTCGGCGGCCTTGTCATCCACGCCCTGCGCGATGTCGGGGCTCTGCGCCGTCAGCGCGTTCATGATATGAACGCCCTTCGCGTTGAAAAATTCAGTCGGATCGGTGTAGCCAATCTCTTCGATCGCATTGCGGACGACCTTGTTGTAATCGAAATCGGCCTTGGTCGTGATCTCACCCGCGACAACCACGAGGTTCGATTTCACCATCGTTTCGCACGCCACGCGGCTGTGCTTGTCCTGGGCCAGACAGGCGTCCAGCACTGCATCGGAAATCGTATCGGCAACTTTGTCAGGATGACCCTCGGTCACGGACTCGGAGGAAAAAATATAGGATTTGGACATGAAACGAACCCTACACTTCAAGGCCATGGCGAGGCAATAAAAATATGAACATATCCAGATGCGTGGATATATAAAAATTGCCACAACCCATTCCGTCATCCTGAGCTTGTCGAAGGATCAGTTCTGCTCCCCTCGTTCCCAAGTTGTACTTGGGAACGCACTTGTCTGCGAAGCTTTGCTTCATTTCCGGGGTAACAAAGTTGCGGAGACAAGGACATTCCCAAGTACAACTTGGGAACGAGGGAAAATTCAGCTTCAAGAATTTACGACAGAAGCCGATTTATATTATTGAGGCTAATTTATAAAAACGATTTCACTGACCGAACTGCGCCGAAATACCACACGATTGGTGTACAGCGTGAAAGATGAGAAGGAAATCCTTGTCACCTGCCATGGAAAAATCATCGCTCGCATGGTTCCGATCACAAGAGCAGGCTCTCGCGACAAAGCCGTTAAAGATAAGCCCTAAAACGATCCCTTCACCGAAAGCGACACACGCTGCTCCTGGCCGATGCTGCCGGGCGCGGGATTTTTGTCCCAGCGGTTGCTGTACTCCACGCTGGCAGAGATATCCTTCTGTATTTGGAAGGAAGGCCCCGTCGAGAAAGTGAGGGTCTGGTCTTGCAGCGAAAGAGGAACGGAACTGGTCGGGCTGACGTTATCGCCGGGCGCCGTCGCTTGCTGAGTGCCATTGGCGCCGGAGGCGAGGGGCGACGCGGGCGCCTGGTCGATCAGCCCGCGCGTGTTGAGCAATTCCCCGTAACTGTGCCAGGTCACGTTATTGATGATCTTCTGGGAGAAATCGGCAAAAATCGCCTGGTTGAATTGATTGTCGACGCCGGGATATTCCTGATATTGCTGCTGACGCAAACCCATCTGGACGGTGGTGTCCTGCAACGGCTTCCAAGTCAGTGATTGTTCCAGCGACGGCATGCGCCCCAAAGGCGAACCGGAGATTTGAGTCTCCTCGTAATGGCCCTTGAGGACGGCTGAAAGCGGCAGATTGCCCAGCGGTTGGCTGATTTGCGCGTCGCAGGCCGTATCGGTGGAAACGCCCGCGTAAGTGGTATCGGTGCCCGTGCGGTCAGAGTTGACGCCGACAGTCAGGACCGAATTCAGCGGCAAATGGCCCTCCGCCGAAAATCCAGCCCCCGTGGTAATGACGGAGTCGCCCGGCAACCCGGCATCGGTCGTCGAATCGTGGACATTGCCACTCAGCGTCAGTTGCTGTAACGGTTGAAATTGAAGTCCGACCTTTTGCCCCCGGGTCAGGCCATCGGGCGAACCACCGGCCAGCGGCAACACTGGATTCGAGTCCTCACTGAGCAAAGTGGCACTACTCTCGTAGGAAAGCGTCAGGGAATCCTCCATCTTCCGTGTGTAAACGGTATCGGTTTTTTCCTGCCACAAGGCCCCGGTGGTTAGGACCGAAAAGGGGTCTTTAATGTCCTGTGCCGTACTCGTGGTGACGCTGCTCACAACAGCTTGATGTTGTGTGTCTTCAGCAGGCTTCAGCCAATCATAGTGCTGCCAACCCTCGTTGGAAGAATCCGTCGACTGGGCCCGCGCCGAAGTTCCCATCGTAACAACGACCGCGCCAAGAACCCACAGCCCTCGGAATACGAGTAATCGGATGGGAATGGCGGTTTGCATGCAAATGTATCGATTTTGGAAGTGGTCGTCTTACATCCAGCCAAGCAAAAGGCGTACCTCACCTTACCTGTAAAGACGCCGCCGCCGCCAAAATGTTCAAAGAAAAAGGCGGTTGCCCGCGAGAGACGCTACCTTAGCTCAGTTCCTCCTCCGTCAGCGCATTGACCAGCTTGAATTCCTCGAAGTGGTACTTGGCGTTGACGCGGAAGCTGAGGCGACCTTGGAATTTGCGTTCGAGATCGATCAGGATTTCCTCGTCCTCTTTCTTGAGGCGGTCGAGGACATCGGCATTGAGGACGACGCGCACTTCACGAACGCCGGGATGCAGACGCATGACGCGGGTGAGCGCGCGCTGAATTTCGACGCTCATCGTCTCGGGACTCTTGATGATGCCCTTGCCTTTGCACGACGGGCATTCCATGTAGACGGCGCGGCTGATGCTTTCCTGCACGCGCTGGCGGGTCATTTCCATTAGGCCCAACTGGGAGATGGGTAGGATGTGCGTGCGGGCCTTGTCGCGTTTAACGAGGTCCTTGAAGAGGTTGAAGACCGCCTTCTGGTCGCGCTGCTGGCGCATGTCGATCAGATCGAGAACGATGAGGCCGCCGATGTTGCGGAGGCGGAGTTGGCGTGCGATTTCCTCGACCGCTTCCAAGTTGGTCTGGAGGATCGTCTTGTCCTGGTCCTTGCTGCCCTTGTTGCGACCGGTATTCACGTCGATGGCGACGAGCGCCTCGGTCTCATCGATGACGAGGTAGCCGCCGCAAGGCAGCCAGACCTGACGGCGCAGGGCCGCATCGATCTGCTTGTCGACATTGAACCGCTCAAAGATCGGCACTGCTTCGGTGTAATGCTTGATCTTGCGTTGGGACCGTTTCGAAATAATTCCGACGAGATCCTTCATGCGGTTGGCGGAATCGAGATCGTCGATCACGATGCGGTCAACTTCATCGGTGAGGAAGTCGCGCACGGTGCGTTCGATCAAGTCCGGCTCGGCCAAGAGCAATTTCGGAGCCTTGGCGGTTTCAAGATCGCCGGAAATGCCACGCCATTGTTCCAGCAGCACATGGAGATCACGCACAAAGAACCGCGCCTTCTGGCCTTCACCGACGGTGCGGATAATGACCGCCATTCCATCGGGTAGGTCGAGCTCCGTCAGGATGCGGCGCAAACGCTGGCGCTCCTTCGGGTCTTCGATCTTGCGAGAGATGCCGCATTGATCGGAGAACGGCATGAGCACGAGGTAGCGCCCCGCGAGACTGATATTGGTCGTGATGCGCGGGCCCTTGGTGCCGATCGGTCCCTTGGTCACCTGCACGATGATGTCGGAGCCGGGCGGGTAAAGCCGCGGAATATCATTGGCGGTGATGCGCTTCTGGGTCTTCTTTTTTCCGGTGCGTTCGATGGCCTCAACGCCCGCATCGAGCGCCATCGGAATCGCATCCCAGTAGTGGAGAAAGGCGTTTTTATCGAGGCCGATATCGACGAACATCGCCTTCAGCCCGGGTTCAAGGTTCTTGACCTTGCCCTTATAGACGCTGCCGGAAATCTGCCGGTCGCTCTCGCGCTCGATGGAGAATTCTTCCAGCCGTCCGCCTTCCAGAACCGCGACGCGCCGTTCCAGCCGCTCGCATGAAATGACGATTTCTTTTTCGTCGCCCTTTTTCTTAAGACCGAGAAACCCGCGTATTTTGTCTAAAATCATATATCCTTCTTTCCCCTGTTTGGGCAGGAGAAGTGAGGTTGTGCGGATGGAAGAGGAACGTCTTCATATCCGCTCGAAGTTTTTCCGGTGCACCCAAACACTTTGCACCAGGCCCATGGCAGCCAGGCATGCGATCAGGAACGTGCCGCCGTAACTGACGAACGGCAGCGGAATTCCTGTGATCGGCACGACTTGGATGGTCATGCCGATGTTCACGAAAATATGCGCGAACAACATCGCCATCACCCCTACCGCCAACAAGGCCCCAGTTTTGTCCCGCGCGTGCGCCGCCACCCATAAACACCATAGCAAAACGGTCCCTTCGCAAATGATGAGCACGGCTCCGCCGCGAAACCCAAATAATTCCCCGACCACGGAGAATATCAAATCGTTATAACTCGTATTCTTCGGAAGATATCCCATTCCTGTCTGGGTATCCACCATCCAACTTTTGACATCGTCGCTCTTTCCGGCCAGCGCGCCGGGAATCGACTTCAAGGTGTCCCAATCCAGCGGCACCTTGCCGTACACACCGCCGGAACCGATGGCGATTTGCGATTGATTGATCTGCCACGCCGCACCTTGCTTATCGAGTGTCGGATCGACCCACGATTTGATGCGATCGATCTGGAAGGAATGGACCCCGGCGACTTCCGTGGTTTTTGCGAACTTCGTCGAGACCCAGTAGTAGAGGCCAAGTCCGAAGACGCCCATGACCACCAGTAACGCAAGGTGGCGCAAGCGTGCCCCAGCGGCGAAAACCATGACGAAGAAAACGGGGATGAACACGCCAGCCGATCCCAGCGCCGGCTGCTTCTTGATGAGAAGAAAGGGAATGAGCGTGAAGCCCAGCGCCATCAGGACGGTTGAGAGCTTGTCCATCCGGGTTTCGCGCACGCGGAGAAACCAGACCATGGCCAGGATGAACGCGAGCTTGGCGAATTCCGCCGGCTCAAAGCGTATCGGGCCGATGTCCAGCCAACTGTAAGCGCCGAAGACCTTGTGCCGCAGCCCGGGAATGAAGACCCCGATCAACATGAGGACCGACGCGCCAAAAAGAATCGGGGAAATGCGCACCAACCAGTGGTAAGGGACTAAGGCAATCGCGAAGTAGACGGCGAATCCGGCGAGAATATAATAGACTTGCTTCATCGGCGCATCCTTGAGCGCATCGTTGCCGTAAGTCGCGCTGATGATGACAAAAATGCTCGCGATGCAGAGTGTCGACAGGGCCAGGATGATCGGGAAAGACCAGCCAATTTGACCGAGTTTACGAAACAGCGCGCGCATGATTACATCGAGACGAAAAAGAGAACCTATCCTGTTCCGGGCAAACCTTCAACCTTCTTAGCAGACACGGGTTTTTAGGGACGGGAGGGCCGGTCGCGCAGAGAGGATGGAGTCTGCGGGGGGGATTTCACGCGACGACACAACGGGCGCAGCGAGTAGGACGGCCCGTAGTCGCGGGACGGGTACCTTGGAGAGAAGGTGCAACCCGGAGGGGCAGTCCTCACTATTGACACAAAGACGCAGGGTGATAGTCAGTGTAAAAAGGTGAGGGCTGACCTCTTTACTTTATATGAGTTTAAAAATCCTGACCTTGAATGTATGGAATCATGGCGGACCCTATCAAAAGCGTCTGGAGCTAATACGTGGATGGATTCGCCAACTGCAACCGGATGTGATCGGGTTTCAAGAGATTTTCGTAAAGGATGGATACAATCAGGCGAAGGAAATCATGGAAGGTCATGATTATTATCTCGAAGAGGTGCAAAGCTTTCAGTGGGATGATTTCGTTCTTTCCAATGCTGTCGCCAGCCGATGGCCGATCACAAGTTCCGAAAAGCATTACCTCCCCCGTTCAGATGAACCGGATATACGAGCGGCCCTTTGCGTGTCGATCGGGGCCCCATTCGGCTCTATTGGCTTCATTGTTACCCATCTGCATTGGAAACCGACGGGTTCCCAACTACGCGTGACCCAGGCACGAGAGCTTTGCGCTTTAATAGAAAAAGAGAAAGATCGTCACGCATTTCCTCCAATACTTGTTGGCGATTTCAACGCGGTGCCTGATTCAGATGAAATTCGCTTAATCAAGGGACTCCCTGCTCCCAAAGGCAAAAGTTACCCGTTATTGGACGCATGGGAGGTTGCCGGTGACCCCAAAACAGCAGGCGCGACTTTTTCCAATCGAAATGCGTATCTGCAGAAAGAGTCTTCACCCGATCGTCGCTTCGATTATATTTTTGTTGGAAGCGCGACTCCAGATGGCCTGGGCAAAGTCGAAACCTGTCGAGTTGTTTGCGATCAGGAACAGGCTGGCGTCTGGCCGTCCGATCATTTCGGGGTTTACGCGGAATTACGGATCGATCCATTTACAGCGCCTACCGCCACCACCGTCAGATAGTCGGCTATGCTCGGCACTGGGGTCAACTCTCGACACTTGGTCGGTCCCCGTTCAGGACATCAGGCTCTAATGCCCATCAATGCTTCGAACTCGAGCCTCTCGTAGACGACGTCGCAGCCGCTGACGGTATAGTCGGCATGGTCGGAGACGAGGCATCGGTATCGGCGTCGTTTGACACCGTGTCTCCGGGCTTGGCGGCGGCGGCGGTATCCCACGGATGGCTTTCATCCGTCGTCGAGCCATTGAAATTGCCCTCGGCTGGTTGGAGAAACGACACATTTTCGGTCGATCCCTTGTCCATGGCGAAGAGCCGCTCCATGATTTTCTCAACGATGGGCGCCGTCGTCGTTCCGCCCCACTGGCCGCCTTCGACTACGACGCAAACCACATACTTGGGAGCCTCGAACGGGCCGTAGCAATAGAACCAGCATTTGAGATCTCGCCGCACTTCGCCGCCCACCTTGATGTGCGCCTGCGCCGTCCCGGTCTTGCCCGCGAGCTGTACGCCGGGTACCTGTGCCCGCGTGCCAGTTCCCTCTGAAACCACTTCCCGCATTCCTTCCTGCACTGCCTTTAAATCAGACGGCTTCACCCCCAGCGTGTTGTAGACCTGTCCTTCAGGAATCTCGGCCACCGTGTCGCCCTTGAAATTTTCGACGTGGGAATAGAGCCGCGGCTGGTAGACCGTGCCCCCGTTGGCCACCGCGCAAAGGAAGGTTGCCATCTGCAGCGGCGTGACCAGGACGAATCCCTGGCCGATGGAGACATTCGCCGTTTGCGCGTGGCTCCAGTGATCGATACGGGCTCTCTTTAAGACTCCTGCGGCTTCCGGCGTTTTCATCCATCCGGGACCGGGCATGATGCCCGCATCCTCGTCGGCGTCACCGAGCAGTCCCCATTTGTGGCCAAAACCGACCAGCTTGCCCATCGCTTCGATCGCTTCAATGCCGGCCTTGATCCCGTATTGATAGAAAAAGACGTCGCTCGAGACGCAGATCGCGTGGACGAGACTCATCGTTCCCGCGGCGGCACTGTCCGAGTTGTGGAAAAGATGGTCATCGATTTGGATCGCGCCCGGGCAATCGAAGTTGGTGTCGACCGTGACATTACCCGACTTCAGGCCAGCGAGCGCCACCATGATCTTATAGGTGGAACCGGGCGGCTGGGTGTGGAGTGCACGGTTGAAAAGCGGGTTGGTCGGATCCTGATTAAGCGTGTTCCAGTCCTTTTCGCTGATGCGGGGAATGAATTTGTTCGGGTCGTAACTGGGAATCGAGACCATGGCCAGCACGTCGCCATTGCGGGGATCCATCACCACCACTGCGCCGCGTCCGACGCCGGCGTCACGCATGGCTGTCTCCGCGATGTATTGGATACGGGAATCGATGGTCAGATAGAGGGTGTTGCCCATGGTCGGATCGATTTTCATCGCGTCCAGTTTGCGGTCTGGAATCGTATAACCCTGGGAGGAAACGCGCTGGAAGGAACTGCCCGGCTGGCCCTGCAACTGGGCGTCCATGATCGCCTCGATGCCGTGCCGACCGATAGTCTCGTAGGGAGTGCCGTCGCTGGCCAGGTGCTCGTTCTGGTTCACGGGCTGGCCGACGTAGCCGAGAATATGGGCGGCAAACGCGCCGTAGGTATACTCGCGCGCGGGGTTCTGGGAAATCCGGATTCCCGCCACGCCCATGTTGCGCTCCTCAAAATTGGCCACGGTGGCGAAATCGAGGTCCGTCATATAATGATAGGGCAGATCACGGTTCGTCCGGTAATGCTCTCGGATTTCCTTTTCGTTGAGGGCGGCAGTGAGACCGAGCGTATCCTTGATCGGCGCAATGCTCTCCTTGACGATCTGGACGATGTCGATCTCGGCGCGTTTCTTCCCGTCTTTGCCGTCGGGCAGGGGAATCATCGGCATCCGGCCCCGATGGCTTTGGGCGTAATCGCGGCGCAAATCGTCGAGGTAAAAGTCGATATCGAAGCTGGGCCGGTTTTCCGCCAGCATGACGCCGTTTCGGTCGCAGATCGCTCCCCGGGCCGGGGCGATGCGGGCTTTCACCGTGGTCTGCGCCTCGGAGGTCTTGATGGCGGAATCCGAATTGATGATCTGAACGGTCCAGAGACGGCTCAGGAGCACAACCCCGGCGGCCAGGACCATGAGTCCAAGGATACCCAGTCGCCAGCCTGGAACTCGAATGTCCTCGTCAAGCATAGGGATAATCCCGGTAGCGATCGGTTGTTTCGTGGGAAGGCTTCCAGCCGCACAGGCGGAGTGGAAGCCCGGCCAGATAAAAGAAGAGGGGGCACAGGATCAGGTTCAAGAGTGATGCAAAGGTAATCTTGCTCCAGACGGACAGCGGCCAGACCCAGCGGCCTGTTTCCATGAGATTAAAAAGGTAGTCGAGCAGCAGAAAGGTAAACGTCCCCACCAGCACGAAGGTCAGCCGAAAGAGCCACTGATGCGATTCCGGCTTATGCGCCTGGCTCACGATCAAGGTGGAGAGCAAGCAGAGGATCAGGACCGAGGAACCCAGCCGGTGGGAAGTGGAGGAGAGGTCTACGAGTAACCCCAGGATGCCCGCGACGAAGATGGCCCACTCGTCTCCCAGTTCCAGGCTCGCGTAGATTACCACCAGCGGAATCAGCGCTGAGTCGAAGCCGATGATGCTGAGGATGGGGAAATGGACAGGTAGTATCATCTGCGCCAGCAAGGCCACGATGCCAAGAAAAAGCAGGTAGATGACAATAAAGGGACGCACGGCGGTTAAAGGAAGAGGGTGAACACTAGCGGCAAACGTATTTCATTTCCATGGATATCATCGCGTTTCGTCGCTCGGCAATTACAACGAGGCCTTCCAGGGGCATGGCATTTTATCGTAAAAAAAGACCGGGCGACCACTCGGAAAGAGCGACCGCCCGGTCTGGGAGGAGAATGAATGAACTAACAAGTGAATGGACACGGGAAGTCCCGGGATGTTCAAAAAATAAAATGGATCATGATCCATTTTAGGCCTGGAAAGCGTCTGAAATAAGACGCTTTACCTCTGAAAATAGAAGTCCTTTAGGACGTTCAAAAAAAGTTCAAAAAAAGTTTGACGATTGCGTTACGATCCTTATTGTCTGACAACGAGTGCAGAAGCCAGCCGATACGTGGGTACGGTAAAGGCGGCTGGCCCTCACTAACCGATGAGGTTGGTTGCTTCCCAGGAGGACGCAGCTAACTGAATCACGAAAAACCAAGGAGACTAGCGAATGAAATCAATACTGAAAGCATTTGGAGCCGTCGCCCTCTCGGCCACTATTGTGCATGCCGGGACCGATCAGAAGGACCTCAAGAAGGTCATCGAAGATCAGGGCATTAACTATGTTGAAACCGCCCAAAAGGGCATCACCCTCAGCGGTTACGTTGACACCAGCTACACCGAGCAGTTCGCCGGCGCTGGTCAATACGCGCCTTCCACGGGTATCGCGGGCCAGAATCCTGGCGGCGGTCCTGCTAACACTCAAAACGCGTCGACCACGGGCGGAAGTCTCCGCCAGTTCGATCAAAGCAACAACACCTTCAACATTAATGCCGTGAAGATCGCCTTGGAAAAGGCCCTTCCCGACAAAAATGAATGGGCCGCAGGTTTCCGTGTCGACACCATCTATGGTGAAGATGCCAAGTACCTGAATGATACCGCGATCAACGGTAGCTCAAACAACTCTGGTATTGCTCTCGAGCAGGCCTTGGTCAAGTTCCGTATCCCAGTCGGCAACGGCTTGGATGTTTACATGGGCAAATTCGTCACCTTCCTCGGTTATGAAGTGATCGAGTCTCCCGCGAACTTGAACTTCAGCCGCGGTTTGCTGTTCACCAACGCGATTCCCTTGACCACCACCGGTATCTATGGCGACTACAAATTCAACGACACCGTTGAAGTTAAGCTCGGCATTGTTGACGGATGGAACAACTCCACCAGCGGTTCAGTTGGTGCGGGTCCTGTCACTTCGACAGGCTTTTTGGGAACGCAAACTTCCACGACCACGTACAACAGCACTAATGATCGCAGCTTCGGCAAGGCTATCACTGGTCAGATCAACGTGAATGCTCCTGGCAAGAACGCCAACATCACCCAATCCTTCATCTACTCGCCTCAAGGTGAGCCCGGTGTGGTGGGTACGTCTGGCGGCGCACCCGGAGATAACGGTACCGTGGTTGTCTATGACATCTGGGGCAACTGGAACCCGACCTTCGTTAAGGACAGCGCTCTGACGCTCGGCCTCAATGCGGATCTCGGCTACAACGGCTCCTCGGGCTTCCCTTCGAGCACAACGGTCACCACGCATGCGTTTGGACCTGATACGACCACGACGAGTGGTGGTCTCTATGATAGCAACACGTGGTACGGTGTGGCGGCTTATGCCTCCTACAAGATCAACAAGGTCATCACCCTGTCGGCTCGCGGTGAGTATCTGCATGAAGATGCGGCCTACAACCCCAAGTTCGGTGTTGCTGGTACGAGCAATGACGACTTCTCCGAGACCCTCACGGCCTCATTCAACATCTGGGACAATCTCTTGACCCGCGTTGAATATCGCTATGACCACTTCACCAATGGCGCCAATGTTAACGCCGCTGGCGTTGTGACATCGGCCACCTACGCAAGCGCGAACGAAATTTCGCTCAATTGCGTCTACTCGTTCTAATTTGATCGAATAGATTCTCAGAAAACCCCGGGCGCCGAAAGGTTCCCGGGGTTTTCTTTTGCCCATATCCTTCAACAAAGCTTGAATCGCAGATTCTTATAGTGGAACTTGCGAATGACTTTTTTCGTTCCATACTAAATAGCTCATGAGTTTCATTCCCCGCATCAACAAGGTCTACAAAGACGTGACCTTCACCAATGACGAGATCCGCCGTTACGGACGCCATCTCATCATGCCCGAGGTGACGCTCGAGGGTCAGCAAAAGCTGAAGGCTGCGCGCGTGATCGTCATCGGCACCGGTGGCTTGGGCGCCCCCATTCTTGCCTACCTCGCCGCCGCAGGCGTTGGGCATATCGGAGTGGTCGATTTCGACACCGTCGATCTTTCCAACCTGCACCGCCAGATCATTCACAAGACCGGCAACGTCGGCAAACTCAAGACCCAATCGGCGGTGGAATTGATGAAGGAAATCAATCCTCTCATCGACATCAAGACCTACGACACATCGCTGCGATCGGACAACGCATTCGAATTGCTGAAGGATTACGACATCGTGATCGATGGCACCGATAATTTTCCCACCCGCTACCTGGTGAACGACGCCTGTGCCTTACTAGATAAGCCCAACGTCTACGGCTCCATTTTCCGTTTCGAGGGCCAAGCGACCGTTTTTTGGGCTTCGCAGGGCCCCTGTTATCGCTGCCTCTATCCTGAACCACCCGAACCAGGCACCGTTCCGAGTTGCGCCGAGGGCGGCGTTCTCGGTGTGTTGCCCGGCGTAATGGGCACTATCCAGGCCACCGAGGCGGTGAAGTTGATCATTGGCCAGGGCGATCCGCTCATCGGACGCCTCCTCCTCTTCGATGCCTTGAAGATGAAGTTCAAGGAATTGAAATTGCGCAAGGATCCCAAATGTCCGCTGTGCGGAACGAACAAGACGATCACGGAATTGATCGATTACGAGTTTTTCTGCGGCGTGGCCCCGGAACAGAAAAAGGCGGTACACATCGACGAGATCGACGTGGAGGAAGTCGAAGCGGCGATCAAGTCGGGAAAAATTCCGTCCGAGATCGAACTGCTCGACATCCGCGAACCGTTCGAGGCGAAGATCGCGCAAATTCCGCATTCGCGCCTTATCTCATTGGCGGAATTCAGCAAGCGGATGCACGAACTCGATAGCGCGCGGGAAATTTGGCTTTATTGTAAAGACGGAGCCCGGAGCGGCAAGGCTTGGAAACTGCTGTATGACGCCGGATTCAGAAAGATCAAAAATGTCGCAGGTGGAATCGATGCGTGGAGTGAAGATATTGACCCCAGTACGCCGAGATATTGACCGATACCTTGGAGGGTCAGCCTCCGGCCTGACCCACATAATTCAGGGACAAGCCGGAGGTTGTCCCTCCATGGCTAAGCCCGGCACCGAGACCAGTCCTGATATCGATGTCGAGGACAAGCTGAAAGAGGCGTTTGCGCGAGGCTGGTCGGTAATCGTCTGGAACGATCCGATTAACCTGATGGATTATGTCGTCTATGTTTTCAAGACCGTGCTGAAAATGAACGAGGAAGACGCCTCGCGCCACATGTGGGAAGTGCATCAGAAGGGAAAGAGTTCAGTGGCGCGGGAGACGCAGGAAAAGTCGGAATTGATCGTTCACCGCTTGCGCGGTTTCGGTTTGAACGCGACTATGGAGCAGGCCTGACCGAGTATTCCGATGACCTCCGAACAAATCGATTCCGAACACTGGCGCTTGAGCTTTCCCGAGCACGAGGGGGCGTTCATCATCAACATCCTGGCGCGGCTCGGGCGACAGTATCAGCAGGACCCGGCGCGGATGTCGCCAGCCATGCGCGCCTATTGGGAGGGAAATATCACTCGCGGCGAAGCGGCCCGGTCGGAATTAAGCGAAGAGCAGCAGGTTCTTTCCGAAGCTCGGGCCGAGTTGCGTTCCCAGCGCCTCGATCTGGTCGAAAACTGGATCCAGGAGTATGAACTCGCGGAGAGTCGCGATCCGTGGCAAGTCGAACTCACCAGCGCCGAGCGGGACGAATTCATTGCGATGCTGAACGATCGCCGTTTGCTCGTCGCCTTTGATATCGGCGTGTCGCAGGCCGACATGGAAGCCGATCCGAGTCAAATTTCCGAGGAGGCGCGGCGCCACGCCATTCTCGAAATTGATGTGCTCGGTCACTTCATTCTGGTTATGCTGGGGCCGCAAATCCACCGGCCATGATCACTTTCGACACCAGCAAATACGACGGCTTTATTTTCGACTGCGACGGGACGCTGGCCGACTCCATGCCACTCCATTATCGCGCATGGAAGGAATCGTTGGAAAAGAAACTCGGAGGACCTTCCGCCTTCACCGAGGAACTCTTCTATCGCTGCGGTGGAATGCCTGCGCGACAGATCATCGAGATGCTTAACCGCGAGCACGGCTACGGCCTTCCGGTACACGAATTTGCCGACGAGAAGGAAGCGCGCTTTGTGGAATTGTTGCCGGAGCTGAAGCCGGTCCAGGAAGTGATCGATGTCGTGAATCGACTGGGTGCCGATGCCAAAATCGCCGTCGCCTCCGGTGGGCTGACTTTTATCGTCCGCCAAACCCTGAGCTTGTTGGGACTTAAGGTCGGCCCGCAGGAAAAGATCAAATTCCTAATCGGCTCCGATCAAGTGTTGCACGGTAAGCCACACCCCGAACTGTTCTTGCGCGCGGCGGAATTGCTCGGCGTGAAGCCGGAGCGGTGCCTCGTTTTTGAAGATGCGGAACCGGGCTTTCAAGCCGCGAAGGCGGCAGGGATGGACTACATCGACGTGCGTCCATTTCGCCAGACCGGACTTCACGACGCGGCGAAGTATTAGGGTTCGTCCATTTCCTGGCGGGCTCGGCTCCATCCGGGCCGTGAGCCCGCCTGCCCTGCCGGAGATGATTCTTTTACGCGGGGAATGGAGCGCGCCGCTGCCGAAGAAGGTCAGTCCTTGGATGTGGGAGAAGTTGTTTTCGTGGGGAAAGCGGGGATGAGGGGAAAGTTTCGCGCAACGACGCTACGGGGGAGCCTCGTCGCCCGGCATGCGGCGGCTACCTCGCAGGAAGTGATTGCCAAGCGCTTGACCAGATGGTGGTGAACCATCTGTCGGGCTGAATGATGTCTCCATTATGATCATGTATAATGGAAAATCGGCGAATGTGCTCATATCGCTACAGGGCATTTGAACAGAAACCGACAGAGGAAAAGATGTTTTGAGAGAAGCGGGCTAATGAGTGCTTGTGTCTGGCATAGACCCTGCTTAGATAAGGAACTTGCGTACCTGTACGCGAGAGTCAACCCATTCATTAGAACCCTTTAAGGAGATAATTTCCATGTCCCTGCGTAAGCTCGAGGCCATCATCAAACCTTTCAAGTTGGAAGAAGTCAAAGAAGCCCTGACAGAACTGGGTATCGAAGGCCTTACCGTCAGTGAAGTTAAGGGCTTTGGCCGCCAAAAAGGCCATACTGAAATTTATCGCGGCAGTGAATATACCGTCGACTTTTTGCCTAAGGTGAAAATCGAGGTTGTGCTACGCGAAGACCTCGTCCAGCGGGCGATTGAGACCGTTCAGAAGGCGGCGAAGACCGGAAAAATTGGCGATGGAAAGATTTTCATCCTGCCGATTGAAGAAGCGGTTCGTATTCGCACGGAAGAGCGCGGCGAGAAGGCTGTTTAATTTCCTGAGGCTTACTTCGGTTTTAGGATGACCCGCGATCTTTGAGAGCGGGTTCGTTTTCTGACCGTCGCACGGAGTGCGACGGCTACCACGGAACCAGCTCCTTTGATCAAGCCGAAGCAATCTTCGGAGAATTCAATCCAAAGGATTAAAGATGCGGGGCTTCTTCTGCCAACTGCTGTTCCTCGTCGGAAAGAACCGCATGCTCTCTCTCGCCACGGGAACCAAGCCACCAGAGCAAAAGACTCAGGCCAAAACCGACGGCTGATCCCATCGCCAATCGAAAAGCGCTTTCAAAGAGAAAAGGCACAACACAGCCGGAGATGACGGCGAAAATAAACATGAAGATAAAACTTTGCAGCGATGAGGGCAGCCCCTTCACCTTGGGAAACATTTCCAAAGTCAGCACCGTCATCGCCGGCGTGCCCAGGGTCACGCCAAATCCATAAAAGAAATGCGGAATGACTGCCCAAGGTATCCGGCAGGTAAAGAGGCCGGTGTAAACAAGGCTGGCCAATGCGGCCAGTGCCATGATCGCGTAGCCCCAGTAAATAAGGATGCCGGGCCTGAATCGATGGCTGAGATGGGCCGATGCCATGGAACCCAGCGTCATGCCCGCGATGAAAGTGACGAAGAGCCAGCCAAAATCCTTCACCGTCAGGTGGAGAATATCGATGATGTAAACCGGCGCCGCCGCCACGTAAAGCATGATGCCGGAAAAAGAAAGGGCGATGCTCGCGGAGCGGAATATGAAGCGAACATTGGCTCCCACCTCAATGTATTGGTTGACGACGACCCGGAAATGAAAGGGATGGCGGTTGCTCGTGGCGAGACTTTCCGGGAGCCAACGCAGACACGCCATCAATAGGATAAAGGTGAAAAAAGTGATGAAGTAAAAAATGGATCGCCAACCCCATTCCGCCAACATCCAGCCGCCAAGGATGGGCGCGAGGGCCGGCGCCAATCCAAAGACCATCGAAATATACGACATGATTTTCTGGGCTTCTGGACCGGAAAAGAGATCTCCGACAATGGCTCGTCCCACCACTGAGCCCGCTCCGGCAGAGAGTCCCTGCAAAAGCCGGAAGAAAAAAAGCCAGCCCAGGGACGATGCGAAAGCGGCGCCGAAGGAACTCGCAAAATAGCAGATGAGCGAAGTCACGATTACCGGACGGCGACCAAACGAATCGGAAAGTGTGCCGTAAAAAAGCGACATGAACCCGAAAGCACAAAGATAAATGGTAAGCGTCTGCTGAACGGCGGGGAGCGGCGAAGAAAAATCACGCGCGATTGTCGGGAGAGCGGGGAGATAAGCGTCAATCGAAAGCGCGCCCAGCATGGAAAGGGCCGCAAGAATGACGACAAGGACGCGATGTTTCATGGAAAGCCCTTCATCTTAGCACAACGACAAAAGCCCGCTCTTCCAAACGCATTCTACTTTTTGAGAATCCCGGAGGTGATCTCAAAGGAGCGAAGTCGGGCGGCGTGATCATGAAAATGTCCGGTTATCATGACTTCGTCGGGATTGATTCTATCGAGAATAGCTCGAAGCTCGGTTGTTACCGTTTGAGCGGAACCCACAGTAGAATACGCCAGCGCCTGCTCGATCTGCGCCATCTCAAAATCGGAAGCGTAATGGGTAATATCGTCAATCGGCGCAGGCACCGGTCCCGGCGTTCCACGGCGAAGATTGATGAAAGCCTGCTGCACGGAAGTAAATTGGCGGCGCGCTTCCTTGTCGGTATCGGCAGCAAAAACATTCACACCAATCATGGCGTAGGGTCGCTCCAGTTGCCGCGATGGTTGAAATTTCCGCCGATAGATTTCCAGCGCCGGCATGAGATCGCCAGGAGCAAAATGTGACGCGAAGGCGAAAGGTAATCCTAACAACGCAGCCAATTGCGCGCTAAAGAGACTTGATCCCAAAAGCCAGATCGGAACACGAAGCCCCGTCCCCGGAACAGCCTGAATTTTCTGCCCGTGATGAAGCGGCTCCAAATACGATTGGAGTTCCTGCACGTCTTCGGGGAAATGATCGGCACTGGCGACGGGATCGCGACGAAGCGCTCGCGCGGTGGCCATATCAGTCCCCGGCGCACGACCAAGCCCGAGATCAATGCGATCCGGATAGAGCGAAGCCAGCGTCCCGAACTGCTCGGCGATGACGAGCGGCGAATGATTCGGCAACATCACGCCACCCGAACCAACGCGAATCGTCTTCGTTCCTCCCGCGACATAACCAATCACCACCGAAGTCGCGGCACTGGCGATGCCGGTCATATTATGATGCTCCGCGAGCCAATAGCGGTGATAACCCCAGCCCTCGGCATGTTGCGCAAGGTCAAGGGATCGATGCAGTGCATCCGTCGGAGTCGCGCCTTGCGCAATGGGGGAAAGATCGAGAATGGAAAAGGGAATCATAACGTTGCAGCGATTTCTCCAAGATACTCGCTCCAAAATCGCCCGCAAATTCAGCGAGGCGATTCTGCGATCAGTTCGAGGTGCCGAGTTCCTCGCCCTTCGGACGCGAATTCTTGTGGATCTCCTCCTCGGACAATTCGGGGAGATCCAATTTGGGTTCGTGCGGAACGCTGCCGGGAGCGAGCGAGCGCAGGAGGACGTAGAAAATCGGCGTCAGGAAAATGCCGAAGCAGGTCACGCCGATCATGCCGGAGAAGACGGCCAGTCCCATGGCGCGACGCATTTCGGAGCCTGCGCCGGTGGAGGTGACGAGCGGCACGGTTCCGGCGATGAATGCGATAGAGGTCATCAAGATCGGGCGCAAGCGGAGGCGCGCGGCCTCGATGGCGGCGGCGTAGACCCCGCGGCCGCGATGCTCCAGTTCCCGCGCGAACTCGACGATCAGGATCGCGTTCTTGCAGGCGAGTCCGACTAACACGACGAGACCGATCTGCGTGAAGATGTTGTTGTCGCCGCCCAAGACGTGGACGCCAAAGATGGCGGAGAAAAGCCCCATCGGCACGATGAGCAGGACAGCCAACGGCATGATGATGCTCTCATACTGGGCTGAGAGCACGAGGAAAACGAGCAGTACGGAAAGCGGCAGCACGACGAAGAGCGTGTTGCCGGCGATTTCCTCCTGATAGACGAGATCGGTCCATTCGTACCCGAAACCGCGCGGTAGCACCTCCTTCAGGATGCGCGCGATCGCCATCTGCGCCTGGCCGGTGCTATAGCCGGGCGCGGCGGCGCCGTTAAGGTCGGCGGTGCGGAATCCGTTATAGCGCATGGCACGATCAGGGCCGTGGCTCTGCGTCATGTGCAGGAGCGAGGAGAGCGGCACCATCTCGCCCTTGTCGTTGCGCGCCTTGAGCAGGCCGATGTCCTCGGCATGCGCGCGGAAAGGCGCGTCGGCCTGGACGTAAACCTGGTAGGTGCGACCAAACTTGTTGAAGTCATTGACGTAAAGCGAACCGAGATAAATCTGCAGAGTGTTGAAGACATCCGGAACCGAAACGCCGAGCTGCTGCGCGCGCGTTCGATCGACATCGGCGTAGAGCTGGGGGACGTCGATGTCGAATCCGGAAAATGTCGCGTAGGGATAGAGCTCAGGCGCCTTCATCGCCTTGGCTATGACAGCCTGTAGGACGTCGTTGAGCGCGTCGTTGCCCTGCGCAGTGCGATCCTCGATTTGGAGCTTGTAGCCGCCAGCGGTCCCGATGCCGAGAACGGGCGGAGGGTTGAGAATGAGGACGAACGCATCCTGCAAGGCGGAGTATTGCGCATTCAGCCGATGCACAATCGCGTCGGCTTTTTGGTCCGGGCGCGTGCGTTGCTCGAATGGCTTGAGCGTTACGAAGACGATGCCAGCGCTGGGTGTGTTGGTGAATCCGTTGATGGAAAGACCGGGGAAGGCGACGGCCGACTCGACATCGGGATCCTTGAGTGCGATGTCGCTCATCTTGCGGATCACCGCCTCGGTGCGGTCGAGCGTGGAGCCCTGCGGCAATTGCGCGAAGCTGATGAGGTATTGTTTATCCTGCGGCGGCACAAAGCCGGGCGGCACAATGTGGAAGAGATACAGCGTGCTGGCGATCAGCCCGGCGTAAACCAAAAGCATAAGCGCCATGAGCGCCTTGTGGCCGACGAGACCGGCGACGCCCCTGCTGTAGCCGTTTGAACCGTTCTTGAAGACCCAGTTGAACGGTCTGAAGAACCAGCCAAAGAGGAAGTCGATTGTCTTTTGGAACCAGTCCTTCGGCGCGTTGTGGCCTTTCAACAGCAACGCCGCAAGTGCCGGGGAGAGCGTGAGCGAATTGAATGCGGAGATGACGGTCGAGAAGGCGATGGTCAATGCAAATTGCTTGAAGAACATGCCCGCAAGACCGCTGACGAAGGCGAGCGGAACGAACACGGCGGAGAGCGTGAGCGCAATGGCGATGATCGGCTCGGACACTTCGCTCATGGCGACGTAGCTGGCTTCCTTCGGCGAGAGGCCCGCCTCAATGTTACGTTCGACGTTTTCCACGACGACGATGGCGTCATCGACCACGATGCCGATGGCGAGCACGAGGCCGAAGAGCGAGAGCGCATTAATCGAGAAGCCGAACAAGAACATGATGCCGAATGTACCTATGACGGAGACGGGCACGGCGAGGAGCGGGATGATCGACGCGCGCCACGTTTGCAGGAAGACGATGACGACGATGACGACGAGAAGGATGGCGATGAGCAGCGTCTCGATCACGGCGTGGATCGACGCGCGAACGAACTGGGTCGGATCGTAAACGATCTGGTAGGTCACGCCCTCGGGCATGTCCTTGGCCAGCTCGGCCATCGTGGCGCGGACTTCATCGGAAATCTGCAGCGCGTTGGAGCCGGGCGCCTGGAAAATTGGAATGGCCACGGCCGACTTGTTATTGAGCAGTGAGCGCAGGGCGTATTCGCTGGCGCCAAGCTCGATGCGCGCGACGTCCTTCAGTCGCGTCACGGCGCCGTCCGGCGCGGTGCGAATGACGATCTCGCCGAATTCTTCCGGCGTGGTCAGTCGACCGCGCGCGTTAACCGCAACCTGGTAATCAACGCCGGGTACGGAGGGCGAGCCGCCGATGACGCCCGCCGCCACGTCGAGGTTTTGATTCTTGATGGCATCGACCACGTCGCTGGCCGCAAGCCCGCGTTCGGCCACCTTGCGCGGATCAAGCCAGATGCGCATGGCGTAGTCACCGGAACCGAAGAGGCGGACGTCGCCAATACCGGGCAACCGTGCGAGGCGATCCTTGACATTGATGACTGCGTAATTGCGCAGATAGACCATGTCGTAGCGGTCATTGGGCGAGAGCAAGTGGACGACCATGGTCAGGTCAGGCGAGCTTTTCACAGTGGTGACGCCGAGCTGCTGCGTTTCCTGCGGCAAACGGGGCAGCGCCTGGTTGACGCGATTTTGCACGAGCTCCGTGGCTAGGTCAGGATTGGTGCCGAGCTTGAAGGTGATGGTCAGCGTCATCAGGCCGTCGGAAGTCGCCTGCGACGACATGTAGAGCATGTTCTCCACACCCTCTATCTGCTCTTCGATCGGGTTCGCGACGGTCTCCGCGATGGTCTCTGGATTTGCGCCGGGAAATTGCGCCGTGACAATCACCGACGGCGGCACCACCTCGGGATATTCCGAGATCGGCAGGCAGCCCATGGAGATGAGGCCACCGATCAAGATCAACGCCGACAGCACGCCGGCAAAGATCGGACGATCGATGAAGAACTTGGAGATATTCATGGTGATTCCTCGGGGGGACTGGCGAGTTACTTAAGGTTTTGCAGTGGCGACACCAGAGGCGTCAGTCGTTCCACCCATGGTCACTTCAGTCGGGGCCACTGTCGAATTCGGACGCACGTGCTGCAAGCCGTTGACGACGATCTTTTCGTTTTTCTGGAGACCGGAACGGACGACGCGAAGTCCATCGACCATCGGCCCGAGCGTCACGGTGCGGTAATTGACCTTGTTGTCCGCATCGACGACCATGACAAATTTCTTGTCCTGGTCAGTTCCAACGGCGCGGTCATCGACCAGGATCGTCGGCGCGGGGCTACCACCACCGGTGCGCACCTTGGCGTAGAGTCCCGGCGTCAATTCACCGTTCTCGTTTTCGAAAACCGCACGAACGCGGATCGTTCCAGAAGTCGTATCGAGACGGTTATCGATCGACTTCAAATGGCCCTGGTGAGGATAGCCGTCCTCGTTCGCCAATCCCATCGAGACGGGAATGTGATCGATGCCGGTGTTTCCCGCAGCGCCATTGGCGGCGTACTTGAGGAAGGTCTGCTCATCGACTTCGAACTCGACGTAGACTGGGTTGACCGAGACGACGCTGGTCAGCACTGGCGGTGTCGTGCCCGTGCTGACGAAATTGCCAACCGTAATCTCCGCGCGGGAAACGCGTCCCGTGACGGGAGCCGTGATGGCCGTGTAATCCAAGTTGATCTGTGCCGTCTGCACGGCGGCCTGTTCCGCTTTCACGCTCGCGTCGGCTTCGAGCACATCGTCGTTGCTTTGATCGAGTTCGCTTTGCGCGATTGCGTTCGTCTTGATCAGTTCC
The DNA here is from genome assembly GCA_013285645.1 of Verrucomicrobiota bacterium. GTDB lineage: Bacteria > Verrucomicrobiota > Verrucomicrobiia > Methylacidiphilales > UBA1321 > JABDGH01. Next base: position 12,611 of record JABDHJ010000026.1, on the reverse strand, counting down.
TGTTTGCGTTTGAGATTGATTTGAGCCAGATCGAGTTTCGCCTGCGCGCCAGCCAAAGCGGCCTGGGCATGGGCGAGATCGGCCTGAAAAGGACGCGGGTCGATGGTGAAAAGTAGGTCGCCCTTCTTGACCAATTGGCCTTCGTCAAAGTGGACCGCCGTAATGATGCCGGAAACCTGGGGCCGGATTTCAACGCTATCAATCGCCTGGATGCGTCCGGAAAACTCGTCCCATTCCGTCACCGATTTCTCCTGCACCGCAGCAACCGACACCGGAACTGGAGGCGGAGCGGCGGCGGCAACCGGCGGCTTCGTGGATACGGTCAGAAACGAAAAGGCCCCAGTGGCCCAAAGCGCACCGCCCCCAACGGCGATGACCAAAACGGGAATCAAAAATTTAAGTAAGGTTTTCATGGAATTTGTTCTCCTATTGCGTGTTTAAAAAAGTCGGGATGATCAATCGAACCAGATGTTGACCGGCAGCAACGTCGTGAAGTTTCGAGACGAACTTTCGTCCGTGGACCGCACTGTATGCGCGCTTTCCTTTAAGCGCGCCTGAATATGCCGGGCTTGAATCAGCCCCTTGTTGAGGTGAGCAAGAGCCTGGGTCTTGGCCTGAACGGAAGAAATTTGGTAAATCATATTGAGTTTATTTCAATTCAAGGAGTTGACTAGTTGGTACAACATCGTATCAAAAAAAATTTAAGCCGTTACAGAAGAAGGACTTTTAATGCCAAGGTGACGCATCACTCCGTGCTGCAACCGTTCCACATGCTTGACGCTATTCTCAATCTTCGCCTGCATCAGAACCCCGGTCACATACGACAAAATTTCCTCCGCAAGTTCTGCCGTGTCTTTCGCCTCGATGAGACCCTCCGCCGCGAGGTCGCGGATAAGTGACTCAAGGTACTTCAAACTGCGCACCGCTATTTGTTCGGCCTTTTGGCGAATCTTTTCATCCTGCGTGCTCAATTCACTTCCCACCGAGCAGAAAGGACAACCCAGCATCTTGCCAAAGCTCTGATATTTCTGTTTCTGATCGTTCACAATCGCCTGGCAATATTTCTCCAGACGCTCCAAAGGAGGAATTTGCGCCGAAAAAATCTGGTCCAAAAGCGGCCGCTTCGATTCCCAATGGCGCTCAAAAGCCGCCACCGCCAAGTCGGACTTGGATTTAAACGCATGATAAAAGCTGCCCTTGTTGACTCCCGCCTTCGTGCAGATGTCATCCACGCTGACGGAGCCGTAACTGCTCTCCCAGATCAGGTCCATCGCGACTGTCAGCAGCTTCTGTTTAGTATCACTTTCCGGCCTCATGGGATCACTGTAGTTGACCGGTCGGTATAGTGCAAGTTATTTTTTGAAACTAATGCATCTTTTTTCAGAAAATCGTAACCGCTCTCGTGCCCTTTAGGCTCGGGGGGGAACTTCTGCAAACTCCCGATTTTAAAAAAGGCCGTCATCCTTGCGAAGGCGAGGTGCTGCGCCCGGCAGTTTCATTATGCGAAGCGTTACTGCCTCCGCAGGAGCGAACTGCAGTCGAAGGACCTGCCTCCTCTTCCCAAAATATTTCCAACGCGCAATTTCAACCCTCTCTCCTCAAAACCGCCTCGCCGCTCCCCACCCAAAAATTCTGTTAATTCCGTCAAACCTTCCCCCTTCCATTTCCATGTGAGGATCAGCCCATGAAAGCACCGGCTTTACCGAATTCGCGGCCCACCTTCAAACGCTCCCTTCATCCGAACCGGAAGAAGCCCATCTCTCTTTTTTGGCAAAGTAACCCAACCGTGATAGGTTGTTCGGTTATGGCCATGGAGGAAATCCGGATCGGCGGGGCACGCCAGCACAACTTGAAGAACGTGTCGCTCACGCTGCCGCGCAACAAGCTCGTCGTGCTCACCGGCGTCAGCGGCTCCGGCAAATCGTCGCTCGCCTTCGACACGCTCTACGCCGAGGGCCAGCGCCGGTACGTCGAAAGCCTCTCCACCTACGCCCGGCAATACCTCGAGCAGATGGAGAAACCCGATGTCGATTTCATCGAGGGTCTCTCGCCCGCCATCGCCATCGAGCAACGCACCGCCGGGGGTAATCCGCGCTCGACCATCGCGACGACCACGGAAATCCACGATTTTCTGCGACTTCTTTTCGCCCATCTCGGCCAGCCGCACCATCCCGTCACCGGCAAACCGCTCAAGCGCTGGTCGGTGCAACAGATGGTCGATCGCGTTCTTTCCGCCAAGGAAGGCACGCCGATTCAAATCCTCGCGCCCGTCATCCAAAAACAAAAAGGCGAGTTCCGCGACACGGTCGAGAAGCTGCGCCGCGAAGGATTTGTCCGCGCTCGCATGGATGGAAAAATCGTCGAGTTGGAACAACCTCCGCGCCTCGACAAATCGCGCACCCACACCATCGAGGCGGTGATCGATCGACTCAAAATCAGCGAGGCGATCAAAACGCGCCTGACCGACTCCCTGGAACTCGCCCTCAAGACGGGAAGTGGAGTCGTCACGGTCCTCTTCGGTCCACCCGATGCCATCACCGAAGAGCTGACGCTGAGCAACCAGAATTTCGATCCGGAGACCGGTTATCGTTATGGCGAAATCACGCCGCGACATTTTTCCTTCAACAGTCCGCAGGGGGCATGTCCCGTTTGCGACGGCCTCGGCACCGAATCAATTTTCGATCCGGCGCTCCTCATTCCCGACGACACGGAAACTCTCGATGAAATGCCGATTGGCCCGTGGCGGCGAAGCGCGCCTGCACTGGATAAACTTTATCGCGGCCAGTTGTATGCGCTCGCCGCTGCCTATAATCAGCCGATGTCGCGTCCCTACCGCGAATGCAGCGATGATTTTCAGAAGGCGCTCATTTATGGAAGCGGCGACGAGAAAATAAGTTTTACCACCACGCGCCAGGGCAAAACCGTCATCACCGAAAAACCTTTCGACGGTCTCATCGCACAACTCACCCGGCTCTTTGCTGAAAGCAAAAGCGAAATGACCCGGCATCGGCTCAACCAGTATAAGAGCCGCATTACCTGCAAGACGTGCGGAGGGGCTCGCCTGCGGCCTGAAGTTTTGGCCGTCACGCTCGGCGGCCCACCTGCCTTCGGTAGCCGTCGCGCGCCGCGCGACGGTGCAGCTTCAGAGGTAGCCGCCGCTGTCCCTAGCGGCGGAACGCATTTAGAAAAAGACACCGCCGCTAGGGACAGCGGCGGCTACCAAAAAACAGGGCTCAACATCGCGCAATTCAGTCATCTTTCGATTACTGCTGCGCAAAAATGGCTTGAGACCTGGACCATTTCCGCACAGGAAGAAAAGATTGGCGGCGAGGTGCGCCGGGAAATTTTGCAACGGCTGGGTTTTCTTAATCGCGTTGGGCTCGGCTATCTGACGTTGGACCGGGAGAGCGGCACGCTTTCGGGTGGAGAAGCGCAGCGCATCCGCCTCGCCACGCAGATCGGCTCAAAGCTCACCGGTGTCCTCTATATTCTCGACGAGCCCAGCATCGGCCTGCATCAACGCGACAACGAGCGTCTGCTCGAAACGCTCCGCGAACTGCGCGATCTCGGCAACACCGTGATTGTTGTTGAGCATGACGAGGACACGATTCGCGCCGCCGATTATCTTGTCGATATTGGTCCCTACGCCGGTGTGCGCGGAGGCCAGATCGTGGCGTCGGGGACGGTTGCGGAAGTCATGGCGAATCCAAAATCGCTCACCGGGCAGTTTCTGAACGGTTCACAATCGATCCGCGTTCCCAAGGTCCGGCTGAAGGCCGAAAATGGCTGGATTCGTGTGATCAATGCGCGGGAAAATAATCTGCGCAACGTCACGGTCGGTTTTCCCGCCGGTCTGATGACCTGCGTCACGGGCGTGAGCGGTTCGGGTAAAAGCACGCTGGTCAACGATGTCCTCTGCCGCGCCTTGTTCCGTCATTTTTATAAATCGAAGGAAGCGCCAGGCGCGCATGACGGCATCGACGGTCTCGATCTCATCGACAAGGCCATCGTCATCGACCAGACGCCGATCGGGCGCACGCCGCGTTCCAATCCGCTGACTTACACGGGGGCGTTCAATTGCATCCGGGATCTTTTTGCGCAACTGCCTTCCTCCCGTGTGCGCGGTTACGGGCCTGGCCGTTTCAGTTTCAACGTCAAGGGTGGGCGCTGCGAACATTGCGAGGGCGATGGCGTAATCAAGATCGAGATGAATTTTCTCCCGCCGGTCTATGTGACGTGCGAGGCGTGCGGTGGTCGCCGGTTCAATCGTGAAACGTTGGAGATCACTTACAAGGGACTCAACATCGCCGATATTCTGGCCATGACGGTTGACGACGGTCTCAACTTCTTCCGCAATGTTCCGGCGGCGTCCGACAAGCTGGAGGCGCTCGCCGCCGTGGGGCTCGGCTACCTGCATCTAGGTCAGCAGGCCACGACGCTTTCCGGCGGTGAGGCGCAGCGGGTGAAGCTCGCCGCCGAGTTGGCGAAACGGGCCACGGGGCGCACGATGTATATTCTTGATGAGCCGACTAGTGGGCTGCATTTCGCCGACATCGAGCAGCTTTTGGAGGTTCTCTTCAAGCTGCGCAATGCGGGTAATACGCTCGTCATCATCGAGCATCAACTTGATGTCATTAAATGCGCCGATTACGTCATCGATCTTGGCCCGGAGGGTGGAGAGGGCGGTGGGCAGATCGTCGCCAAGGGCACGCCCGAATTCGTCGCCGCGCAACCCGAGAGTCAGACGGGGAGATTCTTGCGGAAAACGCTCGGCTTCTCCTGATTTGACTTTTCGATCCTATGATAGATAATATCTATCATGAAGACGGCCACCGTGGCAGATTTACGAAACAATTTCCGCCGGGTATCGGCATTCATCGATAATGGCGAGTCTGTAAATATTACGAAGCGAGGTCGCGTCGTTGCCCGTTTGGTGCCTGCCGTTGAAACTCCTAAAAAATTGGTCAAACCTGATTTTATGGCTCAGCTCAAGGAGGTGTGGGGTGAGCGCATTTTTTCCGCTGCCGAGGTGAAGGCCATGCGCGACGCTGAACTTGAAGGCGAAGAAGGATGAACGCCTATCCTGATACCTCCTTTCTCTGCGCGCTTTATCGAAGGCAGGACAATTCCTCCCAAGCTGCAGCCCATGCTCACAAAATGTCTGAGCCCTTACAGGTGACTACTCTTTCGCTCTTCGAGTTCCGCCAGTCCGTTCGGTTACAGATCTTTCTGAATGAGCAAGACTCAACCAAAGGATTTAATCGCTCTTTGGGAATGGCAGCTCTCGCCAAGGTCCAGGCCAATATCGCTTCGAGTGCGCTGGTTATCGCTCCCGCCGATTGGGCTGACGTGTACAGTATTGCGGAAAGGCTTTCAGCTCAGCATACCTCGACAGGAGGACATCGAAGCTTTGATGTTCTCCATGTCGCGACGGCCTTGCATTTGGGGGCGAGGGAGTTCCTGACTTTTGACGCCAATCAGAAAGGGCTGGCGAAGGCGGAGGGCCTAAAAATACCGCTGTAAATCGTCGCAGAAATAGAAGACAGGCTGAACTGATCCTTCGAGGGGATCAGGATGACGGAGGGGGAGCAATGGAATTGCGCGGACAATTGCGTTTCCAAATGGAATTTGGGAACGAGGGGAGAACTGCACCGTCGCACGGAGTGCGACGGCTACCTTGGAGGATGGGGCAGGCCGGAGGCTGCCCCTCCATAATCGAAATGCTTTTTGTGAATCGGGCCGAGGGCGATGTAGTGATCGGCCCAGGTGCGGATGTCGGCGATTTCCTCGGGACGAAGTGGCCGCACGACTTTCGCGGGAGTGCCCATGACGAGCGAGCCGGGCGGAATCTGCGCGCCCTTGGTCACGAGCGCATGCGCGCCAACGATGCTGCCCTTGCCGATGACCGCGCCGTCGAGAATGGTCGCGCCCATGCCGATGAGGCATTCGTCCTCCACGGTGCAGGCGTGGAGAATCGCGCGATGGCCGACCGTGACCAGCTTGCCGACGCGCACTGGCAAATCCTCGGCAAGATGGACGACGCTACCGTCCTGGATGTTGGAGCCCTCGCCAATCTCGATGAAATTGATGTCGCCACGCAGCACGGCGGTGGGCCAGACGCTGCTGTGCGCGGCGAGTCGCACGTCGCCGATCACGACGGCTTGCGAAGCGACATATGCGGTCGGGTCGATTTGCGGTTGAACGAAGAGGAAGCGCGCGCGGTGGGATGCAGTCACATCGCAATTCTTCCGCTCCTTCGTTTTTTTGTCCAGTTCCCGCTCCGATTTGGTATAAGCAGGGCGTGACCCTCTTTGCCTGCGTGAGAAATGTGGCCTTGGCAGCTTTCATTGTGGGCTGTCCGGCCCTGGTGCGAGCCAATGTCGGGGACGACCTCGGACAGTTGCGCGGCCATTACGGCTCGGCCAAGAATATGGGCGGCCAGATGCTTTTCCAGCATGACGGATATTCCATCTGTGTTTATTTTGACGGGAGTCACGCGGCCATGGAGGTCTTTGTTCGTGACGGCAGCAAGAAGGACAAGACCGACATTACGCAGGACGATATCGACCTGATCCTGGCGGCGGAGGGTGTTGGGCAAACGTGGAATCCCGTTCAAACCAGTAGTGGCAGGAAGACCTGGCTTCGGGCCGACGGCAAAATGATTGCGCGCTTGAGCGTCGATGACAAATCGAGCGAAAAAACGCTGATGATCATGGTCAACGCGAAGTAGCCCTTCCAGGCCCATGGCTAATCGAACGCTTATTATCGGTTGCGGATATATTGGTCTTCCTTTGGCGGTTCGTCTTCGCGAGCAGGGCCATGAGGTTACGGGCTGGGTCCACTCGCAGGAAAGTGCGGAGGCCCTTGATGCGCGGAATTTTCACCGGATCATTGTTGGTAGCGTGGCCAGCAAAGAGGTGTGGGCGACTGTTTCGGAAAGATACGATGTGGTGATCCATTGCGCGTCATCGGGTCGGGGAGGGGCCGAAGCTTACGAGGAAGTTTTTCTGAAAGGCGTTGAGAACGTGAACGCGCACCAATTTGCGGCGCGGCGTCTTTTGGTTTCTTCGACGTCGGTTTATGGCCAGACGCAAGGAGAGGTTGTCACGGAGGAATCTTTGGCGGAGCCGAATGCGGAAACGGGACGAATTTTGCGTGAGGCGGAAAAGAAGGCGCTCGATGCGGGCATGATTGTCGTTCGCTCGTCGGGAATTTATGGGCCGGGTCGTGGAGTGCTTTGGGAAAAATTTCGCCGGGGCGAGGCGGTGATCGAGGGGGATGGGTTGCGGTGGATGAATCAGATTCATCAGCATGATCTCGTTGCGGCGTTGGTGCATCTTCTCGAAAAAGGCGTGCCTGGCGAAGTTTACAATGCGAGTGATGACGTGCCTGTGACGCAGCTCGATTTTTATCAGTGGTGCGCTGATTTTTTACAGAAGCCGATGCCGCCGCATGGGCCGGTTAATACGCAACGCAAGCGGGGACTCACCAACAAGCGTGTTTCCAATGCGAAACTGCGGGCTACGGGTTGGCAGCCGATTTATCCGAGTTTTCGGGAGGGGTTGGGCGCTTTCGCATAGGAATCAGATAAATGGAAAAATAGGGAAGCAGGACCAAATTTCCAAATTTACCAGATTACCAAATTAAAGAGTCTTTAAGGGATGATGAGATAGGCCGTGGGAAATTTTCAGAAGGTGGGAGTCTTGGAAAGCGGGGGTTTTGCGGCGAGCACGTTTTTGCGGTAGGAAGCTGGATTCATTCGCATCACGCGGGAGAAGACTCGGTGGAATTGGGCGTAGCTGCCGAATCCGGCGAGCAGGGCGGCCTCGATCAGCGTGTAGCGCGCGCCGGTACGGTAGAGGCGCAGGAAGCGCTCGAGACATTTTCGTTGCCGGAAGGCGGTGAGGCTGATGCCAGTCTGGCGCTTGAAGAGACGGCTGAGGCGGGCGGGGCTGAGGCCGGCTTCGTGGGAGAGATCAGTGAGTCCAATCGAACTGTCGGCGTTGGAGATTAATCGCGCGGCCTTGGCGACGGCGGGATGAACGTCGGTGCGTGGGATCGATTCGCTTGAAAACTGGAAGGCCTGCCATGAGGCGACGAGCGCGTAGTCGAGCGCTGCGTTGATGAATTCCAAATCCTGGCCTTCGCCAAGCGCGCCTTCGTAAACGTGGTTGAGGAGATCGACCTGGCGGGAATCGATTTGTCGGCAAAAGATATCGCCGGGATCGTCGGAGTGGAGAATGCGGCGGTCGCCGCGACCTGCGCGACGCTCGACCAAGTCAGGTTTGAAGACCAGCACCCACATGGAGAAGTCGTGCGACCAATCGATGAGGACATGCTCTTGTTTGGGAAAAAGCCAGATCATCGAACTGGCGAGCAAGGGGACGCGGCGGTTGCCGAAGAGGTAGGTGGCCTTGCCGGTGAGGACGAGATTGACCTCGAGTTCTTCATGATGATGCGGCGCGATGGGGCGGAGTTGTCGATCAGCCAGGAAGGCGAAGCCCTCAGCCCCGGGACGGATTTTGAGCTTCTCTTTCATGGCGACAAAAAATGATAACAACACGCGAGGACGATGAGAAGTCAGGACTGCGCGGGCTGTGCATGATTCAACTCAACAACCCAATCCAACCACCATGAGCACAACCCTCGCCCCCACATCTCTCGTCACCGAAGCCCAAAAACAGCAATTCAAGGAAGAAGGCTATTTTATTCTTGAGCGCTGCATCCCGGAAGAACATCTCGAGATGTTGCGCGGGAATTGCCAGGAATTCATTGCGGCCATTGACGCCGAGATGGACGCCAAAGGCGTGGACCGCATCGGCATCAATGCGAAGGGCAAGCGTTACTTTGCGAACGACTGCTACAAGAAGAAGCCGGAGATGGGACGATTTGTTTTTAGCGATTTGATGGCGGACGTTTGTCGCGCGACGCTGGGTGAGGAAGCGTATCTTTTTTGGGACCAATATGTGGTCAAGGGCGCGGACAAGGACAGCTCGTTTGCGTGGCATCAGGATTCGGGCTATGTCCACTTGGAATGCCCGATGTATCTGACCTGCTGGGTGACGCTGGATGACGTGACGCTGGAGAACGGGACGGTGTTTCTGCTGCCGTATTCAGAGGTGGGGATTCGCAGCGTGGTACAGCATCTGAAGGATCCGCGGACCAATGATATGGTGGGCTATTTTGGAAAGAACCCGGGGATTCCGGTGGTGGTTCCGGCGGGGAGCATTGCGTGCTTTTCGAGCTACGTTTTTCATCGGAGCGGTCCGAATTTGACGGACAAGTTGCGGAGGATTTATCTGCCGCAATATGCGCCTGAGATCATTCGCGATTTGAAGGGGAACCAGTGGGGGCAGGCGGTGCCGTTTCTTAAGAATGGAAAGAATGTCTGGCGGGAGGGTGGGGAGTAGGGAGGAGTTTTGACGGAATTACGGGAGGCAGACGGAATTAACGGAATTTTTTAGGAACGAGGCAACGGTGTTGCGGGGACAGGGGCGGTCCCAAGTGTACTTGGGGGAGTCATGAGTTTTCCGGCGACCTCCTGTTCGTTTCGCGAACCCGGACAACACGTTGTCCGGGTCACCAAAATGCACCGCCGCGTCCGTTGGTGTTTAGCGGGCTTCCGGCGTGGGGGCGTTGGTGCGGTCGTGACGGATGTCGACGGCTTGGTAGAGGTAGTAGACTTCCTCGGCGATGTTCTTGCAGTGGTCGGCGATGCGCTCAAGGCAGCGGGCGACGATGGTGAGGTTGAGGGCGCGCGTGATGGTGTGGGGATCCTCGAGCATGAAGCTGAGGAGTTCGCGGGCAAGCTGCTTGTTGATCAGGTCGACTTCCTTGTCGCGCTTGATGATTTCCTGGGCGAGTTCGGGTTTGCGCTCGACGAAGGCGGTGACGCTGTCGCGGAGCATGCCCTCGGCGATTTGGGCCATGCGGGGGATGTCGATGAGGGGCTTGAGGAGCGGTTCCTTGTTCAGTTCACGCGCACGGCGGGAGATGGCGGTGGCCTGGTCGCCGATGCGCTCGAGGTTGCTGGAGATTTTCGAGGCGACGAGCATGAAGCGGCAGTCGGTGGCGACGGGGGCGTGGGTGGCCATGTGGTTGATGACGAGTTCGTCGATGCTAACTTCGAGTTCATCGAGTTGGGAGTCCTCGGCTTCGACGGCGTCGGCGAGTTTTTCATCGCGTTCGACGAGGGCGCGGAGGGCGAGCGAGAGATTGCGGTCGGCGAGGCTGGCCATCATGAGGAGGGTCTCGCGGATATTGGAAATTTGCTCGGAGGCGGGGCCGTTGGAGTGGGTCATGGGAGGAGGGGATTAACGGAAATTAGACAGGAGGGACATGAGGGCTGATGAAGGGGAAATTTTTTGACAGGATTAACAAGATTTACAGGATTGGGGAGGCAGACCAAATTCCCAAATTTACCAGATTACCAAATGGGAGGCGGGGGAAGGTTGGACGGAATTAACGGAATTACGGAATTTTTTAGGAAGGAAGGGAGGGGAAATTTTGGGTGGGAGGCGGCGGGATGGCTTTGAGGAGAGTTAATCGATTTCGCTTTTGGAGTTGGGGGAGAAAAGGGGATCGAATGGCTCGCCTTCGCTCAGGATGACGGCGTTTTTAAAGTGAAGGTTCGTCGAAAGGTTTTTCAACCGAAACGGCCGCTGATGTAGTCTTCGGTTTGTTTTTGGGTGGGGTTGGTGAAGATTTTCTCGGTGGCGTCGATTTCGATGAGCTTGCCCATGTAGAAGAAGGCGGTGACGTCGGAGCAACGACCGGCCTGCTGCATGTTGTGGGTGACGATGACGATGGTGTACTGCTGCTTGAGTTGATGGATGAGTTCCTCAACCTTGACCGTGGCGATGGGATCAAGCGCAGAGCAGGGTTCGTCCATGAGGATGATCTCGGGCTCGACAGCGATGGCGCGGGCGATGCAGAGGCGCTGCTGCTGTCCGCCGGAGAGGCCGAGTGCGCTGGTGTGGAGGCGGTCGCGGACTTCTTCCCAGAGAGCGGCGCCGCGCAGGCTGCGCTCGACGGTTTCGTCGAGGCGGGCCTTGTCGTTGATGCCCTGGAGGCGGAGACCGTAGACGACGTTTTCGTAGATGGACTTCGGGAACGGATTGGATTTCTGGAAGACCATGCCGACGCGCTTGCGGAGTTCGATGACATCGACGGAGGGATCGTAGATATCGACGCCGGAAATTTTGATCGAACCCGCGCCGATGCGGGTGCCGTCGACCAAATCGTTCATGCGGTTGAGGCAGCGCAGGAGGGTCGACTTGCCGCAACCGGATGGCCCGATGAAGGCGGTGACGAGCTTTTCCTTGATTTCGAAATTGATGCCGTGAAGCGCCTTGCTTTGGCCGTAATAGAAATCGACGTTGTTGATGTCGATAAGCGTCGGCGAGTTGAGCCGGGGGCTTTTGTCGGGAGTGGAGGAAGAGGCAACCGGTTGAGTCACGACCTGCTTAGTTTGAGCGTGAGAAGACGTTTCGTCCATAATAGATGTAGGCGGATTTTGGCTCATGGGATTGGGATGGATTTACCACTTGAGACGGTTGCGGAGGCGGATGCGGAGGAGAACGGAAGTGAGGGCGATGACCATGACGAGGACGAGGAAGACGAAAGTAGTGCCGTATTGCACGCGTTCGGTGTACTCGTTCTGGGGGATTTTAGAGCTGACGACGTAGATGTGATAGGGCAGCGCGTTGACGGGATGGAGACCGAAGTCGTGGAGCCAGACGAAGGGATATTCGAGGTAGCCGAGGAAGCCGGAACTGAGGCGATCGGGGGTGATGTTGAGATCCCAGGGTAATTTGTCGCTGGTGGCGTAGGCGGCGGTGAAGAGGATGGGGGCGGTTTCGCCGGCGACGCGGGCGATGCCGAGGACGGACGAGGTGAGGATACCGGGGAGAGCGTAAGGTAGGACGTTTTGGTAAATCGTTTGCCACTTGGTGGCGCCGAGAGCGAGGGAGCCCTGACGAAAACCCTGCGGGACGGCGCGGAGGGATTCTTCGCTGGCGGTGATGATGACAGGGAGGACCATGAAGGCGAGGGTGAACCAGCCCGCCATGAGGGAGACATTCCATTTCAGGGCGATGACGAAGAGGCCGACGCCGAAGAGTCCGAAGACGATGGAGGGAACGCCCGCAAGGTTGACGATGGCGAGGCGGATGGCGCTGATCAACGGGCCTTGCTTGCTGTATTCGCTGAGATAGACGGCGCTGAAGATGCCGAGGATGAGGGCGATGGTCATGGAGCCGAGGACGAGGAGGACGGTGCCGACGATCTGGGGCCAGATACCACCGGCGGCGTAGCTGTAGGTTTGATGTTCGGTGATGTCGTCGGGGTTGATGCCGGTGTTGCTGAGGATGGGGGCGGGAGTGGGGGCAGGAACAGGAGCGGCAGCGGGCGTTGCGGTGGTTGTGTCCGCAGCGGTGCTTGTACCGGTTGCAGTGGTTGTGCCGGTCACGTCAGTTGCAGCAGGGGCGGGTGCGACGGGAGTTGCTGTGGTTGTATCGGTTGCGGGGGCGGGCGCGGCTGGAGCATCGGGCATCTGGCCGATGAAGGCGTTGTATTGCTCGGCGCCCAACGAGTCGTCCAAAAATACAAAA
>JABDHJ010000025.1 GCA_013285645.1 Verrucomicrobiota bacterium | reverse complement strand
TATTTTTAGATGAAGGGTGAATGTTAATCAAAGCACAGGAGGCGGAGACAAGCGAGCCTGCTTTGCATTAATCTTGATAAAAACTTTCGATCAGGGACTTGAAGTTGTTCTCGCGGATCTTGATGATACCCATTTCGCGACGGGCATTATCGGCGGAATCGGAGGCATGAGCGGCATTGACCATGATGGTCGAGCCGAATTCGCGACGGATCGATCCGGGGGGCGCCTTGGCGGGGTCGGTTGGCCCGAGCACCTCGCGAATTTTTTTCACGGCGTCGATGCCCTCGTAAACGAGGATGATGCACTTTTCCGTGCCCGGCTCGTTACGCGCCTCGCCTTTGGTCTCAGAGGGAGCGTGGCCGGTCATGAACCGGACAATGTTGTTGAATTGCGCCGCGCCAGCCGTCGGCCCGAGAAGATTGCCGAGTTGGGTCTGCATCTCGGGAGTGATCGGGATGTTGAGGGCGGAGCTAAGGAGGTCCTTCGCACGTTCACCAAAGGGTTCGGCCAGCTTTTCCTTGAGGACATCGCGCACCGGTCCGTAGAAATCCTCGGCCTGGGCGACCGTCATGCGGTGCACCTTGATGCCGGTGATGGCCAGTCCCGTGCGGGAAAAGATATCGAGGATGTTGCCGGGACGTCCGCTGGGGAACTTGAAGTTATCCGGCTTGATGATGACCAGCGTGCGCTCATGGCGCGGATCAGTGACGGTGGGGAGTGCCTTTTCGAGCAGACCGCCGTCGGAATCAGCGTACTTGGCCCAGATTTTCAGCTTGAGGCGGGCTTCCTCGACATTGGGCGAAGCGAGCACGGCGGGCTCAAAGTAGCGGACGGTGCCGTCGCGGTTGTAGACGATGTCGCCGTAGGTATCGCGGATCGATTCGCCACCGAGGAAGTTCTCCTTGAAGGTGCCAACTGTTTCGCGGATGCGGCGCACGGCGTTCTCGCCACGGAATAGCAACATCATAACGCGCTCGCGGATGCCGGTGACCGGGTCGGGCGCGAGGTTCTCTTTAACGTAATCGCGGATCAATTCCTGGATCTTGCGGTCCTGCGGATCGGCCTCCGTGACAATGTTTTTGGCGTACTCATCAACGAGAGTCTGGCTGGGCGCAAACATTTGGGCACCAACTAAATCGAGAGAGGTGCGCGTGAGCAAGCGCGCCAGGACACCACCCGTGCGCGATTTGTAGATCGTGTAGGGGTTGATGATGACGTAACTAAGTTCTTCTGCCATAGGGGGGACTGAACCTAGGGCTTGTGGCGGAAAGGGTCAAACGTAAAACGTCACATGGAGGGTCAGCCTCCGGCCTGACCTTGAATCGTCAGGGACAAGCCGGAGGTTGTCCCTCCAATAAACTTTCCCACCATGCGCGATAATCCGGTGACATTTCCCCGGGCGCGATGGCCACGATTTCGGGACATCGGTAAGAATGATTTTGGCGAACGACTTCAGTCAACGCCTCGAATTGTTCCGCCGAGCTTTTGATCAGCATCTGGACTTCCGCCGCCTGCTCGAGCTTGCCCTCCCACCAGTAATGGGATTCCACACTGGGAATGATGTTCACGCAGGCAGCGAGGTGCTTCTCCAAGATAGCCTGCGCGATTTTTCGGGCTTCCTCCACGCTGGCAGCGGTGACGAAGACGAGACGCGGGGTGAAAGGCATATTGGGTGCTCGTTTTTTCTGTGGTTGAGGGAGATTCTTGTTATATTTCTTTCATGGTCACGATGACTTATACAGCAAAAAAAGCCCAAGGTGCCGTCAAAACCTGGTTCAAGAGTGCGGCGCATGGAAAAGATGTTCGCATTAGATATGGCAAAACAATCTATGTCCTTCATGTGGCTGGTCGGGCACCCAAAGGTTATGCGGAGGCTGAATATGGCGTGACTCGCAAGGAGCTAAAGGCCTTTGCCGAAAGGACAGATGCCAAAATCGAAAAAGATCTCAAAGCCGGGCGCTCCAGAAAATTCACCGGAGATATTGAAGCCCTCCTTGGTCATTGAACTCTCCGACGATCTTATCGATAACCTTCGCAAACGAGGCAGACCAGAATCGAAAACCATTGGAGATGCTATTAATGCCGCCGCCTAAAGTTGGGGCGCTCCACATCGACATGCTGGGATTGGCTTACGACATCTGATTCGGAATTATTATGAATGCAGATCAGGACTAAGGACGCGGCTCGTCTTTCGAGCATCGCCGGGGCTGCTTTATTTTTTCTTTGAAGGAAACCACGATCAGGTTCGAGGCCTCATCAAAAATCTTTAATCCTGAACGGCGGCGAGCACCAATCGGCACCAAGGGACGCAGCGACAACCCTGCGGCGGCAAAACGGGCGGCGAAGTAATGGAGAAGATTTTATCGGCCAAGGCCGAGCATGCCGGACAGTCTCTATTTCCCGATCCGAGGACGCGGACCTGTTTTACTCCCGCTTGAATGAACTCATCGATTCGCTCGGGATCAACATCGAGCATCAGGCCGACGAGTGGTTTCCAGGCTCGTTTCGACTCGGACCAGAAAAGGGCGTGGATATTGGTCTCACCGGCCACGGCCATGCTGTAGATCTCATCGACGGTGTAGGGGCCTTCGGTGACTCCTGTGCGCGAGATGTAGCGTCTCGAATCCTTGACCGTGGATTTGAATCTCATGACCATATTGTAGCGGCGGTTTATGACCGTCGCACTTTCTTTTTGGGTGGCCCGGACTACTTGTTGTCCGGGTTCGCGAAGCGAACAGGAGGGCGCCGGGAAATGACCACCTTATGTAGACTGTGAACGTCTGCGATCGCCTCCTGTGGCCTTCGGCCACCCGGACAACGAGTAGTCCGGGCCACCAAAACCAGCTAAACTGCGAGTTCCGGGGTGGGAGATGTGGTCTGCACGATTTCCGTGCGCTCAATCCAGCCGCCACCGAGGACTCGGTCGCCGACGTAGCAGACGGCGGCTTGGCCGGGACTGACGCTGCGCTGGGGATCGGGGAACTCGAGGCGGGCACGGTTGTTGGGGAGCGGATGGATGATCGCTTTTACTTCGGGATTGTTGTAGCGGATCTTGACGGTGATCTCGGTCGATTCGGTCAGGCCAACATCGCCCCAGTTGGTCTGGGAGAGATAGCAATCGGGGCGCAGAAGATCGTCGTAATCGCCGACGATGACGCGCTGCGTGGCGGCGTCGATGTCGATGACGTACACAGGGCGACCGTGGCCGCCGCCGAGGCCCTTGCGCTGGCCCACAGTATACAATTCGATGCCGTCGTGGTCGCCCATCTTGGTGCCGTCCTTGAAATAGATGCCGCCGGGATGGAAGTCCGATTTCTCCAGGTGGGATTTGAGGAATGCGGTGTAATCGTTGCCGGGGACGAAACAGATTTCCTGGCTGTCTTCCTTGTCGTAGGTCTTAAGGCCCATCTTTTTTGCGAGCGCGCGGACTTCGGGCTTGGTCAATCCGCCGAGGGGAAGGATCGACGAGGCGAGTTGTTCCTGGCGCAGGCTGAAGAGGAAGTAGGACTGGTCTTTTTTCGTATCGACGGCCTTGAAGAGCGTGGACTGGCCGTTTGAATCGCGCTCGATTCGCGCGTAGTGGCCCGTGGCGATGTGGGTGGCGCCGAGTGCGCGGGCCTTGGTGAGGAGATTGCCGAACTTGAGCTTTTCGTTGCACATGACGCAGGGATTCGGGGTGCGTCCGGCGCGGTATTCGCTGGTGAAATAATCGATCACCATTTTCTCGAACTCGTTCGCCTCATCAACGACGTAGTGCGGAATGCCGAGGGTGTGGGCGACAGTGCGGGCATCGGCGACGGCCTGCGGACCGCAACATTTGTCCTCGGCGCGGGAGACGCAATCCTGCGGCCAGACCTTCATGGTCACGCCGATGACGTCGTAGCCCTGCTCCTTGAGGAGGTAGGCCGCCACGGAGGAATCGACGCCGCCGCTCATGCCGAGCAGGACGCGGGTGGGAGTGGTTGCGGTCATGGGTTGAGTAGTATGCCCTAAGATGCTCTGCGAGTAAACACAGCTAAAACAATCCGTCATTCCCCTCGTTCCCAAGTTGTACTTGGGAACGCACTTGTCGGCGAAGCTTTGTTTCTCTCTGACTGAGGCAACGAAGTTGCGGGGACAAGGGCATTCCCAAGTACAACTTGGGAACGAGGGGAAAATCAGGTCAGCCTGTAGCGGCGGCCGATGGCTACCACGGAGGGAAGGCATCGCCGATGGGGACATCGGCGGCTACCACTACTCTTTGACCAGGGAAACCGTTTTACCGCCGGGCACATCAACGAGTTCACCATCGACATTGAGCGTCACCGATAGCGCACTGGGATTGAACGCGGTGGCGCGATTGGCGGCGATGACCATGCGTTTGCGGGCTTCTTCGTAATCGAACAACTCGATGTTGGTGCAGTACCAGACGTCGGGTTTGCCGGAGAGCGGCTTGAAGATGCGCTCGAGCGACGCCCAGTCCTTACGGTCATGAAATTCGAAGGCGTGGCCCCAGACGTAAAACACGCCGGAGTAGCGAGGGTTGGCGTAAAGCTTTTCGAACTGCTCGGGAATCGACGGATTTTCCGCGTACTGATGGCCCGTGGAACCCCAGAGCAATGGATCAGCGGGAGGGAAACAGGGCGAGACGACGTGACAGGTGCGGCAGTAAACGATGCCGAGATTGCGGAGAATTTCCACGACTCGCGCATCGTAGCCGCCGAAGGGATAGGCCATCCCGCGCACCGGATAGCCGACGATATCTTCGAGGGCCTTGCGGTCCTCCAGGACTTCGAGGGCAATCTGGGAAGGATCGAGCTTTTGCAGCCAGGGATGCGTGACTGTGTGAATGGCGACCTCGTGGCCGCGAAAAAGTTCGGCGACCTCCGAGCGATCCAGTTTCTGGCGCGATCCGTCTGGCGGCTTGACCCCGGAAGTTCCCAGCGAGCCCGAGTTCAGGTTGAACGTGCCTTTGAGGCCCCATTCGTTGAAAGCGGCGACGATCCGCCGATCGCATTCGTCGCCGTCGTCGAAGCTGGTGGTTACTGCGATTCGTTTGCCCTGGGGAAAGGATGTGATTTCTACGCGAGCGGGAATTTTTGGCATGGGGACCTTATCGTAGCGTGAGGTGCTCGGAGAGGAAACATTACGGAATTATGTTTCCCGTAGTTTCAGGAACTTGGAATAACTCGGACAGAGCGCCTTGATTTCACAATTGGGACAGTCGGGCCGGATTGCCTTGCAGCGACGGCGTCCGTGAAAAATCAACCAATGCGGAAAGAGAGTCCAATGTTTTTGCGGGATGAGTTTCATCAGGACGAGTTCGATCTTTTTCGGATCGGTCAGGCGGGTGAGGCCGAGCCGGGCCGCGAGCCGGGCCACGTGGGTATCGACCACGACGCCGACGTTTTTTCCGAAGGCGTTGCCTAAAACGACGTTGGCAGTTTTTCTCCCAACGCCGGGGAGTTTTACGAGCTCTTCCATGGTTTGCGGAACTTCATCGTCGTGCTCATCGACGAGCAGTCGGCAAGCGGCGCGGATATTTTTCGCCTTGGCGCGGTAGAGACCTATGGCGCGCAAATCATGTTCGAGTTCCGCCGGATCGGATTCCGCGTAGGCGAGGGCGCACTGATATTTTCTGAAGAGCGCGGGCGTGACTTTGTTGACCTGGACGTCTGTGCATTGCGCGGAGAGGATGGTGGCGATGAGCAGTTCGAGCGGGCTGGAAAAAGTCAGTTCGCAGTGGGCGTCGGGATAGACGCGGGGCAGGGCTTCGCAGAGAGCGAGGGCGCGAGTGGCGGGGGTTGGATTTTTCAATCGATATTCTCCTTCCGTCATCCTGAGCTTGTCGAAGGGTCAGACTCGTGTCAGAGAACGGAAAAGGCAGACAGTACTCTGGAAGACATCCATTTACATCTGTCCTATTTTTGTTCAAACAGGAGTGAGTCTGATCCTTCGACAAGCTCAAGATGACGGATTGTTGGAACCAAAATCAATGATTAGCAGCGGCAGCTTTGGCCACCCAGTCGGGAGCAGAGGTACCATAGGTGGCTTGAAGCTTTTTGTACTGCGCCTGTGCGTTGACCTTGTCGCCTGCTTTATCGTAAGCCTGACCGGCGTCGTAAAGGCCTTCCGCGCTGAGTTCCGCCACAGCTGGACCGTAGAGCAAATCGACCTGCTGGTAATAGTGCACCGCGTATTCGATGGTTCCCTTGACCGCCGGGTTCACACCGTACCCGGCTTTATCCAGCAAATGCCCGTAACCGAGCATGGCCTTGGCCTGCAGAGCAATGCCAGCTTGTGACGCTTGCATCAGCCTGGCGTAGGTCGCTTTGGCCAGGCCGTTGGGATCACCCGCCAATTCCGCCGCAAGCGCGAGGCCGTAATCGACTTCCTGAATTTTCGGAAACCATGCTCCGCCGTTGGGCAGCGCTTTTATTTTCGCAAAGTATTCGGCGGCCTTGGCCACATCACCTTGCGCCAGATAAGTCGCGCCCAAGCCGTAATCGCCATCGGCCAGCGTCTCCTGGTCATCCGGCGCGGCATGGCCCAGCAAATTCGTGAAAACCTGGATCGCCGTGGGGTAATCCTTCGCGGCCATGAGCAATTCGCCGTACTGGCTCGCCTCCTGCCGGGTGAGGGCGAGGTTGGAATTGGCGTCGATCGCTTTCTTAAACCGGTCCAGCGCCGCGGGGTATTGTTTGTCTCCATTTTTGTAGGTGAAGACCAGTGCCGCCTTGGCCAGTTCCACGCGCGTTTGCATGTCCGGAGTCGTCAACCCCGCCGTGAGCTTTCCGAGATAATCCTCCATCGTGAGATCGGTCAGCAAACCACCGGAACGGCGCTGCTTCAGCAAATCGGCCAGGCCTTGGAACGCCTCGCCGACGGCATTGAGTTGATCGGGATATTTCGCGAGCACGGTCAGGTAGGACTGCTCGGCATTGGACAGGAACTTCATCGGCTCGACTCGCGCATCCGGTTGCATCGATTGAAGGGAGCCCTTCGCCTTGGCTGCCGCCAACCAGACCGCCCCGATCTTATTATCAGCGTTCGCCGCGACGTCCGCCTTGGGAGCATCGACCAACGGTTGGTAGGTCGCCACGGCCAGGTCAAACTTTTTCTCCTTCAAATACTCGCCGCCGACCATGTCCGCCGCCTGACCAATGAAAGTGTAGGAGGTGGGATAAGCGGTACTCAAATCTTTGTACGCCTGGATCATCGCCGGCACGTTGTTCGTGCGCTGATAGATCGTGACGATATAAAAAAGCGCGAAGGGCGACGTCTGGTCCTTCGGATATTTCTGGACGACATTCTGGAGAACCGCGACCGCCGCCGGATCGTTTTTGCGGTCCATGGCCAGACCGGAAAAGATCAGGACACCGGGCAGCGCGTTGCTGTCGGGATATTTGGTCGCGAAGGCCTTGGCCTCGGTGATGACATCGTCATATTTCTGCATCGATTGAAGCGCCTGGATGCAACCAGCGGCGGCCACCGCCTGTAATTCGGGACTCACCGACAGGTTGTTCTTCACGCTCTGGTAATCGGCCAGTGCGGCGCTGAAATCGCCCTGGGCCACTTCTCCCTGCGCCTTGATCAGCAACATCTGGTTGGCCGCAGGATTGGCTTTGTTGGCCGCAGCGTAATCGCTGAGCACTTTCTTGGCATCGTCCACTTTCCCCATATTGGTCAACGCCTGGGCCTTCAAGGTAACAGCCTGGCCCACCACTCTGCCGGTGGGATAATCCTTGAGACTACGGTCCGCCTGCGCCAGTGCGCCGGGATAATCTTTCTTATCCATGAGCTTCGCGGCGATCTGGAAGCTCATGCTGTCGGCCTGCGGATCGGCGGGATGTTTGGTGAGATAATCGGTCAGCGCCACGTCAGCCTTATCGGTCTGGCCACCGAGGACATAGGAATTGAGGAGTTGGAAATCAACTTCCTGCTGTTGATCCGGCGTAAGGGTGGCATGCGACAAGCGGCGCAGAACCGTGCGGGCCTCGTCGGACTCGGGCGGCTTCATGGCGTTATAACATTCCGCAATGCGAATCAGCGCCTGGACGATGGGGTCCGATCCATCTTTCAATTGCTGGAGCCGACTGGACTCCCGGTCGATCAAGCGGACATTTTCATTCGCCATGGAAGCACCACCTGCTGTCTGCAGCGCCGCAGCCGATGCTTTTTTCAACTGGTCCAACCGGGTCTGCTGCAAGTCCACCATGTCGGCCTTGCGCCGCACCAAACGAAACGCATCGAGCGCCTTTTGATAACCAGTCACCGCCGGGTCGAGCTGCGCGATGAGATAGTAAACTTCGGCCTCGCTCATGTTCGCGTCGTTCGCCTGGACCAGTGCATTGGGATCCTTGCTGACTTGGTCGAAGCGATCGAGCGCCTTTTGCGCTGCGGCCTTGATGACATCGATGGGCTGCTTGGCGGTCACGGCCTGATTGGTTTCGACCGCGTAGAGACTGCCGAGAAGCAAAAGATAATCAGGACGCTTCAGGCTGGTGGAATAAGGAGGATCGAGCAGCGTGAGCAGGTCCTTTTCCGCATTGGGGTAATCCTCCTTTTGATAGTACGCGAGGGCCCGATAATAGATCGTGTCCTCCATGAAGGCCTGATTATCCGGCGTGGGATTTTTGGTGATATAATCGATGAGCGTACTGAACGTGGCCGCTGCCTGGCCGAATACAGTCTTGCTTTGCGCTTTGTCGGCGGTCTTTTGCGCCTGCGAAAACTGGGCCAGTCCGGTAAAATAAAGACCGGTGCCGCGATACTCGGGCTTGGCATTCGCGGCCGCTTCGGGAGCCAGGACCTTTATCGCGTTGGGGAAATCGCCCAAGTGCAAATAGGCGAAGCCATCGCGGATGTGCACTTCGTCGATATAAGGCGTGGCCGGATAACCGTTGATGATTTGGTCGAAGTTTTTGACGGCGTCATCATATTTCTCGTTCGCAAGATCATCCGTGCCTGTCTTATAGAGATCACCGGCGGCATCGCCTCGAACCCACGTCGCTGAGCAAACCACGGCAACCAAACCAATTAAAAACCATTTCACAATTTTCACTTTGTTGGCTTATGTCGCAGTTTTAAAGGAAATTCCTGACAAATACGCAACTTTTATGGCCCTGATTGGTTTCATCGTCGCAAAAACCACGCGAGAAGGCTCAAAACGATGCTGACGAGAATGCAGGTCGTCACGGGAAAATAGGCCCGGAAATCGCCGTTCTGGTATGAGATATCGCCCGGCAACCGACCGAGCCAACCGAAGCCGCGCCCCGACCAAAGCCATGCGCCTGCCACAGCAATGACGAGGCCGAGAATGACGAGATATTTTCCGAGGTCCTGCATATCGAATATTGAAAGATCAATTTAACCGCAAAGAACGCAGAGAGCACAAAAAATAAATGCATGATCGAAGGAGTCTGTTCCGTGGTAGCCGCCGTTGTCCCTAGCGGCGGCTACCTTGAAACTTCGGACCTTGCTCTGAATTCTTTGCGCTCCTTGGGATTATTCCTTCGGCTGTTCTGCTGCGACGGGCGGCGGGGGTTGTCCCCAGCGCTCCTGCGCGCTTTGCGGGAATTCCTCGGGCCGCAGGTTGTAATCCCGTTTCATGCTCTCGAAAATTTCGATCCAGGCGGCGGCGATGCGATCGCGCAATTCTTCCTTCGTCGCGCTTCGATCCGGCGGAAGAGCTTTCCCGACCCGGATGAAAATGCGTGGACGACTCGGCCATTTTTTCAGGGCGTAAAGCTGGTCCGTCCCGATGATGACCATGGGGATGACCGGCACATCCATCATTCTCCACAGCGACGCCGTGCCGATGGGAAGCTCAGCGCCGCCAAGCACCGAGGTCGCACCGTGTCGGATGCCCTTTTCCGGAAAGATGCAGACGACATGGCCGGCTTCAAGCCGGGCCATCGCCGTCTTGAGCGCGCCGCGATCGTTCTTGGTGCGGTCGATGGGGAAGACGTGGCCCCATCTCATCATCGGACCCAGGATGGGAATTTCCAAAAGCGGCTTGTCGGCCATGAAGTGGATGACGCGCGGAAACTTTCTCGTCATGAACGGCGGATCGGCGTGGCTGATGTGATTGGAGAGCAAGAGCGCGGGGCCGGTCTTTGGGACGGGATCCAACTCCACATAATCAAAGCGCGTGAAGGGACGCAGTACGGAGAGGTAAAGCTCGCGGCAGAAATAATAGAAGAAGTTGCCCATAAGTTACACTTGGAAACAAAGAAGAAAGTCTCTTCTAGAGCAATCCCCGGCTTTTCAAAACACTTTCGAGCTTCTCCGTGGGCAGCCCGATCACATTGGTGCGCGAACCTTCCACGCGTTCGATGATCCATTCGCCGCGCTCTTGTAGTGCGTAGGCGCCTGCCTTGTCGAGGACGTGCACTTCACGGAGGTAAAGCTCGATTGTTGCGTCAGTTAAAGAATGAAAGATCACATTAGAACTGACGCGAAACTGTATCTCTTCACCGTCTGGATTGATCAGGGCGCAGCCCGTGATCACTTCATGTGTGCGTCCACTCAAGAATCGTAGAAATTCCTTGGCCTGATCAGTCGATGTCGGCTTTCCCAAAACGCGGTTACCCAAGGCAACTACTGTATCCGCACCGAGCACCCAACGCCCCGGTCTGACCACCCCAACGGCCTTCGCCTTAAGCCGCGCATTTTCCCATGCCAAATCGCCGGGTGTCAGTTGGGGCGACGAAATCGAATCAAGCTCACAAACATCCGCAGTCACCACTTCAAACTGGATGCCCATCTCTGCGAGCAATTCACGTCGTCGCGGCGAGGCACTGGCGAGGATGATTTTCTCTTTGGACACAGGACGGAATTTAGCCACGAAAGAACACAAAGAACGCAAAAAAGTTAAGGAACCCTAGGGCAAGGTCCGAGGCATTTAAGGTAGCTGCCGCAGGCCCGGCGGCAGTGCCTTCCCTCTGAGGTAGCCGTCGACCTCCGGGCGACGGTCGTTGGGCGGACCCGCGCTCGGAGATCGCGGGCTACCCCTCAAACCGAAGCAAGCTTCGGAGAATTTAACCCAAGGGATTAAGGAATTGTCTGATATTGCTCACATCCTCTTTGTGTTCTCTGCGTTCTTTTGTGGCCAACTTCCCTTCGCATAGATTTCTGCACGCCTTCTTACATCGTTTATGCTACGGTTCGCGCCTATGCCTTCCGCTCGTAAAGAAGCCCGACGCTTTTCCATTCCACTCCTTATCGTAGGCTTCGCTCTCCTGTTTATCGAACGCGCTTTCGTACCAGCCGGATCGTTCGCCTTGGCCATGGTAGTCGATGTTCTTGCTCTTCTCGTCTTTGGGCTGTTTTTCTTCGTCCTCTACTTTTTCCGCGACCCGGAACGCATCGTGCCTGCCGATGAAAAAATCATCGTCTCGGCTGCCGACGGAATGGTCGTCGATATTGTCGAAATGGACGAGCCTGACTTTAAGCTGGGCAAGATGAAACGCGTGGCCGTCTTCCTTTCCGTCTTCGATGTCCACATCAACCGCTCCCCAGTCGAAGGCCGCGTGAAAAGCACGACCTACAAAGCGGGCGATTTCCTCGATGTCCGCCATCCCGATTCGAGCATCCGCAACGAATGCCGGTCCTGGTACCTGGAAACCTCCCATGGCCCCGTGGCTGTACGGCAGATTGCAGGCCTCGTCGCACGACGCATTGTGGCCTGGTCCAAGGAGGGCGATACCGTTGCCCGCGGATTCCGCTTCGGCATGATCCGCTTTGGCTCGCGCACAGAGGTCTTTCTTCCCTTGGAATGCACCGTGCTGGTAAAGCCGGGCGACCGCGTGCAAGGTGCCGCCACGCCCATCGCCCGCTGGCCCTAACCTTTTCCATCCCATGCCCGAATCGAATTATCGTCCTGAGAATATCTCGAGGATTTTTCTCCTGCCAAATCTGATGACGGCGGGGAATCTTATCTTTGGATTCCTGGCGGTGCTGAAAATTTTCGAGGGCTCGATTCAAAAGGAGACCGGCGGCGCGGTGGCCGACTGGACCCATACCTATACCATCAGTCTCTACTGCATCCTCGCCGCATGCCTGTTCGATTTGCTGGATGGACGACTGGCCCGATTGGGCGGCCGGGAGAGCCCGTTTGGCCGTGAATTCGATTCGCTGGCCGATATCGTCAGTTTCGGCGTAGCACCCGCGTTGCTCGTCTTCAAGATCGTGCTCTTTAATTTGCCGAGCCGTATCGGCTGGATCATCGCCGTCTTCTATTTGCTCTGCGGCGCGTTCCGGCTGGCGCGGTTCAATGTGGCGGCCACCTATAATCTGGGCACCGGCACCCGCAACTTCACCGGATTTCCCGTGCCGGCGGCGGCGGGGCTGATTTCCTCCATCACGCTCCTTATTATATCCCAGTATCAAAAGGAAGCGGACCTTCCCTTCGGTTACGGGGGCATTGGCCTTGCCTCGCTGATGATTTTTCTCTCCTTTATGATGGTCAGCAAGTTCGAGTACCCCAGCTTCAAGGGCTTCAACTGGCGCACCCAGTTCTCGCCGCCCAAGTTCCTGGGGGTCGTCCTCGTCCTCGGTTTGACGATTGTCTATATAGAGTGGATGCCGGCGGTGATCTTCGTCGCCTACCTGCTCTACGGCTTTCTGCGCCCGTTCCTTTCCCGCGCCTGGCGCAAGGAGATTGAGGAAGAAGAGGAAGATGGGTTGATCGTGGAGCCCGTCGCCCCACCTCCTCCACCGGAGGATTTGTAACTTGGCTGGTGCCAGGGACATCTCCCCAACCAAACTCCTTTTCGTCTGCAGCCGGAACAAGTGGCGCAGTCGCACAGCCGAGGAGCTTTACCAGAATTTTCCCGGCTATGTGGCCAAGTCAGCAGGGACTGAACCCAGCTCACGCCAACGGGTTACGGAAGGACTACTGGGTTGGGCCGATCTGATTTTCGTCATGGAGGCCAAACATCGGGACTACCTGCGCGACAAGTTTGCCGAAGCGTTGCATGGGAAGCGGGTCATTTGCCTGCGCATCCCGGATGACTTCACCTACAACGATCCGGATTTAATCGATCTCCTGAAGGCCCATTTGAGCCCTTACATTCTTGTAAGAGAGTAGGGGTTTTTGCCCAGATCCGCCTGATTTTACCTCTGCGGCACTTGTTGCCTAAGCTTCAATTGTACCAATGTTTCGGGAAAACCGAAAAAAAAGTATTGCGCCGATTATCCTTTTGTCTACTTTCCGGCTTATCGCGAAGTTGCGATACATGTTCTTGGCAGTCGGCATTTTTTAGCCGATTCCCCAGAATCAGACCTGAGCCGGGGCTTTCGTTCCATGAAAGCATCTTTGTAGGCACTAGTCTTTTGATCCTTCCCCCTTGGAAAGTCGCTTGGACTTCAGGCATGTATTTTGCTTTCGGAAAACAACTTAAAAAAGATGATACGTTATTTATATATAGTCGGATTGCTGATGAGCTGTACGGGTTTTCCCGTACTGGCCAAGGGCATTGTGCCCGCATCGAACGATCAGCCCACTCCCGCCAAGACCCCGAAGACTGTGGCCAAGACCGAGACCGCTCCCACGGCATCTACCGTCACCACTGACAAGGCCAAGCTTACTGCATCAAGCACTTCAACGACAGTCCATGACAAAGCAAAGCCTCTGGTCGCAAAGACTTCTGACAAGCCTTCAACTCTCGCCCATTCCACTCTACAGACCCGACAGGGCGCGATAACCACAACAAGGGATCATTCCTCGTCGATCGCTCGAACTGGTGTCAGCGCACGGTTGGCCCGCGTGACTGCTTATTGGGCGGGCGAAGGTGACTATTATACCGGCAAGTGCCTGAGCTCGACCGGCATCCATCTCCATGACGGCCATTGCGCGGTCGATCCCCGGATCATTCCCTACGGCAGCGTGGTGGAGATCGCCGGAGTCGGCAGATATGTGGCGGTGGATACCGGTTCAGCCGTGATTTCCCGCGAAGCCGCCCGTGAAGCGGCGCATACCACCGAGGAGCGCAACGCGCTGGTCATCGACCTCTTCTTTGAGAGCCGTCGGGACGGCGAACGTTTTGCAGCCAGTGGCCCGAAGTACGCCGCCATCAGCTGGACGACGCCGTTGGCCGCTGGTAGCACGACTTCAACTCCAGAAACCCATTCCCTGATTGCTGCCGAAAGCGTAAGCCAGGACAACCATCTCTAACTTCCTGGAGGCTCAGCCTTTGGCCTGCTCTATTCAGGGACATGCCGGAGGATGTCCCTCCATCGGGCTGGCTTTTTCGTCGATCTGGGTGATGATAAAGCCGTGAAAAAAGATGGAGACCATATCGATCTAAGCATCGACCATATTCTGGCCGACGAGGCGCTTCGGCATCGCCTCTTTCCGGTCACCCAAAAGCGCATTTTCCTGGCTCACGCCGGAGTCGCACCGCTGCCCGGCCCGGCAGTTGAGGCACTCAAGTATGAGGCTGATCGGGCTTCCTTGGGGCAAGAGGGGCCTGATTTTATGGCCGAGATCGAAGCGATCCGGCGGGTGGCAGCGCGCCTGATCAATGCCGAGAGCGACGAGGTTGCCCTGCTTGGTCCCACCTCGTTGGGGTTGAACCTCGTGGCTAACGGCCTCAAATGGCAAAAGGACGACGAGGTCATTTTTTATCCCGACGATTATCCGGCCAATGTCTATCCTTGGCAGGCACTGGCCGAGCAAGGCGTGCGCGTCATTCCGCTGCAGCCGGAGCGCCCGGGGGAAATCACTCCCGAGCTCGTCCGCAATGCCCTGACGTCCCGGACACGATTGGTCGCCTTGGCTTCATGTCATTTCCTGAGCGGATTTCGCCTCGATTACGAGGGGATTGCCGAGGAACTGAACCGTCGCGGCGTTCTCTTTTGTCTCGATGCCATTCAATCGCTCGGGGCGACCACCGTCGATGTCCGGCATATCGATTTTCTGGCTGCCGATTCCCATAAGTGGATGCTGGGGCCGCTCGGGGCGGGCATCTTTTATGTGAAGCGCCGCCATTTTGAGCTGCTCAAGCCCACGCTACTTGGCTCGTGGAACGTTCATTCTCCCGGATACATCGCCCAGCCCAAGATGGTGTTTGAGGACTCGGCGCGGCGTTATGAGCCGGGGTCGCTTAACCTTCTCGCCCTCTTTGGCATGAAGGCGAGTCTGGAAATGATTTTGGCCCTGGGCGTGAAGCAGATCGAGGCGCGCCTGCTTGATTTGCGCTCCTTCGCCGAGGAGAAACTGATGGCGAACAAATTCCGCGTGCTGGGCTTTGCCAATCGTCGTTCGCAGAAATCGGGCATTATTACCATCGCCATCGATAATCCGGAGACCGCCGTGGCCCAGGCCCGCAAGCTGCGGGATGCCGGGGTGGATGTCTCGCTGCGTCAGAGTCGCGCGGGCGTTTCATGCCTGCGGCTTTCACCTCATTTTTACAATACGGAGGCCGAGATCGAGGAAACCATTAAAATCCTCTTGTCATAAATGCCCGGTTCCGTATGCTCTCCCTCCCCTATTAGGATTCCCCATGAAAAGAACATTCCAGCCCTCTCAAAAGCGTCGTGTCCGCCAATTCGGTTTTCTGGCCCGCACGCGCACCAAGAACGGTCGCGCTATTCTGGCCCGCCGTCGTGCGAAGGGCCGCGTCCGCTTGGCCGGTGCCCGCACCGAGCGCAAGTTCACGCCCCACACTCAGGCTTAAGTTCGGTTGCAGCGGCGGTCTATGACCGTCGATTTGCACCAGAGCACATAGCCTCGATCTCTGATCCGACTCCCTCCCAAGCGCTCCCTCGTGCCCGGATCATCCGTCGTCGCGGGGTCTTTGACGCCACGCGACTCAAAGGCAAGCGCGTGAGCAACCGCTTCATGGCGCTCAATCATCTGCCGCAGGAAGCCGTGAAGTCAGGCGAAACGGGCGAGGTCGCTTTTCTTACCCCTAAGCGTCTGGGCGCAGCAAACAAGCGCACCCAACTGCGCCGACGCATGCGGGAAATTTATCGCCGCCATTTGGCTCAACCTTCCGAAAAGATGTTCCTCATCTGGATTGCGCGACCTCCCGCGCTGGAATTGCCTTTCGAAGAATTGAAGAAGTGCATGAGCGCTTTACGAGAGCGGGCGATTTCTCCTAATACCTGAATCGAACCAGGTAAATCTTCCTGCGCAATCGCCGGAATAGGCTAAGCTGGACTCGAGTGAATACGTCCCCGGATGATGAATCGATTTTGATTGAGCCGCATTCGGCCAACGTTGAGCATGAAGTCGAGATCGAACCCAATCTCGGCACGCCGCAAAAAGCGGTGCTGGGCATTCTGATCGCGCTGAGTGTCGCGCACCTGCTGAACGATACGATGCAGTCGCTGATCCCGGCGATTTATCCGATCTTGAAGCATTCGTTTCAATTGAGCTTCACCCAGATCGGCCTAATCACTCTGGCGAACCAATTGACGGCGTCGCTTCTGCAACCGCTGGTGGGTTGGTACACGGACAGGCGCCCCCTGCCCTATTCGCTTTCGATCGGCATGGGTTTTACGCTGGCGGGACTGGGATTGCTTTCGGTGGCGTGGAATTTTGAGGTGATCCTGTTTTCGGTGGCATTGGTCGGCGTGGGGTCGTCGGTTTTTCATCCGGAAGCATCGCGGGTGGCGCGGATGGCTTCGGGAGGGCGGCATGGATTTGCGCAGTCGCTTTTTCAGGTGGGCGGGAATGCGGGGACTTCCATCGGGCCACTGTTGGCGGCGTTGATCATCGTTTCTGGTGGCCAGGGGGAGATCAAATGGTTCTGCCTGATTGCGCTCGTAGGCATCGTGTTGCTCTACCGGGTGGGGCTATGGTATGTGGCGAATACGCACTTGCTGAAACCGAAGGGGCACGCCCATGCGCACCTGACCAGTCTTTCGCCGCGCCAGGTGTCGATGGCCATTGGCCTGCTCATGGCGCTGGTGTTTTCGAAGTATATTTATCTCGCGAGCATGACGAGTTATTACACGTTCTTTCTTATCCATAAATTTCATGTCTCGGTGCAAATGTCGCAGATTTATCTATTTGTCTTTCTGTTCGCGGTGGCGGCGGGAACGATCATCGGTGGGCCCATTGGCGACCGGTTTGGACGCAAGAATGTGATCTGGGTTTCGATTCTCGGAGTAACGCCGTTTACGTTACTGCTGCCTCACGTACCGCTGGCCGGCGTGATTATCTTGAGCGTAATCATCGGCGTGATTTTGGCCTCGGCTTTTTCGGCCATTGTGGTTTTTGCGCAGGAACTGGTGCCGGGCAAAGTGGGCATGATTGCGGGGCTTTTCTTCGGTCTCGCGTTTGGACTGGCGGGTATTGGCTCGGCAGTGCTGGGCAAGTTAATTGATATGACCAGCATCGGTCTTGTTTTTGAGATTTGCTCGTTCCTGCCTTTGCTAGGCGTGTTGACGGCTTTTTTACCGGATTTGGAGAGACCAAAGCGGCGATAGATGGTTTAAAGAAGAGGCTGGTTGGCATCGAATATCCGCCCATCTCTTCCCGTGAAAACGTTACTCACTCTCTTTTTGGTCGGCGCCTGTCTTCTACGTGCCGACGACGTACCCGCCACGGCCACCATTTCCGTGCAAATCGATGTGAGCAAAGTCCTGAACTCGCGCGGAGTGGCAACGCTGGTTGATGGGAAGGTGGTTCCCCTGCAAATCAACGGCGGCGTGATCACGCTGGAAGCGGCAGCCGCGCTCGGCAGCAAATCTCCTCACTGTGTTCCGAACGACGGCAAGTTCGCCGCGAATGCCGACCATCCGGAGGTGATCCTGCCATATGCGACAGCGGGTGCAGGAAGCCAGGTGCGTTTATCGACCCAAGCGGACGAATACTCGTTCGAGGTCCCGCTGAAAAACTACGCCAGGATGTTTCTCTTTTTTACCAGCTTCGACAGCGGTGCGGCTTCGCTGCACATTACGCTGACCTATCAGGACGGATCAACGGAGACCCGCGATATTGTCGTACCGGACTGGTATAAGAATCTCGATGCGGGTGACAAGGGCTGCGTCTATCTCGCCTCCAACCTGGGCAAATGGAGCACCGACAATAAGCAACTGGAGTGGGATCATCATAACATTTTAGGAGTCGACGTTCATCCCGCTCCCGGCAAGGTGCTAACGCAAATCAAGGTGACCAAACCTGCGCATCCCAGCGCGGCCTTTTGGGGCGCGACGGGACAGTTGGCAAATTAAATGGCTGGAACCTGAAAAGGCACCGCCGCTAGGGACAGCGACGGCTACCTCGGAGCGGGCAATGGAATTGCGCGGACAATTGCGTTCCCAAATGGAGTTTGGGAACGAGGGGGATGCAGGGTAACCGTCGCACGGAGTGCGACGGTTACCTTTAGGCGGAGGGCGCGACGGGGGCGGAGGCAGTATCGACACCCACCGTGAAGGTGAGCGCTTTTTCCTTTTCGCCCACGACCACGAAGTCGCTGTTCTTGATTGTGCCTCGGAGGATTTCCTCCGCCATCGGGTCCTCGAGATAACGCTCGACGGCGCGGCGCAACGGACGTGCACCGTAGGCGGGGTCGTAGCCTTTCTCGATGAGGAATGCGGTTGCTTCCGGGGTGAGCCGGAAGGTGATCGAGCGGGGCTTGAGGCGGGTGAGCACCTTGGCCACTTCGATATCGACGATCTTGTTCAGGTCATCGCGGGTGAGCGAATGGAAGACGATAACGTCGTCGAGACGGTTGAGGAATTCGGGTTTGAAGACGCGCTTCGATTCCGAGAGCATCTTTTCCTTCATTTGCTCATAGGAATGATCGTCGGTCTTCACGCCGAAGCCCATGACGTTGTTCTTGCGGATCAAGTCGGCGCCGACGTTGGAGGTCATGATGATGATCGTGTTGCGGAAATCGACCTTGCGACCGAGGCTGTCCGTGACGACGCCGTCCTCGAGAATCTGCAGGAGCAAATTCCAGATATCGGGGTGGGCCTTTTCGATTTCGTCAAAGAGCACGACGCTGTAGGGACGGCGGCGGACTTTTTCGCTGAGCTGGCCGCCCTCCTCGTAACCGACGTAGCCGGGAGGCGCACCAACGAGGCGCGAGACGTTGTGGGCGTCCATGTATTCGCTCATGTCGATCTGGATGAGCGCGGCTTCGTCGCCGAACATATATTGAGCCAGGGTCTTCGCGAGGTGGGTTTTGCCCACGCCGGTCGGGCCGAGGAAAATGAATGAACCGATGGGGCGCTTCGGATCCTTGAGATCGGCGCGCGAGCGGCGCAGCGCCTTGCCCATGGCGTAGACGGCTTCGTCCTGGCCAATGACCTTGCCCTTGAGTTCTTCCGAGACCTTGAGCAATCGATCCATGTCGGCCTGCTCCATGCGGGAGAGCGGAACGCCGGTCCACTTCGAGACCACGTGGCGGATGTCGTCGTCGGTGACGAAAACTTCCTGCTCATCGCGGCGGGTGCGCCAGGCGGCGAGGACGGCCTCGAGCTTGTCCTTGGCTTCCTTTTCTTCATCGCGAAGCGCGGCGGCTTTTTCAAAATCCTGCGCCTTGATGGCGGCTTCCTTGCGGCCCTTGATCTCCTCGATCTCGGCCTCGATGCCCTTGACGTCCGGCGGACGCATGGTGGCCTGGATGCGGGCGCGCGATCCGGCTTCGTCCATCACATCGATGGCCTTGTCGGGGAGGAAGCGTCCGGTGAGATAGCGGTCGGAAAGTTTCACTGCCTGCTCAAGAGCTGAGTCGGACATCTTGGCCTTGTGATGGGCCTCATACTTGGGACGAAGCCCTTTCAAGATATCGATCGATTCGTCGACGCTGGGCGCCTCGACCATGACTTGCTGGAAGCGGCGTTCGAGCGCGGAGTCCTTCTCGATGTGCTTGCGGAATTCGTTGAGCGTCGTGGCGCCGATGCACTGGAGTTCGCCACGAGAGAGAGCGGGCTTGATGATGTTGGAGGCATCCATCGCGCCCTCGGCTGAACCAGCTCCGACGATGGTGTGCAACTCATCGATGAAGAGAATGACGTTCTTGGCCTTGCGGATTTCCTCCATCACGGCCTTGATGCGCTCCTCGAATTGGCCGCGATACTTGGTACCCGCGACCATCAGGGCGAGATCGAGCGTGATGACTTTTTTGTCGCGCAAAAGTTCCGGAACATTGCCAGCGGAAATTTCCTGGGCGAGGCCCTCAGCGATGGCGGTCTTGCCTACACCAGCTTCACCAATGAGAACGGGATTGTTCTTGGTGCGACGGCAGAGAATCTGGATGACGCGTTCGATTTCGTTTTTGCGACCGATAACGGGATCGAGCTCGCCTTTGCGGGCCATGTCGGTCAGGTCGCGGCCAAAGGCCTTGAGCGCGGGCGTCTTGACGTCCTTCTTACCACCGGCACCGGCTTCGCCCTGCGGGCCTTCGCCACGAGAGGAGGATTCTCCCTCTTCGCCTTCGGCTTCGCCGGAGGTGAAATTAGGATCGAGTTCCTTGAGGACTTCGTTGCGGGTGCGTTCGATATCGACCTCAAGGGTCTTCAAAACGCGCGCGGCCACGCCGTCTCCTTCGCGGAGCAGGCCGAGCAAAATGTGTTCGGTACCAACGTAGCTATGATTGAGCGCCTTGGCTTCCTTGCCGGCGAGGGCGAGGACTTTCTTCACGCGCGGAGTATAAGGGATGTTGCCCGACATCTTGGTATCAGGGCCGGAACCGACCTGCTTTTCTACTTCGATGCGGACGGTTTCGAGGTCGAGGCCGAGCTTCTGCAGCACGTTGACGGCGACGCCCTGGCCGAGCTTGATCAGGCCAAGCAACAGATGTTCGGTGCCCACGTAATTGTGGTTGAAGCGGTCGGCTTCTTTGCGGGCCAAGGCCAGGACTTGCTGGGCGCGGGGAGTGAAGTTGTTCATGATTTTTTCTTGTCGCCCTCTGTGGCTTTGCCAAGGGAAAGCGCTTTCATGTTGGGTTCGGGAACCTGTTTGAGCCGGTCGCGGAGGAGATCGGCGCGCAGGCCGTCACGCTCTTCCGTGGTGAGCTTGCGCTCGAAATCCTTTTGCAAATGCGCAGGCTGGGTGCGGATAAAAAGCTCATCGATGGTGGCACGATATTCCTCAGGCATCAGGCCGAGATCAACACCCAACCGCAGCATCGAAAGCAGGTTCAATACCTCCTTCGAGGATATGGAATAGGAATGCATCATCACGCCGTAAGCGCGACCCACCTGGTCGGCGACGACACGGCTTTTGTCTTCGAGCATTTTCTGGCGCGCGTTTTCCTCGTGCTCCATGACCTGGACGATCACCTTCGTGAGCTTGTCCACGATGTCGGCCTCGGATTCGCCGAGGGTCATCTGGTTGGATATCTGGAAGAGATTGCCGAGCGCTTCGGTACCCTCGCCGTAAAGGCCGCGGACGGCGAGACCGAGCTTGTTCACCGCCTTGATGATGGAGGTGATCTGGTCATGCAGGACGAGCGCGGGGAGATGCATCATCGCCGAGGCGCGCATGCCGGTGCCGACATTGGTCGGGCAGGCGGTGAGGTAGCCGATCTGCGGCGAGAAGGCGAAATCGAGTTTCTCTTCGAGTTCGGTGTCGAGTTTATCGACGGCCTTGAGGAGTTGCTTGAGCTGGAGGCCGCTACGAAGCGACTGGATGCGAAGATGGTCCTCTTCGTTGATCATGATGCTCAACGTGCGGTTCTTGCTGATGATAAGGCCGCTGCCGGTGTTCTTGGCGGCGTGCTCACGGCTGATGAGGTGCTGCTCGACAAGAACTTGCTTTTCGAGCGGAGTAAAGTGCTCCATCGAGTCGTTGATGACGCAGTCCTTCATCTCGGGCAACTCGGCGACGGCGGGCTGGACGAGAGCCAGTACTTTTTCGCGCTCGGCCTTTTTGGCCCAGCCGGGAAAAGCGTGATGGTTCAGGTTACGGGCAAGGCGGAGTCGGCTGCTGAACACGATACGGTTGCCGCCATTCTCGCCTCGAATCCACTCGCTCGAGGTCTTGAGCAAATTGTTTATTTTCACTGCATTACAAGAATACGATTTGTTGCCGCTAATGCAAGTGGAGTTGCGCCGGGAGATTGGGGAATTTTTGACGGAATTAACGGAATTACGGAATGGGAGGCGGAAGACATTTTTTGACAGGATTAACAGATTAACGGGATTGGGGGAGGAAAGGTAGCCGTCGACCGCCGGGCGACGGTGCCTTCTTCAGGTGGCCCGGACAACAAGTTG
This sequence comes from Verrucomicrobiota bacterium, assembly GCA_013285645.1. Lineage (GTDB taxonomy): Bacteria > Verrucomicrobiota > Verrucomicrobiia > Methylacidiphilales > UBA1321 > JABDGH01. The sequence goes on along the minus strand of JABDHJ010000025.1, from coordinate 17,705 downwards.
TCCGGGCCACCTGAGTTAAACCTTCCGCACGGGATAGGTGCCGATGATGGCGAGGAAGGCGGTGATTTTCTTGAGTCGGGCCAGAGCGTCGAGGACTTCCTTCTTCGGTGCGGCGCCGAGGAATTCAATCATGAAGCGGTACTCGTCGAAGCGGCCGGGGATGGGGCGGGAGAGGATCTTCGTCAGGTTGAGTTTTCTTCGCGACAAGACCTGGAGCACGGCGACGAGGCTGCCGGGTTTGTGGGGCAACTCGAAGACGAGGCTGGTGTGGGTGGGCTTGGTGGACTGAGCAAGCTTGGGCCCGACGACGATGAAGGTGGTCTGGTTGGCGACGTCTTTGCCAATTTCCTTGCTGACGATTTTCAGACGATTGTCCTTGAGCGTCTGCAATCCCGCAATGGCGGCGGCACCTATTTCCGTTGAGGCGAGGATGGCCGCTTCCGAGGTGCTGCCAACGGTGATGCGTTCCGCTTTGGGATAATGTTTGTCGAGCCAGGCGCGACCGTGATCGAAGGGTGCGGGATGAGAATAGACTTTCTCGATGGTTTTGGTTTTGGGACTCGCCATCAGGACCAACTCGATGCGCATGGCGAGGGCCTCGCGGATTTGCAGTGCGACTCCGTCCTCGGTATGGGCGAGACGCATGAGTTGGTCGGCGGTATTGGTGATGGTGCCGCTGGAGGCATTTTCGATCGGGACGAGGATGTGGGTGAAGTCACCGGCGTGAAGACGGGAGAAGGCTTCCTCGACGGTGGGGCATTCGCTGAGGCGGGCCTTGGGAAAGCGGCGCTCGGCGGCGAGATGGGAAAAACTTCCGGCGCGGCCAAAGTAGCCGAGATGAAAAGGAATGGGGGGGCGAGCAGGCATGGAACCGAAATTTAAGCACGCAATAACCGCACTTGGAAGTGTGCGTTGATGGGCTATCCTAAATGTATGCGCACGGATTATCACATGCATACGCCTTTGTGCGGCCATGCCATCGGGGCGCCGCGCGATTATATTCTGGCTGCACAGAAGCAGGGACTGGCGGAAATCGGCTTCTCCGATCACAACCCGATGCCGACGCAATTCGATGATTGGCGCATGGCTCCGGAGGAACTTCCGCAGTACATCGAGATGATCCATGCGGCGCAGCGCGAATTTCCCGATTACCCGGTTCGGCTTGGGCTGGAGTGCGATTTCATTCCCAGCTTTGAGGGGCATATCCACCACCTCGCAGCGCAGGCCGAGTGGGATTACCTGATTGGATCGGTGCATTACATCACGCCGGACTGGGATGTGGATAATCCGAAGCACCTGAAGCGTTGGACGGAGCAGCCGGTGGAGGAAATCTGGCAGAAGTATTTCGATGCTTACACGCTGATGGCGGAAAGCTGTCTCTTTGATTTTCTGGCGCATCCGGACCTGGTGAAGAAATTTGGGCATCGGCCCGAGGGCGATCTTTCCCGGTTTTATAAAGGGACGCTGGATGCCGTGGCCGAGGCGGGAGTTGTGCTGGAAATCAACACGGCGGGGTTGCGCAAGGATGTGCATGAGATTTATCCGAGCCGCGATTTTCTGGTCGCGGCGCACATACGGAATATTCCGATCGTCATTAATTCCGACGCGCACTCGCCGAAGGAAGTCGCCGCCGATTTTGATGCGGCCTATATGCTTGCGCGGGATGTCGGGTATACGGAGGTGATGACGTTTAAGGGGCGCAAGGCGATGCCGGTGGCGATAAGTTAGTGGGAATTTCCGTAATTTTCGCCTCGGGCTCAAGCGCCTCGATCCGTTGATACAGACACCAGCACAGGATAATCATTGCCTGACCAAACGTGGCACATCCTTGATTTAGGATGATGAAAATTCCGGTCATGACTCTGTCATCATAATGAACATAGGTGTGGAGCAAGTACCTCATAAGCCACATTGCACTCCCCAGAAACAGGAAATTTCCCCCAACGTACCAGAAACGACCCCGCGTCATCTGCCAGCTTTTGCGCATTGCACTCCACGGCCCCATGTTCTCCATCACAATAATCGGGCCAGCCAGGGCATATTTGAAAAGAACGCAAAAAGTGATGGGGATATCCATCATTATAAACAGTGGCCACTCGAAGAGTGAATCAACTAGCAACACTCCACATCCAACGATCAAGATTATGCCAAGGCAAAGTAAATAAGCTCCCAATATGGGCGAAGCGGAAATCTTGATCGTGCTCCAGACGCTTCGCCACCCGTTTTCTCCCTTTGTTGCTGCTCGCATAACGTCCCAGTATGAATGCAGCATCCAAAACTCCGATAAACGCACCGACAAACATATCGAGAGATTTCAGGAGAACAAATGCCGATGAGTACTGGATGCTGTATTCAAAATACCTGATGCCAAACACGGGCAGACTCCCGACCAAGGTCAAAATCAGCAGATACCAAAAATTCCGTCCCCATAAACGAAACGTCTCCTTGAGGGTGTCGATCACGGAGAGCACTTTGAAAGATTCTCAGCCGCATTCGCGCCTGACAAGGCCTTTTGCCAAGCTGAAGGTTTGCCAGCACCGTAGCCGGTGGTTGAGCCCGCGGCGGGTGATACCACCGGATTTACGCCACACGGTTTCTTATCCCGGCAGGGATGACAGCCCAGTGAAGGTATCAATGAGCAGTAGCGGTGATTTTCGGACGATGGAGACTGCCACCCCTCATGGGGTGGGTCGCATTCAATGGATATACCGGTGGTGTCGCTACGCTCAACCACCGGCTAGGGTGCCCTGAAGCCTTCGGCTTCAGGGAAGGGATACGGGATGCATCGTCGCCCAGAGGTCGATGGCTACCTCGGAGGGAAAGGCGCCGCCACCCAGCGTGTGGCGGCTACCACGAAAAAGGCAGGCTGAACGGATCCTTCGACAAGCTCAGGACGACGGACTGCTTACTCCGCGGGTGCTTCGGGCTTCGAGGCTGTGGTAGTCGCCGCTGCGGCTTCCTTCTTTTTCTCCGAGAATTTTTCGACGACGTAGAACGTCACGGGGACCAGGAAGATCGCGATGGCTGAGGATGCCAACATGCCGCCGATGACAGCGCTGCCAAGAATCTGCCGCGACACCGCGCCGGAACCGCTGGCGAACCAAAGCGGCACGCAACCCAGGATGAACGCAAACGACGTCATCAAAATGGGTCTCAAACGCAGACGCGCGCCTTCGAGGGCGGCTTCGGCGATCGATTTATTGCCCTCTTCAAGCTGCATGCGGGCGAACTCGACAATGAGAATCGCGTTCTTGGCCGCGAGACCGATGAGCATGACCAACCCAATCTGCGCATAGACGTCGTTGTCCATGCCGCGAAGATGCAGGGTCAGGAACGCGCCAAAGACTGCAACCGGCGTCGCAAGGAGAACGCTGAACGGCAGCGACCAGCTTTCATAAAGCGCCGCCAGGATCAGGAACACGAAGAGGAGCGAAAGGGCGAAGATCACCATCGGCGAAACGCCGTTGCGCGCGACCTGTTCCTGGAAGGACATGCCCATATAATCGAAGCCCATTCCCTGCGGCTGCGTCTTCTTGAAAACGTCCTCCAAGGCGGCAGTCGCCTGACCGGAACTGTAACCTTCCGCCGGGCTACCGAATATCTGGGCGCAATTATAAAGATTGTAGCGCATGACGAATTCAGGCCCATATTTCGAGTGATCAATGCTGGTGATCGACGCCATGGGCACCGATTGTCCCGTGCTGTTGCGGACATAGAATTGTCCGATATTTTCCGGCACGGTCCGGTAGGCGCCCTCCGCCTCGACGTAGGTCTGCCATTGAAGCCCGAAGAGATTGAAATAATTCACAAACGCGCCGCCCATGAAGCACTGCAGGGTCTGATAGGCGTCGCTGAGGTTGACTTTGAGTTTCAGGGCCTTGTCGCGATCCATGTTGACCCCGACTTGCGGCACGATCGGCAATGCGGTGGTGGTCACGCGGCTCAGCTCAGGCCGCTTGTTGGCTTCCGTCAGGAACGCCTTCAAGTTGGCATCAAGGAACGTGGGAGGATTCCCCGCGCGATCTTCCAGCACCATGGTAAATCCGCCCGAGGTGCCGACACCCGGAATGGCGGGAGGCGGAAAAACAAACCCGACGCCCTGGGGGATGGGATAAAGCCGGAAATTCAGGCTCTGCTTGATGTGGGTGTAGGATTCCAGGAAGCTTTTGCGCTTGCTCCAGTCGGTCAGAGTGATGAAGAAGAAGGCGTTGTAAGTATCCTGGACGCCGCTCAACAAATTGAAGCCAACGACGGTGGTGCAGTATTGGACGCCCGGCGTTTTGAGGATCATCTGCTCGACCGTCTTGGCGGCCTCGGAGGTGCGTTGCAGCGACGACGCATCCGGAAGCTGCAACGAGCCATAGATGTAACCCTGATCTTCGTCCGGCAGGAAGCTGGTAGGCAAACGGCTTCCCAAGTAACCAGCTCCTATGGCAAGACAGATTAGAAGGAAGAGACTGACGAGCGAACGGCGAATGAGGAGTGAACTGATATTCACATAACCATTGGTGACGCTCCCAAAACCGCGATTGAACAAGCGGAAGGGACCCGCGAGAATTCCACCCGATTTTTCGGACTTCGGCTTCAACAGCAAGGCGCAGAGAGCGGGGCTGAGGGTCAACGCATTGAAGGCGGAAATCAGAACCGAGATCGCAATGGTGAGCGCGAATTGCTGGTACAATAATCCGGTGATGCCGGGGATGAAGGCGGTCGGGACAAACACCGCCGTCAAAATCAGCGCGATACCAATAACCGGGCTGGTGACCTGCTCCATTGCCTTGAATGCCGCATCCTTGGGAGACAGGCCTTCTTCGATGTGCAGTTCCACCGCTTCCACCACGACGATGGCGTCATCGACGACGAGACCAATCGCCAGGACCAACCCAAAGAGCGAGAGCGTATTGATGGAAAAACCGAACAGCGGAAAGATGGCGAACGTGCCGACGAGCGAAACGGGCACCGCCAGAAGCGGGATGAGAGTCGCGCGCCAGCCCTGAAGAAAGATGAAGACCACGAGGACGACCAGCGCGAGGGCCTCGAACAGCGTCTTGATGATTTCCTCCATGCCCGCGGTAACGGCCTTGGTCGTGTCCAGCGACACTTCATAGGCCATGCCGGGAGGGAAATTCTTGGAGGCTTCCGCCATCAACTTCTTGGCGCCATCGGCCGCTTGCAGCGCGTTGGTGTCGGGCAACTGGTAGATCGCGATGATCGCGGAAGGCTTGCCCTGAAAACGTCCAATGATGTTGTAATATTGCGTGCCCAGCTCCACCCGCGCGACGTCCTTGATCCGGACGACCGAGCCGTCCGGATTGGCGCGCACCACGATCTGCCCGAACTGATCGGCTGAGGTCAGGTAGCCTTGAGTGCGGACGGTGTAGGTATAAGGCTGCCCGGGTGGCACTGGCTCTCCACCGATCTGGCCGGCGGGATTGACGTTGTTCTGCGTCTGGAGCGCCTTGATGACGTCGGTAACGGTAATGCCCAAGTTCGCGAGTTGGTTGGGATTGACCCAGATGCGCATCGCGTACTGGCCAGCGCCGTAGATCGTCACGCTGGCGATGCCCGGCACGCGCGTCAGCTGGTAGTTGAGATTGATGTACGCGTAGTTGGTGATGAACTTGGCGTCGTACTGTCCGGTCGGAGAGTAGAGGGCAAACAGCATCAACGGCGCGCTGTTTGATTTCTCCACCGTGACGCCCTGGTTCGTCACCGCCTGCGGCATTTGGGAGGCGGATTGCGACTGGCGCAACTGGGACAGGATCAAGTCGGTATTGGGATCGGTCTTGACGTTGAAATCGATCGTCAGCGTCATCGCGCCGTTATTGGCGCTGGTGGAATACATGTAATTCATGTTGTCCACACCGCTCATCTGCTGCTCGATGGGCGTCGCGACCGATTGCGCGACCGTCTGCGCATCGCCGCCCGGATATGTTCCCTTCACCTGCACCAGCGGATCGGCAATATTCGGAAACTGGGCGATGGGCAATCCCAGGATGGAAACGACACCCAAAATAACCATGACGATGGAGATGACCATCGCCACGATCGGTCGGTTGATGAAGAACTTGGACATTCGTTTTCCCTTATCGCGTCATGTGCTCGGCCAAAGTCGCGGCTAATTATTGGACTTGAGCAGGCGGTGCGTTGGTTTGCGTCGTCGCGGCTGCGGGTACGTTTGGATTGACCCACGGTTTCACGTCGACCTTCTCACCCTGTTTCACTTTTTCCATGCCTTCGACCACAATCTTGTCGCCCGCCTTCAGGCCGTCGGTGATGATCCAGTTGCTTCCAATCTGGTTGCCCACCTGGACTTGACGCATGTCGATTGTGTTATCGGGGGTCACCACGGCCATCATGTAAATTGTCTGCAACTGCATCACGGCCTGTTGCGGCACCGTGATTGTATCCTGCTTCTTGGCGCCGCTCATGCGGACGTTGACGAAAGCGCCGGGGCGAAGAACGCCATTCGGATTCGGGAAAAGTCCGACGAGTTGGATCGTGCCCGTATCCTGGTTGATCTGACGATTGATGATATCAATCGTCCCTTTTTGGTCGTAAGGCAGGCCATCCGAAAGAAGCAGCGTCAGCACGGCGTTCTTTTGCGCCGCCACCTGCTGCGCAAGCTCGGGATGCGACTGCATGAAGGTGAGATAAAGTTGCTCGCTGACATTGAATACGGCCTTCATGGGATCGATGGTCGAGACTGTGGTCATCTCGGAATTCTGGCCGATCAGGTCTCCCACTTGGGCTTCCGCAATACCCGCTATGCCGTCGATGGCCGACTTGATCTGCGAATAACCGAGATTGAGTTGGGCTGTCTGCACGGCACCTTGGGCGGCGGCCACTGCCGCGATGTTCGCGTCATTCAACTGAGCTTCGTTTTGATACTCCTGTTGACTGACCGCACCACTGGCGACCAAGGCCTTGTAACGGGCCAAATCTTGTTGAGACTTAATTTGATTGGCTTGGGCCTGGGAAAGATCTCCCTTGGCGGAATCGAGCGCAGCCTGATAGGGGCGCGGATCGATCTCAAAAAGCACCTGACCGGCTTTGACTGCGGTGCCTTCCTGGTAATCCTGCTTGATCAGGTAACCGCCGACCTGCGCGCGGATGGAGGCATTCACCGAGCCGTTGAGGGTGCCGATCCACTCCGTGTAGGCCGGTTCATTTTTGACGACCACATCCATGGTCAAAACGGTTTGCGGCGGAAGCTCCGGCCTTTTTCTTTGCTCGCACCCGGTCACGGCCAAGGCCACGAGGAGAACCGCCAGGGGCTTCATTCCCAAGGAAGAGAAGCCGGTTCGAACGAAAAGTTGCTTACCCAGAGGGAAAAGAGGTTTCTGGTGCATATAAAGAGAGGCTTATTGGGCCCGCCCGCGAACTTAAGCAGACCCGATTCCAGTAAGCAAAAGAATTAATAAAACTTTGAGAAAACATCTGCACCCCTGAAAGGGTTGCCATGAAGCCGTCAAGCTTAAGAGGTGGCGCGTTGAATCTTAGTGTGAACAGGCCCTAGGATTGCGTCATTCCTCCGGAATGCCAAAGGCAAGATTCAGCGACTTTCGCAGACATCTCCATTGGGACTGGAGGCATTCCGATGGTTGACTCTGCGTTGTACGCGAATAAGCCACTAATTATTCTTCCGAAGAGATTTTCCATAATTCAATGTAAATTCTCTTGCCATAATTCCCTCTTTTCGGGTAAAGCCTACTCATGCCTCGCATCGTCGCTCTCTTCGCCAACGTTGCTTTCTTGGCGGTGGCGACCACTCTCACCTTGTCACTGACCGGTTGCGAGGGATCCATTCATACCGCCCCGCTGCCAAGTTCCACGGTTAAACTGACGCCCAATCCTCCCGTGATTTTGGTGGCTCCCTTCGATACCACAACCTGCAAATGGTTGGTCTCCCGCGATGGAATGGAACTGGTTAATTTCAAGGAAAACTTCCAGACCAACTTTACGGTTCAGCTCAAGACCCGGTTGGAAAAGCTGGCCCCCACCGAACAACGCTGGATTGACGATCTTCCCAACCACGGTTGGCTGGTGACTGGAGAATTTATCACCGTCGACCAGGGCAGCCGCGCGCTTCGGACCGCCGTTGGCGCAGGCGCAGGTGAAACCACTCTCCAGACCAAAGTTTACGTCTACGATCTAAGCGTCTCCAAGACCCAGTACGTCCTCGCCTTTCGGACCGGCGTGCCGGATGCCAGTGGAGATACTGGCTCGGGCAGCGGCTCGGCTCCTGCGGGCTTGAGTGCCCTCGGCGAACCCATCTCCACGGGCATGGGACTTGGCTCCGGTTTGAAGCTCGATACGACCCGTACCTGCCGCGAAATCGAAGCGGTTCTTGCGCCGTACCTCTAAAAAAGGACGGAGCTCTCGCTCTTGAGAGTCGAGTTGGCTAGCCTCAAACCATGTCCCTCCTTGCTTGGTTTCACGCGCTTGATCTGCAGGTCCTCTACCTGATCAACCAGACGTGGAGCAGTCCCTGGCTTGATCCCCTCATGGCCCGTGTCAGCGACTGGGATTCCTTTCGCATACCCGTCACGATCACCGTCATCCTGGCGTTGATCTTTGGCGGTTTTCGTGGGCGACAAATGGTGGTCCTGATGGCTGCGTGCCTGGTCATCGGGGATGGGATGATCGACTGGGGTTTCAAGCTCGCGGTTCATCGTCCGCGCCCGAACGAGACCGAACCGCACATTCGGGTCGTAACCGTCCACGAAATTTCCGAGTCGAAACCGCATCATGTGACCAAGGGGCGCTCCTTTACCTCCGGCCATGCCTGCAACAACGTCGCGCTCGCCATGATCGGTTGCGCGATCTTCGGACGCTGGGCGTTGTGGCTCTGGCCATGGGCCGCGCTGGTTAGCTATTCCCGCATCTATACCGGCTCTCATTATCCCAGCGACATCCTCGGTTCGTGGATCGTCGCCATCGTTTATTCCTATTTTATTTGTCGGGCTGCCGCATGGCTCTGGCAGCGTTATGCGCCAAAAAAATGCCCGCAGCTTTACGCTAATCATCCGCTCCTCTTTCCGCTTTGGCAGCGGTAATCAAAACATAATTCAAGTCGCGACATCCCGAAGGGATGCCAGCACCGTAGCCGGTGGTTGAGCGCAGCGACACCACCGGTATAAGCCCGCTCAGGCGTTCACCCCGGCAGGGGTGACAGCAGTGCTCACCCCTGCCGGGGTGAGACCGAAGGACAAAGCTTTCCGGTGGTGTCGCCGCTGCTGCGGCTCAACCACCGGCTACGGTGCTGGCAAGCCGTTGGCTTGCAGAAAAGTCTGCTCATAAATTAAATACTAATCCCGATGTGGCTGCTCCGTCGGAATGTAAACCACTGGCGGCGTATGCTTCTTAAAGAGCTTCCTCGTTTCCGGCGCGAGTTTACGAAAGGCCTCAGGAGTCATCGCAAAGCCAGTCGTCTTGAGCATAAACATCGTATTGACCGTGGCGCCCAACACATCGCGCCGTTTGTCGTCACGCGTACCCAAGGGCCCGATGCACATCGATCCAAAGTGAGCCCGAATGTGGTGTCGGCAGGCCACTCCCCGCTCCGATAAAAACGCATCGCCCCGGCTTTGGAGAAGGAGAAGCGCCCGGATGCCAGCATCGGCGGCGTCCTCCGGAAACAGCATCAGCGCGGCATCTCCCATGAATTTAATCACGTTCCCCTGTGCAGGCGCAATGATCTCTCCGACGAGCTCATAATAATCGGAGAGAAGGTGGAAAATCTCCTCCTCTGATTTCTTCGCGGAGAGTTTGGCGTAGCCGGTCAGATCGGAACAAGCCACCAGACCTTGAATCGTACTCATCATAAAAATCCCTTTCGTGTGAAGTATTTCGACGGTCGGGAGACAAGTCTCCAATCCGTCAGTGAGGGAAAAATCGCCAGCCCAAAGTCTGGCAGTTGAATGACCCTAGAAACACGAAGCGGTTGAGGTCAATCCTGCTTTGACGTGGTAGCCACTACATTCTCAATCGACAGTCAGCCCATCGTGACCCAAGTTGTAGCAGCGTTCTTCCGTTATGTCCGACGTCCCCCCCCAATCTTATCCCTATCCATGGAAACGTCCGGTCGCGTGGGTCACCTGGACCATCCTCGGCACGACCATCGCGGTATTTCTCTTTCAACTCTACGAGCTTCACATCCACGGCGATGACATCGTCGGCAACACCCTGGCCTTTAGCGCGCAGGCATTTGCCGATCATCGCTACTGGACCCTCATCACCTACGCCTGGGCCCATGCTACCTCCATGTTCGGTGATTCGAGTTACTTCTGGCTGCACATCGCGGCCAACATGATCTTTCTCTTTTGCCTCGGACCCGCCCTGGAGGAATTTCTTGGCCACTGGCGTTATCTCGGGCTCTACCTGGGAGGTACCATCGCCGCCGCCTTGTTCTGGCTCCTTTTCAGTTCAGGTGCCGATTCCGGGCAAGGCATCATCGGCGCCAGCGGGGCGATTTTTGCGCTTGTCGCCGGGGCGGGCACCGCCGCGCCGCGAGAGCGCGTCGTTGTTTATCTATTTTACGTCCTCCCCATCAAGATGACCCTCCGGACCATGGCGCTCGTGGTCTGCGGAGCGGAACTGGTGCAGATCATCTTCGGCTGGATGCCCGAAATCGCCCATACCGCCCATCTTGGCGGCGCCCTCTTCGGTTTTATCTACGTTCTGGTGGTTCGCGCCATCTCGCGGAGAAAATTAGTCTACGGTTGAAAAGCGCGATGGCGGCGGTAAGTTGGGGCATGAGGTTTTCCCGACTCCTTGTCTTCATCCTTCCGCTGCTTCTCACCGCCTGCGGTTTGAGCGAGCAGCAAAAGGCCGACTACGCGTCCGTCCAGCGCAGCGGAGTCTCTTCAGCCATCTACGACAAAATGGTGCACGGCGACGACCTCAGCCTCTATGACGTCAAGTCCCTCTCCCAGGCTCACGTTAACAGCGGTATCATCCTCCGTTATATGCGTGATCGCGGCACGATATACGTCCTCAACACCAATGATGTGAAGGGTCTTCTCAATGCGGGCGTTTCCCAGAGCATCGTCGATTATATGATGGCAACGCCTCGTATTTATCAGCCTGCCGTCTATCCGGTGGTTAGTGTCGGTTACGGTCCCTATTGGGGAGGACCGGGACCCTATTATTATCCCGGCCCTTATTACTATCCCTATCACCGCTACTGGCGTTAAGCGGTAAGCAGACTTTTTAACTTAACCCGAAAGCATGTACCGATGAATTACGAACTCGATAATAAACTATGTCTCGTCACTGGCTCAACCGCGGGTATCGGTCTCGCCATCGCGACCGCGCTGGCCGGTGAAGGAGCCCGCGTCATCATCAACGGTCGCACCGATGACCGCGTCGCCGAAGCCATCGAGAAGATTCGCGCCAAGCATCCCAAGGCCAAGCTGGACGCCTTTGCGGGCGACCTCAGCGAAGCCGGACAAGTTGAAGAGGTCGATGCGCGTTTCCAGCGTCTTGATGTTCTGGTCAATAATCTCGGGATGTACGAACCCAAGCCGTTCAAGGACATCACCGATGCCGACTGGCAGAAGATCATCGAGGTCAATTTCTTCAGTGGCGTGCGTCTCAGCCGCACTTTTTTGCCCGGCATGCTGAACCGCAATTGGGGCCGCATCATTTTCATCTCCAGTGAATCGGCGGTCCAGATTCCCGTTGAAATGATTCATTACGGCGTGACCAAGACGATGCAACTCGCCCTTTCCCGCGGTCTCGCCGAGACCACCATTGGCACCGGCGTCACGGTCAATTCCGTGTTGCCCGGCCCGACCCGCTCTGAAGGCGTCGAGGGATTCGTCAAGAACATGGCTGCACAGCAGGGTAAATCGACCGCCGATGTCGAAAAGGATTTCTTCAAGAACGTGCGCCCGAGTTCGCTCCTCCAGCGCTTCGCCACCAACGAGGAAGTGGCCAATCTCGTCGCCTACGTCGCCAGTCCGCTCTCCTCCGCCACCAACGGCGCCGCGCTGCGTGTAGATGGCGGCGTGGTCCGCTCGATCCTGTAGAAGCCGACTCGCCTTCGCTCAGCCGGAACAATGCAGTTGAGAATACCGGGAATAGTGAGGCCTTCATTATCCCGAAGGGATTAAATCATATAGCCCAGGGTTGCGAGGAACGAGCTACCCTGGGTAATAAGAAAAGAAAAATTACCCTGAAAGGGTTGGAGCAAGCGACCTCATCTCGATCACCCAAAAATAGAACTCTTTCAGAGTACAAGGCATGTTGATCTAACCCAGGGTAGGACTCCCAAGCGAGTCCAACCCTGGGCTATATGATTTAATCCCTTCGGGATAACTGGCGCTGCATCGTTACGGCTCAGAATGACAGCATGGGAAGAGGGAGTTGCGGTGTGCGCTCCCACCTTCCGACTCCTCCTGTGGCACTTAAGCTTTTTTTCGTCGATTTTTGGAGCAATACGCGCAGAGTGGGCTCTGACCAGAGTTGACAGGGCGGCCGTTCATGGCCTTGGCATCCAAAATCAATCTCAACACGTATCCTTACTAAGTCATGCAACATGTCATCCGATTTACGCTCACCTTGCTTCTAACCGTCACGCTGAGCGCCGCCGTCGGGGCCAAAACCGACTTCAAGGAAGCCGAATACAAGCGCGCCGACACGAATTATTATTTTAAGAGCGACGTGTTGAAGGCCGATCCTACGGCGGTGATCATTCCTGCAGGGATCTATACGCAGCGAGGCGATTCCTATTTCATTACACCCAAGGTAAAAGCCCCCCACGAAATCTATATCCAGGTCGAGAACGACTGGATCGAGCCGCTCACGCCGCCGACCATGCCCACGTCCCTCGGCGTTGCGCCGGACGCCATGCAGATTCGCGAGATCCAGGGTGATGTCACCGTCGCCCTGCCCACCGCTCCGGCCAACTTCGTTCCCGCCCAGAACAACATGGCCATCCCCAACGGCGCCGTGGTCAAGACTGGCGCCAATGGAACCGCCGCCGTCCTCATGGGTGGAGTCGATTCCATCCGCCTGATTCCCAATTCGTCCGCCGCCGTTCAACAGACGATCACGCCGCTGTTGCGCACGACCGAGATCGATCTCACCGCGGGCGCAGTCTTCTCCAAGGTCGGCAAGCGCATCGGCGAAAAGCAGGATTATCAGGTGCACACGCCCTTCGGCGTCGCCGCCGCCCGAGGCACCGATTTCGTCACGGTCGTCATGCCCGCCCGCGTCGATGTCTGGATCGCACAGGGAACCGTGCAGCTGACCCAGAATGATGGGAAAATGGTTGGCACGGTGACCTCCGAAGGCACCGGCGGGTTGAAGATCATCCGCAATCCGCCCATGCCCGACGCGCATGCCGCGATGATGGCTGGCGCCGAAACCATCACCACTGCCATGAATTTCATTCCGACCGTGAACGTCTACATCAAGGCGCTCGACGACAAAATGTCCCAGGGGCAAAAGTTAACTCCCACCGAGCGGGATTATCTCAACCGGATCAAGAAGGTGCCCACCCTGATCAAACTGGCCCTGATCGAACCGCCCGCCCCGCCTCCGGCTCCCGTCCCCATTCCTCCACCAGCTCCTGCGCCCGTACCTGCTGCTCACGTACCCGCTCCTTCGCTCATGCCGATGCCTGCGCCGTCTGCGGCCCCGGCGCCTGCCACTTCGGGCCCAACGCTGGTGCCTATTCAGATCCAGTTGGCTGACGATGGGGGGGTCAACCTCAATGGCGTTCCCGTCACCGCTGATGAACAATTGGCCGGCAGCCTTGATGGCATCTCAAAAGTCCATCCTTCGCAACCCGTCCTCATCATTGCGGATGACCAGGTTTCGCATCAATTGATTCAAAAGATCATGGGAATCTGCAAGGCCGCCAACCTTACTCACGTGAAGAGGGTTAAATCTGCTCCCTCCCAGTCGATGACACCAACTACTACGGAACCCGCACCTGCAGTGATTCCGGCGCCTGCCGCTCCAACGCCAACCCCGGCCAAGCCGGCTCCGCTAGTGCCTATCAACGTCGATCTGCGCCCGGATGCGCAAGTGGACTTCCAGGGCGCGACGATCACCCTTGATGAACTGAAGCCAAAACTTGAGGAAATCGGCAAGGCCACGCCCAAGCAACCGATCGTCGTCAATGGCCGGGAAAAGGTGAATGCCACGCAACTCAAGAAAGTCGTCGCGCTTTGCCGCGAGGCCAAGTTGACCAAGGTGACGGTCGCCAAGGCTGCACCGCTTCCTCCTCCAGCACCGGTTGCCTCAGCGCCTCTTCCCCAACCTGCGCCGGTGGCCGCTGCGCCAGCACCCGTGCCCGCTGCAACTCCTGCAACGCCTCCCGCTCCTGCTCCCGTGCTCGCGCCCATGGAGGTCGATGTGCGTGCTGACGGCAAGGTCGATTTTCAGGGAGATACGCTTAGCCTTGATGACTTGAAGCCGAAATTGGAGGCCCTCTCCAAAGATCAGCCGATTGTAATCAAACGGAAGGAAAAGCTCGAGAAGGGACAGATCAAAAAAGTCACGGATCTCTGCCACGCTGCCAACCTGACCAAAGTGACGGTCGATCACACTCCGCCACCTGCGATTACAGCCTCCCCGACAACTTCCGCTCCGGACGCCCCTCCCGCGACTGTGTCGCCGCCGACAGCTCCCGAGCCCAAGCCGCTTCCTCCGGCCATGCTGTTGCCCATGAACATCGATCTGCGCCCGGACGGCAAAATCGATTTCCAAGGTACGACCTACACGCGCGATGAAATCAAGTCCAAGTTGAAGGAGCTCGGCAAAACCACGCCGAAACAGCCGCTCGTGATCACGCACGATGCAACAATAACGCATGCCGAGGCCAAAAAATTCGTGGCGCTTTGCCACGAAGCCAAGCTGACCAAGGTCACGATTGCAAAGGCTGAGCCCTCCACCGCGCCGGCGGTGGCAAATGGGGCAGCACCGGCAACGTCGACCGCAACCACCACCGCACCGGATGCCTCGACGACCATTGCTTCCGCGACAACTGGCTCCACGAACTCAGCCAAGCCCAAGACGAAGTCCACGTCACACACAGCATCCGCGCCCATCTCGACTGGTCCTGAGTACACGGTTCCCTAGCCCCTTTTCTACGCGCCGGGCCGCGTTGGCCCGAATAATGCGGGAAGATTTCCAATGACCAAGCAGGTGTTTTTCACTCGAGCACTCTACACCGCCATCGTATGCCTGATGCTCGTTTCCGTTGCACAGACCTACCGGATGCAAACCCTGAAATTAGCTCTTTTGGCCGAAAATGCGGACTTAAACCGGTTGAAAGCGAGCAACGCCATGATCGACTTGCGACTGACTTCGCTCGACGCAAAAGACCCCGCCTATCAATCCGGCAAAATCATCGTTGCCTGGGATCCCTTTCAGTACCGTGGCGTGATCTCGATCCAAAACCTGCCCGCACCTACTGCTGGATGCAATTATCAGTTATGGGTGCTCGATCCCGGCGCACTGGCTCCGATCAGCGCCGGGTTGATCCATCCGGAAGCCGGTTCCAGTTTTTTTGCGAGCCCGCCAACGAGCACGACCAGCCCCGGATTTGCCATCACCCTTGAACCGGTCGAAGGCAGCTCCGAGCCCACCGGCTCCATTCTTTTTGCCGTTGCGCCGGGGCAATGATACAATCACCCCATGGCCGAAGTAAAAAACATCTGTATCGAGGCGCTGGAGCGTTACTGTTCGACTGGTGCAACGGGCGTGCTCGATTTGCATCGCGGCTCTTTTGACGGTCAGATTTATACCGAATCCGGTTTTATCGTCCACGCCCAGATCGCCGGATTGGAAGGCGTGCCCGCCCTGTTTCGCTTATTCGATTGGGGTGACGCCGAGACGACCTGGCAATCCGGTCTCAAGCCTGAGCACGACAGCCTGCATCTTCACGTGGATGCCGCCTGCATCCTCTACGCGGAAAATTTACAGGAGCGTGCGGAGGTCGGGAGTCGCGGACGCGATGGCGGCGATGTCGCGATCGATGCGCCGGAATTGCTCGCCGGGCAGGTTGGCGGGGTCGAATCCGTTCTCAAACACTACACCATTTCCCTCGAATGCTCCGACTCAACGCTCCTTCCGGGCGGCTTTTCTTTCACCGATTCCACCAAAAGCAGTTACGTGATTGGCAGCTCGGAGGAGTGTGATGTGATCCTGCGACACCCCACCATCGATGCGCTGCATTGTGGCGTGATCCTGGAAAAGGGCAACGTGACGATCTGGGACTTGGGTTCGCAAGCGGGCGTCAAGCTCAACGGCGCTCCGGTGATCGAGGACAAGCTCAAGGTCGGCGACCTGATGACCCTCGGCGGCCTCGATATCCAAGTCCGTTTCCAACTGCGCCGCCCCAATATCAAGCGGCCCGCGGCGCCGGTTGCGTCCGCCTCCCCCGCGACCACGCTCCCCATGCCCAAGATCGGTCCGCCGTCCAAGGAAATTCCCAAAGGCCCGATCACCTACGACAAAGTCTCCCGTCAGCTTGCAGGAAACGACAAGGCCAATCCGTTCCTGAAAAAGATCGGTTCCCTGTTCGGTGGTAAAGACCGCAAATAAAGCGACGTCACGCAATCTTAAGACAACGTAGTCTTGCCAACTGGAAGACACTCATTAATCTGACATCCACCTTTCCCATTTCGAGATGCACATCCTTCTGATCGATGACAGTTCGTCCACTCGCAGCCTCCTGCGCACGCTGATCAATTCTGGTCAGGCGGTGAGGCATGAGATCAGCGAAGCCGCCAGCGGCGAGGAATCCTTGCAGAAGGTGGCCTCCGGCGAGATCAACCTGCCCGACCTCATCATCATGGACATCAACATGGGCGGCATGAGCGGCTACGAGTTGTGCCGCCAATTTCGCCAGCAGTACGGCAGTGCGTCGGATGTCATCCCCTACATCATCATCGTAACGGCCAACGAGGGCGTCGATGTGATCAACGAGGCGCTTGATGCCGGCGCCAACGATTACATGGCCAAGCCGGTGAACGTAAAAGTCTTGCACGTCCGGTTGCGCGTTGCGGAACGCCTGCTCTCGCTCGCTCAAGCGGGTGGTGCTCCCTCTGTTGCCGGTTTGTCGGATGCCGGTCGCGCCAGCGATGTTCCCTCCACTGCACCCAAGACCGCGACCGTCGATAATTCCCGCGAAAGCCAGATCGGCCTCGCCATTGACCAGGCCGATGCGCCTATCGCGCTCGTTGATATCGGCGAAGATCCCGCAGCCTTCAAGATCAGCTACGCCAATCTGGCCATGACCGATAGCTCCCAGTTCGAGTACACCGAATTGATGGGAAAATCGCTCGCGGAACTCGAGGCTTGGACGCCAGAATTCCTGGCCATGGTCCTCAGCTACATCAATCGAGGCGCGATTCTTTCCCATGTCCCGCTCTGGAGCAAAACGCGGCAGCAGGTTCCCGTTCATCTCAGTTTCTATCCGATTCACGCCGATGACGGCTCGGTCCAGCAGTATCTTGTGATCCATCACTTCTAGGCGAAGGCTCCCCACCCCGTGCGCATCGTCGTCACCGGACTTCTCGGCCAGTACGCCTTCGGTGGCGTCACGTGGGACTACATCCAGTACCTCCTCGGCTTTCGCGGCCTCGGCCATGATGTCTGGTATCTCGAGGATTCCGGGGCATGGCCCTACGATCCCGTTGGACAGACGATCAGCGAAGATTGCTCATACAACGTCAATTATCTGC
>JABDHJ010000024.1:40262-40576 GCA_013285645.1 Verrucomicrobiota bacterium | reverse complement strand
CCTACAGTCCTCCCAAAGCCGTAAGTGTTGTCGCGGCGGTCGATGATCGCGTGAAGGTCGAGCTTTATGCTGCCGTGAAGGACGAACTGCGCTGGTTTGAAACGCATGTCGAGGTGCGGGATCGGCGGGGAAACCTCGCCAATGAAGAGGTGACCAAGCCCACCGGCAAGATGATCGCCGCCCTGTTCCAGCATGAAACGAGTCGCACCAACGATCCCGATTTCCACGTCCATACCCTGATTGGAAACGTGACCTGGGATGACGAGAGGAAGGGTTATTTCGCCGTCCATTATGGCCGGATGCTTGAACTCCGC
>JABDHJ010000024.1:1458-40252 GCA_013285645.1 Verrucomicrobiota bacterium | reverse complement strand
ATTCACAACAATCTGGCGGGTCGGATGGGTGGCCTGGGTTATCACGTTGAAACGGCTCCGTCCGGTTTTGGTTTAAAGGAAGTTCCGGCCCCGGCGATGGCCATGTTTAGCGAACGGAGTCGTCAGGTGGAAACGGTCATGGCGTTACTCAAGCGCGGCTATACGTCGCAGCAAATCAGCCACGCTTTCAAGGGAGTGAGTGAGGATGAAAAGCGAAAATGGCTGACACAAGGGGTCGAGCCGCTCCGGGAACGAATGGGAGCGCCCCAAGCCCCGCCTCGTGTTGTGCCCGACTATCGGCTTCACGACCAGGCGGTGACGTTGACCCGCCCGAAAAAGGTTCGCATTACCAGCAAAACGCTACGGGAGGATGTGGCCAAGCGATTAAACGATGCGGGCCTCGTGCTCGAAACGGCCTCCGTCTTTCCGGTCAAGGCGGCGGTCAATCTGCTTAAGGCCATCGAGCAGGGAACGCAAATCGCTTTTGAAAAGGAGAGCGTCGTTCGTCTCGACCATCTCCTCGGCGAGATT
Source organism: Verrucomicrobiota bacterium (assembly GCA_013285645.1). Lineage (GTDB taxonomy): Bacteria > Verrucomicrobiota > Verrucomicrobiia > Methylacidiphilales > UBA1321 > JABDGH01. The sequence continues at coordinate 39,721 of JABDHJ010000024.1, read as the reverse complement.
GTCCGGCTCGCGCCGGGGGCCGTTGCCAATGATAAGATGGCTGAACAACTCCGCGATGATCGCCAGTTTTTGATCCGGCGCATGGATGGCCAGGAGATCGTCACCACCCGGCAAATTCTCGGGGAAGAAAAGACGCTTCTGACCTCCGTCATTATGGGGATGGGGCAGCGGGAACCGCTGGTGAAAGATTATGTGCCTCCGGCTGATCTGGTCGCCACGCCGCAACGCATTCATGAGATCGTTCAGGATGCCCATGCCCGCGGGGAACAATTAACCCCCGCTCAAGCCGAAAAATGGCTGACGGAATTTGCGGCCATTCATGGTTATGTTTGCACGTCGAGGGATCAATGCCTGAACACCCGTGGCGGGGCCGGAGTCGGTAAAACCTTTTCCTTGGAAAAGCTTGTCAGGCAAAGCCATGAGACGGGGCGTCCGGTCTTTCTATGTGCGCCGTATGGTGAACAGGCCCGCGTCGCGTTGCGGGAGGAAGCACCCCGGATCGAAGCGGCGGGCCATACAGAGGTCGCCCGCATTTTCGCGCGGGCCAATACAGTCGATCATCTGCTCGTTCAAGCGCAGCACGACCCCACTCCGTTTCGCGGGGCCGATATTTATGTCGATGAGGCTGGGCTGCTCGATACCCCGAAAGCTCTCGCCTTGGTGCGGCTCGCGGAACGGGTGGATGCGCGGGTGATCTTTCAGGGCGACACTGAGCAAATGTCGGCGGTGGGCCGGGGTCAGCCGATCAAGCTCCTTCAGGATGAACTTGGGCTTGGGATGCACGTTCCCCGTGCTTCGATCTCCCGCAGGCAACTTAGCGTAGCCGACAAGCGGCTTGCGGCCGATTTGTCCTCCGGCAATGACGGGAGGTTTGCCGGGGCTGTCCAGAAGATGCTCGACCGGGGGATGATCCGTGAGACGCCGCCAGATAGCGCGATTGAAAAAGTGGCCAAGGAAATCGTCGAGGCCCGCGTCACCGGCAAAGAGGTGGTGGCGGTTTCGTCGGTGCACCGGATCAACGAAGCCCTCGCGGATCGCGTCCATGATTTGCATGTCGAGAAAACAGGCCGTGCCGGTCAAACGCCTCTCGATGTCCATGTGAAGCGCGATTTGCAGCCTGCTGAATTACGCTCGTCCCAATTTTACAGGGTGGGTGATGTGGTCGAATACAAGCAGGCCGATGCCGTCGTGCGCGCGCCGGTCACGTCTGTCTTGGCCAACGCCGTTGTCGTCGAGAGAAACGGAGAACCTCGTCAGGTTCACCTAAATCAGGTGCGAGCCGTGTTCGACCTTTCCCGCGTGGAACGCGGTCCCGGCGAAAAACTCCTCCTGCAAGAAAAAATCAAGCAGGATGACCGCATTTTTGAAAAGGGTTCGCGCCAGACCATTTCCCATGTCAGTGGCGGGACGGTTCATTTTACCAGCGGCCTTAAACTGAGCGTTGATGATGGGCGCGTCCGGCAGGGCGATTGCCTGACCGATTACAAGGCGCAAGGGCTGAAAGGCGTCGAGGTGCGTGGGATCGAGGACAACGGTTCCGCGATGGCCATGGCAAACAAGGAAGCTTTCCACGTCAAAGGGACGCGCCATGTCAAAAATCTGGTTTTACATGTCGAAAACACGGGCCTCTACGTGGAAGCCATCCAGCGGACGAATGTGAAATTTTCCGCTCTGCACTTGGAACGACTGCCGGTCGTGCCCGCGCGGGCCGGGATTATTCCGGCTCCTTCGGTCAATAAGGGAAAACTGCTGCTGGCCGTCCGCGCCTGGGGGAAGGAATTTCTGCCGCGCATGTCCGCTCAAAAATTGGCAGAACAGGTTCGCCAGCATCTCGCCCGGTTCCATTCGCTGCGCCCGCAGGTGCGGGAAACCGTCACGGAACAGGACAAGTTGACGCCTGCCGCCCAGGAAACACCTCGGCAGACACCCGGCGAACGGTTGACACCCTCCGTAGAAGAAATGGCACAGAAACTCCGGCAGAGGCGCGATGAATCCATCGCCAAAAAGCAAAAGGCCGCACAACGACCTCAAGTGCGCCCCAAAATTGACTGGAACCCTGTACCCTCCCAGCGCCAAGGGCCGCGCATGAGCATGTAATTAACTCTCACCCTTAAATTTATGGCGTTAAAAGGTGCATCCCCAACCCCCGTACGTTGCTTCGAGCGAGAGCTTTCAGGCTCTCGTCTCGGGATCTCATTTCATTTGCCATCCTGTCGCCGATTTATTCCCTACTCCTGGCTGCTGTACGCCGATCTGAACGAGGCTGCGACCGAACTTTATTTGCATTATAGCCATTCGGTCGTGACCATCGCCGGCACGAACCTCGGGGAGTTGCATGAGGCAGCGGAGCTTTTTCAACTCAGCGCCGTCCGGGAATTGCCGTCATCTGTATACGAGGGGAAGAGTCCCGGCGTCACGCGGATTGAAATCGCCGAAAAAACTTCTGCTTAGGCGAAGCTGGGATCGGCTCATTTCCGAGCCGAGGTGAAAATGGCTACAAAGTAGCCTAAGACGAAATCGCCCTGAGCCGTGTCTTAAAGACATGAGCCAAAAACCCGACCCGTTTGATCACCGGCTTGGTCACACTCCCACTTTCCCCGACTTTAGCCGACAACACTCCCGATACACCTTAACGGTTTTTAAAACAATCCTTCACAATCAGAATATGAATTTATTAGAAAACTCCGGCAGTCATGGAAATCCTTCGGTTTTCACGGAGGTGAAATCTGCGCGAGTCAAATGGGAGGCGGTAGTGCCGCGCACTCCAAAAAAACTACCAAAAGGTATCTGCAAAATTCAATAGACTGGTGTCTATTAAACGCGAGCCGACGGAACTATTCGTGAATACGAAATCAAACTCTCCGAAAGCTCTTTAACGCAAATCTTAAAAATCCCTCAAAATCAATTTTATGAACTCTTTAGAAAATCCCAGCGCCCTTGTGAATCCATCGGTTGATGAGAGCGCGAAAAATCAGAATCCCCCTGTGTCGGATGACCGGCTTTGGACCACCGAACAGGTGGGCAAGTATCTCCATGTCAGTCTCAAAACAGTCTTCAATCTTCGGAAGAAAGGCTTGCCCTATGTCCAGTTGGGCGGAGCCGTTCGCTTTCTCCCGCAGGAGATCAAAGACTATCTCGTAACCAATCGAGGCCTGTCGGCACACCGTTTACGGCAAGTTGTGCAGAAAGGAACCATCGCATGATTGGGCCGCACCATGCACCGCCCGGTGCCTACATTGACGATCCGGCAGAGAAGCTCGACCGTCCGGCCAGTGAGCAACCCTCGGCCTATGCAATCGCTGGCCATGGGATCACCCGCATCAAGGAATGGGCCACGCGGGGCAAAGCCAAGCAACGGGCTTTGCGCCACGATCTGGTCACCCTGTCCCTCTGTCCTGGAATGTTGCCCTGCAAGCATCCCTCGGCGGCCTGGTGCGCGAGGGAACATGGCGTTTCCCGCCAGTGGGCCTCTCGTCTCCAGCAGGAATTTGTCCGTGAATTTGGCGATCATATCCAATTTCGGGGTCAGCGTTTTCTCAACCAAGCGAATGCGTGTCAATAGCGACGGGGTCGGGTGCGGCGGGGAGAGCAGGGGCCGCAGCCCGATCCGGTCGCAGGCGCACAGGCTTCCTAACTTGTCAGCGGTGCCGGGAGGCACGGCTGACCCGATTACATTCTGCTCGACCACGGCATATGGCCGCGTTTCATTTACATTTTCTGAAGTCTAAAATGGTGGGTGGTTTTCCACATTTGCAAAAAACAACTCTTCGCTATCAAGGCTGACCAAAATTTCACGAGGCTTCGCTCCGTCACCTGGACCGAGCACGCCAGCTTTCTCTAGATAATCGATAACGTAGGCTGCGCGGTTGTAGCCGAGACGAAGACGACGCTGAAGGTTAGAAGTACTGGCCCTTTTTTCTGAACGAATGACCTTCCAGCACTCGATGATGAGTTCCTGGTCTTCCTTACCAATTTCGTTGGCGTCTTTGGAAACATTCTGCACAGCGGCGCTTGCGCCTGATACCTGACTGCGCACGAACCGTACAACTGCATGAACCTCCTCATCCGAGACATATGCGCCCTGACCTCGGACAAGTGAATCACCACGAGCGGAGCGATAAAGGAAATCACCCTTCCCGAAAAGAGTTTCCGCGCCGTTGTCATCGAGTATCACGCGGGAATCTAGACTGCTCGGAACCTGAAAAGCGATACGCGCTGGAATATTATTTTTAATCAGACTGGTTACGATTTCCCGGCGTGGTGTCTGCGTAGAAATGACGAGGTGTACTCCGGCAGCCCTTGCCTTAGTTGCCAACCTAGCCACCTTGACTTCCACCTCTTGCGGGGCCAGTTGCATTAAATCCGTAAACTCATCCACGATGATCACGATATAAGGCAATTTGTCAGGGGTGACTGGCTCGCCTTCGATCCATTCACGATCCTCCGATCGACGATTGCGTGAATTAAAACTGGCAATATCGAGCACGCCGTTTTCGGCAAACAAACTATACCGCCTTTCAATTTCACTACCGATCCAACGGAAGGCGAATGCGACTTTCTTGGGATCAGTGACAACCGGTGCAATCAAATGCGGTAAACCATTGTAAACCTGCATTTCAACCCGCATCGGGTCGATTAGAATTAAGCGAAGCTCATCAGGACTGAATTTGAAAAGAAGACTAAGCAGAACGCAATTAAGACAAACTGATTTTCCAGAACCCGTGGTCCCTCCTAAAAGCAAATGCGGCATGGCGGTGAGATCGGCGACGAGGGCTTTTCCGTAAAAGTCCTTACCGAGCGCGACGGGAATCATGGCGTTCGTGGTGCGCCAGTTCTTGCTTTCAAGTAGTTCCCTTAAAACAATGGGGGATTTATTGGGATTAGGAACGTCAATACCCACACTGCTTTTGCCGGGGAGAGGCGCAAGCACATCGACTCGTTCCACACGGAGAACTCGCGCCAGATCACGACCAAGTCTACTAATCCTTTCGACGCGCACGCGTGGCGCTGGATAGACCTCGTAGCGGGTAACGGTGGCGGTGGGAGTGATTTCGCCTGGAGAAGCTTCTACCTTAAAGTGACGCAAGGTTTCCACAATCAACTCAAGATTCTTGCATAGCTGCTCGTCATCCACGCATGCGCTGGAACCAGGCGAGGAGAGCAAATCCAGTGAGGGTAAAGGGTACTCAGGAAGCATGGAAGGAAGCTGGGATTATGTCAGTGTGAAGAGCCCCGTGAATTAGGTGGCCAAAGTACTTGAGCCTGCGCATTTCTCCCCGAGCCGCTCCTTCGTTGTTAGGTTAACCACAATGTTTGAGTTGCTATCGATACCCACGTAAATAGCAAACTTTTGCTTCGGATTTAGTTTTTTTGCTAAAGCCTCCAAGATTCTCGACAAGTCACTTACGTCGTCAACTGGCCAAGAGATCGCCGTTTGATGCACGTTCGATAACACTCGCGCCATTCGCTCAGCAATTTCCGTTATTTTAACATCATCCATAAGTTTCCTTATTGTTATATTGAAGTTTATTGCGGCGTTAGAGGGACCTGCGCTGCGTTTCCATTTTCGTCAAAGAATTGATATGCGGTCGTGGCGACGATAAAATCGTTTGCGCGTACATCCCTGACCTCTGGCACCAGAAGACCTGAAAAATCAGTAGCTCCATCAGGCAGTTCTTTTTGCAAATTATCATTGCTTAAGGTGACTATTTGGTTGTCGCCAGAGTCCGCTGGGATAAGTTGACTCCAGAAGTAATTCTCCGTCTCATCTCCTACGTCGCGGGTGGCACTGGCGACGAGCATATAGGCGTGTCCCCGTGGGGCAACCAAGGCAAACTTACCATCTGCATCTGTTTTTGTTGAAACTTGCGCCGGGAACCCTGCAATGAAGGCATTCAGAATGTGATCATGATCGAAGACAAGTGTGTGTTGTTTTTGGCGTATATCGTCCAAGGCTTCTGTTTTCGTCCGTGCATCTTCATAGAGGGGCTTAATGAGCGCACCAAGTTTTGCACAGGCTGCATCCAGATTTAAGAGGGTCTGAGCGTCCTTTGCGGTCCTCTGACTATTGAACTCCACGATCGGCTGATCTCGGGAAACACTAATCGCATCCATTTCCTTGTTAAGCGAAGAATAGGCGGCGTTGTAGTCCGGGAGAACTTTTTCATATGCATCCACTGCTGCGTCACAGTCAGGTTTTAGTTTCTCATAACTATCCTTCAAATCGGAAACCTGTTTTTTAAGTACATCATGAAAACTAGATATATACTTACTTGCATCTTCGCTATTGCATAAACTTACGGACACCAAGCCTAACTTGAGATTTTGACCTCCTCTAGTAACTATAAATATACTTCCACTCATAGTGACATTGCTCGGCAAGTCGTCCTTGACCGGCTGAACGACAATGGGTGGTAGATTAGTGGTATTAAAACAGTAGATGACGTAGCATCCGACTCCTGTCAAAAGCAGGACGAATAACGCCACAAAACACAACTTGTATTTGTTAATAAAGACTTTCTGACCAGGAGAAGGAGCTGCGTTGTGAAATTTAGGTTGACTGATGGTTGCCTCGGTCGGTTGAGCGTCGAACGCCGAAGTTGGAGCAGGCTCAAGTTGGTCTAACAAGTCCGTCAGCGGCTGCCAATTCAATCCCGAATCGGTCGAGAATAAGTTTTCCCCCGTCAATTGGCCACTGTTCCACATAGCCCGAAGTTGTCCTACTGTAAACGGTCCTTTCGCTGCATCTTCCAACCAGAGGTGATACGTATTAGTCATGGAATAAAGTGTGCTAAGTTATTTTTCGAACCGATTAACTACCAAATGAATCCGTTATCGGTGAGCAACTGGCGACGTGCGGGATGCAGGCTTCCTCTTTTTTCCTGTTGGCGCTGATTGCTAATCCAGTTCGCAAGAGGGCGGTTCTCCTGCCATTTGGCGGGAACATCACAATCTCCGTGTGCTTGTTTATAAGCGATTAGTTCGTTAAAACGCCTTCTCCATTCTAAGTTGATTCCATCCGTCTCTTCTGAACTTTGACGGCCCCAATGAAAACCGACGGCGTCTAGCTTTTCGACACGGTCCGCAGAAAGGGTGCCTCTGTTCTTCTTCGTACGCATACTATTCACGAATCGACCCAGTTTTGGGTCATTCGGATAGGAGACGGGGATGTCGCAATGACCGTGCATAGCTTTAAAAGCGGCCACTTCTGCGAGACGGTCTTCCCACGTTCCCACCTCTCGGCTTTTCCACGCGAAGCCTAGTTTGTCTAACAAGCGAATACGCTCTTCTGATAAAATGCCCTTTCGCCGGCCTTCGCGCTGAGCGCTGACCCAGTTGGCGAGCCTCGCATTTTCTTTCCAATGGTATGGTACATTTGCATCACCGTGCTCAATGCGATACTGACTGAGGCGTTGATACATCTCAGCCCATTTCAGTTCGGTTAATCCCGGGCCACCGACCCAATCGAAGCCTATCGAGTCTAGGCGGGCTTTTCGGTCTGGGCTGAGTTCGCCTTTAGCGGACAGGTTGCGTTGATTTTCAACCCACTTTGCAAGATCAGTATCATTACGTTCTTTGATGCTAAACTGATATTGGTGCGGCTCGGTTAAAAGCTGTTTGAGTTTATTGCAAGCCTCTTGCCATTTGTCTTCATGGGCGTTCCAACGGAACTTCAGTTTGTTGAGAAGTTCTATTTGTTGATTTGTGAGAGGTCCATCCTTGTTCTTGCCTTTTGTTCTTCCTCTTTGAATCCAAACCCATTGTGCCAATTTGTGGTTTTTGTATGTTCTCGGAACATGCGGATTGCCGTGTTTTTCGTTATATATTTCTAATTCTTTGAACATCTGTTTCCAATTGTCCTCCGCCCGAACTTTTTGCCAGTCCCAAACAAATCCTATCTCATCCAAGCTTCGGCATCGGTTCTCACTCAAGGTCCCCTTGGCCCGCCAATTTCGCTGTGCACTCACCCATGAGGCTAAAGCCGGGTCTTCCTCCCAACCGGTTTCGACGTTGCAATGACCGAAGCGCTCCTTGAATGACTTGAGTCGCCCAAGCCATGAGTCCCAAGAAGCATATAGACCTTCCAAACACCTGGTGCTAACGGCTGCCCGGAGGGTCTCAATGGACAGACAAGGGCCGCCGAAATCAATGAGGTCGGCAAAGCCACTGTCGTCCAACCCTTTGCCTCGACCTTTTTGCTCACCCACGTTGCGAATTAAGTCCGCTAAGACCTCGTCTTGGTCTTGAAGTGATAGCAGCACGTCCCATATCTCACCGAAATCAGCTCTCGCCACAGCCTCTTCAATGCTCTCGCCGGCAGTTGTCTCTACATAGATGGGCATCAGCAGGTATCCCACCGTTTTTCCAGTGCTCGGCGATTGGCGCATTGCTCGTCCTGTTGCCTGCACAATGTCCACTTGGCTTCGTCTAGGTGAGAGAAAAGCGACCATGTCCACCGCCGGGACGTCTACGCCTTCGGTTAGGCACCGCGCATTCGACATAACAGCATTCGGAGCTTCACGAAACGCACGCATAGAACGCTCACGTCTTGCCGTAGCCATTTCACCGCTGACGTGATAGCACTTAAAGTCGGGCAAATGGGTTTGGAGGCCTTCAGCCCCAACGGCGACGAACGATGCAGCAGATTTTACAGTCTTATGGAAAGTGAAAATCTTTTTGGCTCCATATTTTATAATGGCATCGCGGAGGGCTATTTGATTGGCAACTTGCCGAGCAAAAACTGCATCATCATTCACCATTACCTCACCTCGACTTAGAAGGTCGTTAGTCACTATTTCAGATGTGATGACAGAGATAATGACTTTGTATTTGCAGATAATGCCGCGAGCAGCAGCCTGGTTGAAAGTGAGACGGTATGCCTGTGGACCGTAAATCTCTTCATTGTCCATTGAAAATACAGCTCTCTGCTCTATCTCCAGAGTACGCTGATGAGGGTTGTAATGACGCGGGGTGGCAGTGATAAAAAGACGCTTTTGGATGCGAAGATTCGAATCTTCCAATGCTAGCCCGTAGTTTCTTCCCTCGCGCCCTGCTGTTTTGTGTGCTTCATCGAAAATCCCAAGGTTAAACACTTCTTCTGGCTTCATGGCCTCGCGGACAACGGCAGCGGATTGATAAGTGGAAAACACGACCTTCGTTCCGTTAAATTCAAGATCGAGGAATTTCCGCACATTTTGTGGATTTGTAGAAACCTCGAAATCAAGTTCTGACTGAAGCGTTATCGGTGCATCGATTCCGTCTTTCACGGTCTGATCGGAACAAACGCAAAGATAAGCAAGATTCAGAAGCCGAGTCTCACGTAACCATTCATGGAGAGTTTGTCGAAGCAACGCTAAGGAGGGCAGAAGAATCAGAATTGTAGAGGCTCGTAATCGCTCAGCAGTCCAAAGTGCAACAAGTGTCTTTCCTGTTCCACAAGCCATGATCGCCGTTACACGGTCATGTGTTTTCAGAGTTGGAAGCAACGCATTTAAGGCTTCTATCTGGTGGGGTTGAGGCTCCTTCTTAGGAGCTTCGAAAGCACAGTGCGCTAACCAAGCCTCGATCGCCTGGAAGTCGCGGGGTTCCATTCGATCAAGATCCGAGCCTCGTATACAGAAAAATCCCTGCCGCTCATTAAGAACAGGAGGCAAATCATCACAGTTAGTAACAAGAATGCGGCTCTGAATATGCGGGCTATCGGCCAAGCCCATGAATGTTGATAGTTCGCGCCATGTAAGCGCCGGTCTACCGGTGCGAAATTTAACCTGATAAGCATTGTAGCGGTTAAGTACCGTCTGAAATACGCCATCGATCCCATAATCTTGTCCGGACAATCCTAACCGTTTGAGAACTTCAAGTGGCGTGGCATTTAATGGCCACACCTTTTTAGAATCATGTTTCCGTTGCGTCGCTAAATATGCCTCGCTGAAAACCTCAAAACTATCCCCCTTTTTCTTATCTCCATCTAATGCAGCAATACGCTTTTCGAGTTCTTCAAAGCTGCTCAACCCAGAAAATAGACCCGATGAAAAAGCCTCCTTGGCTTTAGCATGGAGAGGAAGATCACATGAATTGTTCATTTGGCGGGAGCGTTATAGGGCTCTTAACGGAATGCCAACGGCCAATTTATTCTGGATCAGATTAGCGTGAACTGTTGCCGAATACCTGACCAGGAGAATGCAGTGCGAATAAGAGCGAGAGAACCAATAACGAAATGCCCGCGCTACGACAACGGTGGGTACGGTAACGAGAAATATTACCGAATACGGGATCATCTCCATAGCACAACCGTAGCATGGTTGTCAATAGCTTTGATCCTTTAAGCGTAATCTATGCTGGCCGCAAAGCGGCCGTTAAGCCTATTGAGGCTTAACGGCAAACCACGCCTCCGCCGCTTCGGGCATGACCAGCTCCCGGTAATGGGAAAAAATCACTTGCGGTGAATTACCCGCTTCCAGAGCTACCCGCGCCGTATCGTGCAGGATGGCCAACCGGTACGAGATGAACGAATGACGCAGGCCATTCTTGGCCCAGGCAAATCCCTCGCATTTGGTTTTAGCGGCGTGTTGAGCACATACATGCACGCAAATTGGTCCCGAGGCTTGCCGAATCGGAGTGAGCCACAATTTCAGGTTCTCCGAAATCGGCACCAGACGACGGCGGCGCGTCTTCGCCTTGCTTGCCGCCACCGTAATAAAGCCCCGGTCCAGATCAATCTCGCTCCAGTCCAGCCGCTGCAATTCCGCCGTCCGCAGGCCGGCGAAGGCACCGAGAGCCAGATAAGGCCGCAAGGTCGCATCGGCCTTCTTGAGCAAGCTGGCGATGTTTTCCGGCGTGAAGATCGAGACGGGAGCTTTGTTTTCCTTGTACCGCACCATGCCGGGAAAAGGACTGGAGCCCTTGAGGAGATGACCATGTTTTTCCGCCCAATTGCCACAAGTGCCCAACACCCGCCGCATGTCGTTCTTGGTCGTCGCCCCGAGCTTGAGGTCACCGAGCCATTTATCGAGTGCCGCTGTCGTCAAATCGCTCAGGCACAGACCGGGGAAGGTTTCGGCCAACTTGCGAGTAAACTTCCGGCACAGGAAGACGTAATGGGGCGAGAGGCCCGACTGTTCCCGCGACCGGGCGAATTGCTCCGAAATTTCGCTCAGCGGCAACCGGGGTACATCTGCACGGTTATGTCGCAGGAAAAACTCAACCGCTTCCCGCAGGGTCGCTTTACCGAGTTTCGCCAACGCTTGCGCGTGTTCCTCGACCGCCACATGCAGCGCGTAGTCAGGCGCGAGAACCTTCCGCGCTGCGACGAGGCTTTCCAATTCAGGTGTTGCAAGGGCGTCAACCGCGACCGCATCTTTCGCAAGTCCGCCGAGGACGGCACGGGCTACCCGTTTGGCTTCCGCTTTGTCCGCAAAGTTCTTCTGGACCCGTCTGCCTCCGGCATAATAGGCGAGCTGATACATCGCCTTACCGCGATTGACCGACTGATAAAGTTTGACTGTCTGCTTACCATTTGAGATTTCTGTCGCCATATACTGTATGGCGGCTTGTCAACCAAACGTATTTGTTATGCGATTCGCTATGCTCAAGACCGTTACTCGCGTAAGTAACTATTGTTGGAAGTCTTGACCATTGCTCGACAAGCTCAGAATGACGGACTGTTATTTATCAAGTTGTTCCAAAGTGATTTTTTGCTGGATGCGTTCGATGCGGAGGGCGCGGCCGGTGGCAGGGTCGGCTTCGACGAAGATGCCGTCGGCTTGGAGGCCTTCGCGGGCGATGTAGAATTTGTTCGGCAGGAGGGTGCGATATTTTTGGAGCACGCTGGCGATATCGCGGCCGATGACCGATTCGTGCGGACCGGAAAAACCGACGTCGGTCAGGTAGGCGGTGCCGTTGGGGAGGATTTGGTCGTCGGCGGTTTGGACGTGAGTGTGGGTGCCGACGACCAGCGTGGCGAGGCCATCCAGCGCACGACCGAAGGCGATTTTCTCGGAGGTGGCCTCGCAATGGAAATCGACCATGATGCAGGGCGTTTCGCGTTTCAGCTTTTCGATTTCGGCTTCGATCAGAAGGAAGGGATTGTCGACCTGCGGGCCCATGAAAGTGCGGCCCAGCATGTTGATGACGCCGAGCTTGAAGCCGTTGCCCTCGACGATGACGGAGCCGTAGCCGGGCGTGCCCGCGGGAAAATTCAGGGGACGGATCAGGCGCGGCTCGGTGGCGAAGTAAGGGACGATTTCGCGCTGGTCCCAGGCATGGTCGCCGAGAGTGATGACGTCGGCGCCTGCGCGCATGAGATCGACGGCGAGGCGGGGCGTGATGCCGTTGCCGCCTGCCGCGTTCTCGCCGTTGACGACGAAGAAGTCGGGCTTGTACTTCTCGCGCAAAAGCGGAATGGCGGCGCGGATGGTATCGCGGCCTGGTTCACCAACGACGTCGCCGAGGAAAATAAGTTTCATGGGGAGAGTGGAAATTTTGACGGAATTAACGGAATTACGAAATTAACGGAAGAAGAAGGGTTAGTCACGCAGGGGTTGAGGATTTGTATTCAGTTCCGACATTAGGAGTGAAACGAGAATATTAAAAAATTCTGTTAATTCCGTAATTCCGTTAATTCCGTCAAAATTCAGCTCACTCCATTTTTACCCCGTTGGCGATGTCGAGGTGGGCGGCTTGGCGGGCGGGCCAATAGCCGGCGATGAGAGCGGCGGCGATGACCATGATGGGGAGGCTGAGGAGAAACCCCCAAGGCGTTGCCCAGGCGATGGTCCAGCCGAAGAAGGAGACGTTGATGACGAAGCTGAGGATGTAGGCGAGGGCGAGTCCGGCGATGATGCCGAGGAATGAGCCGAGGAGGCCGATGATGGCGGCTTCCCAGAGGACGAGGGCCTCGATCTGGCGTTGCGAGGCTCCGATCGCGCGGAGGATGCTGATCTCGCGGCGACGCTCGGTGACGAGGATGGTGAGGCTGAGAAAAATCCCGAGCGCGGAGACGATGATGCCGATGGTCTGCAGGATGTAGGTGACGGAAAAAGTCTGGTCGAAGATGCGGAAGATTTGATCGCGAAGTTCCTGGTTCGATTTGATCAGGTAATCGCCGTAGGGCGCGATTTTGGGACGGAGCAGGGCCTGGAGTTGCGGGGCGGTCATGCCCGATTTTTTGTCGATGTAGATGCCGATGCCGTTGATCGAGTCGTCCTGCCAGAATTTTTTGTAGAGCTGCCAATCGACGAGGATGACCCCGCCCTCAGTGGTGTAATCGACGTAGACCCCGGCGATCTTGAAATCGTGGCGACCGGTGGGCGTGGCGAGGCTGATGGTGTCGCCGAGGCCGAGATGGAACCGGCGGAAAAAAGGTTGGCTGACGAGAACCGCGCCGTGATCAATGGCGGCGTCGAAGGCCTGGTGGGAATCGCCCTGGACAAAATCGAGTCGCTCGATGTCGCGGGTGATAGCGAGGCGGACGGTGGCGAGCTTGACGCCTTCGCCGTTGAGCTGGACGCGCAATTCGCGGAAGGAATCGTAGGTGACGTTGGGTAGCGCGGCGACGATCTTTTCGACTTCGGGCCGAATCAATTCGCGATTGCCGATGAGAAGATTGGCGGCGGGCGCGATGACGAGATCGGACTGGACGGAGCGGTTGAGCCACGACTCGACGGTGGTGCGGAAACTAAAAATCATGGTGGAAATGCCAACGACCATCGCGAGCGCGACGACGAGCGAGGCGATGGCCATGGAGGTGCGATGGAGCGACTGGGTAAAATGACCGAGGGCTAGGCCGGCAATGGTAGCCGCGCTCGTAAGAGCGTGGGCGGATGACCACCGCCTTACGGCGGCAGCTACGAAGCGGGAAAAAAACTGGCTCAGGCTCGGAACGAAGAACGCAAAGCCGAGCAGCGCGAAAAGCGCGGAACCGAAACTGAGCCACGCGGGGCCGAAATTCAGGCTGATCTCCGCGACCATGACCGAGAGAATGAGAAGGCCAATGCCGACGACCAGCCAACGGCCTGTACCTCGCGCACGTTGTTCCTCGAGATGGCCGACGCTGAGGGCTTCGACGGGAGAAATAGAAGCGGCTTCACGGGCGGGGAACCAGGCGGCTAGGACAACCGCGCCCAGGCAGAGGGTCATCGCGGCGAGCATGGCCCACGGCGAGATGAAAAGATTCTGGATGCTGGCCAGTATATAGAGCGAGGTGATGGTCTGCGAAACTGCGCCGACGAGTTGTCCGGCCAAGATGACGCCGAGGATGAGGCCGAGCGCTGAGCCGAAGATTCCGAGCACGAGTGCTTCGGCGACGAAAAGAAATTGCACCTGAAGTCCGCTCAGACCGAGGGCGCGCAGGACGCCGATTTCGTGACGTCGCCGGACGACCGCCGTGGCCACGGTATTATAGATGAGGAACATGCCGACCAGAAGCGCGATGAGGGAGAGCGCGGTGAGGTTGAGTTGAAACGCGCCGATCATCTTTTCGATCTGGCGATTGCGGCGGTCGGGGGCCTGGACGATGACGTTGGGCGGCAGCTTGGAGCGGAGATCAGTGCAGACGGCGTTGAAATCGGCTCCGGGTTTCAGGAGCGTGGAGATGCGGCTGAGTTTGCCCAAGTGCCGGAAATTTTCCTGCACGTTGGCGATGTCCATGACGGAGAGATGCTCATCGGCGCCAGGGGCGTCTTCGCCGAAATCGAGGATGTAGCCGATGTGGAAGGTCTCGGTGCCGGTCTGGGTCTCGACGCGGAGCGGATCGCCGATCTTGAGGCCGAGTCGCTGACTGAGCTTGCGGCTAAGGGCGATGACTTTGGGATCGCGGAGAAAGCCAATGACGTTGGGCTTCTTGTTTTTGGCGTCGTGCAACTCGAAGGTGCGGAGCGGGGCGTTGGAAAAAATATCGATGCCGAGAATTTGAAGATATTCGCCGGGGAAGTCGGTGAGGCTGGCGACGTCCTCGACGGTGGGCGTGGCGGCGGCGATGCCGGATTGATTGGCGACGATGGGATAAGCCTGTTCGTCGAAACGAAGACCGTCGCCGACGACTTCGAGGTCGGCCTTGCCTGCGACGATATCGACGGAGGCCCGGAAAGATTCGAGAGCGCTATGGTTGACGATCTGGATGCTGAGAAAAACCGTCACGCCCAGCGCGATGCCCACGATGTTCAGCGCAGTGAGCGCCGGGTGCCGAGCAAAGTAGCGTAGGCTGTGGGTGAGGAAGAGGCGGAGCATGGGGAAAAGAATGCCACGAAATCCGCAAAAGGCGGTAGCCCTAGAAAGCTTGAATATCCTAAACGCCTTAAAAAGATAGGCTTTCTAGGATAAATAAGGTGGCACGAGACAGCCCAGTCGTTTTGAATACGAGGATGGCAGCTAAGGCAAAAATCGGGCCGCAGGTCGGCATCATCATGGGTAGCACATCGGACTGGAAGACGATGGAGGCTGCGGCGTTGATCTTGAAAGAGTTCGGCGTGGCCTATGAGACTAATGTGGTCTCGGCGCATCGGACGCCGCATTGGCTGGCGGAGTATGCGGCCAGCGCGAAGGGGCGTGGCCTTCAGGTGATTATTGCGGGTGCGGGTGGCGCGGCGCATTTGCCGGGGATGGCGGCGGCTTTTACGACGTTGCCGGTGCTGGGTGTTCCGGTGGAGAGCAAGGCGCTTAAGGGACTGGATTCGCTGCTTTCGATTGCGCAGATGCCGGCGGGTGTGCCAGTTGGGACGCTGGCGATTGGCGAACCGGGCGCGAAGAATGCGGCGCTGTTGGCGATTTCGATCCTTTCCCTGAATGATGTGGAGTTACGCAAGGAATGGGAGTGGTATCGCGCCAAGCAGACTTCCACCGTGATGAAGGCGAAACTGCCTCCGATCAAAATCAAGAAATGAGTATGGAGCCTATTTTACCGGGGGCGACGATTGGCTGCCTTGGCGGCGGGCAGCTTGGGCGCATGTTTGCCTTGGCTGCGCGGAAGATGGGGTATCGCGTGCATACGGTGGATCCGATGCCGGATAGTCCCACGGGGCAGATTTCGGACCGTGAATTTAATGTGCCGTTCACCGATATTCCGACGTTGCTGGAATTTGCGCAGGGCGTCGATGTGGTAACGTATGAGTTTGAGAATATTCCGGTAGCGGCGCTCGATGCGTTGTCCCCGAAGGTGGCGTTGCGTCCCGGTCGCGATGTGCTTTACACGACGCAAAACCGCCGACGGGAAAAGGAATTTCTCCAGCTTCATCATTTTCCCGTGGCGCCCTTTCGCGTGGTGCAGAGTGAGGTGGAGTTGCGTGAGGCTGTGACTGCATTGGGTGTGCCCTGCGTTTTGAAGACGGCCGATTTCGGTTACGACGGCAAGGGGCAGCAGAAGATTTCCGAGATGAGTGACTTGGCGGCGATCTGGCGGCAGCACGGCGCGAGTGTCGGCGTCGTGGAATCGTGGATTCTTTTTGCGGCGGAGCTTTCCGTGGTGGTGGCACGAGGCGTGCCGGACAAAGAGGGGAAGAATCCGGTGCAGGTCTTTCCGCCGACCGTGAATATTCATGAGAATCATATCCTGGCGACTTCGATTGCGCCCGCGCCGCTGGCGGACAGCATCATTTCGCGGGCGCAGCATTTGGGTGCGCATATCGCGGAGAAACTGGATGTGATCGGATTGCTGGCGGTCGAATTTTTCCTGACGAAGCGCGGGGAACTGCTGGTGAATGAACTCGCGCCGCGACCGCATAACTCGGGGCACTATAGTTTCGATGCGTGCGTGACGAGTCAGTTTGAGCAGCAATTGCGCGCGGTCTGCGGATTGCCCTTGGGCGAGACGCGGCTCTTATCCCCGGTGTTGATGCGGAATTTGCTCGGCGATGTCTGGGCCAACGGCACGCCGGATTGGCCTGCGCTGCTGGCGTTGCCCGGGTTGCGGCTGCATCTCTACGGCAAGAGCGAGCCGCGGGCGGGTCGCAAGATGGGGCATTATTGCGTGCTGAGTTCGACTTTGGAACAGGCGTGGGAGTTGGACGCGCAGGCGCAGAAGATTCTTAAGAAGTGAGCAACACAACATCTTGACGTAGCCCCCAGCGGTTGTGATATAGATAGGTAACCCACCACAACAGGTAGATGCGTTGCCCCAAATGTCAGGCTCGTGATGATAAGGTTATCGACTCACGCGCCATTAAAGATGAGACCGTGATCCGGCGCCGACGGGAGTGCCTCGCCTGTGAACATCGGTTCACGACTTACGAGGAAATCGAGCGGGAGGATATTCGCGTCTTGAAGCGGGATGGGCGTTATGAGGCCTTTGATCGGCGTAAATTGACGGCGGGTATCGATAAAGCTTGCGAAAAGAGGCCGGTAAGCCGGGAAATGATCGAGCGGACGGTAAACGAGATGATCGATGAATTGATCAAGGCGCATGGCGATGAAATTCCGACTAAAGCGGTGGGAGACAAGATCATGGAGCATCTGCGGAGGCTCGATGAGGTGGCATACGTCCGATTTGCGTCAGTTTACCGGAAGTTCCGGGACATCAAGGAATTCGTCAACGAAGTACAAAGCTTAACCCTGGAGTCATAGGAAAATGATCGCCCTACCTCAACGCCTCCCCCATGTGATCTGGAAAAATGACCGACTGATCCCGCTTTCGGAAGGCTGGCTGGCGGAATCAATTGAGCATGCCGCGGCGGCGGCGGGACATCCGCGCTGGCATCTGGCACCGGAGGTGGCGCGGGCCATCGCGGTTTATCTTGAGGATGACTGGGTCGCCCCGGCGCTGACCCTGGATAATCTCCGGGAGATGGTGCGGCGGTCGCTGGAGGGGATTGGTTATGATGATATTGCGAAGAATAGCCTCATTGTGCCGCCGAGGGTTTCGATTTCGCTCATGGAAATTGCGGTACGGGCACCTTACGAGATTGAGTTTTATCCTTTGCTGAAAGAACGACTGGGCGATGCGGTGGATGTGCAGGTGGCCGGGGTGCGGCTGGATGGGCTGCGCGATTGCACGAAGATTCTCGATGCAGCGGGGCGTTGGCGGCAGACGTGCGAGCGGATCAATGATGAGATCATCCATTTTTGCCGGACGTATGTTTACCGGAACATGCCGCGGACGGTGGATTTGGTGATTCAGTAAGAGACCAGATCGCACGAAGCACGCAGAAGGGAGCAATGGAATTGCGCCGACAAGTGCGTTCCCAAGTGCAACTTGGGAACGAGGGGAAAAGTAAGACACCGCCTAGTCGTGGAATTGACGGGACAATGTAACCTGATCGGGCTAGCCAGAGGGCAAGGCATTTGCCACGATTTGATGCCCTTGTGGCACAACCCCTGCAGATAACGCTCACCCGCCTATGGACCCCAACAAGAACACCACGACCATCACCACGCACGAAAAAGCCGTGCAGATCAATCTCGATAAGCGGTTCTACGGGACCTTTGCCGAAATCGGGGCGGGGCAGGAAGTGGCACGTTGGTTTTTCCGGGTCGGTGGCGCGTCGGGCACGCTGGCGAAGACGATCTCGGCTTATGACATGGCCTTTTCGGATGCGATCTACGGCAAGGGCGAGCGTTACGTCAGCCAGCCGCGCCTGCTGAACATGCTCGATTATGAGTTCAATTTGCTCATCGAGCGGTTGGGCGAGAAGCGGGGTTCGCAGACATCCTTCTTCGTGTTTTCCGATACGGTTTCCGCGCGCAATTTTCTCGGGACGAACGAGTGTCACGGCTGGATGGGGATCAAGTTCCAGTTGCAGCCCGAGGCGGCACCGAGCGAGATCATCATCCACGTCAACATGCTCGATAAGGAAAACCTGCAGCAGCAGGAGGCGCTGGGAATGATTGGGGTGAACCTGACTTACGGCGCATTCTACCTCCATAGTGAGCCGCAGAAATTGATCGCCTCGCTGCTGGATGGACTTTCCACGCTCCGCATCGAAGTCGACATGATCAAGTTCCTCGGGCCCTATTTCAGTAATGTCGATAATCGGTTGATGGCGTTGCAACTGGTCGAGAAGGGGCTCTCCAATGCAGCGTTGATCGGCGCCAACGGCGACGTGCTGCAACCCTCGGAGGTCCTGCACAAAAAGCCGATTCTGGTCGAACGCGGCAGTTTCCGGCCCGTCACGCTGGTGAACATCGACATGATGGACGGCGCGCGCCAGCAATTTATCGGCAATCTCAAAGTGAAGGATGAGGAGACGGTGGAGTTGATGGAAATCACCATGAGCAATTTGCTGACGACCGGTTCCATCGATCATCGCGACTTCCTCGCCCGCGCAGATACGATCAATGCGGTTGGCAAGATGGTGCTCATCTCCAATTATGCGGAGTTCTACAAACTCGCCGCGTATCTCCAGCGGTACACCAAGAGCTGCATCGGGATCGTCCTCGGTATTCCAAATCTCAAGGAACTTTTCGATGTGAAATACTATGAACTGCTGGAGGGCGGCATTCTTGAATCGTTCGGACGTCTTTTCAAAAACGATCTCAAGCTCTACGTCTATCCATTCATGGATCCGGCGTACCAGGAGTTGACCACGGTCAACAACATGGACGTGCCCGAGCACGTCACACATTTGTTCAAGCACCTGTTGCAGAGTGGTTATATCGAGCAGATTGAAAATGTTCACCGGGAATACATGGGCATCTTTTCCCGGGCCATCCTGACGAAAATTCGTAACCACGATAACACTTGGGAACAGATGGTTCCCCGGGAAGTGGCTGCTTGTATCAAGAAAAACAACTTTTTCGGTTACAGTTGTTAGCTCGATTGGCGCGGCGACCTGAGAGGCATGGCCTGTGTCTGCGCTTCCCTTGGAACAAAAGGGCTTATAGGGTTGTCTGATGTCGAGGGGGAATGAAAACATCGGTGTGGGCGGCTTGAAAAACCGATCCACTTTTTTTTGTGCCCCAGTGATACTGGCGATCCTGGTTGCCGTTTTGATTATTGGATTGGCATGGATCGCCCAGAGCTTTCTATGGGACTACGCCATTGAGGACATAGCTGACGACCATCTGGCCGCGATGGACCGCAACTCCTTCCTGATCGAGTCTCGTATTCGCGGACAGGCCAACAATTTGTTTTTTCTGAAGCGCGTGGCCGAGGCGGAACTGGCCCAGAATCCGAAAGCCCCGATTGCCAGCGACAATCTTCGCAGCGCTGTATCGACGATGATGCTGGCGCGCAGCCAGTACGACCAGATCCAGTTGCTTGACCTCTCGGGACACGAGGTTTTTCGTTACAATTGGAAGGGAAGTGAACATCCATTGGAAGAGGTCGCCGCGAAAGCGTTGCAGAATAGATCGGATCGGCCTTACTACCAGGAGACGCTTGCCGCATCGGGCGATGCCGCTGTGTTCTCGCCACTCGACTTGAACATTGAGAATGGCCAGATCGAACAACCGCTCAAACCGACCATGCGCGTGAGCGGACAGATTGTCGGGCTGGATGGAAAGCCCCGGGCCTTGCTGGTGTTGAATTATCTCGGCGAGGGACTTTTACGTGAGGTGAAGCAGGAGGCCTCCAAACCGTGGCAAAGTCTACTTGTGAATGGGGACGGGTATTGGCTGGTCGGGCCGAATGCTGATTCACAGTGGGGCTTCATGTACCCGGGAAAAAAAGGAAATAATCTCAAGGACGAGGACCCGGATTTGTGGGGTAAAATAACCGGCCGCAAATCAGGGTGGATTAAAGAGCAGGGTAATCTCTATTGCTTCCAGAACATCGATCCGGTTGGGTCGGTCACCGATTATCCTCCGCTCCGGATGCCCATCCGGGGAGGTGAACGTCTAAAATGGACGCTGCTGACCGAAGTGCCAGACGGGGTCATATGGCAAAGCGTCCAAGGAATCCGGCACGGAATTTGGGCGGCCTGCATCGTGATCCTGGTCGTCCTGGTGCCACTGGTCTGGTTCGGTGGGATCAGCTTGGAGCGCCGTCGGTTGGCGAGCCGCGAGGTACGGGAAGCGCGTACACTGCTTGATAGCGTGATCGAGACGTCGCCTAATGGCATCACGGTGATGGAAGCCGTCCGTGACGCGCTAAATCGGATCGTCGATCTACGGCTGATCCTTTCCAATAAAACCGCCTCCGAACTTCTTGGGCAGGACCTGCTGGCTGCCCAGGAAGAGGGCCGAACCCTGCTTGAGCAATATCCGGCGAGCGGGGAAAACGGATCCTTCGATGGTTTTTGCCAGGTCATCGAAACCGGAAAGCCGATCATTTTCGAGCAATCTTTCACCAGGGAAAATGTCCAGAGATGGCTTTCCATTCGCGCGGCTAAAAGAGAAGACGGGGTCGTGGTGGCCTTGGTCGATATCACCCAGGGCAAGGAAGCCGAGGAAAAACTTCGAGACAGTGAGTTGATCCAACGAATGGCCGGTCAAATGTCGAAAGTGGGTGGATGGTCCGTGGAGTTTCCCAGTCGCATCGTCCACTGGACAGAGGAGGTTTATAAAATTCACCAGATGCCGCTCGATTTCCAACCCACGGTGGACGACGGCGTTAATTTCTACGCGCCGGAATATCGGGACATCGTGCGCCAGGCGTTCGAGGGCTGCGCCCGGAGTGGAAGTCCTTTTGATGTCGAAGTTGAAATCATCACGGGCAAGGGCGTTCGCGTCTGGGTGCGGACCACGGGTGAGGCTGAGTCTCATGAAGGCAACCTGACGCGAATCGTTGGAGCCGTCCAGGACATCACGGCGGCCAAGAATGCGTTCCTTCGGGAGCAGGAGCTGCGGCGTCAGGCGCAGTCGGCAGAGCGGGCCAAGAGTGAGTTCCTGGCCGTGATGAGCCATGAGATTCGCACCCCGATGAACGGCGTCATCGGCATGACGAGTATCCTGGCCGATACCGCCCTTACCGAGGGGCAGCGCGATTGCGTGAATACGATTCACGCCAGTGGCGAGGCACTCTTGACCGTCATCAACGACATCCTGGACTTTTCCAAGATTGAATCGGGAAAGCTGAATCTTGAGAGCAGGCCTTTCAATTTGCGGCAGTGCGTGGAGGAGACGCTCGACCTTTTTGCCGTTCAGATTCGGAAAAAAAGGCTCGAGGCGGCGTATCTTATCGCCTCTGATGTTCCGGCCAACCTGATCGGCGATTCCAACCGGCTGCGGCAGATTTTGCTTAATCTGATCGGCAACGCGGTCAAGTTTACCGAGCGCGGAGAAATCACCCTGAAGGTCCAATGCCAGGGCCGGGATGAAAAGGGTTGTCATCTCCTCTTTTCCGTCATCGATACCGGGATCGGCATTTCCAAGGAAGGAGCTGAAAAACTTTTCCAGTCCTTTCAACAGGTGGACAGTTCAACGACGCGGCGTTATGGAGGCACCGGCCTTGGACTGGTCATCAGCCGGCGGTTGGCGGAATTGATGGAGGGCAGGATGTGGGTGGAGAGCGAACTGGGCGTTGGATCGACCTTTTTCTTTACCGTGATGCTCCATGCCGCGTCCATCCAGGGATCGGTTACCACGGAGAATGCGGTGCTCAATCCCTGCTCGGTCCTGATTGTGGACGATAATGCCACCAACCGGCACATTCTGGAGGTCCAGCTGAACGCATGGGGTATGACGCCGGTTTCGGCTTCCTCCGGGCGCGAGGCCCTTGAAAAATTAAGCGCGGGTCGTTTTGATGTGGTCCTCCTGGATTTGCAAATGCCAGAAATGGACGGCGTCACCCTGGCGCGGGAGATTCGCAAGAGCGGCCCGATACCGCTGATCCTTCTTTCATCGGCCGGCGAGGTGGAAATCGGCGATTCAGGGAGCCTCTTTAAGTTTCAGGTTCCCAAGCCGATCAGGCAATCGCTCCTTTTCGATGCGTTGCAGCAAGTGGCCGGCATGAGTGGCCCCGGCAGCAGGAAAACCACCGTCAAGCAGTTCGACCATGGCATGGCCAGCCGTCATCCCCTGCGCATCCTGCTGGCGGAGGACAATTCGGTGAACCAGAAGGTGGGACTGCTGATGCTGAGCAACCTGGGTTACCGGGCCGACATTGCGGACAACGGTTTTCAGGTCCTGGAGGCCGTGAAGAAAGTGTCCTACGATCTGATTCTCATGGATATCCAGATGCCGGAAATGGATGGCATCGAAGCGACCCGTCAGCTTCGGGATAAGCTCGGCGATCAATGTCCCTTTATTGTTGCCCTGACTGCCAACGCGCTGGAGGGAGACCGGGAGAAATTTCTCGCCCTCGGGTTTGACAACTACTTGAGCAAACCGCTTAGTCCAGAGCGGCTTCAGAACGCTTTGCAAGGGGTGCCGCAACGCGGCGGATCATGACCCTGGTCAGGTCAGGTTTTCAGACGAAGCGTCGAGGTTTCCTCTGCGGCGTAATCATTGTCTGTCTTTTGACGATTGCTTCCTCGTCCAGTCGCGCATGGGACCCGGACGGACATCAAATCGTCGCCACGATCGCTTTCGATCAATTGAATCCCAAGGCGCGGGCGGAGGCGCAAACCCTCGCGGCGCAGGTGGTCGGCCCTGGCATCACCTACGATCCCGTCACAGTTGCCTGTTGGATGGACGATTTGCGCGGACATGATTCCAATCTTCCTTATCACGGTCTATTTTTCCCCTGGCACTACGTCGATTTTGGCCTCGAACCGACCGATCCCAAGCCGGTGCTGGAACCGGGGCAAGACAACGAAACGAGCGGCAATATCATCACGGCATTGAAGCGGGCCATGGTGGTTTTGCAGGGCGGTACCGATCCCTATATCACCTCGAAGGCGATGGCCTACGCAATGGTCATGCATCTGGTGGGGGATATTCATCAGCCGCTGCACGCCGCCGCTTATTTTTACCAGGAAGCGAACGGACGCTGGCGCAACGACGCGGGCGGCAATCGGGTGGCGATTGTCAATGGGCCGGAAATCGAGCCCAAATACAATCTCCACTATTTCTGGGATGCGGCGTGGCGCGTTTCGTTTGATGAAAGTTCCGGACGCGTCGTGGTCGATCTGCATTTTGAGAATTGGAATCGCCATGATGCGCGGGTGGTGCATTCGCTGGCCGAGGAGTTGGAGGCTTCCTACAAGCCCGCAGATTCGACGAGCCTTGCTCCTGATTTTGTTGCATGGGCGAATGAAAGCAACCAGATCGCCCGCGAGGAGGTCTATCCCAAGCTGACGTTTACGGAAAATCACAAGGAGGCGCGGATCAGCGCGGAATATGTGGCCATGGCCAATCCGCTGGCGCGGCGGCGGATCGTGCTGGCCGGGTATCGGCTGGGCGCGCTGTTGAATGCGACTCTCGGCGCCACTGCGCCCGGTGCGATTCCGGCTTCCTATCCTGCCGGACCTCCCAATACGATGACGCCGGATGCGAGTATTACGGTGCCTCCGAAGAATTAGATCGGAGAGTAGTTCCGAGGTAGCCGTCGACCTCCGGGCGACGGTTGAAGAGCAGACCCGCGCTCGGAGATCGCGGGCTACCAAGCCGAAGCAAATCGAGGCCTCTGTGAACTCTCACATTTAGCATTAGTCATCCTGAGCTTGTCGAAGGATCAGTTCGGCCTGTCTTTTCCTCCGAGGTAGCCATCGACCTCCGGGTGACGGCTACCTCGGAGGGGGGGCATCGCTGCCGAGCCTGCGGTGGCTACCAATTGAGAATCGACGGCTGCCTATTTAAAAAATCCAAAGTAGTGGTCGAAGAATCGTGGGGCATCGACGGTGGCGGCCATTTCGTGAGGGCCGTCCGGCTTGGCTGACCATAGGGTAGCACCGGCGAGCCGCTCGCTTTTCAATTCGACATCCACCTGTCCGCGTTCCCAGCTGCAAATCGTGTCATCAAAAATGATCGCGGAGGCGAGGGGATCGTGAAAGGTGATGGTCTTGGCGTGCTCGAACCAGACCTCGGCGAAATCGAGGACGGGGCGCAGGAGAGGCGCCTGAAATTTCTTGCGAACGTCGTCGGCGGGCAATTGTACCTGCAAGGTCACGTCGAGGCCAATCGAGCGATGAACGGGCGGCGCGGCGCGATAGACGATGGCCGTTGCCTCGGGATCGAGTTTGGCGTTCCACTCGCTTGGCGGCAGGTGGGCGATGCGGTTTGAGAAAACGCCGCACATCAGGACCAGGCTCTTGAGCAGCTTCGGAATTTCTTCATCGGCGGCAAAGAGCGCGGCGATATTCGTCATGGGTCCGATGCCGAGGAGTGTGACTTCTCCCGGGTTGGACTGGATGGTCCCGCGCATGAATTCGACTGCTTCGCCTTGGCTGAACTTTGTGTCGTGGTCCCACTTGGAAAGCGCCGCCGCCTGGGGCACTTCAGACTGGGTCTCCTTAATGACAAGTGGGTGTCGCCGCCCGGGATGAATGGGAATTTTTTTGCCCGCGATCTTGCACAGGATCGACGCCATGCTGGCGCGCTTGACGGTATCGCCGGTCACCGTGGTGATGCCGAGCAGGTCGCAGGCGGGATTGGCCAGGAGGTAAGCGAGGCAAACGGCGTCGTCGATATCGGAACCGATGTCGGTGTCCAAAAGGACTTTAATAGGCATGTCTGGATATGCTGGCGAGAGGTTGCCAAGTCAACCTGGAAGAAAATGGATACGTCTTTTGGACTTTGGTTATTGCTCATCTCGTTGAACGCGGCATACTGACCGATTGCCATGCCGCCACGTACCGTTTCCCGTTCCACCCCCCGTCCCGGCACCGAGAGCCCGACTCTCACTCGTCTTTTCCAGGCGCGCAGTGAGTGGGACCGCCTCTATCAACTGAGCAATCTCCTCAAGGAAGCGCAGATCGATCTGCCCGACTTTTTCGATTCCAACATTGGCTCGACCATCTGCCGCGAGCCTGACACGGAGAAACTCGCGTGGCGTCTGGCCCGCGAAATCTTCCGGCGCAATAACGGAAAGATTCCCGCCTCGCTGCAGCCGTATCTGGATCGCCCCGACTTTGAACGGCAGGAGCGTGCCGAGGAGGGAGAATCCTTTAAACGCGAATTGCTCGAATGGCTGTCAGAGGGCAACGAAGAGACTCCGGCCACTCCGCGCCGCGAACTGCGCATCATGTGGAAGTTTGATACGAACTTCGATCCGCTCGAGTCCCATGTGCAGATTGATCTGCGCGTGAATTCGCCGAAGCTCAAGGAAGGCTCCCGCAATTTTTTCCAGGTCCGCGGCCTATGCAATGAGGCGGCCAATCGTCCTGAGCTTTTCACTGGCGAAGACCAGGTGCTGCTCCGCTGGCTCAGTGATTTTCTACCGCTTCTGCTCACCGACAAGAATCGCGTGGCGAGTCCTTTTCTGAGCGACAACCGCAGTCTTCTTACCTGGCTCACGCAATG
Source organism: Verrucomicrobiota bacterium (assembly GCA_013285645.1). GTDB lineage: Bacteria > Verrucomicrobiota > Verrucomicrobiia > Methylacidiphilales > UBA1321 > JABDGH01. The sequence goes on along the minus strand of JABDHJ010000024.1, from coordinate 13,453 downwards.
GGGCATGAGCGGGCGTTGCCATTGGGAAGAGGGCGCGCCGGTCGAGTTCAGTCCGCTCAGCGCGCGCATCGTTCCGCAACTTCATCCTGCGGAGGATGGCGGCAATGGGCGTGGCAGCGGCTCGCGTCTCGATCTTAATTTTGAAGTGGTCACCGCTGCCGGATTGCGCGAGCCGCTGGAAAATGCGCGTCTTTTTCTCGCCGCAAAATCGGACCACAGCCGACCCGAGCTGGAGCTGGTTTGCGTGAAGCATTGTTTCTATCGCCTCACGGAACGTCCGCCTCGTTCGCTTCTGGCGCTGGCGCTCAAGCGCGGTGTGGGTCAGGTTGATGTCGCTGCGGCGGGCCAGCTTTTGCCGCCGTTGTTGCGCCGCTATCCGCATCTTCAACAACAGGTGAAGGTGCATTTGCGCCAGGTTCCTTCGCAGATCAAATTTTACTTTCATCTCGATGAGGATGACGCGTTGCAGATTCGTCTCGTGGCCACCGCGCGCGAAGGTGCCCTGCAATGGGAGTGGTCGGATGACGGTTGGACAAAGTCCCAGGCCCGCCATGCCGAGTTGGCCGGTGGCGAACAGGACGCCTATATTCATATTCCGGCGCCGGAGATGGTCGTGCATGAGATCGCTGCGACGCACACGGGTTCCACGCCGGTCTCCACACACGACGTTGAAATCTGGGACGACGTCCCCGCCGATGCCGACACCGCGACGGCCCTGACGTGGCTGCGCGGCTTTGAATCCGAGCGCGGCGAGCTTTGTGGTCGCCCCGATAATTCCGGCTGGTGGGTCATTCTTCAGGCCGTTCGCATTCCCGCGTTGCTTCATCATTGGAAGGATCGTTCCGCCTTGTGGCACTATTTTGCCAATCGCCGATTCCAGCATCTCATCAGCGGCAAGCGCCGCCGTTTCCCCAAGCTCAAGATTCAATCCACCGGCATCGACTGGTTCAGCGTCCAGGCCGAGTGGGAGGACGAGACTCTTTCAATGACCGAGGCTGACTGGGCCCGCCTGCATCAAACCGACGATCCTTACGTCAAGCTGGCCAACGGCACATGGATGGAACGCGAAGAGGCGACCGCGATGGCCGAGGCCGTGACTGCGCTGGCCGAGATCGGCGTGCAAGTCGGCGCGGGTGAGCAGCAGTTGGGCGCATGGCAGATGTCCGGCGCGCAGCAGACCGCGTGGAAGAAGTTGGAGAATCTCGTCGACGGCGATGGTGATTCGGTCGTCAAACAATTGCGCCATGCGGTGGACGAATTCAAGGGCCTGCCCGAAATCGACGAGCCTAAAGGCCTTCGCGCGGAGTTGCGTCCCTACCAGAAAACGGGCCTGCACTTCCTCGCTTACGCCTCTCGCTTCAAGCTTGGTGCGCTTCTCGCCGATGACATGGGTCTCGGCAAAACGGTTCAGGCACTTGCGTGGCTGCAGCACTTGCGCGAAGAAAAGGGGGTATTGCCAAGTCTCGTTATTTGTCCGGCCAGCGTTGTCTTCAACTGGCAGCGCGAAGCGGCGCAATTCACGCCGGAGCTGAAGGTACTGCTTCTCACGGCAGGAGAGCATCGTCACACCCTGCGCCAGGAAATTCCGGCGCACGATTTGATCGTCACCAACTACGCGCTGTTACGTCGCGACCTCGCCGCTCTCCAGAAATTTTCCTTCCGCGCCATCATCCTCGACGAAGCGCAGAACATCAAAAATCCCGAGTCGATGGTCGCCCGTGCCGCCAAGGCGCTCAAGGCCGATCACAAGCTCGCGCTGACAGGCACGCCGCTGGAAAACCGCCTGCTCGATCTCTGGAGCATCATGGAATTCGTTCATCCGGGTTATCTGCCTGATCGCAGCAAATTCCTCGAGCAATACGATCGTGGCGCTTCCCAGCCCGCGCGCGCATTGCTTTCAAGTCGCATGCGCCCCGTCATGCTGCGCCGCTTGAAAAAGCAGGTCGCACAGGATCTGCCCGACCGTATCGAGGAACGCCTCGATTGTGAAATGACCGAAGGCCAGCGCAAATTCTATCTTGCGGAATTGCAACGCAGTCGCCAGACCCTTTCCACACTCGACATGAAGGCCGGGCAATCGCGCATGCACGTGCTTGCGGCGCTCACCCGACTGCGCCAGATTTGCTGCCATCCCTCGCTCGCAGGCGGCAAGAAAGGCCTCGGCTCCGGCAAGACCGCGTCGCTGTTCGAGTTGCTCGAACCGCTCTACGCAGGTGGCCACAAGGTCCTCGTCTTCTCGCAATTCGTCGAGATGCTCAAGATTCTCAAGACGGAACTTGAGGAACGGGGCCGTCCCTACTTCATGCTCACGGGACAGACCACGAATCGTGGCGAAGTCGTCCAGGCTTTCCACGATTGCAAGGAACCGGCCGTATTCCTTCTCTCGCTCAAGGCGGCAGGTACCGGGCTCAATCTCACCTCGGCCAGCTACGTCGTGCTCTACGATCCGTGGTGGAATCCCGCCGTGGAAGCGCAGGCCATCGATCGTACGCACCGCATCGGACAGGACCGCACCGTCATCGCGTATCGACTCGTCACGCAGGGCACCGTTGAGGAAAAGATCTGGCGCTTGCAGCAAAGCAAAGCGCAGCTCGCGCAGGATGTCCTCGGCGAGGAAGGCTTCACCGGCAGCCTCTCCAAGACCGATTTCGATTATTTGCTCGAAGATACTTCGGAGGAATTGGAAGGCATCCAGGAGTCGACGCCGTGAGCTTGAGATCGGCAGTTGCTCTGGGACTGCTGATATTTTGCCTGCCGCCCGTGCGATCGGATGACCATCTTCTTGATGGTGCAACGGCGGATGCCTCGCCGCTGACGCAAACTTCCAGCGATCAGCGGATCAAAGTTACTCTGCTCTATGTCGGGCCGGTCACGGATGTTCAGATTCACCAGCCTTTTGTGGTCATGTACATGGTCGAGGATTGCCGGACGGATGAGGAACTTCAGCGGCATCCCTACAAGACGGCGCAGGGAATCGACTCCCAATATTACCTCGCGCCCGCCATTCCGGAGGTGAAGGACGGCACGCATCATCTTCTCTCGGATGGTGGATCCGAACGCGCGAGGAGTTACAAAGCGGCGCTTTTCCCGATTTTCGCGAAGACTTACCCCAACTTGAAGCTGCCGCCCGCGGATCATCCGGATCGGATTGGAGTCTACGAATATTTCTATAAAGATCTTCCGACCGGGCCGTTCGACATCACGCTGCATGACAGCATCCAAGGCTACGGTGAAAACAACTTTCATTTTCGCGACATTGATGTAGGCACATTTTCACCGCATTAGAGACCTCTGCGGAAGTTGTCTTATGCTCTTCGCAAGCCGAAGGCTTGTTACAATCCTAGCCGGTGGTAAGACCGGCCAGCGGTCGCCACCACCGGTATTTTATTCCTCGCAAACCGACCCCGGTAGGGGTCGCACAGAGGTGGCACTCCTGCCGGAGTGCGTACCAAGGGGTTTATATCCCGGTGGTGTCGCCCGCAACGGGCTTAACCACCGGCTAGGATTGTGCCATTCCTCCGGAATGCGAAAGGCAAGAATCAGTGACTTTTGCAGAGGTCTTCACTAGGGTTACCGCATGTCTTTGCCTCATTTCATTTCACTCGAAGGCGGGGAAGCCGTCGGCAAATCGACGCAGATCGAGCGTCTTGCCGCGCGGTTGCATAAGCTCGGCCACAAGACGCTCGTCACGCGCGAACCGGGCGGCACGCCGTTGGGCGAATCGATCCGCCATCTGCTCAAGCACGCGCCGGAGGGAAGGGGAATGACCTCGCAAGCCGAACTGCTTCTCTTCCTCGCCAGTCGCGCCGAACTCGTGCGCAAGGTCATCGTGCCGTCGCTTGATCAGGGCACCTGGGTGCTTTGCGACCGCTTTCTCGATTCGACCACCGTTTATCAGGGTGCGGGCCGCAATATGCCGATCGAGATCGTCGACCGCATCAACGCCTTTGCGGTCGGACCGCATTTGCCCGGCCTCACCCTCGTCCTCGACCTCGAACCGAAGGAAGCCCAGCGTCGCCAGATCAAGCGCACCCGCGCTCCCGGTGAAGGCATCTTCGACCGCATGGAAGCCGAGCCGACCGATTTCTTTGAGCGCGTCCGTGAAGGTTACCACAACCTCGCCAAGGCCCATCCGCATCGCGTGAAGATTGTCTCTGCTGCGGGTAATATTGATGAGACGGCGGATCGGGTGTGGAAGGAAGTGGCGACTGCTTTCGGATTATAAATTCTCCGTATTTATTGTGACCACCAGAGATCACCATGCCATGGCTTTTTTCTTAGGTTGGCTACTTAGTCCGCTTGCGGCCTTGAATATTGGGTTTCTAATTCTCTGTGCGTTTTCTGCCAATGCTCCGCGACATGCGCCTATTTGGGAAGGTGAGGGATTTGGAACATCCGACTGGTTTGCGCCGTATTTTGGCTCGTCAGTAATTGTATATTGCGTCCTTTGCCTTCTTTTTTGGAACATACATCTGGTGTTTATGTACCTTCCGGAAGACTATTTTAAGCCAAAGATTGTATGGGGCTTTCAACTCGTCTTTAACTTTCTCGCTTCTGCATTTTGGATTTGGGTGTCGATCCACTCCGCGGGCGGGGGCTCATTCGAAAATCCCGGATGGTGGCTTGAACTGATTCCTATTGGTGTAACAATTCCAATGTTTTTGTGCTCCGTATGGTTTTTTTGGAGAGGTTCCGACAAAATCAACTAATCTTTAATCATGCCCTTCCGCGCTGAAGAACTTCGTCAACGATTTGCCGCCAGCATTGAGCAGGGGCGGATGGGGCATTCATATCTGCTCACGGGTGATCATTCCGAATCACTGGCAAACCTCGCGCTCGGTTTGGCGGGACAAGTCCTTGATGCCGCGCCGCAGGAGCATCCGGATTTCCACGCCGTCCGCCCCGAATCGAAATCGCGGCATATCACGGTGGAACAAATCCGTACGCTTGAGCACGAACTCTATTTACGTCCCTACATCGCGCCGCTGAAGGTCGCCGTCATCTTCGATGCCGAGCGCATGTGCATGGGCGCAGCCAGCGCGGCCAACGCTTTCCTCAAGACGCTCGAGGAACCGCCCGCCCACACGCTCATCCTGCTCACCTCGGGCCGACCTGCGATGCTGTTGCCCACCATCATCTCGCGCTGCCTCCGGCTCGATCTTGGTTTTGAAGATATCGATTCGACGACCGGACATGAACCCGAGTGGATTCGTCCATGGTACGGCAGCCAACCCAATCCCGCGTTGCGCGCGTATGCTCGCGCCCAAGTGCTGCACGATCATTGGTCCGAGGTCCGTGCCAAGGCGGAAGCGCATCTCAAGAACAGCGACGATGATATCGAGGAAGATGTCGGCAAGGCGCTGGTCGAGGCGGAATTTCAACTCGGTCGCCAGGAATCGATCGCGCAACTCCAGCGCTGGTACTGGCGGATGTCCGAGAAGGTGGCCAAGACATCGGAACACGAACGCATGCGCGCAGTGAAAGCGCTGGAAGAATTGCAGGCCGCCCTCGCGCAGAATTGCGAGCCACATCTCGCTGTCGAGCATGCGTGCCTGCGCATTGAGGGCTTGGTCTAATACGGAATTCTCACATCCGGGTCTCGGCGCGAGAAGTCGCGATGATTCCGGGTGACCAGCAGCAAGCCGTGGACCCGAGCAGTTGCGAGGATGATGGCGTCCGGGAGTTTGAGCCGGGTGCGTTGGCGAACGAGGATGGTTTCCAAGCTCACGGCTTCATCAACTTCGAGTAACTCGATATCAAGCAACATCGATCTCCTTCGTGCCTCAACATCGGCCGTTTTCGCGCCCGCGAGAAATTCAATCCAGACGATTCGCGAGACCGATATTTTTTCGTATCGCATCAACTCCTGGACGGCTGCTTCAACTCCGTGAACGCAGTCAACCAGGATGTTGGTGTCAATAATCGCATTCAATGGCACGATGGTCCCATTCGGCACGGAGTTTACGGACGTACTCGACCGAGTCGAAGCCCTTAGGCATTTTCTCACTTCCGAAAGCCGGATGTTTGCGCCAATCGATTTTCTTTTTTTTGGCCGGAAGATACGTTGCAACTGCCTCTCGAACTACTGCCGCACGCGAAATGCCCTTCGTCTTGGCGTAACTGTCCAAGGCCTCGATCTGTTCCTTGGGAAGATCAACGATGGTCCGCATAGTGATATCGTCGCATGATATCACTTTTGGGTCAAGGCGTCACCCCGGCTTCAGCACCGTATCGCTTGGGGGATGACTCTGGTTGAGCTCTGGATAATCGAGATTAAAGTGCAGTCCGCGGCTCTCATGTCGGCTCACCGCGCAATCGACGATGAGTGACGCTACCAACACGAGGTTGCGCAGCTCGATCAAGTCGCAGGTGAGCTTGTAATTCCAATAGTAGTCGCGCACTTCCTCGCTCAGGCTGCGCAGTCGACTCGCCGCGCGATGCAGCCGTTTATTCGTGCGGACGATGCCGACATAATCCCACATCAACTGCCGGATTTCGCGCCAGTTGTGATAGATCACGACCAACTCGTCGGGGTCCTGTGCGGAGCCGCTTTGCCACGGGGGGATGTCCTTCAGTCCCGGCACCGACTTCTCCTTCTTCACCGCCTCCGCCGCGCGATGCGCCACGACCAGCGCCTCCAAAAGGGAATTGCTCGCCAGCCGATTCGCGCCATGCAGGCCCGTGCAACCGACCTCACCCACTGCCCAAAGTCCCGGCAACTCCGTGCTCCCATCCGACGCCGTGATCACACCGCCGCATTGATAATGCGCCGAGGGCACCACCGGAATCGGCTGGATTGCCATGTCGATGCCGCACTCGAGGCACTTCGCGTAGATGGCGGGAAATCGATTTTGCAGGAACTCGCGGCTCTGGTGCGTGATGTCGAGATAGACGCACTCCGCGCCGGTTTTCTTGATTTCCGCATCGATGGCCCGCGCGACGATGTCTCGAGGCGCGAGCGATTTCAGCGGATGCACGCCGTCCATGAACGGCTGCCCGGCGCCGTTGCGCAGGATGCCGCCTTCGCCCCGCACCGCCTCGCTGATCAGGAACGATTGTGCGTTGGGATGGAACAGGCAGGTCGGGTGAAACTGGATGAACTCCATGTTTGCAATCGGTGCGCCCGCGCGATACGCCATGGCCACGCCATCACCTGTCGCGATGCTCGGGTTCGTGGTATAGAGATAAACCTTCCCGCAACCGCCCGTGGCCAGAAGCAGGTGACGACAGGCAAAGGTCTCGACCTTGCCAGTTTTGCAATCGAGCACATAAACGCCCACGCAACGGTTATCGGTCGTGAAGCCCAGCTTGCGGCGTGTGATCAGGTCGATGGCCGCGTGATTTTCAAAGATCTCCACGTTGGGATGCAGAGCCAGCGCCGTCAGCAACGCGGTCTCAATTTCCCGTCCGGTAATATCTTTGGCGTGAAGAATGCGCCGCTTCGAGTGGCCGCCCTCCTTGCCGAGATCAAGTTCGTGTCCGCCGCCGTTCTCGCGTTCGCTGAAGGACATGCCCAACTCGATCAACTCCTTGATTCGCGCCGGACCTTCCTCGACGATTCCGCGTACCACGTTCTCATGACAAAGACCGGCGCCGGATTCCAGCGTGTCGTGCACATGCAGGTCGAAGGTATCCTCCGCCGAGGTCACGGCCGCGATGCCGCCTTGCGCATAATTGGTGTTCGATTCCGCGCGATTCTTTTTCGTAATCACCGCCACGGAGCTTTCCTGCGCCACATTCAGCGCGAAAGTCAGCCCGGCAATGCCGGAACCGAGCACGACGTAATCGTAACGATGGACTTCTGCCATGGGTCAAACTGCCTCTGTTTACGCCACTTCGCCAACCAAAAAATGCACGCGCCCGGTTGCCGATTGCCCATATCGGCTTAATTTGAATCATGCCAACCGCTTCGTCCGAGACGATGGAGATGAATCAGGAAAAGGCTTTTGCCCACGAACCCGGCGAGTCTCTCGCCTTGGTGGATGTGGAAACCTACCCGGTTTTCATCGACAAGAAAGCCGATCGTCTCGACATGATGGCGCATTTTTCCAACCAAATGCAGGCGTTGACAATCCTATCGTGGAAAGCGCCGGCGAGGACCCGCCACTTCCGCCTGCTCCTGACCGAGAACGATCATCTCGTTGACCGGATTGCCCGCTCCAGTCCCGCGCAAATCGCCTCGGGCAACCTGCGCACCTACGGCCAAATATGCCTCGCCACGCATGAGCAGCTTTTCGATTGCGCCCGGCATCGTACCCACGATCTCTTCCACCGCGCACCGCGCTCAAAAATCGCCCGCCCCCGATTGCTCGATGTCTCGCCCGGCGTCTATTCGATTACTCTCTACTATCACGCGCCTTCCCTGGCATCGGGAGAAAAGTCTGAAGTCGATTACACCGTAGTCCTGCGTCACTATCCATTTCCACCGCCGCGCGTTGCGCCGGTTCGTCTCCACGCCGGATTTCTTCCTCCGGTTGGCGAAGAAGTGGCGAGCCGGGCGTGGGCCGCCATAACCTCCCACAAGGCGCCCGGTGTCGGTTTGTCCAAGGTGTCACGCTGAGCTTTCTCTGCTCCGTTTACCGGCATAGTGCGAGTGAGTGTCGTTCTCCTTGTTATTCAAATGGATGAACCCTCCGCGCACAGCGCAGCATCCGTTCATCTTGCTCAAGCCATCAGCCTCTCCTCTTGACTTTGGAAAAATTAGGGACACGCTCGCACCGAGAATTATTCCTAAATTAATAACTAACGGAGCTTTGCAAATGGAATCACAAACCGGCACTTTGAGTCTGCAGAATTTGGTCAATCCCAAGGAGAACACCTACTTTACAGTGCTCCTCGTCATCGCCATTATCATCTGGTTATTAGCGGTGATTTCCATGGTCGGCATTTTCGCCGTTGGTATTTTGGCCCTCGCTGCCTGGTTCACGCATGGTTTGCTCGTGGCGCGGTTGCGCTCGGAAAGCGTGCAAATCACGCCGCAGCAATATCCGGAACTTTACGCCACCTACACGGAGGTTTGCCAGCGCCTCAACCTGGCCTCGGTGCCCGAGCTCTACCTGATGCAATCGGGCGGCATCCTCAACGCCTTCGCGACCCGTCACGCTGGCCGTAATTTTGTCGTGATCTACTCCACATTTGTGGAAACCCTCGGCGCCTCCAGCCCCATGATGAAATTTCTCATGGGACACGAGATCGGCCACATTCAGCGCAAACATCTCCAGAAGAAATTATGGGTGCTGCCCGGAAGCATCATTCCTCTCATCGGCGAGGCCTACCACCGCGCTTGCGAAGCCACCTGCGATCGTTACGGCGCCTATGCCTCCAACGATCTCAATGCCTCCATGCTGGCCCTCACCGTACTGGCCTCCGGGCGCGAGGCTTCCCAAATCGACACGCGTCACTTTGCCGAGCAGCACTTCAAGACCCGTGGCTTCTTCATCTCCTGGCACGAACTGATTGTTTCCTATCCGACGCTGTCCCAGCGCGTGGCCAATATTCTCGGCTTTCATGATGCCCAATATGCCCGTCGCTCCGGACGAAATTTCCTGGCCTATCCCATGGCCTTCATCTTCACCTTGAAGAATGTGGTTTTCATCTATTTTGGCGTCGTGATCATCTCGGTATTGATCGCCCTCGGCAATCAGGTCAAGAAGGTGCAATCGGATATAAGCGCGGCTCAGCAGCAGAGCCAGGATTCTTCCTCAGCCAAGCCCGCAGACCAGACACCGACGACTCCGCCCAGCCAGTAACAAGCGGCGCGACGATCCCAGTCGTCATGCTGGCTTGTTGAGCTTGTCGAAGGCCCCGTCCAGAAGCATAATGAACCATGCCCGACGAGCCGCATAAGATCTTCGATCTCATGGACACCGAGACCGAACCAACCGACGAGCAACTCGCCGAGTTGATGCAGTATGTGGGGGAGGCTGTTCGCGCGAAGAAAAAAGCGGCCAGTTTACAATCGCCTGGGAGCAGCCATTTAGTAGGCGAGCCCACGGCGCGGCCCTACGGAACTTGAGCTTACGGTGAGCAAAAAGCCTGAACTGGTCGTCATTGCCGGCCCAAATGGTTCCGGCAAAACTTCGATCACCGACCAATTGCTTCTGCACACCTGGACGGAAAATTGCCTCTACATCAATCCCGATGTCATCGCGCAAAACGAGTTCGGCGATTGGAATTCGCCGGAGGCCTCATTGAAGGCCGCGAAGAAAGCGGAACAAATGAGGGAAACTTGTTTGCTGGAAAGAGGTAGTCTCGCGTTCGAGACTGTCTTTTCCGCTCCAGACAAAGTTGAGTATTTGTGTCGCGCCAAGGCTGCCGGTTTCTTCATCCGGCTCTTTTTCGTTTGTACGGACAGTCCGCAAATCAACGTTGCCCGCATTGCCCAGAGAGTCAAGGAAGGTGGTCACACCGTTCCAACAAATAAAATCATCAGCCGGTACTCCAAGTCCATTGCCCAATGCGCCACATCCATTTCTTTCGTTGATCGCGCCTATATTTATGACAATTCCATCGAAGACGCTCCTCCGGTATTGCTCTTTCGTGCTGAAAGCGGCGCATTGAAAAAACTCTACCGCCAACCCGTCAACGATTGGGCCAAGCCGATCCTTGAGCAGACGCGACCGAGCTGAAAATTTCGCGCAACGACGCAACGACCGCAACGTCTGCACTTCAGACTTCCCCGTTTCCCGTTGCGAACGTTGCGTCGTTGCGCGAAACCTTTTTTCATCTGCTGTCACGCCCTCTGGGGTGAGGGGATGTGGGGCGGTGTTCCGGTGGTGTCGCCGCGGACGGCTCAACCACCGGCTACGGTGCTGGCATGCCTTCGGCATGGCTGGTCAATAGCGGATCAACGTCAATGCTAGTCGTAATAGACTATTTGAAAAATGACAGCACACGATCATCCCAAGTGAAGTCATGATCTTTCCATTTTCCGGGTGACGGAAAGTTTGTCCTGCAATAGGCCCTCTTTGCGGCAAAATCGATAATGGCATGCGGATAATCATTGATCAGCAAGCACGCTTTATCGCCATCCAGAGACCAAATAATGGAAGCTATAGACTCCTTATGGCTATCGGTAACAGACTTCGCATTGTAAATCTGTAGGGCTTCCTGAATGGAATTTTCTCCTTTCTTTTCTTCATTGAGATCGAGTGCATAGAAATATCCAGTGTCTCCGTCGTCCTCGAAGACAACAGCCCAATTACCATTTGCAGATGCCGAATCGGCAAAAGCTTCTTTCCCGGGATAGAAGGGTGTCACTTGAACGACCTTGAACGGAAGAATTCGGTGGTTAAAGCTATTTGTCCTCGCTCTGCAAAAAAATCCTCAAAAAACATCTTGCACGTATTCCCCACTATGGCATGATCCCATTCCCCCGCAAAACGGGGGCGCCTCGTTGAGCAGCTAAATGCTCTTAACCGGGTTCGAGTGATGAGGAAGCGTGTGACGGGTTTCGAGCTTGATGTTCGAAAGGATAGATACCGTCCTCCATGCGAGCTTCAAAAGCTTAGCACGCCACCCAAATGGCGTGTTTTTGTTTTCGAAGCCGGTGGAGCAACCGCTTCTGCGCCACCCGGAACGACAGATTTAACTCTAAAGAAAACACGGAATGCCCACGATCAACCAATTGGTTCGCAAAGGACGCAGCAAAGTCGTCGTCAAGACGAAGTCGCCCGCACTCAAAGGTGCGCCGCAACGCCGCGGCGTCTGCGTGCAGGTCATGACCCGCACCCCCAAGAAGCCTAACTCCGCCTTGCGTAAGGTCGCCAAAGTGCGTCTCACCAACGGCCAGGAAGTCATCGCCTACATCCCCGGCGAAGGCCACAATTTGCAGGAACACTCCATCGTCCTCGTCCGCGGCGGTCGCGTCAAGGATTTGCCCGGTGTTCGTTACCATATCGTGCGTGGCACGCTCGACGCCCTCGGCGCCGCCGGCCCCAGCAACACGAACAAGCTGACCCGCAATGTTTCCCGTTCCAAGTACGGCGTCAAGAAG
>JABDHJ010000024.1:0-1448 GCA_013285645.1 Verrucomicrobiota bacterium | reverse complement strand
CCCAAGAAGGGCGCTGCTGCCGATGCGGCCGCGAAGAAAAAATAACCCCTTTCGTTTAATCCCTAAAATCTAACTACCATGGCCCGTCGTCGCCGCGCAGAAAAGCGCCAAATCATTCCCGATAGCCGCTACGAATCTCAAGTCGTTGGCCGCCTGATCTCCGCGATCATGCAGCGCGGCAAGAAGTCGCTGGCTCAACGCATCGTTTACGGCGCGATTGATTCCGTCAACGAGCAGAACAAAGAAGGCGATCCCCTCGATATCCTGCACAAGGCCCTCGAGAACGTGAAGCCCCGCCTCGAAGTCAAGTCCCGCCGCGTCGGTGGTGCCACCTACCAGGTTCCGATGGAAGTCCCGCCGGAGCGCCAGCTCGCGCTCGCAATGCGCTGGATGGTTGCCAATTCCGCCAAGCGTAAGGGCGTTCCCCTCCAGAAGGCTCTCGCCTCTGAAATCAAAGAGGCCTCCAACGGCCAGGGTAATTCCGTCAAGAAACGTGACGACGTGCACAAGATGGCGCAAGCCAATCGCGCGTTCGCCCACTTCCGCTTCTAATACCATGTCCTCCACCATGACTCCCACCAAGACTTCGGCAGCTGCCGCGGTCGATCCGAGCAAGAAAAGCCCGAATTCGCCCAAGCGTCCCTATCCAATGGAGCGCACGCGCAACATTGGTATTGCCGCCCACATCGATGCAGGCAAGACCACGCTGACCGAGCGTATCCTTTTCTATACCGGTGCGATTCATAAGATCGGTGAAGTCCATGAAGGCACTGCGGTGACCGACTGGATGGAGCAGGAACGCGAGCGCGGTATCACGATTACCTCCGCTGCAACGACCTGTTTCTGGCCCGCCCGCAAGGAAGAGGGCATCTTCAAGCTTTACGAGGGACAAAAGTTCCGCGTCAACATCATCGATACTCCCGGTCACGTCGACTTCACCGCCGAAGTTGAACGTTCCCTCCGCGTTCTCGACGGTGCCATCGCTGTGTTCTGTGGTGTTGCCGGTGTTCAGCCTCAGTCCGAAACCGTCTGGCGCCAGGCCAACAAATACGGCGTACCCCGCATTGCGTTCGTCAACAAGATGGACCGCACCGGCGCCAATTTCGACAACGCCATCCATGAGATGCGCGAGAAACTCGGCGCAAACGCCTGGCCTGTCATTATGCCCTGGGGTGCGGAAGATCAACTCCATGGCCAGATCGACATCGTCAACCAGAAGGCCGTCAAATATCTGGACAACGACAAGATCGGCTCCACTTACGAACTCGTCGAGATTCCTGCTGAACTTAAGGAAAAGGCCTCGCAGGCCCTCCAGAATCTGATCGAAGCTGTCGCTGACAAGGACGAAGAAGTTGGCATGCTCTTCCTCGAAGAGAAGACTCCAACTGCTGCCCAGATCAAGGCAGGCATCCGCCGCCTTACGGTCACCAACCAGTTTATCCCTGTCG
>JABDHJ010000023.1 GCA_013285645.1 Verrucomicrobiota bacterium | reverse complement strand
CCTCGTTCCCAAACTCCATTTGGGAACGCAATTGTCCGCGCAACTCCATTGCCTCAGTCTCCTTTCAGCCCGTTGCGACCGTCGCGTCGTTGCGCGAAATGCTAAAGATGCCTGTCGTCTTTTCCCTCTGCTAAAGCGCGGAGCTTGACGAGACTAACAACCCGTTGCCCATTCTTGGCAACCTTGCCCGCAGAAGCCCACGCTGGTGCGCCGGGACCGTCATAAATAATCTCTGCTTCTTCGGGAGAGACAACCCTCAGAACCACCAGTCGCGTGCATTCTGTGTACATTGCTACACTTTTGCCTGCCGTCATCTTGATTTGAACATCGCCGTTAGCATCATAACCATCGTGCCCAGCATGAGACATCGGATAAAGCGTAAGACCAAGCGCCTCTGCTGCTACCACCTCTCCTATCGAGCCAACGAGATGTCCATCGGGAGTGAATTTGCGTGTGGGGTAGCGTGCCTCTAATTCCGCAACAGCCCGATAAATGGCTGCTACGGGAAGTGGGAGTTTAATTTTCCTGCTCATACTGCATGTCCTCTTGCTAGTTGCTTTGAGTGGACAAACGGAGCCATGTATAGTTTCCAATTTACATCTGCTCCACAACCTCAATTCCTAGGAGGTTGAGGCCCTGCGCCAAGGTGCGGCCAGTCAAATCGCAGAGGACAAGCCGGGAGTTGCGGATGGGCTCTTCAGCAGTGAGGACGGGGCAATTTTCCCAGAAGCGATGGAAGAGGGTGGCGAGTTCGAAGAGGTAGAGGCAGAGGTAGTGGGGGCGATATTCCTCGGCAGCCATGACGATGGAGTCGGCGAAGTCGAGGAGCTTGCGGGCGAGGGCCAATTCGGCGGGTTCCGCGAGATGAATGGATGGCGTCGCCGGATCGAGATCAACGAGGCCCCGGATCTTGTGAAAAATATCCGCGACCGTTTGCTCGCCAGCCTTGCGGAAAATGGAGCGGGTGCGGACATAGGCGTTCTGCAGATAGGGCGCAGTGTTGCCGTCGAAGGCGAGCAACTTTTCCCAGCTGAAGACGTAATCGAGATTCCGGTTCTGGGCGAGATCGGCATATTTCAGCGCGCCGAGACCGATGATGCGCGCCAGAGCAGCGCGCTTGTGCTCTTCCAAGTCGGGACGCTTCTCCGCGATGATGGTTCCGGCGCGTTCCTCCGCCTCGGCTAAGAGTGCCTTGAGTTTCACATTGTCACCCTCACGAGATTTGAACGGCTTCCTGTTCTCTCCAAGAATCGTGCCAAACCAAACATGCTCCAGCTTCATTCCCGCGTAATCCCAGCGCCGGGCGGCATCAAAAAGCTGACGGAAATGCATCTGCTGCGGTCCACCCACCACGTAAATTGATCGCTTCGCCTTAAAATGTTCGTGCCGATAACGAATGGTGGCCAGGTCGGTCGTGGCATAGTTGTAGCCACCGTCCGATTTACGAACGAGAAGCGGATTGTCGCGAAATCCATCCTTATCCGACACAAGAAATGGATCGTCTTTTTGCGGCAACTTGCCCTCGGAAAAAATAGCCACCGCGCCTTCGCTATCCCGCGCGATACCTTTTTTGAGCAGATCGTCCACCACACCGGGAAGCGCGTCGTTATAAAAACTTTCACCGAGTGTGTAATCGAACTGGACGCCGAGCCGCTGATAAATCCGGTCGAGTGCCTCGAGGGAATATTTGTTGAATTGCTCCCAGAGTTTCCGGTTACCGGCATCGCCCTGCTGCAAAAGAACCAGTTCGCGCTTGGCGGCTTCGCGCACGGAATCGTCGGTCTTGGCTTCCTCCTGGATTTTGCGGTAGATCGCCTCGAGATGACCGAAGGGATCCTGCTCGAGCTTGGCCGCGTCGCCTTCGCGCTTGTAGCCGAAAAGAATCATGCCGAAGCCGGTGCCCCAGTCGCCGATGTGGTTATCGGCGATGACCGTGTGACCTAAAAAACAATACATCCGGGCCAGGGCATCGCCGAGAATCGTGCTGCGCAGATGACCGACGTGCATTTCCTTGGCGATATTCGGGCCGCTGTAATCGATGACCAGCGTCTCGGGATTGGATACGCGAGGAATTCCGAGCCGGTCATCCGTCCAGCGTTGCGTGACCTGTCGCGCAAGATACTCAGGCTTGAGACGAAAATTAAGGAAGCCGGGACCGGCTATTTCCGGCGTTTCAGCCACACCTTCCAGATTGATGACCTCGGCCAGTTTCGCCGCGAGTTCGCGCGGGTTGGCCTTGGCTTCCTTCGCCCCAACAAGGGCGGCATTGGTCTGGAAATCGCCATGGCGCGAATCGGGACAAGGGCGCACATAGGGTGCGGGCGGCACGGGCGAAAATAATTTCTGCACGGCCTGCGAGACGCGGGCTTCAAGTTCCTGGCGGGGAGTGTTCATCGGGAAATTCAATCTATCGGGCTTTGGGAAAAAATAAAGAACCGGCGTTGGAGAAGGGTAATTGGTTTTCTGGCATGGGCTAACCTTCGCATGAAAAAGTGATGGGGTGGTAGCCTTAGAGAACCTGGCGATCTTAGGGACCTTAAAAAGATAGGTGGTTTAGGATGGGTAGGAGAATGGGTCGAATTGGGAGGGAGGGGCAGTGAAACTGCGCGGACAAGTGCGTTCCCAAGTGCAACTTGGGAACGAGGGGGAGGAAGGCACCGCCGCTAGGGACAGCGGCGGCTACCTCTGAGGTGGCGGCTGATGTTCGTCGTGCCAGGCCTTGAGGGCCCAATCGCTGCCGCGGGCGATTTCTTTGCCAGTGAGGACGTAGGCTTGCTCGGTGCGCTGGAGGAATATCTGGCCGGACTTTTTCAGGTCCTTGGTGAGGAGACTGAAGAAGAAGAGGAAGATGATGAGGTTGAACAGGAGGATGATCGTGGCGGAAAAGACAATGCCCTGGCCGGTGAGATCGGTCTGGCGCAAGTGAAACATGCTGACCGTAAACGAGAGGTGAAAGCACCAGAAAAGTCCGATGCCAAAAAAGAGGACGGGCTGCCATTCCTTGAGCGGGTGATAGAAATCGATGGTAAGCCACAGGGCAATCCAGACGAGTGCGTAGATGGGAACGAAATAGGGCGAGAGGGCGATCCACCAGTTGACACGATCAGTCATGATGTGGCCGCCCTTGGAGGTGACTTTGAAGGCGGAGACTTTGCCGCCAGCGAGCATGGCGGCGAGCGCGTGGGTGAATTCGTGGCCGAGGACGTAGAGCCACATGGGACGCGGGAGGAGCACAAAGATGAGGAGCCAGACGACGAAACCGGCGAGGAGGCTGAGAGCCCAGGCGTCGGACCATTGTCCGGCGGGGACGGCGGTGCGGGCCAAGTCAATTAACGTGGAGACTTCCGCCACGACCAGCGGGACGAGAGCCAGTGCGATGAGGAACTTTAGGAGTTTGGCGAGCACTGATCTTTAGGAAAGCGTAGAGGGGTGGGTTTGTCGAGGAGGGGGAGGACCAAATTGCCAAATTTTCCAAATTACTAAATTAAGAAGAGGAAGGTTTCGCACGGAGGACTGCAGAGGTGGGAAGAGGGGGAAGGTTGGACGGAATTACGCAAGGCAAACGGAATTAACGGAATTCAGGCAGGAGGAAGAGGAAGGACATGATATCTGACAGGGGAAGGTTTCGCGCAACGACGCTACGGGCGCAACGGACTGAGGGGAGACTGAGGCAGTGGAACTGCGCGGACAAGTGCGTTCCCAAGTACAACTTGGGAACGAGGGGAACCGCTGATGGGGACAGCGACGGCTACCTTGGAGATTACAGGAGATTGACGGGATCGACGTCGATGGTTAGGCGGATGTCGTCGGGCCATGCGCGGTCCATGAAGAGAGGGCGGAGTTTCGGCGTGACGGCCATGATGCGTCGGGTGCGGAGGAAAAGCTGGAACCGATAGCGCTCCTCGATGCGGGCGATGGGCGCGGGCGCGGGGCCGGTGATCTCGGTTTCGGGGAGATCGAGGCGCTCCATTTCCTTGGCGAGTTGGGTGATGACGTAGAGCGTTTTTTCCTCGTTGCGGCCCTTGGCGGTGACGAGGACGAAGCGCTCGTAGGGCGGGTAATGGAGGCTGCGGCGGAAATCGAGTTCCTGCTCCGCGAAGCCGGTGTAATCGTGATGGCGCGCAAACTGGATCGAGGGATGAAACGGCACGCGGGTCTGGACGAAGACTTCTCCCCTTACCTGCCCGCGTCCGCTGCGACCGGAGACCTGCATGAGCAACTGGAAGACGCGTTCGCTGGCGCGGAAGTCGGGGATTTGCAGCGCAAGATCGGCATTGATCACGCCGACGCAGGTGACGCGGGGAAAGTGCAGGCCCTTCGCGATCATCTGCGTGCCGACAAGGAGGTCGATCTTTCCCTCGGCGAATTCGCCGAGCGTTTTTGCGTAGGCGTCCTTGCCGCGCATGTTGTCGGAATCCATGCGGGCGATTCGCGCATTGGGGAAAGCATCGACGAGGGCGTGCTCGACTTTTTCGGTGCCGCTGCCGGCGTATTTGTAGGGAGCGAAGCCGCATTGGGGACAGGCGTGGGGCACGCCGCTGGCGAAGTCGCAGAGATGGCAGCGAAGTCTTTCGGCACGGCGATGAAAGGTGAGCGCAACGCTGCAGTTCGGACACATCTCGACGTAGCCACATTGCGGACACTGAAGCGAGGAGGCGTAGCCGCGACGGTTGAGAAAAATAATGGATTGCTCATGTCGATCGATGCGCGTCTGGATTGCCTCGATCAAACGGGGCGCGACGAGGATCGGTGGATCGCCTTTTTTGGCGGGGCGAATATCGAGGATATGGGTCACCGGCATCTGCACTTCCTCGACGCGCTGGAGCAATTCGACGAGGCGATATTTTCCTTCCTTGGCGTGATGATAGGATTCGAGCGAGGGCGTGGCGGAACCGAGCACGACGGTCACGCGCTCGAGATGGCCGCGCATAACGGCGACATCGCGCGCGTGGTAGTGGGGCGATTCCTCCTGCTTGTAGGAGTGCTCGTGCTCTTCATCAACGACGATGATGCCGAGATTATCGAGCGGCGCGAAAACGGCGGAGCGGGCGCCGATGACGATCCGGGCGCGACCGGAACGGATGTGCTGCCATTGATCGTGGCGCTCGCCGGAAGAGAGATGGCTGTGCAGCACGGCAACGCCGACTTTCTGGCCGATAAAGCGGGCGCGGAAATGCTCGACCGTTTGCGGTGTGAGCGCGATTTCAGGTACGAGCACGAGCGCACTTTTTCCGAGGGCCAGCACTTGCGCGATGGCCTTGAGGTAGACCTCCGTTTTGCCGCTACCGGTGACGCCGTGCAGAAGGACGACGCGCGGTTTTTCGGCGGCGATTTCCTCGCTGATTATTTTAAGGGCGGCGATTTGTTCCGTGTTGGATTCGTGCGGTACCGATTCCGAAACGGGAGTATGGAGAAACGGATCGCGGTCCTGGGTGCGGGATTCGATGGAGATGAGATTGCGCTCGGCGAGACCGCGCCAGGCGGCGGGACCGCAGATTTCGGTGAGATCGGCGAGCCAGCCGGGGCCGTTTTGCTGGAGGTGGTCCCACGCCTTGCGTTGGGCGGGGGTTTTCTTCAGGGCGGCGATGGCCTCCTCAGGGAGCGTTGCGGTCAGGGGCTCGACCCAGAGGCGTTGCTTGAAGGTGGCGTCGGCGCGGCGGACGGCTTTCGGCAAGACGCTCATCAACGCGGTAGTGAGCGGGGCGCAGTAGTATTGGGCCATCCATTGGGCGAGCTCGATGAGGATGGGGGGGAGGAAGGCGGTTTTGCTGAGGACCTCCAAGATGGGTTTGAGTTTTCGAGCGGAGGGGTCGGAGGGGAATTCGACGACGTAACCGATGATTTCGCGTGAGCCGAAGGGGATGCGGACTTTGGCGCCTAGAGTTACTTCGGCGCTGAGGGCGTCGGGGATGTCGTAGTCGAAGGCGCGGTCGAGGGAGACTTCGGGAACGACGCGAGCGATGCGGGCCATGGATCGCTTAGTGTAGCGCGAGTGGATGGGGACGGCGATATTTCGTTGAGCGGTTGAGATTGGGTTTTCGGAAGGACCAAATTACCAAATTTTCCAGATTTCCAAATTAAGGAGATGAAGGGAAGGAGTTTTCATTTTGGCAGGCGGGGGACGTACTTTGCGGTTCGATCTTTTTTGACGCTACCGGCATTTGTTGTCTTCTTTGGGTAGGTCCTTCGACTGCGGCTCGCTCCTGCGGAGGGCAGTAACGCTTCGCATAAAGAAACTGCCGTGCGCAGCACCTCGCCTTCGCTTGGGATGACGGCGTTTTTAAAATCGGGGGTTTCTGGTCACCCGGACAACGAGTTGTCCGGGCCACCGGAAGAGAAACACCGTTGCACGGATTGCGACGGTTACGTTGGACGAAGGGGACCGCCGCTAGGGACAGCGGCGGCTACCTACTGAGGCACGGGGGCGTTACTGCCAGTTCGCAATCCAGGCGGCGGAATTGGTCGCGGCAGGAGCAAGCAGGCCAGCCGTGGACCAGAGATCGAAGAAGCCGCTGCCGTTATAAGGGGCGTTCGTGGTTGAGCCGGTGTTATAGCCGTAGGAGTAGCTCCAAGGATCCTGGATGTAGCTTGATGCTGTACCGGCCGAACCAGCCGGCGCGGAAGCATTGCCAACCTGACTTACTTTAAAGGACATATAAGTCTTTACCCCGGAGACGGGCGGATCGAGGAAGTTGGTCTGTCCGGATAATGCCTGATAGAGAGTTTGCGAGGTGGTTATGTAGGTTGAGCTGCTTCCATCGACTGACGATGAATTGTAAGGCGAAGTCGCCGAATTCGTGACCAAAGTAGTGGAAAAGGACTGCGGGTACGCTCCGTTGTCACTCTTGTAGCTTTCAAGGGCTGCGCTCATGGCCTGAATTTCACCGTGGGACCGGCTTCGCGCGGCCGCGGCCATGACGCCGGATGCGGCGGCCAGGGTGATGGCAACGAGGATACCGATGATGGCCATGACCACCAGGAGCTCGACGAGGGTGAAGGAGTTCAAGCGGGATTTACCCAGCTTTATCCGGACGAAGAAGACTTGGTGCATGGTGGCCTAGTAGGTGTGCACGTAGAACGCAGGATTCTGGGTGGTCGTGGTCGTGTTTCCATTGCAATTGGCCCAGACAGCGACTCCAGCCGTGCTTGTTCCGCCTGAGAGAACCATATCACCGGTAGTGGACGTGGAAAAATTGGGCATGGTCAGCACTGAACTGGGGGCAACACCGAGAACGCCGTCATAATCGCTGTCCATGGCGATATTAAAAGAGATGGACGTGCCAGAAGGCAGCGGATTTTTTGGGGAATCCTGCGTGCCCGCGGCGCTAGCACCGTAAACGTCGGAGCTTTTTAGATTCAAAAAGGCAATCCCGCGAGTATTCGTCGGTCCGGCGGCCGGGACGGTGTAAGCCATACCGTTTGACGGTTCGATATTGCCGCATAAAACACAATCGAGAGTCGCCCATGCGGCGCCGCCGCTAGTAGTATCAAGGATCAAGGTGTCCGTTGTAGTAGAAGTTGGGACGGGATAAATGCTGTACTCGGTATTATACGCGAGGACCGCCGTTTGGATGTTGGAGGCCGTCGCGTTGGCCTTGGCTCGTTTTGCCGCATTGATGGCGGCGGCACCGGCGGGGAAAAGGACGGCGGCCAGGATGGCAATGATGCCCATGACCACGAGCAATTCGATCAAGGTGAAACCGGCTTTTTTGATTAAACGGGAGGGAGTTAGGAGGCGTTTCATGGAGTATAGGGAGAGTCTTTTTTACAGCTTAAACTTAAAATAGCTCACCGGTGACTTATACGCGAGTGCTTTTGCGATTATTTGTTGTGATTAGTTGCGGTGAGGTTTGGGGATGGGGAACTGGCAATGGAATTGCGCGGACAAGTGCGTTCCCAAGTACAACTTGGGAACGAGGAACAACTGCTACTGCGGTTAGTGGTAGTCCGCGATCTCCGAGCGCGGGTCTGCTCTCCGATCGTCGCCCGGAGGTCGATGGCTACCTCGGAGGGAAGACATCCGCCGCTAGGGACAGCGGCGGCTACCTCGGAGGAAGACACCGCCGCCCAGGGTGCGGCGGCTACCACTGAGGTGACCACGCTCTCACGAGCGCGGCTACGTGGTATGGCGGCTACCACTGAGGTTTAATCGAGTTCCTTTTCGAGGCGCTCGGCGACCCACTGCTTGAGCATGCTTTGGTAGTTGAGATAGCGCTGGCGGGCGAGGCGTTTGAGGCGGGAGAGCATGCGGGGATCCATGCGGAGAGTGATGGTGGTCGACTCGTTGGTGTCGGTGCCGACGAGGGAGGTTTGCATCAGGCGCAACGCGATTTGGTGACTCTCCCAGAATTGGGCCTCGTCGGGCAGGCCGGTAAAAAGGGGAACGGATTCCCAATCGTTCACAACGGTGAGGCTCATAGATGTTCCTGGCTTTTGCGCTCGTAGAAATAGGTTTCCTCTTCCGTCATCGGGCGGGCGGCGACGACGCGGACCACTTTGCCCGTGGAGGTGTAAACGGCGAAGATGCCCTTGCCGCTGCTGGTGCAGCCGAGGCTGAAAAATCGATTTTGCGCGCCGAACCGAACGGAGTCGGGTAGCAACCGCAGGCTGAAGGAATCTTCAAAACTTTCGCAAATCTCTTCCTGACTGAGTTTGCTGGATTTGTAAAGGGACCACTCGAATTCCATCGATCAAAACCTAAAGGGTATCGCCAAAATAGTCGAGGACACAGGAGGAAAGAACCCCGGAGCAAGCTCCGAGGCATTTTAAGGTAGCCGCCTCTGTCCCTGGCGGCGGTGTCTTTTTTCTCGACGGACCGCCGCCAGGGACAGCGGCGGCTACCTCGGAACCAACCCCAAGGATTAGAGAACGGTGCCGCTGCGAATCACGCCACCCTTGGGAACGACGACGATGCCATCCCGGATGTAGTAATTGTCGCCGTCAAAGTCGTCCGGCTTGCCCTCGGGCGAGATGTGGACATTGTCCCCGATGTGCGCATTTTTGTCGATGATGGCCCGCTCGATATAAGTGTTCTTGCCGATTCCCTGGGGCGGGATGCCTTGCGCGAGACCGGCCTCGATTTCCGCCTGCGTTTGATAATCGTCGTGGCCCATCAGGATGGAGTCTTTAATGACTGCACCGGCATCGATCCGACTGCGAATGCCGATGAGGGCCCGTTCGATCTGCGCGTCCACAATGATGCAGCCATCGGAAATGGCGGCCTTGTTGAACTGGCCACGGACAATCTTGCTGGCGGGAAGATAACGGGCGTGGGTGTAGATCGGGGCCTGGGTGTCGAAGAAGTTGAACTTGGGGATTTCGCTGACCAGGTCAAGATTGGCATCGTAGAAGGCTTTGATTGTTCCGATATCCTCCCAGTAACCTTGGTAGACATACGAGAAGAGGCGACCGGTATTGATCAAATTCGGGATGATGTGCTTGCCGAAATCGACGTGCTTTCCAGCGAGCGCCTTGTCGAGGACATCGCGGTTGAAGACGTAAATGCCCATCGAGGCCAGGCAGACGTCGTCGCTCTGGATGTTCAACTTGGAACGGACGGAGCCCTCGATTTGCAGCGAGTCGAGCACAGCAGGGTCGGTCGGTTTTTCCACAAAGCGGGTGATGCGTTCCTCCGCGTCGATTTGCATGATGCCGAAAGCGCTGGCATCGCAACGGTTGACAGGGATCGTGGCGACCGTGACCTCGGCGCCGGTGGCGATGTGCTGTTCGATGACCTTCCGGAAATTCATCCGGTAAAGCTGATCGCCGGAAAGAATAAGGACGTATTTGTGCGGCACATTGCCGAAGTGGCTGAGGTTCTGCCGCACTGCGTCCGCCGTACCCTGATACCAGGACATGCTGCCCGGGGTTTGCTGCGCCGCCATGATCTCGACAAAGCCGTGGGAGAATTCATCAAAATGGTAGCTCTGCTGGATGTGCCGATGCAGGGACGAGCTGTTGAACTGGGTCAGGAGAAAAATCCGCTTCAATCCCGAGTTCAGGCAATTGCTGATGGGGATATCAACGATGCGATACTTGCCTGCCAATGGGACGGCGGGTTTGGAACGGTCCTTGGTCAACGGGAAAAGGCGGGTCCCGGCGCCTCCGCCGAGAATGACCGAAATAACATCGCGGGCCTGAAAAGCGGGAGGGCGAGAGGGCGTTTCCATTATCGGAACATAGGCAGGCAAACGGAATTTGCCAACTCTCCGATGTGAATTAAACGTGACGATTCGGATAATTCCTTCCAGAGCCCCAAAGGGGCGATTTAAGCCAGCCTAGGGCAACGCCCTAGGAATACTTCACGAAGAGCCAATAGCCCTGAAGGGGCGACCGAAATCTGAACTTTTAGATCGCCCTTACAGAGACCTCTGCAAAAGTCTTTCTTCAAGCAATCAGTCATCTTGAGCTTGTCGCACACACATGTGACAAGCTCAGTTCTGTACCTCTGAGAAAAGGCAGACCGAACTGATCCTTCGACAAGCTCAGGATGACTAATGCTAAATGTGAGAGTTTCGCAGAGGTCTCTTATAGGGCTTGCTTCCTGTCGATCACATACCTAGGACGTTGCCCTAGGCTGGCTTGGGGCGCCCCTTTGGGGCTTTTATTTCGATCCACATTGTAGATCGTTCCGGCCGACTATTCATAAACTCGAGATATTTTCGTTTTGCCCGCGATCTTGACGGTGCCTGCCCAACATGGCAACAAGGAGGTTCGCTTTTTAAACATTTATGTGTGGAATCGTTGCTTACCTTGGAGATAAAGAAGCCCAGCCGCTCCTGCTGGAAGGATTGCGTCGTCTTGAGTACCGTGGTTACGACTCGAGCGGTCTGGCTGTCTTGAATGGCAAGGGCCTGGAGATGGTGAAGAAAGTGGGACGGATCGAGCAGCTCGAACGCGCTTTGGGACCTAATCCCCTGCATGGCTCACTTGGCATTTGCCACACGCGATGGGCCACTCATGGCAAAGCGACGGAGGTCAATGCGCATCCGCATACGGACGCCTCCGGCAAGCTGGCCATTGTTCATAATGGCGTTATCGAGAACTACGGCACTCTCAAGAAAAAGCTGATCGAGAAGGGGTTTCAATTTCGCACCGAAACGGACACGGAAGTGCTGGCGTTCCTGATCGGATTTTATTTCGACACGCTTAATTCCGAGACGGAAAACCGGCTGGAGATGGCGGTGATGGAAGCGCTCCGGGAAGTCACCGGCACCTATGGTCTGGTTGCTATTCATCAGGACCAGCCCGATGTCATGGTCGGCGCGCGACGGGGCAGCCCGCTCGTTCTCGGCATTGGACCGCATGAGCATTTTCTAGCGAGCGATGTCGCGGCGATCGCGGCACATACCCAGACCGTGGCGCATCTGCGGGATTTTGATGTCGTTACTGTCGATCGCCAGGGATACCGACTCAAGTCGCTTACGCATAATGCGCCGGATGAGTCGGGGCTCGAGATCAGCCAGATCGATTACCAGGCGGCGGATGCCGAGATGGGCGATTTCCCTCATTTCATGCTCAAGGAAATCTTTGAGCAGACCCTTTCCATCCAGAACGCGGTGCGGGGTCGCCTGAACCTGGAAGAATGCACGGCGCAGTTGGGCGGATTGAATCTTTCGCCGCAGGAACTTCGCGATATCGACCGGATTGTGATCACCGGTTGCGGCACGGCGATGCATGCCGGCATCGTGGGTGAGTATATCATCGAATCGCTGGCGCATGTGCCGGTCGAAGTGGAATGGGCCAGTGAATTTCGCCTGCGCAATTCGCCGCTGGATCGGCGGACGCTCGTCTTGGTTGTGAGTCAAAGCGGCGAGACAGAGGATACGCTGGGCGCTCTCCGCGAAGCTCGTCGCAAGGGACATCGCGTCCTCGGCATTTGCAACAACGTGGCCAGCAGCTTGGCGCGAGAAACCGATGGCGGCGTCTATATGTATGCCGGGCCGGAGATCAGCGTGGCCTCGACCAAGGCGTTTACATCGCCGACGATTATCTTTGTCCTGCTCGGCTTGCTGCTGGGCCGGATGCGTTTCCTGTCCGCATCGCAGGGGCTCCAGATCATTCAGGCGATTGAGGCGTTGCCGGACCAGATCACGCAGGTGCTGAAGCAAAGCGGGCACATCAACCAGATTGCGGAAAAATACAGCTACTCCCGATCGATGCTCTTTTTCGGACGCCAGATGCAGTACGGCATTGCGCTGGAAGGCGCATTGAAGATGAAGGAGATTTCCTACATTCACGCGGAGGGTCATCCCACGGCGGAACTCAAGCACGGCGTCATCGCGTTGGTGGACGAGAATACGCCGAGTGTTTTTCTCTGCCCGAAAGATGGCGCATACGACAAGAACATCAATAACCTGCAGCAGATCAAGGCGCGCAAAGGCCCGGTCATTGCCATCGCCACCGAGGGCGATGAAGAAATTCTTCAGCAGGCCGACGATGTCATTTATATCCCGGACGCGCCTGAATATACCGCGCCGATCTTGAGTGCGGTGGCTCTTCAACTTTTCGCCTATCACATGGCGGTCATCCTGGGCCGCGATGTGGATAAGCCGCGGAATCTGGCGAAGTCAGTCACGGTGCCTTGATAGGCCGCAGCAGGGCCGTCACCTAGGGCCAGGTAATTAAGTTGTTAAGTAATCGCGTCCCGAAATTAAGTCGTTAAGTTCTAATCTAAGTTGTTAACTTTTTGGGGCCATTCAAACGCCCTACAAGGCGTTGACTACCGTATCGCAAAATCGTTAATAGCCTCATCTATGAAACTCGCAGATATTCCCATTCGGGATCCTTTTGTCCTCCCCGTTACCGATAGTGGCCTCTACTATCTCTTCGGCACGAAGCCCCTGGAGGGCATTGGCGGGCCTGCGACCGGTTTCGATACCTACCGCAGCCGCGACCTGATCGAGTGGGAAGGCCCCATCCCGGCGTTTCGTCCGCCCTCCGATTTCTGGGCAAAGACTCAATTCTGGGCTCCAGAAGTCCATGCGCATGACGGTCGGTACTTCATGTTCGCGACATTCAATCCCGGCAAGGGCTATCGCGGGACGGGAATTCTCGTCTCCGACCAACCGGAAGGCCCCTTCATTCCCTGGTCAGACAAGGCCGCGACGCCGCGGCACTGGCAATGCCTCGACGGCACGCTGCACATCGACGAGAAACACCAACCATGGATCGTGTTTTGCCACGAATGGTGCCAGATCCGCAACGGCTCAGTCGTCGCGCAACGCCTATCCCCCGATCTCCGGCACGGCGTCGGCACGCCGGTCTTTCTCTTCAACGCCACCGACGCGCCGTGGGTGCGCGCCCTTACCGAGAAAGAATGTGCCGAGTGGAGCGTGGGGCCCTTCCCGGCCTACGTCACCGACGGGCCGTTCCTGCATCGCACCGCGAGCGGGGCGCTTCTCATGCTCTGGTCAAGTTTCGGCGCCAAGGACTACGCAATGGGTATTGCGCGTTCGGAGTCAGGCACGCTCCTCGGTCCCTGGATTCAGGAAGAGAAACCCATTTGGCTCGAGGACGGCGGTCACGGCATGATCTTTCGCGCGTTCGACGGACGACTCTTCCTTACGCTCCATCAGCCCAATGACTCGCCACGAGAACGAGCGGTCTTTCGCGAATTGATCGAGCAGGGCGACACAATTCGCCTGAAATAGGACGCTATCTAATGACCAAGGCTATGGATAGACAGCACGCCATTCCATACGTCACAAGGTTCACCATGAACCCCGACGCAGCTCCATAAAATTGACCAAGTATCCCATCCCACCACCACATCTTTGTTTTGAGAAATGCAATAATACGAGCCTCAAACTACTTTTCCGAGCTAAGAGCTAAATGCCTTTTCGACGGCCTGGTTATACCCATGACTCCGTGATGACACATCCGTTTCCCTTTGACCCGACTTATGGTTATGACGAAGCGAGGTTGCTGAGGGTTCCGGCACCGGTCGGGCCTGATGATTTCGCGGAGTTTTGGACGCGGACTTATGAGGAAACGCGGGCGGTTCCGCTTGCCTTGGAACGGCGAAGGATTGAGAGTCCACAGAGCGACTTCAAGGTTTATGAAATCGAATTCGATTCCTTGGGCGGTGTGCGCATTGGCGGATGGCTGACCGTTCCCAAGCAGGGCACGATCACGCACGGCATGGTGGTGGGACATGGCTATGGCGGGCGCACCGAACCGGCCTTTGAGAAGGGTGCCGTTGCGATTTCACCCTGCGCACGTGGTTTCAATCGCTCGGCGACGCCGGACATTCCGGGCGAGGCTTTCCGGCATGTGCTTCATGGCATCAAAAATCGTGAGACGTATTCTCATCGCGGAAGTGCTGCCGATCTCTGGAGCGCAGCGTCGGCGTTGCTGGAGTTTTATCCTGATTTGGCATCGAGGCTCCATTATGCGGGCGTGAGTTTTGGCGGCGGAATGGGAGCGCTGGCACTGCCTTGGGATGATCGTTTTCACAAAGCATTTCTTCAGGTGCCGAGCTTCGGGAATCATCCGTTGCGCGTTCAACTACCCTGCGTGGGGAGCGGAGAAGTGGTGCGCAGTTAT
Source organism: Verrucomicrobiota bacterium (assembly GCA_013285645.1). GTDB lineage: Bacteria > Verrucomicrobiota > Verrucomicrobiia > Methylacidiphilales > UBA1321 > JABDGH01. The sequence continues at coordinate 26,333 of JABDHJ010000023.1, read as the reverse complement.
CACCGGCGGCATCCCGAGGTCATGGAAGTTCTCGCCTACTTCGATGCGGCGACAGCAGCGCGTTGGATCAAGATTCCGGTACTTGTGGCGCCTGCCCTGTTCGATCCGGCGGTGCCGCCGCCAGGTCAGTTTGCGGTCTACAACGGATTGGGCGAACCTAAAGAACTCTTCGTTCACCAGACCGGCCATTTCCCTTCGCCAACGGAGGAACCGGAAATACGGGAAGTTCAGGCCTGTCTGGACAGATGGTGGATCAGTTGATCAAAAGCAATTCTTACCGGACTGGAGAACCGTAGGAGGCCGCTTCTTCAGCGATCTCACCTAAAATCTTGCGTCGATCGGGGGCGTTTTGACCGTAAGCTTCCTTGCGTACTTCGATGGCTGGACGAATGATTTCAGCGCGCACATCGATATCGTGCCCGTAAAGGTGTTTCCATAAACGGCGCGTGTTGGCAATCGGGTCGCCGCCGGGATTTTCCTCATCGAAGGCAGGGCGGTACATGTCGACAACGAGCCGCAGGGCTTCCTTTAATTCTTCTTCTGTGGGACCTCCGGTCTTGGCCTTGACCATGTCAAAGGCCTCGATGTCTTTTTGTTCCAAGCGCTTGAGCTTGCCCACCAGCACGTCGAGGGGACTGGCGATATAAACAGTTATACTTCCGAAGACTTCCTTTGCAGCCCGGTCTCTCCAAGCCGGAGTGGTTATAAAAATAGTCGAAGGAACAAGCTCGATATAAGGTTTTGAGTGCGCTTTCCCCAGTTTCATCTTTTCCAAATGGCTGCTGAGATCCTCACTGGTGAACATATCAACATCGCCGCTCAGAAAGGAGGGATCGAGCCTCATTTGCAATGGAGTCGATCCAAAGACATTGAGCACAATAGGTCTGTCTTGCGGAAGCTTTTCAATAAAAGTCTTTAGCAACTGACCATTGGGCGTGTCCCAATTTAGAATTTTGTCGTGGCTTTGAGACATGCGACGGCCTGGTCAATGAGACGGTTGCTGACACCTTCGTCCTCGAAGAGTTCACGGGCGATGCGGCGATCCCGCGGACTCAGCGGTTTGCCTGCTTCTCTTTTGCGAATAATTCGCGCAGCAATAAGAGCCCCGCGCCAGTAGGCGTTGGGCTTCTGCGTTGAATAATTGCGCCAGTTGATGATCACACTTCCACAGTAACTCATTGCCGGATTAATTCCAAGCCTCCATCCCGAAGAGGCTTCAAACGAACTAAACCTCTTCCTCCTCGACCGTGGTGGTCGTGGCGCCGTCGCGGGAAACGGTGGTGCGTCGGCGAATGACGCGTCGATGAGCGTAGCCACCCTCACCCACAAACCCGGCGATTCCAAGAACGATGTAGGCCCAGAACCAAATGTTATTCGCGCCTTGGTCCGTATAGATATAGAACGCGATCAGGAATCGGGGAAAGAAAAGCCACCCGATCAAATTGACCAGATCGGGCAAGGGGTTGATGGGAATGCCCGTTTCCAGCCACGCAATAAAAAGAGTCAGGCGGGGAAGGAACAAGCCGAGGAGAAGAAACCACAACGCAATATGGCCGGTAGAGAGAAGGGCGTTCGTGTCCATCTTTCAAGGTACTCTGGATCGGTTTACTGTCCATGGTCGCCGCGATTTGCGCCGTTGTGCGGCACTGGACACGGATGCGGAGGGCGTTTAATCTTCTGGCAGGATTTATCACGCCATGCTTTTCCACGAACAATCGGAAGATTACCGCCCGCTCTTCTGGATGGGTGGGCGCCCGATTTATGTCACGACCCTTTTGATCATCCTGCACGTCGTGGCGTTTGTCGCGACTGCCCTCGCCATTTCCTCCCTGGGGCCAGGCATTCTGGATACCCTCAATCTGGATGGCTACCGGGCGCTGTATCATGGCCAAGTCTGGCGGCTATTTTCCTATGTTGTTTTTCCTCCTTCGCTTTGGTTCGTCTTTGCCATGGGCTTTTTATTTTTCGCGGGGCGGGAAGTTGAACAATTTGTGGGTCGCACGACATTCATCAAACTTTACGCCGCGCTGGTCCTCATCCCCGCGCTGCTCATTTCACTGGTCGGATTGGCATGGCCGATGCAACCGCTCCTCGGCGGAACGGAAAGTATTTTTGGCGTGTTTGTTGCGTTCGCCACAATTTATCCCGGCATTGTTCTCAACATCTGGTTTGTGAATTTAACCACCAAGGGCTGGGCCTGGGTGCTGCTTGGCGTTTATTCGCTGATTGACGTCGCTTATCATCAATGGTCGAGCCTGTTGGTGCTTTGGATGTGCGGGGCAGTCGGATACTTTGCGATGCGTTTAATTGGCGCGGGAAAAGGTATGAGTTGGCTGACCGATTGGCTTGATGAGCGGCGCACGCAGAAGCTGGTTCGGCAGAGTAATCTCAAGGTGCTGGAGGATAAGAAATCCACCGAATCCATTGATGCGATCCTGGAAAAAATATCGAAGCATGGTGTCGCCAGCCTCGATGCGCGGGAACGCGACGCCTTGGAACGGGCCCGTACCAATCTCCTGAAACGGGACAAGCGGTAGGTGCGCACCATTCTGTTTGCCGGGTTGCTTGGTGCGTTCCTGATGTTGGGGTTTGTTTTGATACACGCTGAACAGGTAGATCCCGTCCCGGATCGGGCGCCGCCCGTTGATTTTCATCATCTGCCCTGGACGGATGGGGAGACCCTCACCTATCTCATTTCGTGGACTGCGTTTGAAGCCGCACAAGGCATTTTTGTTGCGCAGGAAAAGGGCGACCATTGGGAATTCAGGCTTTCACTGGCCTCGCGGGGACTGGTCGATGACACGTACCCGTTTACCGGCGCGTTTTGGTCGTTCGTTGACGAGGATCCATGGCGCTCGGTCGAGTATGGTGAATATCGGTTTGAACCGCACCGGATAGTTAAAGAACGGACCCGCATCGATTACATGGAGCAGCAGGGCACTCGCGAGAACTGGATGAAGGGCGAAAAGAAAGTTTTTCCGATTACGCAGGACGGCATCGATGACCTGGGTTCGATGCTCTATCATCTTCGCGCCTTCGCCTGGAAGCCCGGGGACAAATACACGATGTTCGTTTACGAGAACAACTCGGAAAAGCAGGGCGAGGTCGAATGTCAGGCCCGGGAAACGCGCGCGTTCGGCATATGGCCCAAACAACCTGTGCTCCGTCTGCAGGCGTTGCCAACCAAAGGCACGCGTCGGCGGGGTTCCCTGATGATTTGGATGACCGACGATGCGCGGCATCTTCCGCTTCATGCCGAACTTCATTTTCTTTACGGCTCCTTCTCCATCGATTTGACCAAGGCGGAGAAGACGCTGCCGGTGACTCATTGAGGCGTCGCAAGACTGGACATCTCCGTCCGAGAACCTAAACTCATTGTATGGGCACGAGCCTTTATCTAACTCCTTACGAGATCTGATCAAAGAAAGCCTTATGCCGCTGCACGAACGAGACATCCACTATTTTATCGAAGCTACCGTCGCTTATCTGAACAAGATCACGGGAAATGAAATCGTCCTGCGCGATCCGACCATTGAATTTCAATCGCTGGTTTTTTCGGCCCACACCGGGTTGTTCCTTCTTAGCGGCGACGCGAACGGCTTTGTTTATTTTACCACTTCACAGCAATTCCTCCTGCATCTCCACACCGCGCGGCATAACCGCGGACGATTTTCCGAGGAGAATTCCCATGACGTGATGGTCGATATCACCGGCACGATTGCCCATAGCGTGCAAAAAAGATTCGGCCCCAGCCTGCATCTTTCAGAGCCCCGCATCTTCAGCACCGTACCGGACGATCCGATCGAAATGCCTCCGGCTGTTTTTGTGCAACCGATTATGTGGCGTAAGGAACATGCCTATTTTGTGCTTGGACTGGCGACATCCGAAACGACTTAAACTTTATTTTGTATGACCGGAACAGAAATTTACAAACGCACCGCCGCCTACGAGCGTGAAGCGAGTACGATCCGCCTGCACGCGCCACAGTGGAAACTTCTTCTCGCCTACGACGGGCAGCGCAGTTTGGCGGAAGTCGCGCTCAGCGCCGATGTCTCCTTCGCCGAGGCGTTGCCGCTAACCGAAAAATTCCTGACCAGCGGATGGATCGAGGAGCAACCGATTACGCTGGATCAATATTTGAAACGGACCGGCGCGTCCGACGTCTCCGCCATCGGTGCTGCCGTGCCGCCCGCCGTGGTCCTGCATGCGCCCAGGTCCGAGACTGCTGCCGCTCCGCCGCCGCCCCTCGAGCCCGAAACGCCTGCGGCCCCACTTCCACCTCCTCTCATGCCGAAAGTCGCGACACCGCCCGCTTTGTCCACACCGCCCCCTCCAGCGACTGCCTCGGAAATAAAAGTCCAGCAAGGCCCGATGCGATTAAGCGCGGTCGTCGATTACATCACGTCGCTGGTGGGAAACACCGCGCTGGGCCAACTCTTGGTCTATCGCGTTTTTCTGCAGGTTCCGCCCGAGCTTCTGCAGGCCGAGGACATCTCCTCCGTTCATCTGGTCAACGACACCAGCCTCATCCGAAGTGAGTCGTTGAAAAAAGCCATCGCCCGTGCGGTGAACGAGGTCGCGAAGCGTCCACTTCCGGACGGCGTGTACGCCCCGGCCTGACCGGGTCCTGCGGACGGCAGTATTTTTTAGCATGGAACCCAAGCCCCTTTCCTCCCGCGCACGGCGTCTTGTGCGCCCTTACCGGTCGGAGGACCGCGACACTCTCCGCGCGATTTGCGCCGACACCGGCTTTCTCGGCAAGCCGATCGATCCGGCCTTTGAGGACCGTGAACTCTTTGCCGATTACCTCACGAGTTACTACACCGATGTGGAGCCCGAATCGACTTTCGTCTGCGAACTCGACGGCGTGGTGAAGGGCTATCTCATGGGCGCGCGCTTTCCGAAGCGGAAGGCGCAGTACGAACGTCGGACATTGCCCATCCTCGTCGCACGCGGCCTGTGGCGCTATTTCACCCGGCCCTACAATGCGGCGAGCCGGCGTTATGTGCGCTGGATTATCACCCAGGCGCGCAAAGAGAATCCCTTCACACCGCCGGACATTGCCCATTTTCATTTCAACATCCGGCCCGAGGCGCGCAGCGTCGGCGCCACCGTCGGATTGGTGGATACCTTCCTGCAATACCTGCTTGATCACGGCGAAAAGCAGGTCTACGCCCAAGTCGTCACCTACGAATCACGCCGGAGCGATCGCCTGTTCGAACGGTACGGCTTCAAGGTCATTGATCAGCGCGAGGTCACCAAGTATCGCGACATCTATCCGGGAAAAATCCATCTCTTCACGATCCTCAAGGATTTGACGCTTAATGCGAAGCTCTATGGGGCGGATCTGCGGGACAAGCCTGAGGAATGAACTCCCGAAGGAAACGTGATCCCACAAAAGCTACCCTCCGCAGGAATTTGCAGTAGCCGAGAGCCTCTGCGTTCGCTACATTCTCCCCTCACCGAATTGCCAAAGACAGCGGCAATTCCCGACCGCACCCGTAGCTCAACTGGATAGAGCGCTTCCCTCCGAAGGAAGAGGTTTCGAGTTCAAATCTCGACGGGTGCACGTTTCTGATCCACATCTTAGGCCGTCGTGTCTTGAAGAGTGCATCGCTATTGACTGATAAGTCCTGTTAGACCTAAATGCCAATCCGTGGATTGGTCAGCCTTTATAACCCAAATTGGAGTCAGTCTAGTTTCTGTTTCCGCTTTCATGGGCGGGTTATACTTTATTGGCAAGCTTGTTATTGAACGATGGTTCAAGGCCCGTGAACAGGCTTACGAGTATGAGCTTAGAATATTGAGCCAGAGAGACAATATCCGCTATTCAAAGCTTCATGAGGATAGAGCCAAAGTGATTTTTGAAGCGCATCAATTGCTTGTCGCAATCTCAGGTCTATTGCCATTGTATCTGAATAAAAAAAATGCTGACGATCAAGACCGTGACTTAGTTTTTGAAGCCGTTAATCGGTTAGTTCATTTTGTGGATGAGAACGAAATTTATTTTTCTGAGTCACTGGCAAAGAAACTTTCGGACTTATCTCACCAATTACAAGGAGTTGGTTTTTCTGCTTACCTTTCTCACGCAATGCGTCCTGAAGAAGGACATAAGTATTTCGAGAGAAACAACGCTATGGCAGAAGCCGCAACAAACTATCTTAAAAAACTATTAGACGGAGAACTTTCTCCTCTCATAAGTGCCGTTAAAGCTGAATTTAGAGCCTTGTTAGGTGTCGACGACAAAACTAAATACTAAAATCATTTTGTCCCAGATCAAAGCCACCTCACGCTCTTGCAAGTCAGCTTAGCCGAGTTTAAAGGCTCTATTTTGGAAGAGAATAGTTATCAGAATAGTCGCTCGAACACTTTTCCCTGATTTACCTTTGAAAACCGTCCAAATCCAACGCTCAACTGGATAGAGCGCTTCCCTCCGAAGGAAGAAGTTTCGAGTTCAAATCTCGATGGGGGCACGCGTTAATGTGGTGCTTATCGTTTAACCCCAAATCATAAAAACTTTCTTTCTCCTCCCGTCTGTGGCATTTTTTCCTTGATGAATCGTGAAGTTGTCATTCCTGCGAACCAGGACGCGCTCGACCGAGCCGAAAAAACAGTCTGGCGCGAACAGGAGGGCTGGTGCTCACCTCAAGAGGCGATGGACATCCTCACCGTCGATAAAGGCCCCCGGTTCGAGCTCATTGAATCAGAAGCCGAGACTATTCCATGATCTCATGGAGCAACGTCGAGACCGCTCTCGATACGCTCAACCATAAAAATCCAGCGTTGTTTTCCAGAACCCTTCTGATTGGAGGATGGGCGGCGCTGCTTTACCATCGGTTGCTGGCACTCAAAAATGATTCGGTGTTCCCAGCCCCGATACCGGATAGTACGGCGAGATTAGTTTCAAAAGACCTCGATTTCACCCACGTTTGGAGTGAGGACTTTTTCGATGCTTATCCCGATTTTGTCGTACAGCCTTCGACGGGAAGACCCTATTTGGAAGTCGCGGGCATCCGAATCGGTTTCGCTCAGGTAGGTGTGACCTTTGATCCCGAAGAGGCGTTTGAGAAATCGCGCATCTTCAAAACTCATGCGGGGACAAACTTTGCCACGCTTGATCCAGTTCGTCTTTACCGTGAAAAGCAGGCATTGATCGAAAAAGGACGAAGTAAGCCCAACGATTATTTTCATCGGGAAATCGCATCTGCCTACGCTAGATTTGAACTTGCGGAAGCATTTAAAAAGCACTCGTCTGAACCTACAGCTTCAAATCAAGTTCGAATCGAACAGCTTACCCGAGAATTAAAAGACATGGCCCCTGAATTGATCGAACGCTCTTAAAAAGCCTCCTCCTTCCCTCCGAAGGAGGAAATTTCGAGTTCAAATCTCGACGGGTGCACCATTACGGCCGACTTCCCCGGGACACGCCTGCTATCCGCGCAAGAGTAGAAACCGCTGGTGAAGAGTAGGTCGTCCCCGGAAAAAAAGTTGCAAGTGAGTGGCTAGCATCGATAATTGCAAGTACGAGTAATACCCGAAGATTTAACCGTGTACTTGGGAGAAATGTATGATGAATAAAGCGTTCTTGGTCCTCATTGTTGCCATGTGTCCTGTCACTCTGTTTGCCGGCGAAACGATGGTGACTCAAACCACCCAAACCACCCGCACGACCACCAAGTGCAACTTCCGGGTGGATAAGTGTGAAACATCCGTCGCTACCGATCCTGCTTATTTCCGCTATAAAGACGGTACCCTGATCGGCAAACCGGTAAGCCCAGGTGAAGCGGGGGGAGCTCCTCCCGAGTATCAACCACCTTTTACGTTTTTGAATTTTTCTCCTCAGCCACAGACAGTCGAAGATCTAGTCGCTCAAATCCGGAGCAGCCTCAGCAACTGTCCGGAAGTGACCGTTCAGTATAATGACGACACTGGCGATATTACTGTTCATTACCTTAAGAGCACCTGCGACTGCGATTGTGATTGGGTCGTGAATGTTAGAAACGTCAAGGCGGACGATTTTGTCTGGAAACAAACCACCGATAACTACTCGCCCTATCTCGGTCAAATGGAGCGGCAAAAGTTCCATTGTATCAGTGAACAGGACGCTCAAAAAATCCAGGTGGCTTGCGAGCAGATATGCAGGATCAACAGCTGGACGATGTACAAGTAATCAGATGTGAAACGGGCTAAGAAAACGTGAAGAGAGTTGATCGTTAATCTCTTGGGTTGAATTCTCCGAAGCTTGCTCCGGGGTTCTTTACTTGTGCGTATGCCTTTTTCCCTGTCCAAATGAAGGGATTTCGAGTTCAAATTTCGACGGGTGCACTTTCTTGGAAGCATCCATCGTCGCCTCTTTTCTGCCCATTTTCCAAAAGTTATTGATTTATAGATATTATGATGCAATTGTTCGCATCGCTGAACGAACTTCCGTAGCACGCGCCACACCTTTTGCACAAAACACCCATGAAAATCGATGCTCGCACGGTGACCATTTCCGCCATGGTTCTTTTTATGGCGATGGTCTCTGCGCACGCGACCATCGTTACCTCCATGAGCGATCCCTCTTTGGACGAGGCCTATTTGGAGAACTTCAGTTCTGCTCGTCATGGGACCGATTCCTTCCTGCGATTCAATGATCTCACGATTACGGCTCCGGGCTCTGTGTTTCAGATTTCGAACGAGTACTCGGGCCTTTATAACACCCAGGGAAATTCCCTGAATAACGATGAGGGGTTCTCCCGCGAACTCCTCTTTACCTTTTCAACTCCCCAAGCCGTCTTCGGCTTTAACTATGGCGCCCTGGACCAGAGCTGGACCTTCTCTGTTTACGACTCCTCGCACCATCTCATCGAGTCAACGCTTGTCGCGCCCGATTTCGCCAGCAACGCGGGCGATTTCGTTGCCCTAACGAGCAAATCCCCCGACATCGCTTATGCCACCTTCACCGAAGCAACCGGCAGGCATGACTATATTTTATTGGATAACTTGATGTATTCCGTGGAGGTTCCTGAGCCCTCGGACTACGCCGTCTTCGTTTTTGGCGCTGCTGTCGCGTTCGTGGCCTACCGCCGCAGTCGCAGTTGGAAAGTCCAATCCGCGCTTTAAAATCTCGTCGTCTCGATCTCATTGAGAGTGAGTGAGAGGCAGACGCGCTTTCTTCGCCTTTTTTGCTTTTTTTTCAACATTAGCTATTTTCTTTAGTGTGCTAACACTATGCGGCATTGTGGAAGCCTTTACCGCCTATGCATGAAGTCACTTATTCGCAGGCCGGACTTAAGCAAGCCCTCCTGAACGAGTCGGTTCGAAATGAACCTGCCCGGATTCATGAGCTTTCCATTGCCGGGTCATTCGGGCGAGCGCTGGTCGTCAGCAAAATTCCGTTGGAGGATTCGGCGGTCTGGGAGCATGGCCTTAAGGATGCGGCCAATGATCACCGCTATTACAACGTCACCCATGAGGCATTGCAGGATCAGTTTTCCAATTACTATCTGCTGCTGAAGGATTCCGCCGATTCCACGCTTGCGGTTCAGCCTTTTTTTGTGGTCGACCAGGATGTCCTTTTGGGCATGCCTGCTTTTTTCACCCAGATCATGGAGAGAGTTCGCGGCAGATTTCCTTCCCTGTTAAAACTTCGCACGTTAATGGTCGGATGTTCCGCCGGGGAGGGTCAATTGGTCCAGGCCAGTGGTGGGGTGGCCTCGTCATGGGTCGCTCGAACGCTGGCTGAAGTTTTACCTCGCGTGGCCCGGGAACTTAAGGCGGAGTTGATTGTCTTCAAGGATTTTCCCAAGGCCGAGCGCACCAAGCTTGGAGAGCTGAATCAATTTGGTTTCAAGCGAATCTCGAGCATGCCGGCGACGAAGCTCGAACTGAATTATACGAGCTTTGATCACTATCTCGAAACAGCCCTGAGCGCTAAAATGAGAAAGGACCTGCGCAGAAAATTCCGCAAGGCCGCAACGGGGCCTGCGATCACGATGGAAGTGGTCCACGACATCACACCGTTTATCGACGAGGCGTTTCCTCTCTATGAGCAGGTCGTGAGGAAATCAAAGCTCAAGTTTGAAGTGCTGACCAAGGCCTACTTCATGGCGCTTGGACAAAAGATGGGGGACAAGGCGATTTTCATGGTTTGGCGACAGGAAGGCCGAATGGTCGCCTTCAATTCCTGCATCGCGCATCAGGGCGTCCTTCGCGACAACTACGTGGGGTTCGATTATACCGTGGCGCTCGATTTCCATCTTTATTTTGTCAGCCGCCGGGACCTCTTTTCATGGGCGATCAAGAACGGTTATCACACCTATTACAGCGCGCCGCTCAATTACGATCCGAAGCTCCATCTTCGGCAGAAGCTATCCCCTCTCGATATCTACGCCCGCACTTCCCGGGCATGGCTCAATCCTCTTTTCCATCTTTTTCTGCCGCTGATGGAGCCGACCCGTTACGATCCCCTGATCAAGCGGTTTTCGAATGCGGACGAGTTGGCGTGACGAGTTGTTTTTAATCTCTTGGGTCTAATTCTCCGAAGCTTGCTTCGGCTTTAGGGGTAGCCCGCGATCTCCGAGCGCGGGTTTTCCCATTCCGTCGCCCGGCGGTCGATGGCTACCTCGGAGGGAGACATCCGCCGCTAGGGACAGCGGCGGTTACCTCTGAAAGTCTGGCGCTCTGCGGCTACTTGCTTTTCAAGCTCTGGTTTTTCCGGATTAGGGCCTGTCGTGCTTCCAGGCTTTTGCGCGTGGTCAGTCCGTCTTCGGGAGTATTAAGTGCGTAATCGAGGAGATAATCGAGCCGTGACGTGGCCACATGCATGCGCGTATCGGAAGAAGCGTAATAGATAAGAACGGTGCCATCGGCTTTGGCGATCCAACCGTTGGTGAATGTAACGTTGGACACGTCCCCTACCCGCTCTTCCTCCCAAGGCGCCAGAAAATAACCGCCGGGCGAGGCGATGACCTTTGAAGGATCCTTGAGATCGGTCAGGAAAATATAGGTGACGTAGCGCAGACCCGCGGCGGTATTGCGGACGCCGTGCGCCAGATGCAACCAGCCTTTTGCTGTCTTCAACGGTGCGGGCCCCTGCCCGTTCTTCACTTCCTTGATCGTGTGATAGAGGCGGGGATCAACCACGCGCTCCTCAACAATCACCGCTTTTTCCATGGAATCACAGAGCGCCCAACCGATTCCGCCGCCCTTGCCGGTCTCGATGAAACTATCCTGAGGACGTGTGTAGAGTGCATATTTGCCATTGATAAATTCCGGATGAACCACCACGTTGCGCTGCTGGCTGCTCTGCGATTGGAGGTCCGGCAAACGTTCCCATTTCTTGAAATCGCGCGTCCGGACAATACCGCATTGGGCCACCGCGCTGGAGGTATCGTATGACGGGGCGGAGGGATCCTTGCGCTCCGTGCAGAAAGTGCCGTAAATCCAACCGTCCTCGTGCCGGACCAAGCGCATGTCGTAGACATTGGTATCGGGATTGCCCGTCTCCGCCAAATCGAGGGGCTCGTCCCAAAATTTGAAATGGTCGATGCCATTGGCGCTCTCCGCCATGCCAAAGAAGGATTTGCGATCGTAACCTTCGACGCGAAGGCAGAGCAGGATTTTTCCCTCATGCTCAATCGCGCCCGCATTAAACGCAGCGTTGATGCCCAGACGTTCGAGGAGGTGAGGGTTGGAGGCGGGATCGAGATCGTAACGCCATTCGATGGGAACATGTTCCGCCGTTACCACCGGATTTACATATCGGTCAAACACGCCGTTGGACCATCTCTCGTCTTTGGAGTTGGAAAGGTTGATTAGTTTATCGTGGCGAAGTTTGAGAGCATCGAGCTTGTCGTTAAAGGGGGCCGGATTCATGGCAGCCAATCTAGGGGAATTGAATCTGTCCCGGCAAGAACGGCTGATCCCGGACTATCGGTCTGGACGTTCTGTATCTCTAAGAAAAGGCAGACTGAACTGATCCTTCGGCAAGCTCAGGATGACGGATTCTAAAAGACATCCTCGGCACAAACATCGTTTGGCTTTTCTATTTTTGCACATCTGCCATCGTCGCTGCTTATGCCTCAATATTCCAAAGCCAGTGAGATCAAGGTCGGAGTGGTCGGTTATGGTGGAGCTTTCAACATGGGGCGATCCCATTTGAACCAGATGAAAGCGGCGGGCATGAGCCCGATCGCGGTCACCGAAGTCGATCCGACGCGTCTTGAAGCGGCCAAGGTGGATTTTCCGGGAATCGAAACTTACAAGAGCGTGACCGAGATGCTCAAGAAATCGTCGGTCGACCTGGTGGTGCTCATCACGCCGCACAACACCCACGCGCCGCTGGCCATCCAGTGTCTCAAGGCTGGTCGCCATGTCGTTTGCGAAAAGCCGCTGGCCATCACGACGGAGGAAGTCAATGCGATGATCGCCGCGGCCAAGAAATCGGGCGTCATGCTCTCGACTTACCACAACCGCCACTGGGATGGATGTATTCTGGAAGCAGTGAAGCTCATCAAAAAGGAAAAGGTCATTGGCGATATCGTGCGCATCGAATGCCATATGGGCGGCTACGGAAAGCCGGGCGATTGGTGGCGCACCAGCCGCCGTATTTCCGGCGGAATCCTGTACGACTGGGGCGTCCACCTTCTGGAATATTCGCTTCAACTGATCGATGCTCCCATCACCGAAGTCAGCGGTTTCTCCCATCACGGGCACTGGGCGGCTCATACCATCTGGAAAGATGACTCCAACGAAGACGAAGGCTTTGCGGTCGTGCGATTCAAGAGCGGCCAATGGTTGACGCTCTGCATCAGCAATATCGATTCAAAGCAGAAGGAGGGCTGGCTGGAAATCACTGGCACGAAGGGGACTTACGTGATGGAAGGTGGCGATGCCAAGACTTTCGTACATGGCGCGGATCGCCGTATCACCACCACCCGTTTCCCCAATCCCCCCGGGCAGGAGCATCGCTATTACGAAAACGTGCGTGATCATTTGGTGAAGGGGAAAGCGCTGGTCATTACCCCGGAATGGTCACGCAGGCCGATCCACATCCTCGATCTTGCCGTCCGTAGTGCGAAATTGGGCAAGACACTTCCAGCCCGGCACGCCTGAGTTGTTCCTTTGGAGGGTCAGCCTCCGGCCTGACCTATCTTCCTAGGTAGCCGCCACACGCTGGGTGGCGGTGCCTTTCCTTCTGTGGTTAGCCGTCGATCTCCGGGCGACGGTTGGAAGGCGGACCCGCGCTCGGAGATCGCGGGCTACCAACTGCACGCCGCAAGCTCCAAGGGATTAACCCGACGAGATCAAATCGTCAGGGACGAACAGGAGAACCTTCTCCAACCGATAAAGCCTACGACGGCGAGGAAGACGAGGAGTCCGTATTGCGATGGCTCGGGGACGACCACGACATCATCCAGATAATAAAACGAAGGGACGTTATAACCTCCGAAAATCAGGTTGGTCGTTGACGAAGTCGCCGTAAAACTGGTCTGGTACTGCGAGTATGGAACGGTGGGAGTGTTAACGAGGTCCAGGTACGTCGTGCCGCCTTTGATATAATTGTCCACTCCGCCCGCTGAGACTCCCGCAGGAGTGTCTTGCAGAACGCCGCCAATGTTGGCGAGAAATTCATTGTCGGTCTGATCGTTCGCCAACTCGAATGAGACGTAGTACGTCGTGCCGATGACCGTATCGAGAGCCTGGGAGATATAGTCGAATTGATTGCTAACGCCTCCAAATTCGGCGGAGTAGGTCCCTTCGTAGGGCATGGTGGTTGTTACGCCAAAATCTGATCCGTCAGGCGCATTCTGGGTTGTCCATCCGTCGAAGTTATCGGTTTCAAAGCCGCCATTCGACACAAGATTCTGCTGGGCCTTGGAGGAAACAGCGAAGGCTCCAATCAGGATAATAGCCAGACTGAGGATGCGTAAATTCATTGGTGCTTTAACAATGATATTGTTTAATAACAATTGAATGATGGATAAACGAGAAATTAGAAATGTCAACAAATTTAGTCACGTCTGTGACTATGCTTTTTAATCTCTTGGGTCTAATTCCTCGAAGCTTGCTTCGGCTTTAGGGTAGCCCGCGATCTCCGAGCGCGGACCCGCTCTCCGACCGTCGCCCGGAGGTCGATGGCTACCTCGGAGGGAAGGCATCCGCCGCTAAGGACAGCGGCGGCTACCACGGAGGGGAACCACGCTCTCACGAGCGCGGCTACGCGGTGCGACGGCTACCTCTGAAATGCCTCGGAGCTTGCTCCGGGGTTCTTTACTAGATTTTAGAGTAAATCGGTCAGGTTGCCGTCCTTGCCGTAGTGGACATCGTAGACTTTCCAAGCGCCATTGACCTGCTCCAGCATTACGGTGTAGTGGCGCTTCTCTCCCGACCAAAACAAGGCTATATCGACCTTGGCCTGGGTTTGCTGGATGGAAGGCTTGCCCACCACAAATTTGGTAGGCGGTTCCTGACAGCCCAAGAAAATATCACCTTCGATGTCGGGAGCGGCGTCCTTGGGTTGGGGTTCGTTCACTTTTTTCCAAAGACGCCTATAGAGCTGCGGCGTGACCCATGGTTTGGCCAATTTAACGCTGTCCGGGGTGAAGCCCGTGAAGTGTTCCAGGGATGAGTGATATAAACCCTGAACCACGACGTCCGGACTGTCGGTCGCGGGTGCGGCCATGACCGGCAGAGCTGAACAAAGTGCGATCAAGAGCAGAGTGACGAAGCGGCAGCGGATGAACTTCATGCCCCGTGCTAACATGGCTGCGCATGGTTATCAATCAGCATTGGTTGGCGCATCGATCAAGTGTCCCTACAGAGACCTCTGCGAAAGTCCTCCTCCAAGTAATCTGTCATCTTGAGCTTGTCGCGCATACATGTGGCAAGATCCGTTCTGTAGATCGAAGAAGAAAGGCAGGCCGAACTGATCCTTCGACAAGCTCAGGATGACTAATGATATATGTGCGGGTTTCACACAGATCTCCCACAGGACTCGATCATTTCCCATGATCCCCTAAGGCGAGATCACCACGACAACGCGGAACCCGCTGGCATGATCCTGGGCACCGGGACCATCGCCGCTGCGACACGACGAGAGCAGGCTCTGGGGAATGCGATCGACCCATGAAGCCCCACGCAAGACCCGCCAGTCGTGCTTGTAGTCGTATCTGTCCTCGCACCATTGCCAGACATTGCCGCCCATATCATATAGACCGTAAGCGTTTGCCGGGAAGCTCCCCATGGGGGACGTGTGGTCAAAACCGTCCTGGGTTAGAACTTCGGCGTAGTTACCTACCCCCTGCGGCGGAGGCCATTGGCTTCCCCACGGGTAAACGTCCTTGATCTTGCCATCCTTGTCCTTGGGCAGGTCCCGGCTGTCCTCGTCCAATCCCACCGCCTTGCTCCATTCGGCATCGGTGGGCAATCGGTACTTCTGATTGGTGGCCAGTTTCCCTTCCGCCTGCTCCTTCTTCGTCAGCCAATCGCAAAAGGCGTGGGCATCGTCCCAACTCACCATCACCGCCGGATCATTCTCGGTCTGGTCAAAGCCGGGCTTGGGCCAGTCGCGCCCCGTGGCCGCGACAAAGACCGCGTAGTCTTTCACCCGCACATCCCAGACACTGAACAAAACGTTATCGATTCCTGCCGGAACAAACTTTACTCCCAAGCTGTTTGACCACGACATCCCGGCAACCGGACCTGTGATCGCTGCCAGATGTTGGGTTGCGGTCTGCGCGGCCTGCTGCGCTTTTTCCGTATCGGCCTTGGCCTGCTGGATTGCCTGGTCTGATGCCGCCGCGTGACTTTCCGCATCCTGCTTCGCTTTTTCGAGGACTGCTTTTTCCTCATCGTTCATCGTCTGGGCGGCGGCTTGCGCGGCCGCATCATCCGCTTTTTGTTTTGCCAGGTCGGCAGCAGCGGCTTTGGCGTCGGCTTCCTGCTGGGCCATTTGCGCCTGCTGAACTGTTTGCGCTTGCGGTGTCCTCACGATGAAAAAATATCCAAAACAATCCAAGGCGAACAAAATAACCATGCACAGAATGACCAGCCGATCTTTGCTCGAAAGCTTCGTCGATGGAGATTTCGGTTCGAATTCGAGTTTCGGTATCGGTTCGGGTTTCGGTTTCGACTTGGCCTTGAGTTCCGGCTTGTGCTCGAGCGGAGGCTTGGATTCAGGTTCGGGCTCAGACGCCATCGCCTTGACCGGGAGCAACGGTAGCGGTGCTTTTGTCTCGGGGAATTTGACCGGGGCCGCTCTCAACCCGAGCATCTCTCCCACTTCGGCAATGCTCTGAGGACGCGCCACCGGGTCCGTGGCCAGGCATGCGGCGATGGTCTTTTCCCATTCGTCGGGAATTGGCTTGCCTTCGATTCCCAGCACACGCCGCCTTAGCGTCATGGGCGGCGGCCAAACTTCCCACGTCTGCGCGAGCACATCTTTGTTGTCGCTAAAGCAGGGTGGTTCGCCGGCGAGCAATTCATAGAGCGTCGCCGCGAAGGCGTAGATGTCATCCTGCACCGTCGGCTTCCCGCCCGTCGCGAGTTGGGGGCTTGTGTAGCTCAATATATCGGTGGCGCTGCCATGCGTGGTCGAGCGGTTGAGGGACTCGCTGATGTGCCGGGATATCCCGAAATAAGCGATCTTCAAATCTTCGGCCGCATTGATGATCAGATTGTCAGGCTTCAGGTCACCATGAACGAGCTTCACTTCGCGATGGGCGTAATCGAGAGCATCGATAAGTTGCCCGGTCCATTCGCGGACCTGTTCGACCTCGAAAGCCTTGGTCGGTTGGTAAGTGAGCCAGGTGGCGAGCGTGTGTCCATCGACGTACTCCATCGAAATCACCGCAACGGCGGCATCATCGATCAGGTCGTGGATGCGCGCGATATGCGGATGGACCAACTCCATGCTGTGGGATGTTTCCTTCAGGAGTTCGTCGATGAAAGCCGAGTCGCGCCGCAGGAATTCCGGCAGGATCCTAAGCACAACTTCCTGCTGCAAGTGTTCATCGAGGGCAAGCCAGACCACGCCCGCGCCGCCCCAGTCCAGTATCCGTCGCAGGACGTAGCGATCGAACAGCTTTTGGTCCGGCACGAACCCACGGACCGTCGAGCCGAGGCCGAGGAAATCCAGTTCCGGATTAAGTTCGTCCCTGGTCATGGGTTGACCACTGCCTTCGGTCTAAATTTTTCCAAGATTCCATCACGACTGAAATCTTCCCACGAGGTTAGCTTGATCATGGGAATCCTTTTCCGGCGCGACTCACGGAGGGATTCCCCTGCGATTGCGCCATCTGGATTCATGCTGATCGAACTGCTCGTTGTAATAGAAATCCTCACCATTCTCATCTTCATTTCCACGTCGGCCCTGCCAAGCTCAATTAGATATGCACGAAGGCCAAAATGCATGTCAAATCTGCGGTAAATCGATGCACCGGTAGGATATGGTTATTCCCTTCTATTTTATTTTGTTTGGGGCACTGGTTCTGTTTCGTGAAGGCGCCCGTAATCGACAGCCATGGTGTGATCATCCAGATCGGTGTAGATTTCGACGAAGCGTTGGCCGAAATGAATATCGCTCCAGATGTAGTCTTTCTGGCTTTGCACGGGGGCGGGAATGACGGTGTCGATGCAGACGATGGAGGTCAGGATGCGCGCGTCGCACTTCTCCAAATCCGCCGGGGTTTGTCCGTACAGGGGACTTTGCTCGTCGATGATATGGCGGATGGTGAGAGCGACCGGAAAGGTGATCAGGCGGTCGAATTGAAGCTTAAGCGGATAAAACCGGCGCATCTGTTCACCTTCCTTGGTCAGTTCATTACGCATAAATAACATGCGAAATTCCGCCTCCGCCATCGCATGATGTCGCAGGTTGGCCACCCGCAGCATGAGGGCCGGTTGGCCGTCGAAAGGGCTGATCACCAGATTGCGGCTGAAGACCAATCGGGCCGTAGGACGTGAAAAGCGGACAAAGATCAGGCCGGTGATAACGGCCAGGCCGAACAGACCGACCATGATTTCCACCGTGGCCACGATATGCCCGTAAAGCGTGTCTGGATAAAAATGGCCGTAGCCAACCGTGGCGAGGGTCTCGACGCTGAAGAAGAAGGCGTCGGCATATGTCTCCGCTCCGTTGATGCAGGGGCGGCCCACATAATAGAAGATCGAAAAGAGTATATTGACCGCCACATAGATGCTCAGGATCAAGGCGGCGAATTGAGGCCAGCTCAATCTCAACATCCAATGATAGATATCGCGAATATCGCGCTCGCTGGCGTTGAATTTGTAAAATTCAAACTGCCCGGAGCGAACTTTAATTGGAGAAGATTGTTTGCTCATGTGACGATGGGCGATTGCCCGATAGACTTATCCGGCCACGACCCCGCCTTTGGCAAGGTCGAAAAACGAATTCAGGTTACCCCCTCGAGATTATTGCGATTTGTCCGTTCCGAAGTAGCGTGGAGATATGATACGTCTACTTACCACCCTGTTTGTCAGTTTTTCCATTCTCGGTTTAACCGTCAAAGCGGATCCTCTCTCCGTGGGAGCGCCTGCTCCGCAGATCACCGCAATTGATCAGGAAGGCAAGCCAATCCAGTTCGAGGATGTTTATGCCAAGGGAATCACGCTGGTTTATTTTTACCCGAAGGCGGGCACAGCGGGCTGCACGGCGGAGGCCTGCTCACTGCGCGATTCCTATGAGAAATTACACGCGAGCGGTTTGCAGATCATCGGCGTGAGTCGCGACAACGCAGGCGCGCAGAAGCATTTTCAGGAAGAGAATAAGTTGCCCTTTGTTCTGGTGGCGGATACCGATGGCAAAGTCGCCGAGGCTTTTGGAGTCCCGATGATGACGAAGGGGGACCTCGTCCTGGCCTCGCGCCAATCGTTTATCGTGAAGGACGGCAAGATCGCCTGGAATTCGCTTAAGGCCCAAACCAAAGGCAGCGCCGACGAGGTGCAGAAGGCCTTGGACGGGCTGAAGTAAATTTCTCCAAACGATCCGTCATCTTGAGATGTTGAGAAATCAGTTCTGTACGTCGAAGAAAAGGCAGCCTGAACTGATCCTTCGACAAGCTCAGGATGACGAATTGCTTTAGAGAAAGTCTTTGTAGATTTCCCCTGCTCCACGGATGACCACGTCCCCCTCCTCCGCCTCACCGGTATCAAAGCGCGAACTCTACACCGTTTTTGCGGGACTGATGCTGTCGCTCGCGCTGGCGTCGCTTGACCAGAACATTGTCAGCACGGCGTTGCCGCGCATCGTCAGCGATTTGGGCGGTCTCGCGCATCTTTCCTGGGTGGTGACCGCCTTCATGGTCACCTCGACCACGAGCACGCCTCTCTACGGAAAGCTCAGCGACATGTACGGTCGCAGGCCGCTCTTCTTTGTCGCTATCGGCATTTTTCTGGTGGGATCGATTCTCTGCGGGCTCGCGGAAACGATGTTCCAATTGATTTTATTCCGGGCCATTCAAGGTCTCGGCGCAGGCGGCCTGATGACTCTCGCGCAAACCACCGTGGGCGATTTGATCGAGCCACGCGAACGGGGACGTTACCAGGGACTTTTCGGAGCAGTCTTTGCGGCGTGCAGCGTAGCGGGTCCTCTTTTGGGCGGCGTGATCACCGACACTTTTTCCTGGCGCTGGATTTTTTATGTGAACCTACCGGTCGGCGCGGCGGCCTTTTTTCTGATCGCGATTGCCCTGCGAAAACACAAACCCACACGCGTACATCGCATCGATTACAAGGGAGCCGCGCTTCTCACCGGCGGCACCGTTTGCCTGCTCCTACTCCTGAGTTGGGGAGGTACCGTCTATCCGTGGTCTTCTCCCAAGATGATCGCGCTGGGCGCACTGGCGATTCTCTTTTATGGATTATTTTTTCGGCAGGAACAACGCGCGGCGGAACCCATTTTGCCGCTGGTGCTTTTTCGCAACCGCGTCTTTGTCATCGCGGTCAGCGTGATTGGCCTGAATGCGATGGCGCTTTTCGGGAGCCTCGTTTTTCTACCGCTCTTTTTCCAACTCGTCTTGGGCGCGTCCCCTTCCCGCGCAGGCTTGATGATGGCCCCCATGATGGGCGGCGTCATCGTTGCCGCCGTCGCGGGCGGGCGACTGGTTTCGTGGACAGGCCGTTACAAGATTTTTCCTGTCATTGGATTGATCGTCGGAACGAGTTCTTTTCTCACGCTTGCGTGGGCGGCCATGACGGACGCGGGCATACCTATCATCGAGACCGCGCTGGTCTGCCTCGGCTGCGGCTTGGGATTGGTCATGCCCAACCTGACCGTCGCGATTCAAAATTCGGTAGAGCGGAATCATCTTGGCGTGGCAACTTCGTCCTCCGCGTTCATTCGCTCGCTGGGCGGCGCGCTTGGCGTGACCGTGGCGGGCATGGTGGTCACGGTGCGCCTGCACCATCTTCTGCCCGCCTCGTGGAGGATGCCCGGCCCGAATGGGCAGAGCCTGCTCGAAATGGGTGTCCAACAAATCGCCACGATTTCCATCGAGCAACGCCACGTCCTGATGGATGCCTATCGTCACGCCATCGCGACGACATTTCTCACCGGGGCGGCGGTTGCGGCAACGGCATTCTTCATTGTGCTGCTTCTACCGGAACGCCCCTTGAGATCGCGTGTCGTGGAGGAAATCGAGGAAGAATCCGAGTCGGTTCCATGAACCGAGATCGACTTTTTCCTGCGATTGACGCCCGGAGTCACTCAATCGTTACTTGTGCATCGTCTTGGAATTCCGATAAAGTTTCCCATGGACGCTGCCCGTGCTGCCGGGAATCTCATGGAATGGTCTGAGCTCATCCATCATCAGACCTCCTTCGATCCGGGGCAGACCGTTGAACAAGTATATGAAAAGATGCTCGCCATGGGCATTGATTTTGCCGTTGCGGTTGATGAGGAAAATGTTCCCGTCGGCTTGGTGAGTTTCAAGATGCTGGCCGCCGCGCTTAGCGCCAAGTACGGACATGCGCTCTTCGCCAAAAAAATTCTCAGCACCCGTGTGCCCAGCGTGATCTTTGGCTCCCTTGCCACGACTCAGCCCCATGAGCAGATGGCTTTGTTCATTCCCATCAGCCGCGCGGTGGTAATCAACGCCAGCCTCGATTTCTTCGCCGCTCAGGCAAACCTGGAGCGCCGCCCCAAGGAACACAGCTTTGACGATATCATCGTTACTTCCGAAACCGGGACATTCGAGGGTTTGATCTCCATGCGGGACTTCATGAAGTTGCAGATGGATATGTTGCGATGGCAGGAAAGCGAGTTACGCCAACGCAACGAAGACATGAACCGGACGCTTACCCAGCTTTCCCAGACCCAGGACGAGTTGGTCAATTCCGCCAAGATGGCGGCTTTGGGCGAACTGGTGGCAGGCATCGCCCACGAGATGAATACGCCGCTCGGGGTGCTGATCAGTTCCCATGACATGATCGAGAAAATATTCGACCTGCTCACCCATGAGGTTACTCCCGAACGCCGGGCGCAGCTCGATCATTATCTACAAACGAACATCGATTTGGGTCGCGAAGCCTCGGAACGGGTCACCCAGATTATTCGGTCCCTGCGCACCTTTGGCCGCGACGATCAGCAGGAGCAGCACACGGCAAGCCTGGCCGATTTGATCACCAGCACGCTTGTTCTCCTGGCCAGCAAGTTCAAGTCATCCATCACCGTACACACGGACATCGTCGAGGCGGCCCATGTCCGTTGTTATCCCGGACAAATCAGCCAAGTGCTGGTCAACGTGTTGACGAACGCATCCCAAGCCATGGGGGGCAAGGGCACCATCTACATCGAGCTTCAACGCGGCCTGACTTACTGGGAACTCAGCATCCGTGACACCGGCCCCGGCATTGCACCACATTTGCTGGATCGCATCTTCGATCCCGGTTTTACGACCAAAGGCGTCGGGGTTGGGACCGGACTGGGACTTTCCATTTCGAGAAAAATCATGGAACAAAGTCACGGTGGACGGATCACTGTCTCCAACCATCCCCAGGGCGGTGCCATCTTTCGCATCGAAATACCGTTATCCCCGCGCGAACAGGACAGTCCTCCTTCACCTCGAACAGCGATCCCTGTCTCATCCTCCATGGTTTGAAACCATCCCCTGCATGCGCCAGCCGATCATTCTCATTGTGGACGATGAACCCATAGTTACGAGCATGCTGGGCATGATTCTCGATCTGAGCCTGACTGCCAAAGTGGTGACCACCAATTCATCCCTGCAAGCTCGCGAGATTTTACAACAAGGCCCGGTTTCGTTGCTTATCACCGATTATCTTATGCCGGGATTGAATGGACTCAATCTCGCCCGAAGCCTTCGCGAACAGGGCAGCACCATTCCCGTCCTGCTGCTCACAGGCTATTGCGATGAACCGGAGCTCGCCGCCAACACGGAAATACTCAAGCCTTTTGAAGTCATTGTTAAACCGTGGAACAACGAGCAACTCGTGCAGAGGATCAACTTCTGGTTGAGCACGCTTCCTGAGGCCTAGCTCTACGAATCGCCGCCACAGGGAGGCTGGAAAAACAAATTGTACCAGCGCCAAAATTAGCCGAAGCTTGTCGTAGGGCCTTCGATCTTACTTCATGAAAATCACGGTACTTGGCGCGGGGGGCGGAGAGGTCACTGGATCGTGTTATTTCGTGGAGACACAGCAGGCCAAAGTGCTGGTCGATTGCGGTCTTTTCCAGGGAAGTGAAGGAGCGGGGGGACTTAATCGCCCGCCACTTGGGGCGTCATCCGCGCAACTCGACGCCGTGGTCCTGACTCACGCCCACCTCGATCATGTGGGCCGGTTGCCGCTGTTGGCGCAAACGGGTTTCACCGGTCCGATTTACGCCACTCCGGCGACGATTGATATGACCGGCTTGATTCTGCGCGATGCGGCGAAAATCCAATCGCAAGACGCCGAGCGCCAGAATCGCAAGCACAAGCGCGCCGACGAAAAGCCGGTTGAACCTCTCTACACGATAGAGGAGGCCGAATCGATTCTCCGGCACCTAAAACCCGTACCTTACGACGAACCGGTTCCCGTGGCGCCGGGCATCCGGGCCTGCTTTGCGGAGGCAGGACACATGCTCGGCTCGACCAGCATCAAGTTGTTCATCGAGGAAGCCGGGATCGAACGCAAGGTCGTGTTCTCGGGCGATCTCGGCCCGAAAGGCTCGCCGATTCTGCGCGACTACGACACCTTTTTGCAGGGAGATGTCGTTTTCCTGGAATCGACCTACGGTGATCACGATCACCAGCCGTTGGTCGACACCATCGCGCAATTCATTGAAATCGTTAAACAGTCCGTGGAGCAAAAAGGGAAGATCCTGGTGCCGACGTTTGCGGTGGGTCGCGCGCAGTTGCTGACCTTGTTGCTGTCCTCCATTTTTCGGAAGAAAATCGTCGCGCCGTTTCCCGTTTTCCTCGACAGCCCCATGGCCATTGAGGCGTCGCGAATCTACGCCCGGCACCCGGAGCTCTATGACGACGAGATGGTCGCCTACCTCAAGGAAGGTTCGCTCGAGCACGATCTCGCCACCATGAAGATGTCGCAGTCTGCGGACGATTCCATCGCGATCAACAGTTGTCCCGGCCCATGCCTCGTGATGGCGGGAGCGGGCATGTGCACCGCCGGACGCATCCTGCATCATCTCCGCCACAATCTGTGGAATCCGCAGACGCATGTGATCATCGTCGGCTATCAGGCGAACGGCTCGCTGGGTCGCAGACTGGTCGAGGGCGCGAAAAAGGTGACCATTTTTGGCGAAACGATTGCGGTCAAGGCGCAGGTGCACACGCTCGGTGGTTTCAGCGCGCACGCGGGCCAGACCGATCTCCTGAAGTGGTTCGAGGTAATCGCGCCAGTGAAGCCGCGCGTGATCCTGACACACGGCGAAAACGGTCCTCGCACGGCGCTGGCCAAACTAATCACGGATCGCCACGGACTGGTTCCTCTTCTTCCCCATTTGGGCGAAGTGATCGAGCTTTAACGGCGGCGACTGCTTTTCGTGGAAGTCGTCACGCCTCAGTTGGTAGCCGCGCTCGTGAGAGCGTGGCCATCTCCGAGGTAGCCGTCGACCTCCGGGCGACGGTCGGAAGGCGGATCCGCGCTCGGAGATCGCGGGCTACCTAAAAAACCGAAGCAAGCTTCCGGGAATCAGTCCCAAAGAAACTAGGCCTTCACTTTCAACGAATCATAGATGGGCGGATTGTTCAACAAAGTCGGCACCAACATCGCGGTGAAACAGGCGGCCAACATCGGCAGTAACTGAGTGTAACTCCCGGTCAACTCGATGACCAGGATAATGCCGGTGAGCGGCGCGCGCACGACGGCGGCAAAAAAGGCAGCTGTCCCTGTGGCGGCATAGGCCACGGGATTGCTCGCCATGGTTGGAAACCAATCGTGACAGATCTGGCCAAAGAGCAGACCGCCTTGAGAACCGAGCACCAGCAATGGTGCAAATAATCCGCCCGGCGTGCGGGCCGCATATGACACCGGGCCCAGCACAAAGCGCAGTAAAAATATCGCGACCAACGCAAGGCCTCCCGCACCTCCGAGCAATGCCTGCTGCGCAAGCACGTCGCCTCCACCGACGAGGGTCGGCGCGAACCAGGCGAGGAGACCAACCACTGCACCCACTACTGCGGCGCGCGCCTCCACCGGCCAACGCACCAACCGGTTTGCCATGGCCTGGGTACCCAGTATCGTGCGATTGTAAGCGACGCCCACCAGACCCGCTAAAACACCGAGCACCAGACAAATCGGCAGACAACCAAAACCTGCATAAGGCAGCGGCGCGACCTGAAAATCGGTGGCGTTTCCGATGATCATGCGTCCGACGGCAATGGCGGCAGCCGAGGCCCCAAAGGTGACGATGGTGGTGCGCGTATCAAAGCGGCGCGTCAATTCCTCCAGTACAAAAATGGCACCGGCGATCGGGGCGTTGAACGCGACGGAGAGACCCGCACCCGCACCCGCCGCGAGCAGCAGCAGACAATCCTGCGGATTGCGGCGAAAGGTCCGTCCGATCAAATGACTGATCGTCGCCCCCATCTGCACACTGGGACCTTCGCGCCCCAACGCGAGTCCCGCCCCGAGCGCGAGCAATCCTCCCACGAATTTCACGAGCAAAAGCTGTGGCGGCGCGGGAGGGAGTTCGCCGTCCAAGATGGCTTCAACGTGCGGGATGCCGCTTCCCGTGGCGTAGGGCGCATAACGACGCACCAGCCAGGCAGCCGTCGCAACCGCAACCGCAAAAACCACCATGACGACAAGTAATCCGGCGAATTGCCAATCGTGCATCGCGACTAGAAAATCGTTACGCCAGATCGTGGTAAGGTCGAGCATCCACCGGAAAGCGCCGCACACCAAACCGGTCGCGGCCCCGACTAGCAGGGACATGACTGCCAGCATGGGCAGGCCTTCAGTCGTCCTCCGTGGCGAATCGTTGGGCTCGGCAAGTTTGACAGCGTGACTCATACAGACAGCCTGACGGCGAATGGCAAAACGCAGTTTCGCCGCCATTTAAAAATAACCAACTAAAATCAGGTCGAGCTGAACCAAGGGCAGTAATTGAAAGACCCCAGGCAAAATAACAAGGTGGAAAACATCCGGATGTTGCGGAATACCTTTCCGCCCTTTGCCTGCTGGCTTTCGCCATCAATCTGCACGCGGGCATCCATTACGAGATTTCCAGCACCGCGCACATCAGCCGGAATGTCGTGTGGGACAGCGGTCGCGATTTTTCCGAGTGGCGCTGGGGCGCGGGCATTCTTCTCTCCTCTTCACGGGATTGCGAAGTTGACTCGAACCTAGTCGCGTGGAACCGGGATGGCATTTCCGTCGTCTCCGCCGACCGAGGGCAGGCGCGATGGAATCGCGTCGTCAATAACTCGGTGCACGACAATGTAGTCATCGGAACCGACGCAGATCCACGTGATCCCAACCACTACAACATTTACACGATTGCTTTTCTTCAGGACTGGAAAGGAGTCATGGGCGATGTCGGCTCAAACAATCATGCGGATAACAATCGCATTTACCTCCCCGGCTCCGAGCGCACCGCCCGCTACTCTTTCGTGGCGCCTCTGCCCTCGCTCGATGCCCTCAACAATTCCCCCAGCGGCAAAGCCAAACAGTACATCACTCAGAACCAGGCGCAGGCCCTTCTCAAGACGGCGGGCGCACCTTTGGAGCCGGAAAAGTGAAGACGTTTAGTGAGATATTTTAAATCCTCTGCCTCTTTCCCCTCGTTCCCAAGTTGCACTTGGGAACGCAAGTGTCCCCGCAACTTCGTTGCTTCCTATGCTGAGAGGATTTTTTGGCTATAAACC
>JABDHJ010000022.1 GCA_013285645.1 Verrucomicrobiota bacterium | reverse complement strand
ACGGACTGCATGAAGTGGAGTTAGTTGAGGAATCTCAGGTATTTGTAACAAGATTACTCCATGCTCTCGGCAAAGAGTGATTTTTCTCAAGTCCCAACGAGTTTCGTCTTCAACTGTTCGTCGGCTGAGCTTGCCCGTTCCAATCTTTCGGTAATGCTGTTGACCTTGGTGTTCAAAAGCCAATTTTAAATCTTCGCAGTACCCATCAAGCTGTCGTCGAGTGCCTTCGATAGTCAACCATCCAGGCCACTGGGATGGAAAAGAATGTCCGAACAATTGTTCAAAATAACCGCGGCAGATTCGCTCCCCAACGCCCGAAGAACATTGAGGACACCAACGACCATTTTGAACGTTAATTATTTTAGCACGCCATTGATGGCCTTTAGCACACTCCCATTCAAGGTGTTGCTGAGCGTTCTTTGGCTCAATTTTAGAAATCAATTTCCCTCCTCGCGATTTCGCAAGTTCTGTATAAAAAGCGATTCCGTCTTTTCGCCTAAATTTCTCAGATAAGTTTTCTCGGCTGCAATGAGGACACCATTTTCCGCTTTTGATATTATCGGGTCTTGCGTTCCATTGATGACCTAACGCACATTCCCATCTGTGCTGTTGCTTCCCCCCTCTGTAATCTTCGGATAGGCATTTTCCTCCTTTGCTTGTCGCTAGGTCGCATAGGTCTTTTACTGTCAGCCTTACTCGCTTTGCCCAAATCCTGCATACTCGGCACCAGTGTCCTTCAGTTACAACATTATAGGCATTTGATTTCCACCGATGCCCTTTTTTGCATTCAAAAGTGGTTGTCGTTGGTCGTGGATGAAGAAATTCACTCTTAGACGTGATGACTTGCCCACCATGCTTTGCAGCGGCAGCCAGCATAAGTATGTACCACTCATCCAGCGAACGCTTCATAAGTATCAATTGGATTGTAAATGTTCAATTTCACCTGACAAGAGGGATACGAGGCTTATCGTTGCAACATGAATTTCACGGAAATTCTCAACAAATTGCAGACGCTAAGCATTGAACAGCGCCATCTCTTGATCAGCCATGCGTTGCAATTGGATGAACTGCCGTTATCGGCTAAGAACGAAGCCCTGATCGAAGAACGTCTTGCGGCTCATCGCCAAAATCCACCTTCGTCTGTGCCTTTGGGCGAGATGAAGACTCGGTTGCAAAATCGCCTCCAAAAATAAGTTGGCTTCAAAATTTCTGACATGAAAAAATTCTCCCTCGTCCTTTTAGTCCTGCTTGGCTCGGTCAGTCTTCTTCAGGCCTATGAAGGCGACGTCATCAAGGTAGGCGATCACGCTCCCTCTTTCACTGGCACTGACAGTGACGGAAAGCCGGTGTCGCTCGACTCCCTAAAGAGAAAGGTCGTGTTAGTCGATTTTTTCGCAACCTGGTGTGGCCCGTGCATGGAGGAAATGCCCCATATTCAATCCGAGGTCTGGGACAATTATAAATCCGCAGGCCTCGTTGTGATTGGCATCGGCAGGGAACATCAAATCCCCGAAATGGCCCAATTCAAACAGGACAAGCAGCTTGGATTTACCATTCTGGCCGATCCTCAACGCGAGATTTATTCCAAGTACGCCACCATGTATATTCCCCGATGCTACCTGATCGATAAAGAGGGAATCGTCCGGTTTGCCAGCGTTGGCTACGACACGGACGAGTTCGCGAAAATGAAGGCCCTGATCGCCAGTGAACTGCAAAAAAGCGGAACACCTTAAGTCAGACAGGCCCCGCAGTTTCACGCCCCTGCCTCGTACGCGGGCAGGAACGTGAAGCGGTGTGTATACCGAGGGGACGCTAATTATGCGTCCGCCACCCAGTCTCCTATCCGGAGCAACTCACGGACTTTCCGGCGTTCATACCGGCTTTGATTTACCTTCGTGATACGCTGGTCCGCGATGCGGAACGCGTTTTTGTGTATTCGAACCAACTCGACCATCATGTCGGCTGTTTTCATCAGGACTTATTTCCTTTCAGTTTGTTTATGTTCGAACCTCCCCAAAGCCTAAAGGATGCCAAGTCCGCAATAGAAATTTGCGTTTGCACGATTTGTGAAGATATACGAGTCACGTACTTTTCTCTTTAACCGACCAATTTTGTGCAGGTTGCGGCTTGATGCGTGCTTATTTCACGCCACACTATCTTAACCCAAAAATATATGTCGCTTCACACGCTTTTCAACTCTCTTCGTTCCACAACCACACAGTCTGGTCAAAAAGTTACATACTATTCTCTGCCTGCACTGGAAGAAGCAGGAGTGGGCCCGATCTCCAAGCTCCCCGTTAGCATCCGCATCGTGCTCGAGGCGGTATTGCGTAATTTCGATGGAAAACGCGTCAGCGAAAACGACATCCGTACACTCGCCAATTGGAACGCCAAACAACCCGTCTCGGACGAAATCCCCTTCGTCGTCGCCCGCATCGTTTTGCAGGATTTCACCGGAGTCCCACTCTTGGTCGATCTCGCCGCCATGCGTCACGCTGTCCAGAAGTTGAACAAAAATCCGAAGCTGATCGAGCCCCTCGTCCCCGTCGATCTCGTCGTCGATCACTCCGTGCAGGTCGATGTCGCCGGCTCGGCCACTGCCATGCAGCAGAATCTCGAGTTCGAGTTCACCCGCAATCGCGAGCGCTACGAATTCCTCAAGTGGGGCCAGCAGGCCTTCGAGACCTTCAAGGTCGTCCCTCCCGGCATCGGCATCGTCCACCAGGTCAATCTCGAGTACCTCGCCAAGGGCGTCCTCTCCGCAAAATTTGGTGACGAAACCGTTTATTATCCCGACACCCTTGTCGGCACCGATTCCCACACCACCATGATCAACGGCCTCGGCATCGTCGGCTGGGGCGTGGGCGGCATCGAGGCCGAAGCGGGCATGCTCGGCCAGCCGGTTTACTTCCTCACGCCCGAAGTCGTCGGCGTTCACATGACCGGTGCGTTGCGCGAAGGCGTCACCGCAACCGATCTCGCCCTCCACGTCACCGAGATGCTCCGCAAGCAGAAGGTCGTCGGCAAGTTCGTCGAGTTCTACGGCCCCGGCGCCGCCTCGCTTCCCCTGCCCGATCGCGCCACCATCGCCAACATGGCCCCCGAGTACGGCGCGACCATGGGCTACTTCCCCGTCGATGCCGAATCGGTCAACTACCTCAAGGCCACGGGCCGCACCCAATCACAGGTCGAGGCCTTCGAAAGCTACTTCAAGGCGCAGAAACTTTTCGGCATCCCGACCAAGGCCGATGGCATCGTCTACAGCTCCGATCTCGAACTGGACCTCGCCGATGTCTCGCCCAGCGTCGCCGGACCCAAGCGTCCGCAGGACCGCATTGCGCTGCCCGATCTCAAAGCGAAATTCCTCGGCGCGCTCGACAAGGCCGTCACGGAAAATGGCTTCGGCAAGAAGGGGCTCGAAGACGCGCACACCGTTGTCACGCTCAACGGCACTCGCCCGAAATCGGATGTCGATATCAAGCACGGCAGCGTCCTCATCGCGGCCATCACCAGCTGTACGAACACAAGCAATCCGTCCGTCATGCTCGCGGCGGGACTCCTCGCCAAGAAGGCGGTCGAACGCGGCCTCACCGTCAACGCGGCGGTGAAAACCTCACTCGCCCCTGGTTCCCGCGTCGTCACCGATTACCTCGACAAAACCGGCCTCCAGCCCTATCTCGACCAGCTCGGCTTCCAGATCGTCGGCTATGGTTGCACCACCTGCATTGGCAACTCCGGCCCGCTCAACCCGATCATCGACGAAGCGATCACCAAGAGCGATCTCGTCGCGGCCAGCGTCCTCTCCGGCAACCGCAATTTCGAGGCGCGCGTGCATCCCAGCATCAAGGCCAACTTCCTCATGTCGCCGCCGCTCGTCGTCGCCTTCGCACTCGCGGGCAAGGTCGATATCGACCTCAACACCGAGCCACTCGGCATCGGCAAGGACGGCAAGCCGGTCTTCCTCAAAGAAATCTGGCCCACCCTCCAGGAAATCAAGACCGAGATGGAAGGCGCACTTAAGCCCGAGGTCTTCCGCAAACTCTACAGCGATTTCGCCGAGCAAAATCCGGCATGGAACAATATCGCAGGATCGACGGGCGAGACCTATGCATGGGACGAAAAGAGCACCTACATCCAGGAGCCGCCCTTCTTCGATAATTTTTCGATGGAGCCCGGCCACATCACCGAAATCCTCGAGGCCCGTCCGCTCGGCATTTTCGGAGACTCGGTCACGACCGATCACATCTCTCCCGCCGGCAGCTTCAAGAAGACGTCACCCGCCGGGGCCTACCTCCTCGAAGAAGGCGTGCCGGTTGAAGCCTTCAACAGCTACGGCGCGCGCCGCGGCAATGATCGCGTGATGACTCGTGGAACCTTCGCCAATGTCCGCATCAAGAATCTCATGGTGCCCGGCGTCGAGGGCGGCGTGACCAAGTACCAGCCCTCCGGCGAACAGATGAGTATCTACGACGCCTCGATGAAATATCAGAAGGCTGGCACCCCGCTCATCATCATTGCGGGACAGGAATACGGCACCGGCAGCTCACGCGATTGGGCGGCCAAGGGCACGCGACTCCTCGGCGTCAAGGCGGTCATCTCCCAGAGCTTCGAGCGCATTCATCGTAGCAACCTCGTCGGGATGGGTGTCCTCCCTCTCTGCTTCGCCGACGGCGTCAATGCCGCCAGCCTCAAGCTCGACGGCACCGAGACCTACTCGCTACGTGGCCTCAGCGACGACATCAAGCCCCGCCAAAGCGTGGACCTCGAAATCAAGCGCGCCGACGGCAAAGTGGAAATCGTCCCGCTCGTCCTCCGCATCGACACCCCCATCGAAGTCGATTACTACCAGCACGGCGGGATCCTCCCCTACGTCCTCCGCCAAATCATCCGCCAAGCCGCGTAAGCGTCCTCCCAACCGCCGCAACCAAACTTGCGGCGGTTTTCACTAAATCACGATTAATGCTCCCAAAGCTCTCACGGTAATATAACGATTGATGGGTGAAGGCCTTATAGCGAAATACGCCATTGGTGGAGCATTTGGGGCACTATTCTATTTGGAGCCTACGGAGACATCTGACATCGATATTTTCATCCACATCGATCCACCCGCCGGGAGCCTTCTAATCAGCATTGATCCCTTTATCGATCGCTTGGAAGCCCTCGGCTATCGAGAATGGATCGAAGATAACATTGTTGTCGAGGGATGCCCCATTCAATTTGTCCCGGTCTCCAAGCCTATCGAAATCGAAGGATTGGAGCGGGCCGGGCGCAAGCTCCTTACAGTCGAAATTCAACCCTTCGTTTTCCCGCCAGAACACCTTATGGCAATCGCCTTGGATCTCTCACGATCTAAGGATAAAGTGCGCTTGGAACAATTTCATCGCACGGGCGCTTATGATGCCACAGCACTCGCAGACATTCTAAGAAGGCATGGTTTAGAAGAGAAATGGCACCGTCTTTTAAGACTTTTCGAGGATGGACTTCCTCCTGTACCTTTCAACAAGTAATCATAAGGCATTCATGTCCTCTTCAATGACAACTGGCCGGGAAAGGC
Organism: Verrucomicrobiota bacterium; assembly: GCA_013285645.1. Taxonomy (GTDB): domain Bacteria; phylum Verrucomicrobiota; class Verrucomicrobiia; order Methylacidiphilales; family UBA1321; genus JABDGH01. Next base: position 35,670 of record JABDHJ010000022.1, on the reverse strand, counting down.
TACGAGGTTCCATGACAGTTGAAGAAATGCGCAAACGTATCTTCGCCGGTAAAGAACAGTCTCGCGCTCGTTTGGCCGCACTCCCGATGTCGGAAAAGCTACGCATCGTGGAAAATATGCGTGAAGCGGCAGCGCCGATCCGTGCCGCGCGTTCGCGTTGATCTGATCTATCTCCACCTCGATTGGCGCTTGGCACAAGATCAGATCATCGAATGACCATTGCAGGCTTCGTTATGATGTCTTTCTGTCGCGTCGATTTACTACCGCCGCCGACTTTGATTTGGAAGGAAGCTTTACGGCGGATTTAATTCGGGGTGAAATTAGAAATTCAAACGGAAACTCTCCAATGACCCAACCCGTCATCCAAACCGACCGCGAAAAAATTGATCTTTTTCAGATCATTAGCCTGATCCTGTCCGTCTATATCCTGGGGTCACTGGCCACCCAAGTTCTAATCCCGCTATCGGATGAAACGACAAGTTTATTGGATAAGATCGATTTCTTCATTTGCTTTTTTTTCCTCTACGATTTCTTTCACAGGCTCTATAAAGCCGAATCAAAGCTCCACTTTCTCATGTGGAACTGGATCGATTTTGTCTCCAGCATACCCGTACTTGGCGTCTTCCAATGGGCCCGTGTCGTGCGGGTTATTCGAATCATAAGAATTCTTCGCGCCTTTCGCTCGACCAAGATTCTCGTTCAATTTCTATTCCGCAATCGCTCCTCGAGCACCATGGCTTCTGCGCTGGCGGTAACGCTTTTAATGATGATCTTTTCATCGATTGCGATACTCAGTGTTGAAAAAGCGCCGAATTCCAACATAAAAACCCCCGAGGATGCCATCTGGTGGGCATTTACCACGATAACCACCGTCGGTTATGGCGACAAATATCCGGTAACAACCGAGGGCCGGGTGGTAGCCGCTTTCCTCATGACTTCAAGCGTCGGACTCTTTGGCATCTTTACCGCTTTTGTTGCCAGTCTTTTTGTAGCGGACAAGAAAAAGGAGGAAGCGGCACAAATCAAAAATCTAATCGAGGAAGTCCGTCTTTTGAGGCTGGGGATCGAGGCTTTATCCATCCCAACCCAAAATATCCAAGAACCATCAGATGCTATAACAGTAAAAAACAAAACCATTCCAGATGATTTTATCTCGCCGCCCCGCTAGTTCCGCCGCCGGAAGCCACAAGAGGCCCTAACGAGGGTGCCTTCCGGAGGCCCGGCGAGCAACGCGCACAGGAAGCGCCCCTCTGTAGCGGCGCTCATCATTAATGGCTTTTGGCGTAAGCCAACGCACCATCCGCCGCATCCGTTACGAGGCAGGTAACTCCGGGCAACGCAGCCGTCAGCGCCTTGACGACTTCCTCCTCACGACCTTTTTCCACGAGATTGATCGTCGCGCCGCCGAAGCCGCCGCCGCTGAGGCGCGCACCGAAAACACCCGGTGTCTTGCGCGCGGTGGCGACGAGCAGATCCAATTCCTGACATGAATTCTCAAAGTTCACTCGCGAGCTTTCGTGCGAGGCAAACATCAACTCGCCGAAGCGCGCGAAATCGCCTTTGCGCAGCGCGGCGGAACCTTCCTGAACCCGCTCATTCTCACCCGTAATATGCAACGCGCGATGATAAATCCGGTCCGCCATCTCGCTCTTGCGCGACTTCAACATCTCCGTGGAGGCATCGCGCAGCGCACTCACGCCGAGCGCATGCGCCGCAGCTTCACAATCGGAACGGCGCTCATTATATTCGCCTCCAACCAGTGCATGCTTCACGCCCGAGTTCGCCAGGATGATCCGCGTTTTTCCGTCGAGCGGAACGTAATCGACCGCGGTCGTGCGACAATCGATGCAGGTCGCATGAAGAGCCGTGCTCATCAACGAAGCGATCTGATCCAGCAACCCGCAACGCACACCGACAAAATCGTGCTCGGCCTTTTGCGCAAGGCGAGCCATCTGCATCGAATCGAGTTTCGCGCCAAAAAGCTTGGCTAGGAACAGCACCGTCGCGTTCTCGAGCGAGGCACTGCTGCTCAATCCCGCACCCAACGGCAGATTGCTCGAAATCTCCGCATCAAAGCCCTCCACCGGCAAATCGTTACGGCGAAATTGATCGACCACGCCCAGCGTATAACGCGACCACGGCGAAACGTGCTCCGCGAGAAGCTTGTCGATATCGATGGTCTCCGTCTTGTCCATTTCCCGCGAGTGAATGCTGATTTTGCGGTCGCCGCGGGCCTGGCCGCTCATCGTCGTGCCGCGGTCCACCGCCAGCGCCATGACATAGCCCTCGTTGTAATCGGTGTGATTACCGAGAAGCTCGGCGCGACCGGGCGCATAAGTGGAAATGGAATTCATGGAAGACATATTTCTTTGCAACCAAGTACCATAATCGCACCACCCCACTTTCGACCAGCACGATTATCGTAATCCCGATCTTTTGAGTCTATTCCTGACTGAAATAAGTCCTGGCATGACGAATCAGCCCGACTTTATAAATCCTGCCCTACCGCCTGCAACTGCAGATATTGCTCCAGCGCGTGACGCAGGAAAAGCAGGTTCGCCTCGATCTGCTTTTCCAAGTCAGCTTCATGCGGCGTCTCGAAAACAATCTCAAAAGGCCGAGGACGCGCCTCGGGCGCCGCGCAGAGCATGCCCGGATAGCCTTTTCGGATCAGTCCGTTGCGCGCGGTAAAATTATCGATCGTCGCATCGCAATTGCGGGGCAATACGCGCTCCGCCGCCAGCAACGCCGGTTCCACCACATACTGCGTCACCTGCGCGCCCAGCGCAAAAGCGTAGAGGCCCTGCGACTCGTTATCGGCGTGAAGCGAAATGATCCCATCGAAACGCAACGTGCGGATTTGTCGTTCGAGTAATTGCACCTCCGGCTCACGCGAGCCGAGCCAGAATTCCCGGTTCAAATCGCGACCGCTCCGCGAATGCCGCGTGCCATCCTCAAAACCGGATGGATTGCAAAGCGGATACACATAGATTTCATACCCGCGCGCGATCTCTGGATTCTGCGCCAGTTCATGGAGAAAGCGCACCGCTGCAAAAATGCCCGCCGCTTCGTCGCCATGAACGCCCGCAAAGATGCCCACGCGAATATAGTCACCGCCGCCGCGCGGTCCCACGAAAAGATACTGTTCCAACGAATAGTCGTCCCGTCCCACGGCCCAATCGCCCAACGTCGCCGGTAGCCATGGACTCTTCACCTTCTGTAGTGAAGTCAGCGCATCCCGATAGTTCTTCCGCCCTTTATTTTCCATAGGCAACTGAGCCGGCATAGGGCGACGCATTGCTCCATATTGCAATACCCCATGGACTTTGTCGATTATCTATCGATTCTATCTCTTGACCCCTGCGCCAGAAGTCCTAGCGTCAATTCAATGAGGCAGCTTGCTCTAGTTTTTCTAACGCTGTCTTTGCCCCTGGCGGCACTGGCTCAAACACCGCCCGACTTAGTCGCCAAAGGCGATGCCAAAAAGGTCCACGGCGACTTCAAGGGAGCCATCGCGGATTACACGCAGGCGATTGCTAGCGATCCCAAAAACATCCGCGCCTATCTGGCTCGCGCCAGCGTTCTCAGCCTGGAAGGCAATTATGTCGCAGCCATCAAGGACGACACCCGGGCCCTTGTGCTCGATCCCAAAAATGCGATCGCCTACAGCAATCGCGGCAATGCTCGGACGTCCCAGGGCGATCTCACCAGGGCCCTCGCCGATTACACGCAAGCCATCGCCCTCGATCCCCACCATGTCCGCGCCTTCATCAATCGGGGCAATGTCAAAAATCTCCAAAAGAAATACAGCGCGGCGATTGTCGATTATACCGCAGCCATCGCCCTCGATCCCAAAAACGCTGCGGCGTTTTATGATCGCGGCGGCGCAAAGAAATCCATCGGAGATTACGCTGGAGCCAAGGTCGACTACTCAGAAGCGATTTCTCTCAACCCACCCGATGTTCCCGCTTACATCAATCGCGCTGTCCTCGAAATGGCGCAAAAGAATTGGAGCGCTGCAACCGCCGACCTGACCAAATGCCTCAGTCTACTTCCCGCAGAGCGACAAGCCTATCCGCGCATTTATCTTTGGGTGATCGCGGTCAAGCAAGGCCAGACAGAGAACGCCACCCACGATCTGGCAGACGCGACGAAAGCGGGTGTGAAATCCCTTTCCGAAACATGGGGCTGGCAGATCGGCCAATATCTGACCGGACAAATGGACGAGGCGACCTTCCTCGCCTCCGCCGCTTCGTTCCAGGCCAAGCAGGATAAAAGCCAAAAGGCCAAGGCCTATTATTTCGCCGGATTGAAGCGGGAAATTGCCGGAGACAAAACCGGCGCCGCCAAGCTTTTCCATCAATGCATCGCGACCGGCAATCCTTCCCTGCATGAATATATTCTTGCTCAAGAGGAGCTAAAACCATGACCACGACAAAAGGCATCGCACGCGGATTCATGCTTGCGTACGCACTGGTTGCGTTTGCGCTCGCAGGCTGCTCTTCCAGCACGCCGATCGAAGAAGGCAGTTATGTCGGCGACACGCCTGTGAACACGGCGGTCGTGCAGTACAATGGGGACGGCGGTTATCGCACCCTTAGTGGAGATCCCTATATCGCTTACAATGGCGGCCTCGAGCAGGAATCGATGATGCCCTACGGCGGCGGCAACGAAGGCATCCGCCAGGCGGAGGATGAATCGCTGCCTTCCGCCGGTAACCTCGGCAACCCCTAGCCATGCCCGCCACTGCCAGCCGCCTCGCCATTTTTCAGGAATCGGTCATTCGCGAAATGACCCGCCTCGCCAATCAGCACGGCGCCATCAATCTTGCCCAGGGCTTTCCCGATTTTGATCCTCCTGCCGAATTGATCGAAGCGCTCGAAAAAAGCGCGCGTGGCCCTTTCCATCAATACTCCATCACCTGGGGCTCCGCTCGATTCCGCCAGGCGCTCGCCGCCAAGATCACACGTTTCGGCGGACCCGAAATCGATCCGGAAAAAAATCTCGTCACCACCTGCGGCAGCACTGAGGCGATGATGGTCGCCATGATGACCGCCTGCAATCCGGGCGACAAGGTCATCGTCTTTTCGCCCTTCTACGAGAACTACGCCGCCGACGCCATCCTCTCCGGCGCAGAACCGATCTACGTCTCGCTGCAGCCGCCCGACTTCGGCTTCGATCCCGACGAACTTCGCCGCGCCTTCGCGCAAAAACCCAAGGCGCTCGTCCTCTGCAATCCCTCCAACCCGTGCGGCAAGGTCTTCACCCGCGAGGAACTTCTCTTCATCCTCGAACTCGCGCAGGAACACGACACCTTCATCATCACCGACGAAGTCTACGAGCACATCGTCTACGCGCCGCACACGCATGTCCCCTTCGCCACCCTCCCCGGCGCATGGGAACGCACCCTCACCTGCGGCTCTCTCTCAAAGACCTACTCGATCACCGGCTGGCGACTCGGCTATGTCGCGGCCTCCGCCGAAATCATTTCGCAGGCGCGCAAGGTCCATGACTTCCTCACCGTCGGAGCCGCCGCCCCGCTTCAGGAAGCCGCCGTCACCGCCCTCGAATTCCCTGACAGCTACTACGCCGATCTCCTCGCCGAATACACCCGCAAACGCGACCTCTTTCTCGGCTACCTCCGCCAGACCGGACTCCCCTTCACCACCCCGCAAGGCGCCTACTACACCCTCGTCGACATCTCCTCGCTCGGCTTCACCAACGACCGCATCGCCGCCGAGGAACTCACCAAACGCATCGGCGTCACCGGAGTCCCCGGCTCCAGCTTCTTCCGCGAACCCGTCCACCGCTACATCCGCTTCCACTTCGCCAAAAAAGACGAAACGCTGATCGCCGCCGGTGAGCGCCTCTCGGCGAAACTCACTGTTTAAAGTTCCGTCATCCTGAGCCTGTCGAAGGATCAGACACTCCTACGAATAACGGAAAGGCAGCAGTAGTTGGATAATGAATGTTTGGCGCACAAGTAGTTCATGATCAGCACTCGATCGTATCAAATACCCTAATGAATCGCCACTTCCCTGCTATATATGACTACAGTACATTCAGACCATAAATATAGCGTCACCTACCATGCGAATGACCTAGCCGTTGTCTCTTGCCTTCGAGCCTTGAGCCATTACGCGCAGAAAACAGGAAATGTCCCCATTGTGTGGGGAGGCACCAAAAAACGAGATTGGTTAGCTGCTGGGAAATGCGTCACCTTTAGGTTCTCCAGTATTGCCTATCGCATGGATTTTAATCAGGAGATAGTCCGATTGCTCCCACCTTTGCTTGTAAAGAAAGTAGCAGAATCCGACTCAGACCCAGCAAAACCCCGATGATGACATTTTTCCGGAACTCAATAAGGTTAACGCAATTATTACTATGCACGACCTGCACATGGTTCCTAAAATCATTCTCCTCGCCCTCGGGCTAATGCTATCGGTGGGGCGGGGAGAGGAACCGACTAATGTCGCTACATCGAATGCACAGACTTCTGTTACGACAAGTGCCTCTTCCTTAAGCGATATTACAAAAGCGGCAAACGCTGGCGATCCCACGGCCCAATTCAATTTAGGACTTTTGTACGCTAAAGGCGATAGAGTGACCAAAGACAGTTCGGCAGCGGCTATCTGGTTCCGCAAAGCTGCAGACCAAGGAAATGCCCAGGCACAAGCGTTCCTTGGATATTGTTATCATGATGGAACTGGCGTTGAAAAGGATGTTGTCGAATCAGTCAAATGGTTCCGCAAGGCCGCCGATCAAGGAGATGTTGGAGCGCAGTTTATTCTTGGTCTCGATTATCAATATGGTACTGGTGTCGAAAAAGATGACATCCAATCAGCCAATTGGTATCGCAAGGCCGCCGACCAAGGAAATGCCTTAGCCGAAAGACGTCTTGGCTTTTGCTATTACAATGGCACAGGGGTTCGAAAAGATTTAATCGAGTCAGCTACGTGGTATCGCAAGGCAGCCGATCAAGGAGACGTGCGCGCAGTGTTCATTCTCGGGCTCGATTACCGTGATGGCGAGGGCGTCGAAAAAAATGCTGTTGAAGCAGCCAAATTATTCCGCAAAGCCGCCGAACAAGGCGACTCAGATGCCCAAAGAAACGTCGGATTAGCTTATGCATTGGGACAGGGAGTAAAAAAAGATCTCACAGAAGCAAATGAGTGGTTCCTGAAATCAGCCAACCAAGGAGATACGACTGCACAATTCAATTTGGGACTCTCATACGCTATGGGGGAAGGAGAGACCAAAGACACTGTTGCAGCGGCGAGTTGGTATAAAAAAGCTGCTGAGCAAGGGAACCCTCAAGCACAGTATCATTTGGGAGCTGTGTATAGTCGTGGAGAGGGAGTAGCGCAGGATTACGGTGAAGCACTCGCGTGGTACATTGTTTCATCTTCTTCGGGATTGGAAGAGGCAACAAAAGAACGTGACCGAATAGAACGAATTTTAGGTGTTCAAAGTACTTTAATGGCTCAGCAGCGGAGCAAAGAACTTCTAAAAGAAATTGACCAATCAAAGGCACAGGCAATCCAGAGCAAAAATGAGACAGATCGAGTGACAAGTGATGAACCCCAAGGCTCAGGAACAGGCGTCTTCGTGTCAAAAGATGGTCTTATAATTACTGCTGCGCATGTGGTGAAAGATGCCCACGCCATAAAAGTTCTTACTCAGCAAGGCCTGAAATCTGCCCAGGTTCTCAAAATAGATACGTCCAATGACGTAGCACTCTTAAAGTGCGAAGGTCAATTTCAAGCAGTTCCGATAAAATCTTCAAGTGGTGTTAAGTTGGGCCAATCGGTGTTTACCATCGGATTTCCAGACACCCAACTACAAGGATTTAGCCCTAAAATGACCCAAGGCGAAATTAGCAGTCTTTCAGGAGTTCAGGACGATGTGCGTGACTGGCAAATTAGCGTACCTGTTCAGCCAGGCAATTCTGGCGGCCCGCTGTTTGATTTTCATGGGAATGTAATTGGATTAGTAGTTGCCAAGCTGGACGCTGTTGTCACTGCTCAGACCACCGGAGCATTACCCGAAAATGTAAATTACGCGGTTAAGACGGCATATGTATTACCATTGCTTGACGCTGACGCAGCTAATTTATTGCCAGAGACGTCATCGCCAGACGTACCCGAAAAGACCGAAGATGTCGTAGGTCGGGTTCAAAATTCTGTTGTGCTCATATTCGTTTATTAAAACGAGAACTTGGCGGCATCCCGCAGACCGTTAAGGTAGCTCTATCCGTGAAATCCACCACGCTCTTCTCTTCCCTCGCCCTGGCTTCATCCCTTCTCCTCAATTCGTGCTGCGGCGGCCCACCACCGCCTCCGGGACCGAACCCGCCCACTCACAAAGTCACCGTCATCGGCACGGCGACGATCAAGGTCGCGCCAGACCAGATGTATTGGAGTGTCCAGGTCAGCGATAACGACGCGACCCTCGCGGCGGCAAAAGCCCGTCACGATGCCTCCCTCACCGGCGCGCTGAACTACATCAAGTCCCTCGGCGGCGCGGTCCAGGATCTGCAAACCGGCGGCATCCGCTTTGATCGGCAGACCTATTTTCCTCCCAACGAAGATCGCTCCAAGCCGTTCACCTGCTCCACTCAATTCACGTTTACGCTGACCGACTTCGACAAGTACGGCCCGATCTGCGACGCACTCGCCAAGTTCGACGGCGCGGAAGTGCAATCGATCGATTACGCCTATTCGAAGCAATCCTACACGCGTGTCCAAGCTCTCGGACAGGCCTTAGTCGACGCCCAGTACAAGGCGGGCTATCTTGCCACCACGGCGAATTGCACGCTTGGAGCCCCGCTCGAAATCATTGAAGGCGGCGCCGATGGCCCCCAACCGATGCTGATGAGCGGCATGGCAATGCGAGCGTCCAATGGCGGCACCCCCGCCGCCGTCACCGGCCAGATTGAAATCAACGGCACCGTAACAGCCACCTACGACCTCGTGCCAAAGTAACGGCCCTTGCAAAAAGCCTCTTTATAAATTCCGTCATCCTGAGCTTGTCGAAGGATCAGACACGCATTCGCGGTCGCAAAGCCGCCCGCAAATGCTAATTTGACCCAGCGACCTTTAGCATTCGATTCTCGATATCTTATGCGTCAATGTGTCTGATCCTTCGACAAGCTCAGGATGACTAATGATTCTGAGAAAGTCTTTCGCAGAGTTCTCAAGTAGGGGTAGCCTGCTCTATTAGTTTCTGCTAATATTACTTTCTTATGGCAACAGTCATTTCCGGTCCCGCTTACGTCGTCCAAAATAGCATCGATACCGATCAGATCATCCCCGCCCAGTATCTCACTCTCGTCCCGACCATTCCTGATGAGTACGAGAAGCTCGGCAGCTACGCCATGATCGGCCTGCCCGATTCTCTCTATCCCACCCGTTACGTCGAGGAAGGCACGACGAAAACGAAGTACCCCATCATCATCGCTGGACGCAATTTCGGTTGCGGCTCCTCGCGCGAGCATGCCCCCATCGCCCTCGGTGCCGCCGGCTGCCAGGTCATCGTGGCCGAGGGTTACGCCCGCATCTTCTTCCGCAACTCCATCGCCACCGGCGAGCTCTATCCCTACGAAAGCACCGTTCCGCTCAGCGAAGTCATCAAGACCGGCGACCACGTCGAAGTCGACTTCGACAAGGACGAGGTCCGCGCCAATGGCCAGACCTACAAGCTCAAGCCTCTGGGAGAAGTGAAGCCCGTCATCGATGCCGGCGGCATCTTCGACTTCGCCCGTCAAAGCGGCCTCATCCCCGCCCGTAAGGAAGACTAATTTTATGAAAACAGCACTCGTCACCGGCGGCGCCGGATTTCTCGGCAGCCACCTCACCGACCGCCTTCTTAAGGAGGGTTTCAAGGTCATCGGCGTCGATAATTTCATCACAGGAAATCCCGCCAATCTCGATCATCTCAAGAGCAACGCGGACTACAGCTTCATCGAGCAGGACGTCACCAAGTACCTCGATATCCCCGGCGAAATCGACATCATTTTCCATTTCGCCTCGCCCGCCAGCCCGATCGATTATCTCGAACTGCCCATCCAGACGCTCAAGGTCGGCTCGCTCGGTACGCACAATGCGCTGGGCCTCGCCATGACCAAGAACGCCAAGTTTCTCATCGCCTCGACCTCCGAATGTTACGGCGATCCCCTCGTCCATCCGCAGACGGAAGACTACTGGGGCAACGTCAATCCCATCGGGCCGCGCGGTGTCTATGACGAAGCCAAGCGTTTCGCCGAGGCGATGACCATGGCCTATCATCGTTATCACAAAATCGACACCAAGATCGTCCGCATCTTCAACACCTACGGTCCGCGCATGCGCCTCAAGGATGGCCGCGTTGTTCCCGCTTTTGTTGGCCAGGCGCTCCGGGGCGAACCGATCACCGTCTTCGGCGATGGCAGCCAAACCCGCAGCTTCTGCTTTTGCTCCGATCTGATCGATGGCATCTACAAACTCTCCCAGAGCGATTACCACGAACCGGTCAACATCGGCAACCCGAACGAACTCACGATCAAGGAATTCGCCGAGCGCATCGTTCGCATCACCGGCTCAAAGAGCACGCTCACTTTCCAGGCACTTCCCGTCGATGATCCCAAGCAGCGCCGCCCGGACATCACCCGCGCCACGAAACTCCTCGGCTGGAAACCCGTCGTCGATCTCGAAGCAGGTCTCACCACCACCATCGAGTGGTTCAAGAGCCGGGTGTAAGCGAATCCAGGCCTTGGTTATGTCCAACCGCCAGCTTCCACTTAGTGATACGGACTTCTGGTGGCTGCGTTACGGCTTGGGCATCATGCTGCCAATCGCGCTCGCCGCGTGGAGTCTCTACTCACTTGTGTCGGGACACTCGTATGCAATCTGGTCAGATCGTCACCACTTTCTGTTTCTCTATTTCATGCCTGTCACAGGAGAGCAGGCAGTCATCATGGGACTGGCCTATCTCGGCATGGCTGTCATGCTTTTCGCCAACTGCTACGCACAGTACCACGAAAAAATGGGCTATTATTATCAATGGATCATGGCTCCCGGCGCCCTGTTGGCCGGAGGCGGAATCATCTGGTGCTCGTTGATTGTCCTCATCCAAGAACTTTAATTATATGCCGCGCCGCGCCGTCATTGGAGTCAACCTCGCCTCGTACCCCATCCATGGTGCGGGCAACACCTGGGCCTTCCTGCAGTGGGTGCTGGGCTTTCGCCTCGCCGGGTGGGACGTCTGGATGGTCGAGGACATTCCGTCCGCCAGTTGCATCGATACCAGCGGCCAAAAATGCGCGCCCGGTGTCAGCGCCAATCTCAGCCACTGGAATACCGTCGTCAACGAGTTCGGCCTGAGCGACCGTGCCACACTGCTCTTCGACGGCGAGTCCCCGCAACGTGCCGACCTCATCAACTTCGCCCGTGACGCCGAATTTCTCTTCAACATCTCCGGCCATTTTCAACAACGCGACGTACTCGAGGTTTTGCCGGAAAGAATCTACGCCGATCTCGACCCCGCCTTCACCCAGATCTGGGCGGAAGTCTACAAGTCCGACATGCATCTCGATTTCCACACCAAGTTCGTCTCGATCGGTCGTCATCTGGGCCGCAAGGACTGCCGCTCTCCCCTCGCCGAGAAAACGTGGCTCCCGCTCGGCGTGCCAGTCGTGCTCGATTATTTTACCAATCCAAAGCCAGATCAACCGGGCGATGTCTGGACCACCTGTACCCATTGGTACGGCTACCCGCAAGTCGAATACGACGGCGGCTGGTACGGCAACAAATCGGAGGAATTCAACAAGCTGATCAACCTCCCTCGCAAGACAAAGGAGAAGCTGGAAATCGCCACCGATCTCCATCCTGACGACGAGACCACCAAACTCTTCCGTAATGCCGGCTGGAACCTCATTGATGTGCGCCCCCTCAATACACCCTGGCAGCGCTATCGCGATTACCTCGCGCAAAGCCGCGGCGAGTTTTGCGTCGCCAAGCAGGGCTATGTCCTCTCCCGCTGCGGTTGGTTCAGCGATCGCAGCGCCACCTATCTCGCGCTCGGACGCCCCGTCATTTTGCAGGACACCGGTTGGACCGATTTCTATCCGCACGACGAAGGCCTGCTCTCCTTCCATGACGAAACCAGCGCCGCCGCGGCCTTGGACGAAGTTGGGAAAGACCCCGTCCGCCACGCCCGCGCCGCACGCAAGATCGCGGAAAAATACTGCTCCGCTCCGCTGGTCGTAAATCAATTCCTCGAAACCATCGGTCGAGCGGAATGACCTAATCGCTCGACTCAAGAATATCAGCAACCCATAATCGCCCTATGCAATGGGAACATCTCAGCACCAAGGAATTTTCCCTCGCTGTACGAAAAACGGGCGTCTGCATCCTGCCGACCGGCGTCCTTGAACCCCACAGCGATCACATGCCACTCGGCACCGACTGCCTGATCAGCCACAAACTCGCCTGCCTCGCCGCAGAAAAAGAAAAGGCGGTCGTCTTTCCCAACTTCTTTTTCGGTCAGATTTTTGAGGCCCGCTGCTTTCCAGGCACGGTCACATTGCCACCAAAACTGCTGCTGGATCTTTTTCTTTCGCTGTTGGATGAAATCGGACGCAACGGTTTTCGCAAGATCATCATCGTCAATGGACATGGTGGAAACGAAGCGCTCCTTCCGCTCATCACCCAATTCTGCCTCGCGGAAGACAAGCCCTATCAGGTTTATCTCCCCACCTTCGCCCATATTTCGGAGGACCGGCGAAAGAAAAGTAAATGGGGCGATCTCCTTACCCGTCTTGATCACGCGGGCGAATGGGAAGCCAGCCTCCTGCTCGCAACCAATCCCGAACACGTTCATCTCGATCGCGCACCGGCCAAGGGCGGCAAAGCGCTGGGACGAATGAAGCATCTGCCTCCCACACGCAACGCCATGGCATGGTACGCCGATCATCCCGAGCACTATGCCGGCGACGCCCGCCGGGCATCGCTCGAAAAGGGAATCGCCATCCGCGATGGATTGGTCGACACCCTCGCCGATTACATCGCAGCCGTAAAAGCCGACCGTACCGCTCACGCGCTGGCAAAGGAATTTGCCCGCCGCGCCAAAAAAGTATCCGGACGACCCAATGCAAATTGAGTATATCAACGACCGCGACGTCAGCGATGCACTCGACGCCGAATTACGCACACTGCTTTCCTCCTGCTTCACTGGAGAGGTCAATGCCGTGTTTTCCCGCCAGCGCTTTTTCACCGAGATGCCCTCGCATCGCTGGCTGACCCGGGACAGCAGCGGCCAACTGGTCGCGCACCTCGCCATCCACGACAAGGTCATCGGCACATCCGCAGGTGATCTGCGCATGGGAGGAATCGCTGAAGTCTGCGTCGCCGCCTCCCACCGAGGCCAGGGCCTGGTGCACCGATTATTGGCGATGAGTGACGATTGGATGATCGGCCAGGGCATTCCCTTTGGCATTCTCCTGGGCGATCTCCGTGTCTACGGATCCAGCGGCTATCGCGGCGTTGAAAATTCCATTCGCCATCTCGATCCCAAAACCGGCGAGTGGTTGATCGAACCGCTACCAAGCTTTCTCATCAAGCCCCTCGGTATCGTCGATTGGCCGAACGGCGTAATCGATTTGCGCGGCCCCAAGTTTTAGCCATTGCACCGGCCATGGGGAAGGCATCCAGGAAAAAGCAGTCGATCCGCACGGACACTTCCGTAAAAGTCGCCGCAACTCAATCGCTCACTTCCTCGTCCAGCCGCGATTGGCTTTGGGGCCTGCTCCTGCTCCTCGCCGTTTTTCTGGCCTACCAACCCGTCTGGCACGCGGGATTCATCTGGGACGACGATGCGCACTTAACCAAGAATCCGTGCATCATCGGGCCGTTCGGATTGAAGGAAATCTGGACCACCAGCGCCGCGTGGTATTATCCGCTGACCTTAACGACCTTCTGGATCGAACACGCGCTGTGGGGCCTCGATCCCCTGCCCTATCATCTTGTCAACGTCCTGATGCATGGCGCCTGCGCGCTCCTGCTGTGGCAGGTTTTGCGCAGCTTGCAAATTCCCGGCGCATGGCTGGGCGCAGCGCTCTGGGCCTTGCATCCGGTGGAAGTGGAATCGGTTGCCTGGATCACAGAGCTAAAAAACACGCAGTCCACTCTGTTCTATCTACTCGCAATTCTTTTCTTCATCAAAGGACTCCGGGCACAAAGCGGAATCAATTGGAACGACGCCCTCGTCCTGATCTTCGCCGTCCTGGCCATGGCCAGCAAATCCTCAACGGTAGTGCTACCTCTAGTCCTTTGTCTGTGTGCTTGGTGGATGGATGGCCGATGGAACTGGCGCACCCTCGCGAAAACCGCGCCCATCTTTTTCGTATCCGCCCTCGCCTCCGCCACGACCATCTGGACAGTCAAGCTGAACGGCCTCGACGATCATTCGCAAGAAGTCCGCAGTCTACTGGTTCGATTGCTGACCTCAGGCGACGTGATCTGGTTTTATCTCGGCAAACTGCTCTGGCCCTATCCCCTGATTTTCATTTATCCTCGCTGGGAGATCAACGCGACACAGGCACTTTCCTACCTGCCCCTGCTGGCCATCATCATCGTCATGGCAATCTTATGGTCCAAACGCGAATCGTGGGCACGCCCCTACTTCCTCGCCTTCGCTTATTTCATCGCTGCCCTGCTTCCTGTGCTGGGACTCGTTGATCAATATTTTTGGCGCTACTCCTTTGTCGGCGATCATTTTCAATACCTGGCCAGCATGGGGCCGCTCGTTCTAATCGGAGCAGGATTGTCCAAGCTCTCAGATTTCATTTTTCCAAAGCGACTTTGGCTGCAAACAACCGCTTGCGCCGGACTCTTGTTGATCCTCAGCATTCTAAGTTGGCGACAGGCTTCGATTTACCAAAATGAGGAAACACTCTGGACCGACACCCTCGCGAAAAATCCCGGTTGTTGGCTCGCCGATCATAATCTTGGCAATATCTTCACGCGAACCAACCGGACCGATCAGGCCATCGTCCTTATCCAGAAAAGTCTGCAACTAAATCCCAAAGACGCCGACGCCCACAACAGTCTCGGCAATGCTCTTTTTCAAAAACAGCAACCGGATGAGGCGATTGAAGAATACCAAAAGGCACTCGCTATCGATCCCCGCAATTTCGGCGCGTACAACAATCTCGGCATCACCTACGCCCAAAACGGACAGGTCAATGAGGCCATCGTCCAATACGAGCAAGCTTTGCAAATCAATCCCAACTACGCCGATGCCCACAACAATCTCGGCAATATCCTCCTGCAAAGCGGACAGCCGGACGACGCGATAACGCAATTCCGAAAAGCACTTGAAATCAATCCCCGCTATGCCGACGCCTACAACAATCTAGGCTGGGCTCTCCTCCAAAAAGGACAGATCGCCGAGGCCATCGCCCAGTTTCAAAAATCGTTGGAAATCGATCCCACCTACCTCAAGGCCTATAACAACCTCGGCATCGCTCTCGCCCAAAGCGGTCGCATCGACGAAGCCATCTCCCAGTTCCAGGAAGCCCTGCGCCTAAATCCCAACGACATCAACGCCCAAAATAATCTGGCCCACGCCCAGGCGATGAGCCACCAAACTGCGCCTTTCCAATAAATCCTGAAATGACCTGAACGTAAGAATTGCGAATTTCCGTTGTAACCAACCGGCAGAGATGCTTATTCTAACCACTCGCGTTTGCGCTTTCGCGCAAACTTCTCTGGGGTCTTAGCTCAGTTGGTAGAGCGCCTCAATGGCATTGAGGAGGTCAGGGGTTCGAATCCCCTAGGCTCCACAGAGAATTTTTTTGTCCCCGTGACCGTTCAGTTCAATGTCGCCGGACCTGGCGCCGATCACGAATGAGGCCACCGGTTCCTGCTCCTGCCCATATAAAAACAAATGCCAAAGCGGTTCCCGACCGCTGCGTGGCTGGAGCAATCGATATTCCGCCGCCAGAATACCTTTCAGCTTGGATGCCTCGCGAATCTGCTCAAGCACCTTGTCGGAATCAACCAGGAACTTGTTCTGCGTAATCGGATGCAGAATATCCAGGTCATCTGACTTGGAGGAACTGAAAGCCTCGACCGTATCGGGATGCTCCGATGATGTCTTAGCCGCTACTGTCACGACCCGGCTATGGCCGCTGGTCGCTTGGTCGAGGAAAACGAAACGCCAAGCCTCCGGCACCAGGCTCTCATCCGTGCGCGCGCTGGAAACACTCAACAGCTTGGCCCGTACTTCAGGCCGCAACCGCCGTTGGGCAATTTTGAGGGCCCTAAGGGCGGTCATCGTGGTTTGTTCGTTTGCGGGTGTAAAACCAAAAACACAACCCAAGGAAAGAAGGGAACAGTGCATGATACTCATAAGAATTATCCTTTCATCGCAAGCCTTGGCGAACTGACTCAAACCGAGGACCGGGTAGTTTGGCCCCTCGCATTAACAAGGAGTTTTCCAACATTACCTTCCGTAGTTTCTAAGCTATTCGAGCGCCTTTTGGCCCACTGGCCCAAATTCCCGTCTAAAGGCGCAAACAACCACCGACTCACTTCTTGTTAGACGTTGCATGAACATGTTGGGTTACGAAAAAAAAGCAAATTTTAAACAAAATCTTTTCAAATCTGGCAAATTTATTTTTCAAACTAATTCATAAATCATTTACGATAAATGGATTAACAACATATAGTCGCGTTCACAAAAATATTCTGAAATTGATTATTAAGACTTACATCTATTCGCCAACTAGGTTTAATCCTCGTTAACTTTCGATCAGGTTTACGATCTCAAACTTGGAATCTTATGGTGTCCTTGAATGAGAGGTACCAAGCGATTCCCTTATTCCTCATAAAGCTCCGACTCTTGCACTTCGCATGAAGTGCGCGTACTCTACTAAACTTTTGGTCAACAATTCCGAAGTTCTCTCCTCTATTTTATAATTGCTTCCCATGTGGATTGTTCGCCTCGCCCTTCGCAAACCTTACACCTTTACGGTGATGGCCGTCCTCATCCTGATCATGGGGGCCGTGAGCTACGTCACCATGCCGAAGGATATTTTTCCTTCCATCGACATCCCGGTCGTCAGCGTCATCTGGTCCTACACGGGCCTGCCTCCCCAAGAGATGGAACGCCGCTTCGTCACCATCAGCGAGCGCGCGATGAATACGACCGTCAACGACATCGAGCATCAGGAATCGATCTCGTATCCGGGATTCGCCGTCATCAAGGTTTTCTTTCAACCCAACGTCAAGATCGAGCAGGCCGTCGCTCAGGTCACGGCCATCAGCCAGACGTTGCTCAAGATTTTTCCGCCCGGCGCCACGCCGCCGCTAATCATTCAATACAACGCCTCCTCGGTTCCGATCCTGCAACTCGCTGTCAGCAGCAAGACGTTGCCTGAAGCCGAGCTCTACGATCAAAGCCTGAACTTCATCCGGCGTCCGCTCGCCGAGGTGAAAGGCGCGGCCATTCCCCTCCCCTACGGCGGAAAACAGCGGCTCGTCTCCGTCGATCTCGACCTGAAAAAATGCCAGTCGCTCGATATCTCCCCAAGTCAGGTCAGCGACGCCATCGGCAATCAAAATGTCATCCTGCCCTCAGGCACGGTGAAAATCGGCGACCGCGAATACAACGTCCTCATGAACAGCAGCCCGGACCTTCTCGATCAACTCAATAACCTACCCATCAAGCAGGTCGGAAGCGCCACGATCTACATCAAGGACGTCGCGCAAGTTCGCGATGGCTACGCACCGCAAGTCAACGTAGTCAAGCTCAATGGAGAAAAGGCGGCGTTGCTCACCGTGCTCAAAAACGGCTCCGCCTCGACGGTCGATGTTGTGCAGGGCATCAAGGACAAATTGCCCCTGGTCAAATCGCAACTCCCCGCCGCACTGAGCGTCGAGCCGATGTTCGATCAATCGATTTTCGTCAGGGCGGCCCTCAACGGCGTACTCGTGGAAGGCACGATCGCCGCGATGCTGACAGCACTCATGATCCTCCTCTTCCTTGGGTCATGGCGCAGCACGCTCATCGTCGCCATTTCGATTCCGTTGGCCATCTGCTGCTCGCTCATCCTGCTGGCCGCGCTCGGCAAGACGCTCAACATCATGACCCTCGGCGGCTTGGCCCTTGCCGTCGGCATTCTCGTCGATGATGCCACCGTCACCATTGAAAATATTCATCGCCACATGAGTCTCGGCAAGCGGATGGTCAAGGCGATCCTCGACGGCGCTCATCAAATCGCCATCCCGGCTTTCGTCTCGACGCTCTGCATCTGCATCGTCTTCGTGCCTATTTTCTTTCTCAAGGGAGTCGCCTACTACCTCTTCACGCCGCTCGCGCTAGCCGTCGTCTTTGCCATGATGGCCTCCTACTTTCTCTCACGAACCGTCGCGCCGACCATGGCGAACTTTCTTTTGAAAGGCGAAGTCCATCATCCTGAAGGTCACGTCGTACCTCCTCCAAAAAATCCCTTTGCCATCGTCCAGTGGCGTTTCATCAAGGGATTTGAATGGACGCAAGGTCGCTACGTCCATTACTTGGAATCCGCCCTGCACGCGCCCACCCGCGTCATCATCATCGCAGTCAGCTTTGCCGTATTGAGCCTTGTGATCTTTAATCCGTGGGTGCTGGGTCGCGACTTCTTTCCGCAGGTCGATGCCGGACAATTCCGTCTCCACATCCGCGCGCCCAGCGGCACCCGCATCGAGGAAACCGAAAAGGGATTTTCCCAAGTGGAGGACATCATCCGCCAAGTCATCCCGGCAGACGAACTCGATCTCGTACTCGATAACATTGGACTTCCCCCCAGTGTCAATCTGGCCTTCACCGATTCCGCCACCATCGGTCCATTCGACGGCGAAATGCTCGTCTCACTCAAGCCCAACCACAAATCGACCTGGGCTTACGTGAAGGAGATCCGTCATCGCCTCAAGTACCAGATGCCCGGCTATGATTTCTTCACCCAGCCTTCCGATATCGTCGGCCAGATTCTCAACTTCGGCCTCCCCTCGCCCATCGACGTGCAGGTGACCGGCCCCGCCAAGAATGATCAGGCCGATTATCAAGTCGCCCTCAAGTTGGCGGAACGTATCCGCAATGTGCGCGGCGCGGTCGACGTCCATATCCAGCAGGTGAACACCTACCCGACCTTCTTCGTCAATGTGGACCGCACCCGCGCCAGCCAGATCGGCCTCACTCAGCGCGATGTCGCCAATGATCTCCTCATCTCGCTCAGCTCCAGCAGCCAGACCGCTCCCAATTATTGGCTCAACCCGATCAACGGAGTCAACTACACCGTCGCCGTGCAGACTCCCCAATACAAAATCGATTCGCTTGATGCCCTGAGACAATCGCCCATCAGCGCGGGCAAACTGACGACGCCACAGTTACTCGAAAACCTCGCCCCGATCACCCGCACCAATACCCCCGCCATCATTTCCCACTACTCCGTCGCGCCTGTCTATGACGTCTTCGTCAACGTTCAGGACCGCGACCTCGGCAGCGTAGCGGCGGACGTGCAGAAAATCGTCAACCAATTCAAGCCCATGCCAGCCGCTCATCCGGACGCTCCACCGGCTACGTTCTTCGGAAAATTCTACACCAAATTCTTCAGCCCGGCCCAAACCCCGCCCGCGCCCGATAGCATCCTGCCCACCGGCTCACAGGTTCTGGTTCGTGGCCAAGTCACAAGCATGACCTCAGCCTACACCGGCTTGGGCTTCGGAATCCTTGTCGCCATCGGCCTGGTCTATTTCCTCATGGTCGTCAATTTCCAATCATGGCTTGATCCCTTCATCATCATCATGGCGCTTCCAGGCGCGTTGGCGGGCATCGTCTGGATGCTCTTTCTGACCGACACTCCGGTGAGCGTACCAGCCCTGATGGGAGCCATCATGTGCATCGGCGTCGCCACCGCCAACAGCATCCTCGTGGTCAGTTTTGCCAACGAGCAGCGCCATGGAGGTCTCTCGTCCTTCGACTCGGCATTGGCGGCGGGAAAAGGGCGACTGCGCCCCGTCATCATGACCGCGCTCGCCATGATCATCGGCATGTTGCCCATGTCGCTCGGGCTCGGCGACGGCGGCGAACAGAACGCTCCGCTTGGTCGCGCAGTGATCGGTGGCTTGCTCGTCGCCACAATCTTCACGCTCTTTTTTGTTCCCGTGGTCTACAGTCTCTTACGCAAGAAAGATAAGGACATGCATTTCGATCCCCTGCTCCTCGAACCGAACGAATACGAAGTCATCGACGAAGTCGAGTTGACCGGTCGTTCGCGTTCCGGCGCCCATGCCGACGAAACCGCAGCGGGCGGCGGCAATGGTCATCCTTCCCCCACACGCTCCAAGCCAAAATCTCCCGCCGAAAACCATCCACTTACATGAGCGCACCTCCCTCACCAAAAAAAGATCCTGCCCCCACACTGCCCGCATCCGCTCCAGCCTCCAAGCCTCCGGCAGTTCCCACTCCCGCCACCACTGCGGCCAGACCTCCGGCCACGCCAGCACCGGGCAACCCGCGCAAGACCTCTTCCCTTTTCCTGGTTCTGCTCGTTGTGGGCCTCCTCGTTTTCGCCGGAGTTTTCTACTTCTTCGGCATCTCGCCCCGCTTGGCCACCCAAAGCCAGCTTGATCAGGAACAAAAACTCAACACGGAACGCCACGTCGTTTATGTTGCCGCCCATCTCGCCATGCCCAAAAGCGAGTTGCCGCTTCCCGGGACCGTCGACGCCTTTCAACAGGCCTCCATTTTCGCACGCACCTCCGGTTACGTGAAACGCTGGCTCGTCGATATCGGGGACCAGGTCAAGGAAGGCGACCTCCTCGCCGAGCTGGACACACCCGAAGTCGACCAGCAACTTAGCCAGGCTCAGGCGACCGCCGAGCAGGCCAAGGCCGCCCTCGCCATTGCCCAGACTGCCGCCGATCGCTGGGACGCCATGGTCAAGGACAAAGCTGTCTCCCAAGAGGAAGCCGATGAAAAAGACGCCACGTTGCGGGAAGCCAAGTCCAATCTCGATGCCGACCTCGCCACTGTGCAGCAGTTGACCGCCACGGAAAACTTCAAGCAGATCCGCGCGCCTTTCGCCGGGACCATCACCTTTCGCCACATCGAGGTGGGCAACCTCGTTTCGTCCGGAACCGGCACCGCCGCCACCGGCACGAGCGAACTTTTCCGCATCGCACAGACCGATCCTTTACGCGTGTACGTCGATGTCCCCGAGGGCAACGCCCCGTCGATCCAGCCCGGCGTGGAAGCCGACGTTCACGTTCAAGCTTATCCCGACCGCGTCTTCATCGGCAACGTGGTGCGAAACGCGGGCGCTCTCGACAATACGTCGCGCACCTTAAGGACAGAAATCCACGTGCCCAACAAGGACGGTGCTCTTCTGCCTGGCGCCTACGCCGATGTTCGCCTGCAACTCGTGGACAAGACTCCTGCCGTCCTCATCCCGGCGAACACCCTTATCGTCAATGCGGCAGGAGCCCAGGTCGCCCTCCTCGAAAACATGGATGATCCAGACAAGGACCATTTCAAAGTCCGCCTTCTTCCCGTCAAAGTGGGACGCGATTTCGGCACCGAAGTCGAAATCCTCCAAAATGTGAAGGACGGAGATCGCCTCATCACCAATCCCCCCGCCGACCTCAACGACGGCATGGTGGTAACCGCAAAAATGCTTCCCCCTCCCGCAGCCCCCACGCCTCCCAACACCACACCCCCGAAGTCGTAGAGTACCGAAAGCGAAATGGCCCCAAACCTAATGCGGCAATATATTTGACTTAATGTTTTATATTATTAAGCTTAAATTCATCCGTTTTTGCTCTTTGAGGTTTTAATCGGTCAATAAGCCGATTACTTTCATTGAATGAAATTTTTGTTTCTTGGCATATTTGTGTTGTTCTTAATAACATCGGCCCTAGCAAACACTGCGCCCGTGCCTACAGCGCCCGGCGTAATTCAAGCGTTTGTTCCGTCTCCACAAAAGATGTTGGGCCCCCGTCAACAGACTCAATATACCTGTTGGGCAGCGTCCCTAAGCAATTATCTTAGATTCTATGATATTGATTGGCCAGAAGCTCAAATCGTTCAACAAATAAAACCCGGCGTTCCGTTTGGTCCCGGTCTATACGGTCAACCCCAGGAATTAACCCCTCTGCTCAACCATTCCTGGGTCGACGCAAATGGCACCCACTTCACACTCAGTTCCAAAATTACTGACAACTGGACCCACTCACGGACCGATATTACCAATAATGACATGGAAATTGCGCTAGCGGCCGGACAACCTATTTATTTTTGTGACGCCTGGCATTCGATGATAATGATTTGCGGGTACTTCAGTCCTGTGCCTGGAGGTTTTAAGCCCGAGAATGATGGCATTGTCATCGACCCCGATCCCCCTGGCGGTAACACTTCAGTGATTCGCCACCTCCGTGTAACTCCTCAAATAAACGAGCTCCTGGGAAAATATGCTGCCATTATTACAGTCACGAAGCCTTAAACGACCGGCTATTCATATGGCATGTGAAGAGAGAACCATGATATTTGCTTTATTGAAAATAAACAGAATTTCGCATAAAGACCTGCAACAAATCAAAACAGCATCTATATGAAAAAAATCTCCCCAGTTGTCGCCATGTTACTTGCCTGTTGTTCTTTGCTATTTGCGGATCCCCCAACAGCCCAGACGGCAAGAGATGTGGAGACAAAAATTTGGCATCAAATTTCCAATCTAAAGCATCTAGCGAACGGCCAAGCTCTCGATACCACAGACTACTCACAATCTTTTTCCAGCCTTTGTAGTCAAGCTTCCTATGTTTCAAGCCTAACACAAATAGGGTCCGATCTTAATAGTGCTGAGCCTAAAAACATGGATTACAGGGGGTATAAGGAAAAAGGCAGCCTTACCAGCCTCTATTTCAAGGAAATTAGTTCCGACTTACCTCCTATCGCAGGCTCGGGTGAGCAAGCGAACCCTGTATGGTACGTTATCATTGATGTAACGGCAGACGGGAAAATAGATAACTTAGAGTTTTATCATAGCAACCAAAAGCCTTCTAATTTTTCAGGATATACCTCCTCTTGATTGAATAGATATTGCTTTTGACAGAGGTCAACTGGGTAGAGGGAAAGAGGCTGGAATCGGGCTAAGACTTTTAAACCATGCCCCTCTGCCGCCGTAATCAATGCGACGCCTCGGTGACATTATTCACCCGGCCACCATTGAAACCGACATCCAACCCAACCTTCTGGTGCGTGACTGCATCTTCCGTCCAAGCGCCCGTATAGTTCCAGTCATCCTGACTGTGGGATTGCGGCGGCCCGAGAAATTTTAATATGTCTTCCTTGGACATCGTGAGCAGTAAATCCCTCCACTCCTGAATGCTCAAGTCCCGGGCCTGCGCGCGCTGTACCAGCTTCGCATGCGCCGCCACGCGGGCCGCTTCGGCATCCGCCTCCGCCTGCTTTTGATCGGCGATCTTCTTCTGCACATCCTGCAAATCGCGCTGCGCCTCTGCCTGGTGCGGGCTGGCCGGGTAAGCCCAGACATAAGCCTGGGCTAGGATTCGTTGCTCTTCCAGCGTGGCGCTGGCATCCCCGATCTTCTTTTGCAGCTCGGCAAAATCGTTCTCGTCGGCGTGGTCCAAGTCGGAGAACTGCTTGCGAAGCGCGTTCACTTTCTCCTCGGAATCGTCGAGCTGCGTTTGCAAGTCGGGTAATTTAAGATTCAATTTCAACTCGTCCACCTTGGCATCCATAACCGCCTTCTTTGCATCCACCAGGCCATGGACCGCCGCCTTGAAAGCAGGCGTGAAGTAACCCCGCCGGTCAAGTATATCGAGACGCTCCGGGGAAATTTGTGAACTCTGGGCCCGCCCCGGTGTCTGGATGACCAAAAATCCAGCAAAGCTAGTCAAAGCCAGGAAAAGCAGGCGTCCGTTCATTTGGCCGCTCCATCATAATAATCGACACTCTGCACAATGCCCTCCGTAAAATAAATCGCCAGTCCGTGTTTCTCGCTGGTCATCCGATTGACTATCATCTGCTGGGCATAACCCCAGCGATCGGAAGCGGTTTCCGTCGGCGTCCCGAACAGGGCGGTTACATCGGCCCGGTTCTTACCCACCAGCGCCAGTCGCATTTCGGACAACTCCACCTCGCCTTTTGCCGCTCGCGCCAGTAAATCGGCCCGCGCCGCAGCAGCAGCCGCAATCGCATCAGCCTCGGCCTGCTTCTTCTGGGCCTCCTGTGCGGCCAACTCACTATCAACCTGGGCCAGATGCGCCTTGGTCGAATCGGCCAGGGCACCCGATGGATATTTCACCAGCAGCGCGGTGAACTGATCGTGCGCCGCGGCCAAATCTCCCGCCGCTTCGACCTTGACGACCTGCTGGAAAAGATAAGCTTCGGAGTTTTTCTTGGCTTCAATTTCCAAGTTCAATTTTTCCACCTCCGCCTGGTCCTGGGCGATCTTACTCTGAAGCCCGTCGATTTTTGCCTTGCTGGCATCTCGTGCCTGGTCGATTTCGGCCAGGTCCTGTTTCGTGGAATCGACCTCGCCCTGCAATTGCGGCGTGAGAGTTTCGTTGACGAAACGGTAGGCCAAGGCGGATGGCTGCCCGACGAGAATCGGCGCGGCAACCAAACCGAACGTGATTACCTGTGCTCCCAAAATGATGACATAGAATATGACCGAACTGCCAACATTCATCCGAAACAGAAACGCCAGCCATGCTACTTGGGCCGCCATTGCGACAAGGGTGAGAATTATCGCCACAAGGAGATTGATAATCCCGGCATGAACAAATCTCATGCTGACAAACACCGTCAAAGCCATCAGGCCGAGAACAATCAGGTTCAAGACCAGTCGCCCGGTCGAATAGACAAGCGCCCGCTTGATCTTGGCATAAGCCGGAGCGAAAAACGGCGTAAACCCGCGTGCCAGCAAAACGTCCACCACCCATCCCACCACGAGGGCGAACATTGTGATCCAGGCCAGCAACCCCAGCACCATGGGCATCGCCTTCCTGATCAGGTCCTCAAGATTTTTGTCAAAAAAGGGCTCAAGATCCGCCTGATGATCGACCAGATATTGACCAAAATCCTCCGAACCATCGGACGCCGGATGAGAGTCTGCCGGAGCGGCCACGAGATGGTTTCCCACCGAAACCAGTAAAAGAAAAAAAGCGCAAAGTCCGACCCCGCGGATTACTATTATCCAGGGAGAACGGCACGGAAAGTGCGTAGCTGTGGTCATGTTTAGGGGATTTTCGCGAACTGCTTTCACAAATGTAATTGCAGTTAAGCCAGATTGTCCTGCTTGCCGTCAATAGCTTAAGCAAGTATTTTGTCGTAGTGAAGAACAGGTTTCTGCTTATCAAATGTATCAGCTTGGGGGCTTTCAGCTTCCCGACGCCGTTCTTTATTTTCTTTTTCATGACCAACGTCGATCCCAGCGAGATCAGTTACAAGAACCGGTTTCTTCTCGTCACCATGCTCTTTCTCGGTGGCGCGTTGATCGGCATGGCCTCCTATTATAAGGATTCCGCCGTGGCCGTTTTGAAGGATTGGTATCCCTCCGGGAAATCGTAGGTCCCTCAGGAGCGCGTGAACTGCGCGACAAACGCGTTCCAAACCTTCTCGCGCTCGGCATGCAAAGTGGCCTCGTCTTGATTCGGTTGCGCGGACATCAACGGCTCTCCGGTGGCATCGGTCAGTTCCGACAGCAGAAATTCTTTTCGCTGGTCGTTCGGCATATCACCCAATTGCCTCCAGTCGTTACCAGTGAGCGTATAGCTGGCAGTCCAACCGGAAGTAAGTGCCACCCGGGCGAAGGAATTACTGCTCATCGGAATCGTGGGCGTGCTGTGCGCGAGGGCCCCAAGAAATTCCGTCAGGTTAGCACTTGTGACCGCACTCGAAGTCGGAATGTGAATCACGATGACATTCGGCTGAACATAAGCGCCCAGATGAGCATACACACTCACTTGGGAAAATGGCGTCTCGCCCAAGCTCGAGACCAAGGGGCGATCGACCAACAAATAGTTCACACCCACCATACCAAGAATAAGCGCTCCCAGGATGATGGAAATCCACTTGAGCGGATGAGCACCCGCGTCTTCTTCCTTGACCACATAGCTTTTCGTGGGCTGTGCGACCGCGGCGGCGACCTTGACGACGGGTGCGCCAGTCGATGCTGTTGCGATCCGAGGAACCGGTCCCGTCTGAATTTTGGGTGTGGCCACCTTGGGCAACGTACCCGTTGCAATCCGGGGAACCGTGCCCGTTTTCGCCTTGGGCGCAGCTATCTTGGGCACTGCGACCGCCGCCACCTTCGGCAGATTACCCGTCGCGACACGGGGCAAGTTGCCTGTCGCCACGCGCGGCAGCGGGGCGGGCGCCAGTTTCTGGCTGGGCAAAAGATGCGGCAATTCCCGGACCTGCTTCCAGGTGTTATCCTCCGGGACCCAGATCAGTTGCGAATGAGTGATCTGGCCTTGGGAAATGGCGGCGCGGACGACCTGCTTCGGAAGCGTGGACGTCTCCTGCTCAGTCCCTTTTACATGTAAAATAAGATGCGTGTCGGGCATATCACTCGGAAATATAGCATGACTTGACCATCGTGGAGATCAGGAATCGGGCCATCTTCTATTATTGACGTAAGCTACTGATAATCAGTTACAAAAACCTTGCGCAGCAATGCTAGCGTACGATGAAGTGACACAAAAAATGTCCTCTACCGGACATTTCAGACCGTTCTGAAGACGCCACGCTTCAATGTGCGCATTCCAGTCCTTAATTTAACATGGCAAGCCTCGCAAAGTTGCGCTACGCTCAGCGTGCCAGGAGTAGCAAAGCGTCAGCAGGCCAACCCCGCCAGGTCCGAAAGGAAGCAACGGTAACTTGACTGCCGTTGTTGTTGCTCCTGGTTTTTATTTTTCTAGTTCCCATCCGAACTATCAGCCTTATTAGACCTATTTCGGTGCCTCCAGACTTGCCGCGCTCCGCGTTCGCGTTACGATTCTCTCCCCATGGCTTATCAGGTTTTCGCACGCAAATACCGTCCCCAAACATTTGCCGAGATCGTCGGTCAGGAACCGGTCGTGCGAACGCTCACCAACGCTCTCCGACTGGGCCGCATCGCCCAAGCCTATCTCTTCGTCGGCCCACGCGGCACTGGCAAAACCTCCACGGCACGCATCCTCGCGAAGGCACTCGAAGCCGGTCACGGCGGAACGGATAATAAAGGCCCCACCGCCGACTTCGACCCCAACGAACCTATCTGCCGCGAAATCGCCGAGGGCAATTGCCTCGACGTACTCGAAATCGACGGCGCCTCCAACAACGGCGTCGAAAATGTCCGCGACCTCCGCGACAACGTCCGCTACACCCCGGCCAAGGGCCGCTACAAAATCTACATCATCGATGAGGTGCACATGCTCAGCGGCGCCGCCTTCAACGCGCTGCTCAAGACGCTGGAAGAGCCCCCCGCGCACGTCAAATTCATCTTTGCCACCACGGAAGTCCATAAGCTCCCCACCACGATTCTCTCCCGCTGCCAGCGTTTCGATCTCCACCGTATTCCCGAGCCCCTCATCCGCGCACACCTCGCCCACATCTGCGATCTTGAGAAAGTAACCGCGGAGCCAGCCGCGCTCGACGCCATCGCCCGTTATGCCGAGGGCGGCCTGCGCGATGCCGAGTCCGCGCTCGATCAATCCATCAGCTTTTATGGCGACAAAGTCTCCGAGGCCGATGTACTCACGCTCTTCGGCCTGACCGGTTTCACGCCCGTCGCAGCGCTCGGTCGCGCATTGGCCCAGGGTGATGTCGGCGCCGTGCTCAAAGCCGCGCGCGAACTCGCCGCCGCTGGAAAAGATCTCGGCAAGTTGAGTCAGGATTTGCTCGGCTTCTTCCGCAACCTCGTCATCTATCAGGTCTCGCCGACGGCGCTGGAAGGCGATATCTCCACCCAGGAAAAACAGGTCCTGACCGAAGTCTCCAGCCAAATCTCCCGCTCCGCCGCACTCGGCATTTTGGAGGAACTCAGCCGCCTCGAAAGCCGCCTGCGCTACGCCCTCGCCAAGGATGTCGTCTTTGAAGTCGCGCTTATCCAAATGAGCCAGCTCAAGGAAAAAGTCTCGCTCGAAAGCATTCTCGAATCCTTGGGTGGCGCGCCCGCATCGCCGGGGAAAGCGGCCGCACCGGAAAGCCGTCCTGCTCCCGCACACGAGGCATCGACTCCAGCCAGGACTACTCCCCCCGCAGCAACACCAACACCTGCCCCGCCCGTCTCAACTCCAGTCATCGTCCCTGCCACTCCACCACCGCCCCCAGCTGTCCCCACCGTCACCACTACCGCCGCGCAAAAAGCCTGGGCCGCTGCCGCTGAAAAATTCGCACTGGAGCGACCGATGGAAGCCGACACCATCCGCGCCGTCCAGTTCCACGCCTGCAAAGCAGACCAAATCGAAGTCATGCTGCCGACCGCGATGGAAAAAAAACTCTTCTTCCTACGCAGCCCGCGAAATCTCGAATTGCTGGAAAATTCCCTGAACGAGCAACTCGGATCCAAACTGCGTCTGGTCTTTATCTTGGGAGATGGACGCACCGCTCCCGCCGCCACGCCCGCGCCGGTGACCGTGACCTCCGCCATTCCCGGCAAACCGGCTCCGCCACCGCCCAATATGTCGCAGGAAGCGTTTCTGGCCGATCCCGTCATCCAAAACGCCCTGAAAATTTTTGAAGCCAAAATCGTCCCGCCTGCCAGCAGGTAAACTCGCACTCAACCCAACCGGAGCACTCCCATGAACATGATGAAAATGATGAAGCAGGCGCAGGAACTGCAAGCCAAGGCCACCAAACTTCAAGCCGATCTCGCCAACCGCCATTACGAAGCCGAAGCCGCTGGCGGACAAATCAAGGCCGTTGCCACCGGCGAAGGCCAACTCGTCAGCCTCAAGATCGATCCCGCTCTCCTCAAGGATGACGCCGAAATGCTCGAGGACCTCATCGTCACCGCCGTCCGCGAAGCCATCGACAAAGGCAAAGCCGACGCCGCCAAGGAACTCGGCAAGCTCATGCCCGCCGGCCTCGGCGGCCTCCCCGGCTTCTAATCTGGAGGGTCAGCCTCCGGACTGCCCCATTCCCATCCGAGGTAGCCGTCGCACTCCGTGCGACGGTTCTTTTTTGGCGGCCCGTCAACGCCACGCGTGCGTGTGTTGTCCGGGTCCCGCGAATGCGGGACAGGAAGCGCCCCCTCCCCATTCCGTCATCCTGAGCCCGTCGAAGGATCAGTTCCGCCGGCCTTTCCTCCGAATTGCTTTTGAACCAACGCCAGCCATGCTGGTTTCATGCGCGAAGTCTTCACCAACCAAGACGTCACGCAGGTCGGCTACTACAAATCCATGCTGGATGAAGCCGGGATTTCCTCCTTCATTCGGAATGAATACACCGCCAATCCCGAAGTCGCCGGCGCGATGTATTTTCCAACGCTCTGTGTCGTGGATGACGCCGATTACGACAAGGCCATTGTCCTGCTGAAATCCCAAAAGCTGACGGATAAGAAAGATGGCA
This sequence comes from Verrucomicrobiota bacterium, assembly GCA_013285645.1. Taxonomy (GTDB): domain Bacteria; phylum Verrucomicrobiota; class Verrucomicrobiia; order Methylacidiphilales; family UBA1321; genus JABDGH01. Next base: position 6,075 of record JABDHJ010000022.1, on the reverse strand, counting down.
CCGATTGGATATGCCCTTCTTGCTCAGAAACCAATCCCTCCAATTTCGAATCCTGTTGGAAGTGCAACGCCTTGCGTCCCGGCACTTCTGAAGTCACTCGCGCAGAGAAACAAGAGCGTCCCCCTGCACCCAAATACGCACATTCTCCCACTCCCACTTACGCCCATCCCACCTCCAACCCCGGAACGAGCAAGACCGTATTTTTTCTCGTCTTCCTCTGCTTCGCACTTATCGGCATGGGATGCATCGCCTCGACCATGGGAGATCTCATCGAAGCCTTCCAAAGCACAAGCTGGCCGACAACTTCAGGTAAAATCGAAAGCTCTCACATCCATCTATACACCGCCGGACGCAGCAGAAATACAAGCTACCTCCCGGAAATCACGTATACTTACACGGTTGCTGGCCAGAATTTCACCGGAACGACGATCTCCCCCGGGCACTGGTGGGGCTATGTTTCCAGTTCGAATGCCGTCGAAAGATTTCCAAGAGGAGCTACCCGCCCCCTCTCCTATCTACCTACAGACCCTTCCCGTGCACTGCTCGATCCCGGCCTTCATCCCGGCAACTTCGGACATTTCATCATGGGCATGATTTTCTGCACGCTCGCGATCCCGTTTGCTCTTTCCAGCTTCAGTACAGACCATAGCAAAAAAACCAAATCAAGCCTGGCAACCTTTAACAAGAAATCGTCCGCAGAACGTTATGCACCTCTCGTAATCGCGTTGGTCTTCCTGGAGTTCTGCATCCTCGTCTGGCTAAGCCGCAGCTAATAACGAAGTAGCGCGTATTGCCTGAAGATGTTTGATGCCGGGAAGCTTCGGCATGGATCACATGACAACTTCGACTTCTCGTACATCCCCCTTTAGAGAATCCGTGACGGCAGCAAGATAGTCCTGGATGGCTTCACGAATATTTTGCAGGGCTTCCTTTTCCGTGGCTCCCTGCGACCAACATCCCGGCAATGCAGGACAACCCACAGCATAGCCTTCCTCAGATGGAATGAGAACGACCGGATAGCTCAGGCTCATGTCTTTAGCGTAAGAGTGAAAAGAATGAAGGTCAAGGAGCCCTGCTATCACAGTTAACTCACCGAAACCCACGAACCCTTTTTCGCGGAAGCATAAGCAGCGGCCATGATGGCGACGGTATCAAAGGTCGCATCAAGATCGGCCCGCAGAGTCTCGGCATCCAACTTCCCCTGAATCACCGCGACGAGGCGGTCAACGCGGGTAGGCGCGGCTTCGATCGGCTTGATCGGCTCATCGGAGCCGCTGATGACATAGCCGTCCTTCGTATTCCAAATCGTCTTCTCGGAGCCAACCACTTCCAGGCCACCGATTCCGCCCGTCTGCGTCCACGCCGCTTCCACCGTGCCGAGCACGCCGGATGCAAAGCGAAGCTGCGCAATGCCAAAATCATCCACGGTAGGATAAATGCCAGAGTGATTCCCAATCTCCGCCCAAGCTTCCTTGACCGGGCCAAAGAGCGTCCGCACCAGATGCAACGCGTGCGTGCCCATATCCATAAACGCTCCGCCGCCAGATAACGCAGGATCGTAAAACCAAGCGACATCAGGATTATCAAACCAACGACCGTAAGCGGCATGATGTGCATTGCGGTACCGAATGCGCGTGACCTTCCCCACCGCGCCCTCCTGCAACAACTTAGCAATGGCCCGCATCTGCCCATCAAACGGCTGGAAATAGCCGCAGAAAAGAGGTGTCTTGAACTTGGCGTGCAAGGCGCGGACTTCCTGCAAATCTTCCACCGTCGTTACCACTGGCTTCTCGCAAAACACCGGCTTGCCCACCGGCAGCACCTGCTTCAGCAACGGCAGATGCCGCGTGTTCTCCGCACAAATGATAAATCCATCGATGCTGGAATCGGCCAGCAGCTTCGATAAATCCGCCACAAAGGGCGCGTTCGCCATCTTCGCGTACTTCTCTCCACGCTCCACCACATCGTCCCAAACCGCCGCAACCTTCCGCCCATCCTTCACCTTAAGAATATGTTCAATGAAACCCTTGGTATGAATATGAGCCGTGGAAACGAATGCGATGTTCATAAGTTAGTTTGATTTCATGTACCGATGTTTTCCCGTTAATAAATTCCGTTAATTTGGAAAAATTTGGTAATTCCGTCAAAACTCCCCCTACCACTTCAACAGATAAGCAAAAATCAGCGGCGCCACGATGGAAGCATCCGACTCAATGATATATTTCGGCGTATCGATCCCAAGCTTTCCCCAAGTGATCTTCTCGTTCGGCACCGCTCCCGAGTAGGAACCGTAGCTCGTCGTCGAGTCACTGATCTGGCAGAAGTAACCCCAGAGCGGAACCTCAGGCCGTTGCAAATCTTGGTGCAACATCGGCACCACGCAGATCGGGAAATCCCCGGCAATGCCGCCGCCAATCTGGAAGAACCCAATCGAGTTCGTCTTGCTTGTCTCCGTGTACCACTGCGCCAGTTCCATCATGTACTCGATGCCCGTCTTCACCGTGTGCACCTTCTTCACGTCACCGGAAATGACATGCCCCGCGTACATATTGCCCAAGGTCGCGTCCTCCCAGCCCGGCACGAACATCGGCAGATTCTTCTCCATCGCCGCCAGCAACCACGAGTTCTTCGGATCAATCTGGTATTCCTTCTTCAACACGCCCGACTTCAAAATCTTGTACATGAACTGGTGCGGGAAAAAGCGTTCGCCCGCCTGGTCCGCCTTGGTCCACTCTGCCAGCACCGCCGTCTCGATCCGCCGCATCGCTTCCATCTCCGGAATACAGGTATCGGTCACGCGATTCATGTGGCGGCTCAACAGGGCTTCCTCGTCGGCAGGCGTCAGATCGCGATAATTCGGCACGCGCTCGTAGTAATCATGCGCGACGAGATTGAAGACATCCTCCTCCAAATTCGCGCCCGTACAGCAGATCGCCGCCACCTTGTCCTGCCGGATCATCTCTGCCAGCGACAGTCCCAGTTCCGCCGTGCTCATCGCGCCCGCCAGCGTCACAAACATTTTCCCGCCAGCAGCGAGATGGGCCTCATAGCCCTTGGCCGCATCGACCAGCGCGGCGGAATTAAAGTGACGATAGTGATGCGTGATAAAATCGCGAACAGGAGAGCTCATAGACGCCGAGCATAATTGACCCCCGCCACGATGCAAAAGCTTTTGCCCGCGTTTATGTCACTTTTTTGTCACGAATCTTCAGCCTCGGTGGTAGCCGCCGCTGTCCCTAGCGGCGGTGCCTTCCTTCCGAGGTAGCCGTCGCACTCCGTGCGACGGTGTTTTTTCCCCTCCGTCATCCTGAGCTTGTCGAAGGACCAGACCCCGGCGATGTCGCAATCACTGTTGATTTGCCAAATGAAAGACCTTTAGCATTCCACCAAAGCACAAACACCACGAAGAGCACCTCAAACACCGCAAAACCGGTCGCAAGGCCTCCGCCGCCGCTACTCAAGCCATAGCTATGCAGGCTCTTCCCGTTCTGGCCCAAAATAAAATTCACGCCATACCACGACATCATCACGGAGAGAAAGCAGACGACCGAACCAACCGCCAGTCCAAATCCGCTCCACAATCCCGCCAACCTCCCGTGCAACAGCGCGATATAGCAGAGCAACGTCACAAGCGCCCAAGTCTCCTTCGGATCCCAATCCCAATACCGTCCCCAAGAATAATTCGCCCAGACCGCACCAAGAATCGTCCCCGTCGCGATCAACAAAATCCCAATCTGCATCGCGCGATAAATGAAGAATTGCACCTCGGCCTGCGCCGCCGAGTAACGCTTCCCCCACAAGCTCATCACCAGCGCAATGTGCCCCAAAGCCGCCGTCAACGCGAACGCCGCGTAGCTCGAAACGATGGTCAGCACGTGAATCGTCAGCCACATGTTGTTGCGCAGAACCGCCGTCAGTGGATTGATCGACGCGTCGAGAATCGTCGAATCCGAATCGGCCACGATCAACGTCAGGATCGCCGCCGGCAACCCCGCATAAAAGAAGTACCGCTTCCGGTAAACCGCCTCGAGAATGATCGCGAAGACCATTCCAATGAACGACACCCAGATCACCGTCTCGTAGAGATCCGTCACCGGCGGCCGCCCCGAAATAATGATCCGACAAACAAATCCCCAAATCTCAAATCCCAGTCCCAGCAGGACAAGTCCCCACGTAATCTTATAACCGACATCCTTCATCCAAAGCGCCGTCATCAGCAAAACGATCAGCGCCACCAGATAAATGATCCACGCCCACAAGAACGGCTCCAATGTCATATAATTGTGCTCGAATTGTAACGAAGCAGCAGAGGGATAGAATTGCAGCGCAAGCGCCCGAAGGGATTCAACCACTCGTGGTGTAGATGAGTTAAATGAGAGCAGATCGCCTTTTTTATAATCGTCAGACCATCCGCTGAATGTCTGCCACGCATTCATTGCGGGCTTCGAGTCTGAGGCATAATAAGGAGCGGCGTCTCCCGTGGGGGCTGATCGTTCTGCGGGCCGGACGTTTTCTACTAGCAACTCCTGAATAGGAATCCATCGTCCGTCCATTTGTCGGGGATTTGGCACCATCGTCTCCTTGTCCCCACTCACCAAATCCTGAAACAACCTCAATCGATCCCCAAGATGCTCCGCCTCCTTCTGCAGCGGAGTCAATTTATCCCCCGCACCCGCCTGCTGCAGCTTCTGCGCCTCATCCAAAATATCGAGCAGCGCCTGCTTGTTGATCAGTTCATTGAAGGAAAAAAGTTTCCGATCTTCCGGCAATCCCAACTGCTTTTTAAGCTCCAGAAAATTCAGCATGATCACCGGCTTGTCATCCCATCCTTCTGGCTTCAACCATAAATCAAGAATCACTTCCTCCGGCGACAAGGCCTCGCCATTCTCAACCGGCAACGCCGCCTTCCCACTCAACGTCAGCAACATCTCATGCGCAAACGTCGTGAACGGTTTCTTCCGCCCATGATCCTGCACCGCCAACGTCGCCAGCGCATTCGTATCAATCGGCACCGGATCGGCCCGCAAACCCGCGACACCGGCCAAGAGCAAAATCACCATCAAAAATTTAATCTTCACTCGCATGGTCATTTAAAATTTGAATCGCCGTTAGCATTCCTGCCGCCCGCTCCAGCAATCCTGAAAGGATTGCTATCATTCAGCCCAGGGTTGTCGCACAAGCGACTACCCTGGGTAAGCCGTGAAGCATCCAACCCTGAAGGGGTTGACTCACTTATCACCTGAAATCGAATTTGCTTCAACCCTTTCAGGGTTGGATGCATGAACCAGAATACCCAGGGTAGGCGCTGCGCACCAACCCTGGGCTGAATGATGACAACCCTTTCAGGGTTGTTCTGAAATCGTTTACTGCAGGGTCGGCAATGAAGTTGCCTCAGCAAGCGCGTTCCCAAATGGAGTTTGGGAACGAGGGGAAGAAAATCATTCGTCATCTTATTCTTTGTGTTCTCTGCGTTCTTTCGCGGCCAACTCATCGGTTTCCCCCGTCTCCTCGCGCCCACCCCGCTCACTCGCTGACCGCTTCGGCATGAAATAAAACATCAGCGCGATCCCGCAGCAAATGCCCAGCGAGCCAACCCACTTGAACGGCCAACCCGGATCATACAACACTTGGAGCGTCGTCGTGTTCAAATTTTGCGGATCCCAGTTCGCCTGCGAGAACTTGTAATTCCACCCGAGAACCGAACGCCACCAATCGCCCGGAAACATCGCCGGCGAATTCATATGCGCCTCGCCGTGCACCATGCGCCCCGTGGTCGGCTCATCAAAACGAAGCGTGCTAATATAGTCTGCGGGCGTCTCCGTCCCCTCATCACGCGGCACCTCGAAATTCTCCAGCGTGATCGAAAAAGTCAGCGGAATGACCCGCTCTCCAAATCCGACCCGCGCACTCTCACTCGAAAAATCCTTCGAGCTAAAAAGCTCCCGTGAAGTCCCCGCAGGAATCCACACCACCGGCCCACTCTCCCCATTCGGCGCGGCCAGATGCGCGCGAAGTCCCGGACGCAACGAGGCCTCCATCATCGGCGTTACCGTCCCCGTAAATTCCTTCATGTCC
>JABDHJ010000021.1:3197-41897 GCA_013285645.1 Verrucomicrobiota bacterium | reverse complement strand
GGCAAAGGGCTTCACGCCTTCCGGACTTATGGTGAAGAAACTAATTTTATTCCGTAGATACCCGCTGCGTTGAGAGAATTTTATCTGGAAGGGGAGGTTCTTGTCCTTCCACAGGGTATACTCGTCCTTCCAGCGGACATCGCGCATGGCGTCATAGTCCATGTTGTCGATTTCCTTGGGCAGAGGCGCCGTGGTGTCTTGATAAGGGCCCTGAGAAAGTTTCTGCGCGATATCCTGCACGTTGCTCAGGCCAAAGAAAGCATTGCCATGGCAATGCATTTGAATGAAGCCAACCAACGTAATGATGACCCACCAGCGTCTTGTCTTCATAAAGGATACCCTTGCGTAAAACTTAGACTGGCTGCATAGCCTCGAGTAATTCGGTGACGGGCACCGTGGCGAAGGAACTGGCCGAATCCGACATCGCGTAGGGAAGAATCAGCAGGCCTGCATGAATCATCGCCCCACAGGTGTAGACGACGTTGGGCACATAGCCGTCGCGTTCCGTTTCGTTTGGACTCAGCAGTGGATGCGGCAAACGTGCAATCACGCGCAAAGGATTTTCAAGATCAAGCAGGAAAGCACCGATGGAATATTTGCGCATGGGGCCTACGCCGTGACTGATCACCAGCCAGCCTTTTTCGGTTTCGAGGGGGGAACCGCAATTGCCGATTTTTGAGAATTCCCAGGGATAAGTCGGCTTGAGCAAAGTTTCCTTCGTATGCCAGAAGTGAAGATCGTCCGAATACATGAGAAAAAGATTTTCTCCGTCCTGGCGTGAAAGCATGGCGTAGCGGCCCTTGATGCGGCGGGGGAAAAGAGCCATGCCCTTGTTCTGCACCTCGGGGCCATTGAGGGTGCTGATGCGGAAGTGGAGAAAATCTTTGGTCTCCAGAAGTTGAGGGAGAAAGATGCGGCCATCATAGGCGGTGTAGGTGGCGACGTAGGATGCCGTGCCATCGTCTTCCGTAAAGCGGACGAAGCGGGCGTCTTCGATGCCGTTGGTTTCGTTTGGAGCGGTGGGATAAATCACGCGCTCGGAAAGAGGCTGGTCGGGAGAATAGATGACCTCGTAATTGGATTGCGCCAGATGGAGCATGCGACTGGTGCTGCGATCGAATTCCGAATTGCGATGATGCGCATGGCGGCGCAGGAACAGGATTTCCCGGCGCAGATCATCGAGGGTGAAATAATCCGGCAAAACTTCCAAGACGGTTTCGACGGCGGCTTCGACCACGCCCAATTCATCCAGTTTTCGGTGAAAGAGGGCTTTCTCATAAGAGGAGTTGGGGATTTTTTCCGGGAGAGTGACAAAGCGCGTGGGGGTATTGATCGCGATCGTGCCCTTCTGGTCGATCGTGCCGCTGCGAAAGGTAATGGAGGAAATGTGGCCTTCGCCGGTTGCGCGCAAGCTGAGAACAAAGCGCATGGTTCCGTCAGGAAGACCGCTTTGATCCGGGTGTAAAACGATGGAGGGGTTGAAGAGGGCCGCAGCTTCCAGGGAATACTCATTGGTGAAATAGGCGCCAATGAGGAGTTTGCGGTCATCCGAGAGGGGTTGATCGGTCGGCAACAGATGAGAGGTTTTGTCATAGGCGTTCAGAAAGTGATAACGCAATTTCTGGTGACGCGTACCGAATTCACTGAGGACATCCTGAAGCGTGGTGGACACCTCTTGTTCCGTGATGGACAGAACGCGCGCAAGAATGCGCAGAACGCGTTGGTCGGCTTCTTCGCTAAAGGGGCGAAAGAGAACGCGACCTGCATTCGGTTTGATAACGATACCTGTTCGAGTGACATGCATGGCGGGGTTCTTTCAGGTTGAATGAGAATTAAACTGGAGATAAATCTTTGACTTCAAACAGGTCACTCTCCTGCTCCCTCGGTTTTTGGAAGGCCTTGAGATCGTTTTCGAGCAGTTCCATTTCGGCGAGGGCGATGAGATAAGCGAGAGTCGATTCCGCGCCTTGATTGGCATTCACGCGATCGACATGCAGGCCGTCGCAACAGCCGCCGGTCTTGGGATCATAGAGCGCAAGGCCGAGATCGTTGCGTCCGAGAAACCACTCGAAAGCCATGCGAGCCTGGTCATGCCAGAAGACATCGTTGGTGGACCGGTAGGCTTCGAGGCAGGCGGAGACCGTGCCGTGAGCTTCGATCGGCTGTTGATCGTAGTCCGCCCGGACACCGCCGCGGGGATAAAATCCGTTTGAACCGACGGGGCGAAAATGGCCGGTCGGCGAGGTTTGGACGGACACCAGCCAGCGAAGGGAGCGCAGTCCAATTTCATATGCGCGCGGATTGGCGGCCCATCGACCGCCAAGGATCAGGACCTGAGGAAGCCGGGCGTTGGCATACGAGACGGTTTCGTCAAACCAGGGCCAGTCGTCGGTGGCGTTTTTTTCATAGAGGTCGATCAACCTTTGCGTGAAGGTGTCGCGGGCTTGCGCGACCATGCGGTCGCCATTAAAGAGCCGGAAATATTCATAGATGCCGAGCAGGGCGAAGGCCCAACTGCGGGGAGTGTTGAGATCGAGCAAGGGAGGCAGCGCCTTTTCAAAAAGTTGTGCGGCCCAAACCTGCAGGTCGCGCTGGCGGGAACGTCCGACGCAAGTACCCAAGGCCCAAAGGGCCCGGGCCTGGCTGTCCCCAGAGCCTGCCTCTTCCAGCCAGTGCCGATCGAACCCCATGAAATTACGAAATCGTTTTGTTTTGGTATCGAAAGCGTGCTGGAGAAAACTCGCGTAGGTTCGTTCCAGTTTTTTCAACTTGGGCTCGGCGCAATCCGTTTCTTCAAAAAGGATGGTGGCGATGAGGGCGCGGGCATTGTCATCGGTGCAGTAGCCGTGGGTGAAATCGGGGAGCGAGAAAACCGCATGTTGAAATATGCCGGTTGAATCGGTCATCTCGACGAGGTGGTCGAGGCGCAACTGGGGAAGTTCCAGGCGTTCTTCCTCGAGCGTGCGGACGCCCTGGCGTCGTGCCGGTTGATTGGCGGGATTGGCGCGCGCCTTTTCAAAGGACTCGACGTAAAGTTCTGCGGCACGACTCCAGATCATGTCGCGTCCATACATGTAGGCGTGTTTGCGCATCGCATGAAGTCGCGTTTCGTCCTTGAGCAGGCCGATGATCTCCCGTGCTAGGGCGGCTGAATCGCTGAAGGGCACGAGGATGCCGCGATCATCGGCGAGTAGTTCTTCCGCGTGCCAGTAAGGAGTGGAAATGACCGCTTTGCCGCTGCCAACGGCGTAAGCCAGCGTGCCGGAAGTTATTTGCGCGGCGTTCAGATAGGGAGTGACATAAATATCCGCCACGCCGAGGAAGTTTTTCAATTCTTCCAAATCAACAAAGCGATTGTAAAAGCTGACGTGGCGCTTGATGCCGAGGTCCTGCACGATGCGTTCGAGACTGAGACGATAGGTCTCGCCATTTTCGCGGATGAGATTGGGATGAGTCGCACCCAAGACGAGGTACACCAGTTTGGGGAATTCTTTGACGATTTCGGGGAGCGCGCGAAGAACGAATTCGATTCCCTTATTGGGTGACAGCAGGCCGAACGTGAGCAGGACATGCTTTCCCTCGACACCGAATTGATCCTTGAAAAAATTGGGATCGACGAAGGGGACATCGGGGATGCCGTGAGGGATGAGATCGATTTTATCCTCGGGAATATCGTAGATCTCCTGCAGCATTTTTTTGCCGCGCTCACTCATGACAACCATCCGCGACGAGAGCCGGGACAGCTCTCGCAGGACGCGGCGCTGATCCGTGTTCGGTTTTTGAAGAACGGTGTGAAGGGTCGTGACAATTGGGATGCGAAGATCTCGCAAAAGCGGAAGAATGAAGCTTCCTGCGGGGCCGCCATAGATGCCATATTCGTGCTGCAGGCAGACAACATCGACGTTGTTGAAATTCAGATAGTCCGCAGTGCGACGATAGGAATCGAGATCGTTTTCAAAAAATTCAAAGCGGACTTCACCGGGATAGTCATAGCCTTCCGGAAGATCATTTACGGGAACGACGAAGCTCTCGATATCAGGAAATTTCTCGGAAATGGACGTGCGCAAATCATGCGTGAAAGTCGCAATCCCGCATTTGCGAGGGAGATAGTCACCTAAAAAGGCAACCTTACGAATGTTGGCAAACGAGTTCATTGATTTTCTGGATTCTTTAGGCAGGTCGAATGCCATGCCCGCCAAGGACATTGTATGATTGTTGCGTCCAGCGACTTAGAAATATCGCCGATCCCTCACCATGGGCTCGGGACTTGCATTATGCGAGTTGTATCTGATAACAGTCGCAAAGTCTGCGAGGACTTCTGGAGTTGGAATTAATTTAGTAAACTTTTCTTTCCACTCTCGACCTGAATTTCAAGCCAATCCGGATGCAGGCTGGATTCGGATCGTGACCAGAGTTCATGATAAAGCCAGAAGACGGAATCTGCATCCCACAGAAGACGCATTTTCTCTTTTGCGTTAAGCGAGAGGGGGCCTTCATGGACGAGGCGTTCGCGGAGATTGATGAGCGATTGCGCGGTCTGACCCTCCTTACGAGTCGCCAATCGTTGATGCACCATGGAGAGGTGCAGTGAGAGAACGTAGGGATTCAGCAGGGCCTGAGGCCAGAGGTGGGTAATGTCTGACGATTGATCCGGGGCGCCCGCGTAAGCCAGATCTCGAAGCTCGATCGGTAATTGGGTTTCTTCGGGAATGACAAACAACCCGTGGGAGTGAAGGCGTTGCCCGACGTTACGCAAACTGGTTATCCAGGCGGTGATCGGTGCCAGAATCCATCCGATGAGAATAGGCATCAGCCAAAAGAAATTAAGGCCGAGCGAAGAATAGGCGAGCGTCACACCACATGCGCCGAGGACGGTTTGCCATCCGTAAAATTTGAGACAATGCAAAAGGGAAAGACCCGTATCGGCGCGATTTTGAGAGGTCCATTTGATTTGCCACCCGAGGAGAACCGATACGACAAAGAAACTGTGAAAGAGCATGAGGATGGGCGCGACGAGCATGGAGAGGAGGGTTTCGAGGAAGGCACTCAGCAGGAGATGGGAGCCTCCGCCAAATTCGCGCCGACGGGGCAGGGTCGAAAGAATTCCAAGTACTCGAGGCATAAAGAGCAAGAGGATGGTCATGATGAAAAGAATCGTGGCGTCGGAGTTCTGCACCTTGCCCAGGTCTTCGGGGCCGGCGGAATAAATGGTAAATCGCGCGCGTTCGTAGGCGCCGATGGAGCCTGCGATCAGAAATACGAACCAGATCGGCGAGCACAGATACGACATAAGGCCGATCCAGATTTGGAGGCGATTGCCCATCTGGATGCCGCGGGCGAAGAGGAACCAGAAGTGCTGTAGATTTCCGGCGCACCAGCGGCGGTCACGGGTCAGCATGTCAGTGAGATTAGGGGGGCCTTCTTCGTAAGAGCCGGTTTCTTCGTAGGTGACCCAGACTTCATAGCTGGCTTTTTTCATGAGCGCGGCTTCGACCGTATCGTGGCTGAGGACGTGGCGTTTATCGGGATGGGGAACGGGAAGGATAGGTAGATCGCAGTGCGCAATGAACGGAGCGAGGCGAATGATTGCGTTGTGTCCCCAGTACGAGCCGGAGGACATCTGTGCCATGCTGCAGCCCTCTGCGAATAATTTTCCGTAAAGGCTGCCGGAGAATTGCAGCATGCGGCGGAAGAGGGATTGGCCCAAGACCATGGCGGGTTGGGTCTGGAGAATGCCGACCTCGGGATTGGCCTCCATCGCGCGGACCAGGCGGACCATGGTTGAGCCGGACATGATGCTATCCGCGTCGAGGACGATCATGTAGCGGTAACGCTTTCCCCAACGGCGGCAGAAGTCGGCGATGTTTCCGCTCTTGCTGTTGATGGCGTGACGGCGCTTGCGGTAGAACAATTTTCCAAACGCGTTCAATTCCTGGCAGAGCTTCAACCAGACGCATTCTTCTTCGATCCAGCAGTCGGCGTTATTGGAATCGCTGCACAGATAGAAATCGAAATGCTCGATCTGTCCGGTTTCCTTCAGGCTGCGCCACATGTTGGCGATGCCCTGGCCGACGCGGTGGGCGTCTTCGTTGAAAACGGGAATCACGATGGCGGTCGCGGCAAGGGGAGCCGATGCCTCGTGATCACGCCAGGGCCTGCGCATGATGTGAAGAGGGTCTCCGCCCCGCAGCCAATCGAAGAAGCCGGATGAAACGAGGACGAAGCCGATGACAACCTGTCCGAAAAGAAGCGGAAAAAGTCCCATGACAATGTAATCGGGCCAGAAGATTTGCTGACCGGAATAACTGCGCAACAGCAGGACGAATCCCGCGGCAGTCAGGGAAAGGGGAGCGCAGGTGAAAAAAGCGTTGCGCGTGCCGGTCCTGGTTTCGAGAGGGACAGTGTTCATAAAATAGAAGACAACCACCAGTAAAAGATGAAGTAGATCGCGATCCAAAAACACAGGGCGATGAATATCTCCCGGCTGTTCCAGCGATGCCACGTCTGCCTGGCCAGATGGAGCATCGGGCCGTAATCGATGTTTCGTGGCGTCATGCTCGAGATATGGAAATCGGGTCCGGTGATCAACAGGGTCTCGCGCATCGACTGTCGAAGATTATCCGGCAACGGAGACGCGAGGAATTTTGCAGGGGCGGTTTGAGGCATTCGGCTTAGAAACAAAGCGATGCAACCGGATGAGAAAATTTGTGAAGAGGATTTGTCCGACTCGTCGAGATTCTGGGCGAGCCATTCGATCAGGTGCTTTTGCGTTTGTTCCATGACGAGGTTTGTCGGTTCTTGCGAAGGATTCTCACGGTGACGGGCCCGCGCCTGATCGAGAAACCTCAAGGCCAATTGCGCGGTGACGGGTTGATCGCTCAGCATGAAAGTGTCGAGGAAAGTCTGAAGCCGGGCGTAGGCCTGGTTCCAGGCGATTCGCTCCTGGTCGCTGCGAAGATCGTTCACGGTATTCATTGATGCCATGTGTAGGTCCATTCTTCGGTGAGAGGTTTTGCATCGGCAGGCGACTGGGTGTTTTGCATCAATCGACATTGCAACTCCGTGGGAACATGATGCTTGAACGGGATGATCGTGAAGGAGGCCCGCCACGCATTGTCGGAACCGATTTTTTCGACCTTTGATTCGCGCAGGATTGTTTCCGGTGGATCGCAATGGAGATAGAGATGAGGAGGTTCGTTGGCGGGAAGGGAGTCCATGCCATTGCCGATAAAATCGACGAGAAATTGGACGGGCGTGGTGTCACCAGGTTTGGGAATCGGGGGAGTATCGTTTTTTTGCAATGGTGGTCCGACGATTGGTCCGACAGGTGGCAACAGTGGTGGAGGCGGAGCGGGACAAACGATCAACGTCTGGTTGCTGTAGGCCAGGGGAGGACGATTCGCATCGTTCATGTAGAACTCGATGGTGTAATCGATATCCATTCGATCTCCCGCGTTGGGTATTTGATCGGGATGCCAGAAGAGGGCGACGTTGTCCGTGTTCGGATCTTTGCTGGGGTGATGCGCGAGAACGATGGAGCCCTTGCCCCAATTTCCATGGGGAATGACCCACGCGCTTGGGCGCACGTTATATTTCAGGTCCATGTCTTGATAATGTTGAAAATCCCGGTCGCGTTGAATCAGGCCGAAACCCTTTGGATTTTCATCGGTGAATTTATAAATCTGAAAAAGAGGGGCTTGTCCGAGGGGGCGCCATAACCAGTCGCCTTTGCTGGTGTTGATCAGCAGGCCATCGGAATCGTGAATTTCGGGATGAAAGTTTCCGAAATGCTCCGGCGCATTCTCGCCGTAGAGATACATGCTGGAAAAGGGCGCAAGGCCAAGCCACTCGACACGCTGGCGAAAATACAAGGTGGCGTGGACATCAATGGAGGTCACCGCACCCGGATGAATCTTGAATCCGTATGCGCCGGTGACACTGGGACTGTCGAGCAGGGCATCGAGAACAATTTCCGAGGCGTTCGGAGCGGGCTCGTGGAGCCACCATTCCTTGAACTCGGGAAATTCCTCGGCCTTTCCATCAAGGCCCGTATTGATGGCGAGCGCGCGTGCGGAAAGTCCGTAGACCTGATCCTTGGCGAGGGCCCTAAAGTAATTCGAGCCGAGGACGGAAAAGAATCCATCCAGGGAGTTGGGCTTGTTGATGGGATAGCGGAGATAAAATCCGGCATAACCGAGATTGGTTGGCAGCGGCGGTTGAAAGGAAAGATTTTGGAAATTGAAGAAGGCCGGGGAATAGGCCAGAAGATGCGCTCCGCCGTTATCAACTGTATTGATTTGAGGCGAAGTGTGACCCTCGTTGCTGACGTGATAGAAATCGACTTGAAAGGGGAGGCCCTTGTTTCTCCAGAGACGATAGGTTTCCTTCCAAAAGATGCCTTGCTCCTGTGCGGGCGACAGCTTCTTGAGTTGAGGTGGAAGAATATCGGGAAGCGGAACGAAAGGTTGCCGGGCCAGTTCCTGCGCCGATGCCTGGACCTTGGCGAACGTGTAGTGATGACGCTCGTCCGGGCGAAGGGTAATCGCCAGTAAAAGCGCCGTAATCAAGGCGAATGCGAGATGAATCCGAAACGGCATGGAGGAGACAGAGGTGGCAAATCACGGGCCACTGTCCTCGTTTTCTATATCTCTCCAACTGGAAGGCACTTACCGGAATCCACAGGAAAGGCTCCGTGCAAAATGCCATTCCCAGCTAAGGCGTCACCTCAAATTGCCCGCCTAGCGTCGCTCCCGAACTCCCTCCGATCCAAACCTGATATTCGGTGGGTTCGACGATGCGTTTCATCTCGAGGTTGTAGTAACTCAGTTCGGCGAAATCGAGATTGAATTCGACGTGCTTCGATTGGCCCGGATCCAGCGATATTCGTTTGAATCCTTTTAATTCACGCACGGGTTCTTCGACGCTTCCGCCCGTGTTGCGGATGTAGAGTTGCGCAACTTCGACGCCGGGGACGGCTCCGGTATTTTTGATATCGACGCCAATCCGAATCGCGGATGAGGGACCAAAAAGCTCCACCTTCTTCGGGGCAAGAAGCGTCGCCAGGGAAATTTTGTCCTGACTCAACACCAGTTTGGAATAGGTGAATTGCGTATAGGAGAGTCCGAAACCGAAGGGGAAAAGCGGTGCGTTGGTTTCATCGATATAGCGGGAGAAGTATTTGTCCTCTCCGGTGGGTGGATGAGAAAGATCGACGTCATCCGCGGGTCGTCCGGTGGGAAGTTGATTGTAAAACAGCGGTTCTTGCCCCACGGCGCGGGGGAAAGTAACCGGTAGTTTACCACTGGGATTAACGTCACCGAAAAGAATATCGGCCACGGCGGGACCGGCTTCGATTCCCGGATACCATGCTTCCAGGATGGCGGGCACGTGGGCCGCCGCCCACTTGAGGGCGAGGGGGCGTCCGTCGAAGAGAACCAGCACCGTGGGTTTGCCCAGTTGGACAATGGCTTCCATCAAGGCCTCCTGATTTCCGGGCAGGTCGAGGCGCGTCAATGACGTCGATTCCCCGGTCATGGCTGCCCCGGATTCACCGAGTGCGAGAACGACAACGCTGGCTTGTTGCGCGGTGGCGATGGCTTCCGCAAAGCCCGCGTCGGAGTTGCTCAGGATGCCCGTGCCCTTCGCGTAAATCAGCTTGGTCTTGCCGTCGCTGAAACGCTTTTCCAAGGCGGCCTTCAATGTGACCACGTCGCGATGATCGCCGTAAGCGGGCCAGCTACCGAGCATGTCGATGTCTGAATCAGCGAGAGGCCCGATCAAGGCAATGGATGGTGGATTTTTAGGCAACGGCAGAACGGGAGCGGTATCGGGAAGCGCCACATTATTTTTCAGAAGAACCATGCTTTCCTCGGCGGCGCGCCGGGCGAAATTCCGTTTCTCGGGCGTGACGGTAAAAGGCGCATTTTTTTCAGCGACATACGGATGATCGAAAAGACCGAGGGCAAATTTCACGCGGAGAACCCGGCGCACCGCTTCATCGAGCGTCGCCTGGGGCAGGTCCCCGGATTTGACGAGGGAGGCGAGTTCCGTGTGATAAATATCGCTTTCCATGTCCATGTCCGTTCCTGCGGAAAGCGCTTTGCGTGCGGCGATCGCGCCATTTTCGGCCACGCCGTGCTTGATCAATTCGCGCACCGCGCCGTAGTCGCTGACCACGAGACCATCGAACTTCCACTCATTCCGCAAAATCGTCGTGAGGGTAAAATGATTGGCGGTGGCGGGTACGCCATTGAGGGGATTGAACGCACTCATGACAGTGGCAGCTCCCGCTTCGATGCCTTCGTGGTAAGGAGGAAGATAAATTTGACGCAAGGTCAGTTCCGACATATCGACGGAGTTATATTCGCGGCCCGCGTTTGCGGCGCCGTATGCGGCGAAATGTTTGATGCACGCGGCGACCGAGTCCGGCTTGCTCAGGTCATCGCCCTGGTAACCTTGGACGTAAGCGCGGGCTATGATGGATCCCAGGTAAGTGTCCTCGCCCGCGCCTTCGGTGATGCGACCCCAGCGAGCATCGCGCGCGATATCGACCATGGGTGAAAAGACCCAGCGGATGCCATCATCCGCCGCTTCACCTGCGGCCACATGTGCCGTTTGTTTGATGAGGTCGGGATCGAAACTCGAGGCCAGTGCCAACGGCACGGGAAAAATCGTGCGGTGCCCGTGAATGACATCGTAGCCGAAGAGCAGGGGAATATGTCCGGGACTTTTTTCGACGGCGATGTGTTGGTAATAATTGGTCTGTTCTGCGCCGATCACATTGAAAAGAGAGCCGATTTGTCCATCGGCGATCATCTTATCGTAATCGAGGCTGTTCCCCTCGGGGCCGGTCAACAAGCCTGCTGTATATTGAGTTAGTTGTCCAATTTTCTGATCGAGCGACAAGGAGGCGAGCAACTTTTCCACGCGCTCATTGAGGGCCTTGTCCGCCAATTGCGCATTGGAGGGTTCGAGCGCGAGCGAAGGCGACAGGGCTCCGTCCTTGTACTGCTGGGAGGGTTTGACACTTGATTCTAGGAATTCAAAAAGACAGAGGCCTGCCACCACGAAGCACAAAAGAATGATCGTAAAAATGACCCTTTTTCGAGGGACGGGAATGGAAAGGGTGATGACACGTTTGCGTTTCGACATTGGCAATTAACTTTCTGAAACGGCGAAGGACGCCTGCCATAAACTCGGCGCGTCGATGAAATAAGCAAGTCTTCCCGCCCTGTGTTTTTTAATGGGCTCGAACACTTGCTGGCACATTGCGGCGGACGATTCTTGCCATCTGGCAAAAGGCACTCCTGTTTTACGGGGCCATAATTCATAAGCTATTGCCGGTAGGGTACATGCTCACGCGAGAGAACGATTGGCACGCTCAATGCCATTTAATGTTGAAGATATTTCGTCAGCATATTCAACAGCGCCTGAATTGGCTTCGTTGGACTGACGATTTTTAAAACCAAAACCCAAGAAGCTTATGAAAACATCATCCACCATTCACGCTTTGCTATTTGCAAGTGTGGCGACCGTCAGTCTGGCAACGTCTCCCCTGTTGTGCGCTCAAATGGCGACGCCCGATCCCGATCAGGGAACGAAAGCACCGGACAGTACGGCAGATAAAAACAGTGCAACCACGGGAAGCTCCACAACTACCACGCCCGGCGCGGATAAAACCACTTCAAAGGACACTACCACTTCTTTGGATAAGAATCCTTCCGCCGTGAATACGGGGTCGGCAGAGAAATCTGCCACCAAGGATCCGACCGGCACGACTGATCTGGGCACTTCCACGACCTCCAATAAATCGACGAAGATGTCGGATAAAGAATTCCTCCTGACCGCTGCCCAAGGTGGTATGACGGAAGTTCAATTGGGCAAGCTCGCCCAGGAAAAGGGTTCATCCGCCGACGTGAAACAATTCGGTTCGCATATGGACATGGACCATTCCAAGGCCAATGCAGAATTGAAAACGGTTGCGACCAAGGAGGGCGTGACGATCCCGACCACGCTCGATGCGAAGCATCAGGCGATGGTTGATCGCATGAGCAAGCTTTCCGGCGCGGCCTTTGATCGTGCTTATGTGCATGCCATGGTGAAGGACCACGAAAAGACAGCTGCTGAATTCCGCAAGGCTTCCACCAGCGCGCAGGATCCGGATGTGAAGAACTTCGCGGCCAGCACGCTCCCGACGATTGAAAATCATCTTTCGGATATAAAGAGCATCCAAAGCAAGCTGCCGTAATTTTCTCGCACAACCTTCTCTCTCACGTCTTTGGGAATACATAAATGAAAACCAAAAAACGTCTCGATCGGATGGCGGTTGAAAAGCAATCGTCTCCGGTTGAGAAAGAGAGGGAAGGAAAGGGAAAAGCCTTGGCGAGTAGTCAGTCGATTGCCAATCTTGGCATGGGCGGAATCATCTCTGCTTTTCTGGGACGATGATTCAAATCGCTCGCGTTTTGCGCTGGTCGGGGCTCTGTGCTGTTGCCCGTTGCATGGACGAGTAAAGAACCCCAGAGCAAGCTCCGAGGCATTTCAGAGATAACCGTCGTACCTCAGTGGTAGCCGCCGCTGTCCCTAGCGGCGGATGTCTTCCCTCCGTGGTAGCCGTCGACCTCCGGGCGACGGTCGAAGAGCGGATTCGCGCTCGGAGATCACGGGCTACCCCTCAAGCCGAGGCAAACTTCGAGGAATTTAACCCAAAGAGATTAAAATCATGCCTGGCGGATCCAAATCTAGATATACCGATAAACAAAAACGCAAGGCTGAGCACATTGAGAAAAGCTGTGAAAAGCGGGGGGCGTCCAAAGGAGTAGCTGAAAAGAGAGCATGGCAAACCGTCAACAAACAAAGCGGCGGAGGTGAAAAATCCAGTGGTGGACGCAAAACGAGTGAAAGGGCGAAAAGTGCCGCCCGCTCTCGCAAGATCGGATCGCGACGGGTCCAGAAAACGCTGACGCGTCACAAGGCTTCCTCTGTAAAAAGGAAATCGTCATGAGTCCGGCATTCCATAGATACGAAATGCAAGAGGCCCTTGAGGGCATCTTGCAAAATATCGTTTTAAGGAAGGATGCGATTTCGATGTTAACTGTCTGCGTAAGTTGGATGGGTCTAAGCGGCAATGATATATGTCATCGCTCTGGAACTTGGCACGACGTGTGCCAGCGTAAGATACTATGTCTAACGAAACACTCACTTCATCATTTCCTGCCACCCAGCAAGACATCTCACGGCTCAAGCAGACCGCCATTGATGCGGCTACCGATCTAGGTGGCACGGCTTCGGTTCATGCGTCCAAGGCCAAAGACCAATTGAAAGATTTGGCCGTACATGCCCGGGAAGAAGGGTATGAGCAGTTCAATCAGGCCAAGGGGAAGTTTAGCAACCTGGTCAACTTGGCCCGGGAGCGTGCTTCCGAAAGGCCTTTTGCCTGCATTGGGGCAGCCTTGGCTATCGGCTTTCTGATTGGCCTGACGAGGCGTTCCGGTTCGAGAGGCTAAAGAGTTAAGCGCAACATGGGAAACTTGAGGCCATGCATCACATGCCCGCTCACAATTTAACCAGGATGCTGGTGGTGGAGGACAATGAGCATGACAGCTTTCTCCTTACCCGCCAGATCGCGCGCGCCCACTTGAATGACTGTGTGACCGTCGTGGGCAATGGGACCGAGGCGCTCAATCTTCTCATGCGATTGCCCACTCCTCCTCTTGCCATTTTCCTCGATCTCAAGCTGCCGGGCCTGAGCGGAATCGAGGTGCTGGAGAGACTGAAGCAGGAGCCACGGTTTCGGTCGATTCCGGTGATCGTTATGACAGGTTCCGATAATCCCAAGGACGTTGAGGAGTGCGGTCGGCTTGGTGTCACGGCCTATTTGTCGAAACCGATCAGCCTCGCGACTTTCATTAAAACCGTCGCCCACTTATTTCCTCAGGCCCCTATGCAGTCAGTTCAGAAAAATTAACGATTTGCTGCCGGTCCTCATGGGTCAATCAATTCCGTTCGTCGGAAGAATGGCAGAATCTGATGGCGTCGGAGACGTGTGAAACGTATCGGCCACCGCCTTGGTAAAGGTCGAGAAGGTAACGGGCTTTTGGACATAATTGGAAACGCCCAATTGACGGCACTTTTCCAAGTCTTCAAGGGCGTTTGACGACGTCATCACGATGACGGGAAGTTTGTGGGTCCGGGCGTTTGCCCTGACGCGTTCCAAAACGTGGATGCCACTCACGGAGGGAAGTTTCAAATCGAGAAAGAGCGCGATCAGGTCGTCGCAAGGTGTCTCGACATTCTCAATAAATTCGATCGCTGCTTTCCCATCGGTCAATACCTTAACGTGCTGGTCCAGGCCCGCCTTTCGAAGCTGCCGCATGAGCAGAAATTCGTCGTCGGGATTATCTTCGACGATCAGAATTCGAGTTTTGGGGAGTTCCATGGTCGTGAAGAAAATACGTCGATTTCGCTTTCCTTGAAAAGCTTACGATAACAGCACTGTCAATAAAAAGGGATTCGTCAATCTCCATCATTCTTCGATAAAGTGACAGGCAATTTTAGACGCGATACCTGCCAATTTCAAACCAGGAAAATCGCTATGTTACCAACGAGCGTTGACCCTTGCGCGTGACTTGTGGGCTGGGACGGCGGGAATGTTGCGGCCAAAACTTTGGGACATCCGAGATGAACGACCTTCGATTGGGGAGCAGGCGGACACTTCCTACTCTACGCGAGGGAGGTCAAATGTCCGATGGACGGCTTCCATAAGGATGACCGTGATTATGCGCTTTTGAGGCTGCCCATGAATGCAGATTGCCAGTCAAAATATGTGCGAGAGAATCAATCGCATGCCATAACGGTAACATTCCGGTGGCCATCATTAATCTGATCAGAATCCCGTGACGTTCGAAAAAAATGGACGTATATTCGCGCCATGAATCATCCCAATTCACTCGAAGCAACGGCACAGGCAATCTTGGCGTCGGGCAAGGGCCTTTTGGCCGCGGACGAAAGTTTCCCGAGCATTGAAAAGCGGTTCAAGGAATATCAAATTCCCTCCACGGAGGAAAATCGGCGCGCCTATCGCGAGATGCTGTTCACCACGCCCGGGCTGGGCGAATTTATTAGCGGCGTCATTCTCTTTGATGAAACGATCCGCCAAAAGATCGGCGGCGTTCCGATGCCGGAAGTCCTGGCCAAATTGGGGATGATCCCAGGCATCAAGGTGGACATGGGGGCGGTCGCGTTGCCCAATTTCAAGGGCGAAAAATTCACGCAAGGACTGGATGGACTGCGCGAACGACTGGCGGAGTACTATAAACTCGGCGCGCGATTCACCAAGTGGCGCGCGGTGATCGAGATTGGCGAGGGCATGCCCAGCACCGCCTGCATCGAGGGGAATGCAAATACGCTCGCTCTCTTCGCCGCCCTCAGCCAGGAGGCGGGATTGGTGCCCATCGTCGAGCCGGAGGTGATTATGGATGGTGCCCATACACGTGCCCGGTGCGAGGACGTCATTCATCTCACCTTGAAAACCTTGTTCGATGCGCTCGTGGTGAACCGTGTGATGCTGGAGCAGATGATCCTCAAGAGCGGCATGGTCCTTTCTGGCAGCACCTGCCCCGAGCAAGCCACGCTCGACCAAATTGCCTGGTCGACGCTGAGTGTTTTTCGCCGCACCGTTCCCGCCGCCGTGCCCGGAATCGTCTTCCTTTCCGGCGGCCAAAGCGACGAACTCGCCACCGAAAGACTGAACGCCATCTGCAAACTGCAGGGCGCTCCCTGGACCATCACCTTCTCCTACGGCCGAGCGCTCCAAGCCCCCGCCCTCAAGGCGTGGGCAGGAAAATCCAGCAACGTCGCCGCCGGACAAAAAGCGCTCCACCTCCGCGCCAAGAACAACAGCCTCGCCGCCCTCGGTAAATATTCGACGGATATGGAACGCGCTTAATTGTATCTGCTTTCTCTTTGTGCAATCTCATTGGCTATCGATTAACTTGAGCGTCGATCCAACTCGGGGTAAGCTTTGCATAGGTATGAACAACGATACCCGCTCACGAGAAGAGATTCTCAAGGATACCATCGCCGAAGGCGTCCGGATACAACACCGGTTCCGGCCTGAGCCCTTGTACAAAACTACGGGCAAGGGAAGTTACAAGAGCGAAACTGTCGCCGAAATCACTGCCGCCAAGAAAAAGTCTGCGTGTTAGGAATAAACTACGCCTGAGACCACAGTCATCGCAGACTTGCAAGAATGCGTTGGCTATTCCTCCGTGGCCGGATTAAATAACTTTCATGGCGAAGCTCGTGCGTAAAATGGGGCGTGCGCCAAACCAAGTGCGGGCGGATGCACTCGAGGGGACGGCTTTCCCGAGGTTCGAGGAGCTAACAGCGAATTGGAAGTCGTGGCTACCCAAGGTCCTGTTCATCGCGGGGCTGACTTTGTGGATTTATTGGCCGGCGCTTCGAGGGGAATTCATTTGGGACGACGAGTGGTACATCACGCTCAATCCCCTGTTGCTCCATGCGGACGGGCTGTGGAAATTCTGGTTCCAGCCCGGCAGTTGGGTCGAGTACTACCCGGTGGAGGAGACCGTGCTTTGGCTGCAATGGCAGCTCTTCGGGGGAAGCGACACGCTCGGTTATCACCTGACCAATCTTTTGCTGCACTTCACCAGCGCACTGCTGGTCTGGCGATTGTTGAGCCGGTTTGGCCTGCGGTTCGCATGGCTCGGTGGACTTATCTTTGCCATTCATCCGGTACAGGTCGATTCGGTCGCGTACATCTGCGAGCTCAAGAACACGCTGACGCTGCCCTTCTTTCTTTTGGCGATGCTCGCGTGGCTGGATTACGACGAAAGCAGATCGAAGGAGGATTACCAAAAAGCGCTCGGCCTGTATCTCCTGGCGATGCTTTGCAAGATCAGTGCCGCGCCCTTTGCCGCGATCATTTTGCTTTATGCCTGGTGGAAAAGAGGACGCGTGGACGGGCGCGATGTGAAGGACTGCGCGCCGTTCCTGGTCCTCGCGGGCGTGCTGGCTTTTATGACCTTGTGGACGGGGCGCTACTACGCGGAGGCGGGACATTTCACGCAACTCCAAACCAAGCTGGACGGAATTCTTCCACGCATGGACGCCATCGGTCTCAACGCGACGGTTTACTTTGCGCGTTGTTTTTTACCGGTCGATAATATGCTGGTTTATCCTAGATGGGAGGTGCGTCCGGACGAGTTGATCCAATATTTGCCGTGGCTCGTACTGGCGGGAATTGGTTTTGTGCTCTGGAAAAGACGCCAGAGCTGGGGACGGCATGTCGCCTTGGGGCTTGGTTTTTTCTTGGTCATGCTCTCGCCGTTTCTGGGTGTGCCGGTGGTTTCCTACATGGATTTCTCGTGGGTGATGGATCACCTGCTCTACATTCCGATCATTGGCTTGATCGGCCTGGTGGTGGCGGGGATGGAGGGAATCGACGGCCAGATGTCCGTGCGGTTGCGCCCAGTGACCATCGGACTGACGGCGATACTGATCGCGCTGATGGCGTGGGTGAGCCACAGTTTTGCCGGCCTGTTTGTTAGCGCGGAGGTCTACTGGACTCACATCGTTCAGCGCAACCCGACGGCATGGCTGGCGCATCTGAACCTGAATTCCCGGCTGCTGGAACTGGGGCGTTATCAGGAAGCGTTGGTCGAGGGGAACGAAGCCATGCATCTCCGTCCGACTCGCGCCGATATCTATTATAACCAGGGCTTCGCGCTGGAAAAACTCGGGCGGGACGCCGAGGCGGAGGCGCAATATCGGAAGTCATTGAGCCTCGACCCGGAGCAGGCCAAGGTCTACTTGATTTTGGCCGAGATGCTGCAGAACGAGAAGAGGGCGGCCGACGCGGAGGCGCTTCTCAGGGACGGCGTGAAGAGCCTGCCTGACGACGCTGGTGTCTCTGTCAACCTCGCCGGAATCCTCTCCGAGAGCGGGCACAAGCCGGAAGCGATCGGGCTCTACCAGCATGTCGCGGAGCTTCATCCGGAGATGGGGCAGGTCCAGTACAACCTGGGAGTCGCTCTCCTGCAAACGGGCGACCTGTCCGGCGCGGTGGAACATTTGCAGGCGGCGGTGACGCTGGAACCGAACATGACGGCAGCACACAAAAATCTGGGAGTCGCGCTGGCGCAATTGGGTCATCTTCCCGAAGCGATCACTCAATTTCAACTGGTCGTGGATGCCGACCCGACGGATTGGAAGATGCGCGACAACCTCGGCCTGGCCCTGGCCAATTCCGGCCGAATCATGGAAAGCCTCTACCAATTCCAACAAGCCCTCCAGCTCAACCCCAACGACACTATGGCCCGCACCAGCCTAACGAAATTGCAGTCCGTCCCGCTAAACACCCCGACGCAGCATTGAGCGCGGGTGTTAAGGCGCGGGATTTCCTTCCTCTTAAAATGCTTAGAAATCTTATTTTTTTAAGAGGACTAGGATTTCTAAGTTGTCTAAGTGGTTTTGCGATTTCCTGCTCGTGAGTTGGAGCTTTGTCCCTAAAGTTACGCGATTGAAAACTGGCGGCGCTTGAGCGAAAATCCTGCTTTATCGACTTGGCGGGAATTCGCCAACGGAGCAACGGTTCGGTAAATGGGGATGGGAGCTTGGACAGATTTTTTCGAGAAAATACCTATTTCTTGCAATTCATCTCGACCCAAAAGTGAAGAAGCTTGATTGGGGATGAGGTGCGAGTGTGATAGGACATGCAATTAGCAGTGCGTCGCTTTTTATCACTCGCAAATTCTTTCAAACAATCATTTTTAGTCCAAACACCATATTCGATAGGGATTCTATTTTGGAGATCGATTATCCACTCATTGATCCGTTTGAACCATTGTGAGGAATCATCCTCCTGAATATAGCCAATCATTGCGGCTGTATTTATCAAGGCCCCATGCATTCCAAGTTTAAACCGTTGAACACCTCCGCTAAAAAGTTCTTCCCCGGTTACATATTCGCGCTCGCGAGCTTTTCCTCCGGGAGGTGGCAGGCGTTTGCCTTCAAAAACTAAAAACGGGTCATATATCGATTGGTAAATTTGTCCTGAAAATCCGTTTTCGGCTGGCCCTGCGGAGATATCGACCCTGCGCCGCTGCGTTTGTTTTTCCTCGTGATGGAAAAGCACTGGGAGTGGAAGTTGTCGCGCACGTGAATTGAGATATTTACAAAGTTGGGCGTTCAGCGCTTCCTCGTCCGTTTCAACTTTGCGATCTTTGTCGTCACGCCATCCGGGCAATTCATCGCGTACAAAATCGAGGGTGCGATCAACGAGGGCGTTTGCTTGTGGCCCATGGGTTAATTTGCCGTATCCGGACGAAAAATTGGTGCTGCTTTTCGCCACGTCAGAATCCTTGTTTACGAAGGTCGACTAAGGTTTCATCCGCGTCGCGAATGGCGGTAGAACGAATCCAGTAGCGCAATCGATCGGGTTTGACGATGAGAACCGTGTTGCTCTCATAAAGACGAAGGATACGGACAGTGCGCAATGCCTCACCGTGTCGAACATAAACGAGTTTGTGCAGTTCCTCCGACCAATCATCGGGCCAATCCAAATCCGATTGCTTGCCAAAATAGAAGGATTGGTAGGTGAGCCCGCCGAATGAATTCGAACGACCAGTACGTAGGCTCGGGTGAATGCTGCGAAGCATATTGCAAAATGTTTCTGCATATTTCTGAAGATCATCGGCTGTGGCGGCCTGTTTTAGCAGCTTTGAATCCTGCCCCAATCGAACGTATTCTGCTACGTAATCCACTACATCGTTACAAAGTATGTTCTCCCACGGGCTCAAGTCCCATGTTTCATCAGGTCCTGGCCATGGAAGATTATCGATATCTCTTTTAAGTGGGGCGGTGGCCCTGCCAATTAACATCTGCGTGCTTTCCATCTGGCAAAATGCTTGTAGCACTGGTCGTGCTTGGTCAAACTGTTGAAAGAAGTGACGGAGTGAATTAATTTCCGCAATTGGAGCATGAATGCCAACCACTTTTGCCTTGAAAGCCAGAAAACTCTTCTCCCAAAAATCACAGTATAATTTCTCATTTTCGCGAATAACTATGAGCGGCGGGCTATACCGATTGGGGGTATATGCAGAGCGGAAGTACTCCGTTGGTACCTTGGTGATAAGATCTTCGTTGATGCCATTTTCGGTCAACGCAATTGAAGGTAATAGGGGTTTGTTCTTTAACCATGAGGCCTTTTCCCGTTTTCCAGTTTCGGCTTCAATGTAACCCTCGCCGTAGTCCCAATTCTTGCCGGCAACGAATTCAGCCAGAGTACTCATTTCCTTGAGCCGTGCTGCCAGCTGATGCAGGCGACCACCGCCTAGAAGATTGACCTTCCAGGTAAACGGAGCCGACATCGCCAGTTGTTGTGTGACAACGTGACGGTCGTAATGGTCGAGTTCGAATCCGAGTTGTTCCTCCACGCTCACTGTGCGTCGGAATGTGAGGTGAATAATGCGGTGATTATTTTTCGGTGTTACTTTCGTGAGCGCTAATGCAGCAATCTTAGTGTCTGCCTTATCGAAAAGACCGCGGACGGAAGTGAAATCCAGTACCCGATCAATTTGGTGAGATGAAACGAGATGTCTCTGGAATGACCGTGCCTTCTCATTGTACAGGATACTAGAAGGTTGAATCAGACACATTCGTCCGCCGGGACTGAGCAATCCCAGCGCCTGTTCCGCGACTAGGTAAGCAGCCTGTTGATCTGGAAGAGCGCCGCGCACTTTTTGAGCCGCCTTGTTTACCCGTATTCCCGCTTCGGTTAATTTGGATAGAAACGGTGGATTGCCCACGACGATGTCAAAGCGGGCTGCCTGATTTTCACCGTAAGCAAAAAAATCGCACTCGTGGAGGTTTGTATTGTGGAGTTTATCAAACTTCAATTCATTCCAAATGACATTCGGCTTGAGCGCATCACAGACGGCTAGTGCCAAATTGAATGCAGCCAGATGAAGTGCTTCGCTCTGCAACTCAACGCCAAAAATACTGTTTCGAAGAATGGTCTTGAGAGTGGCTACTTTCGGCTGCTTCCATTTGTTCCGGCTTCGCCAATGATTGATAAGACGTCGAAATGCCCCAACGAGAAAAACGCCAGAGCCGCAAGTCGGGTCAAGAACGCGTTCTTTGCCGGCCAGAGATTCGTAGGGCATCGCATAATCCAAGAGAAGCGATGCGACGAATGGTGGAGTGTAAATAGCCCCTTTTCCGCTTTGCGCGAACCGTTGGTAAAGATGACTCAACACTTCTACAGGCAGATGCCGGAACGAATACTGTTCCCAAAGATACCGTTGTCTGGCGAGCGTTTTGCTTTCTACCAGCTCTGCGAAGTTGCGCAGGTTTTTGGTGGTGAGCTTTTGGGTACTATTATCAGGTAGCGAGAAAACATCGCCGTTGAATTTTTTCTCCAATAGCTGGAGTAGCGAAATAACCTCGTCAAGTGTGCCCTTGCTTAAAACATCAAAGAAACTCGTGGCACCCTTATGAAAACGTCCAAACCAGCCGGGATTGGGAAATACCTGACGATCTTCGAGGTATTTGATCAGGATTGTTAGCAGCAGCAGGCGGCGTAAAACCGGATTACGCTTGCCGTCCACTGCCTCATCCGCTTCGACGACGGCTTCGATAAGTCTCTTATGGGCAGCTTGGTCTGAGCGAGCCAACTTGGCATTTCGCGGGTCTTCCCAAAAAGTGCCATCTGCCAATCGAAGAGCAGAGAATCGGCGTTGTTTTTCCAGCAATTCAGAAACTTGGGAAGATGTGCTGACAAGAAATGCTAGTTGCGGCTCCTCGATTTCAATCTTCTCAGCGGGTGCATAACGGAATGTGTCATTGCTTTGTTTCCAAAAATCTGGCCCCCGAGCGCAGCTAAGAACATCAACGCGTGTGGTCCAGCCCACGTATAGCAGGGGTGCATTCCCATTGATCCAAACGTCTTTATGTATAAGTGCCAACTTCGCTTCGCTGAGATGATCGTCTTCGTTGTTTATGACGTAAGCTGCAACTTGCGAGGAGCGTCCATCTCCAAACCGCCGAAAGAACACATAATCAAGGCCCTCAATACCTTCTGCTTCGCGAATTGAAGCTTCCTCTGCAATAGACAAGGACCCTCGGCGACCTCGAATTGGCACCAGGCCGGAGTTTTTCGCGCCCTGGCTGGGCGCCAAATCAACAGCTTTGAGCGTGGCGGTCATTTGAAGGATCAGGTTTGGATGAAAGACTTAGATTGAAAGCTACATTACTACTCGGGCGGAGAGAATGTAACATTAGCGGCATCTTTATTAAAAGTACGATACACACCGCATTGAAAGAAACACCTGCGGGTGGAACGTGGGTGTGGTGAATGGGGAGCGCTTCCTGTCGCCTTTGGTGACCCGGACAATAGAGGCACACCTGTCATTGCCGGGCCAGTCGAGGGGATGCACCGTCGCACGGAGTGCGACGGCTACCTATGCGGCGGAGGAGGGCGGGGTGATGCGGTCCTTTAGGGTGGTGGCTAGGAGGGCGTCTACTAGGCTGGAGCCGGTGTTGGTGCCGGTGACGGAGACGTCGGGGACGATGCGGACTCCGCGTTCGCCGACGACTTGCATGAGCTGGATGCTGGCGTAGCTCTGCGCGCCGAGGGCCTCGACACCGGCGCGGTAGGCTTCGGCCTGGGCGAAGCCGGTGGCGCGGATGGCCTCGGCCTGGCCCAGGGCGCGGAGGCGGATCGATTCCGATTCGCCGGTCGCGGCCTTGACCGTGGCGTTGGCGTTGAGTTCCGCGATCATGACGCCCTGCTCGCTGGCGACGACCTGTTGCTGGATGTTGGCCAGCGCGGTTTCGCGCACGAGAAGCTGGCGTTGCTTCTGCGCGGCTTCCTGGATCTCATAGGTCTTCTTTTCTTCCTCGGCGATCTTGCGATCGGTCTGGGTCTTCATGAGCTCGGCGGGCGGCGTGATGTCGCCGATGAGCGTGTCGACGGCCTGCACGTCGTAGGCCGAGAGCGCGCTGCGGATGAATTCAGCGGCCTCGGTCTGGCGCGCGGTGCGGCCACCCAGGAAATCGAGCACAGAATAATCCTGTGCGGAATTCCTGAAGTAGTTGCCCACGGTCGGTTGCAGGACATGGTCGACCAGGTTCTGCATGGACCCAACGCGCGAGATGACCTTGGGCGCATCGAGCGCGCCGACGTGGATGATCTGCGCGACGTCGAGGTTGAAGGCGAAGCCGTCATGCGAGCGCACGGTGATGCTCGACAATTTCTGGTCGAACTTATGCGACTCGGTGCGGGCCGCCCAGTTGAGCACGATGTTGGTGGTGGGGACCAACTCGACTTTCATGACGCGCGGGTTGACCGGATGCTTGCCGGGATAGAGGGGCGTGACCCAGACGCCCTTGTGCCCGGACATGACCAAGTCGCCATGGCGGAACTCGAGGCCGCTGACATCGACGTGCGCCTGACCCACAAAGGAGATGACGACGCCGACATGGCCGATGGGGATCTCCAGCATGCTGACTTGCTCGACACTGGCGAACCAGGGGTTGAGGTTCCACGTGCCGGACAGGAGGATTTGCTCCTGCAGACCGCGACGACCGCCGTTCTCCAGGAATGCCTGCGCGTTCTGGAAGTTGTCATGGGCGGGCACGAGCTCGCCTGCGATTTCGCCGGGATCGATGGGGCGACCATCGAGCGTGGTGACGATGCCGACAGCGTCCGACTGCACGGAGTAGACGTGGAGCTGGCCAGGCACCAGATCGTAGCGGACAGACGTGGACGCGGTGATGACCGTGAACAATGCCGTATTGATGCGGTACGTGCCCGCGGTGAGGATCGCGAGTTGGCGACCCTTCTCGCCGCCGTTGAGAAGGAACGCCCGGCCGTCCTGGAAGTTATCGCAGGCGACAGTCTTCGCGAGGATGCGCTCGGACAAGATCGGGGCACCGGCGTTGGCCAGCACGAGTCCGATCTCGCCCGCGGGGATGCGGACCATGGCGGTCTTCATGACGCGATACTGGAAAAACCAGTAACCGAAATGGAGACCGGGCGCGAGGGTGTCCGCCTGGTAACCCGCCTCGCCGTTAAGCGCGATGAGTTGACCTGGGGGGAGTTTCGCGGAGCCGAATTTCTTGATCACGACGCCGACTTCGGTTTCGTCGATCATCACCATGCCGGTCAGCCAGGGACTGAGGATCACCAGCACGGTCGCTTCCACAAGGAAAGCGATCCATGAAAAGTGAGCGCCCGGCCACGGCCAGATCGGGGTGAAGAGGGCGTTGACAGAACTATCATTGATGGCTTGAGCAAACATAACTGACTCCGATGTGGCCCGGCTGGTCGGCGGTATTCCCGACGACAAACCGTGCGCTGTTTTTCGGAGCGACCATGGCGTCATGCATCCGCATGGCGTAGGGGATCGCCCTTCCACATGCCTGCGAGGTTAGCTGTCGGGCTGAATCTTGGAAGTGATTCCCGGGAACGGTTACCCGCCCCGGTTAGCCCCGTCCTTCGCCCACGCGAAGGAGTTTGGTTCCCCCGTGTCGCGATTCAGGAAGGAAGCGCGACCTCGGCGACTGATCTGTCTGTGTTCTACATGACACAACTGTCATGCATGGGCGGGCGAAAGCAATACGTCAGGGGGTGAAGCATCGGCAACTGGCTCATGCTGAATGAAATTGAATTGTCGAAAGGATCATTTCATATCGAACGGATGGGTGGAGCAGTAGATGACGGTTCCGAGGAGTAGGACACCGAATGTGAGAATGTATCCGACGAAAATGCAGCGGTAGCCCTTGAAGAAAAGGGAGGCGATGGCCGCGGCCAAGCCGAGCAGGCAAACGGGCGGAATGACGAAGGAGAGACCGCTGCTGACGACAAAAAGCAGGACGCCCAGACCCGTGCAGAGTTTTTTGCTCGGCGGCGCGCTCATGGGTGGGACTGGCGCGGGAACAGGTGGGGGTGGTTGCTGACTGGGTTGGGAAGGTGGGATGATTTCGCTCATACGGTGACGGGCTCCATTTCGGCTTTTAGTTTTTCGAGGATTTGCTCTTTATCGTCGCGGTAAAACATGTTGAAGGTATCGAAGGGAATGATGCGGCCATCGGGATGGACGATGTGGATGCACGACTTTTTCACCGAGCGGACGTCGAAGTTTTGCGCGTCCATGAACTGGATGATGAGGACGCGGAAGACTTTGTCGTAGGTCATGGATTCGGGCACTTGCACCATCGGCAGACAGCAGAGCAACTGCTTGAGCGAGGTGGTGGCGGACTCGGGCGAGTGTGAGGTGGAAAAGAGTTTGAAGACGTGATCGCGCAGGCGGGGATCGCGTTCGTAGACGATGGTGTTCCCTTCGCCTTGCAGGAGGACCTTGGGGTCGATCATGCTGGTAAGAGGAACAGTCTTGCCGCCGAGCTTGATCGCGTAGCCCATCGCGAGGGCGTCGGGATGGCACGGCACCGGGATGATGTCGGCCGGCTTGAAGATATCGCATTGCGAGAGAATGTTCTGGCGGACTTCGGCGAGGGTGAGGCGGTCGCGCTTGGATTCGAAATTTTCCAGCCGACCGGCGGCTTGAATCGGTTGGAAGGTCACGCCACGCACGCACTTTTGCTTGAGGGCGAAGTCGATGATCTTGCCGAGTTCCTGGTCGTTGGAGCCTTTCTTCACCGTGACGACGAGCGTGGTGGAGATGTTGTGTTTGTTGAGGTGCTCGAGTGCCTGGAGCCGGATGCGGCGGAGATCGGCCCCTCGCAATTCCTTGAGGGGACCTTCCTCGAGCGAATCGAACTGGAGATAGAGTTCGAAACCGGGCATGTAGTCCTTGAGTCGCCGGGCGAAATCGGGTTCCTGCGCGATGCGGATGCCGTTGGTGTTGACCATGAGATGCTTGATCGGTCGCCGCTTGGCCGCGTCGAGAATCTCGAAGAACTGCGGATGGATGGTCGGCTCGCCGCCGCTAATCTGGACGATGTCCGGTTCCTTCTCGTTGCGAATGACGCAATCGAGCATGAACTCGACTTGCTCCATCGAGCGATGCGTCTGGCGGTGCGGTCCTGACTCGGCATAGCAGACGGGGCAGGTGAGGTTGCAGGCGTCGGTGATTTCGACGAGCGTGAGACAACTGTGCTGCTCGTGATCGGGACAGAGACCGCAATCGTAGGGACAGCCGTATTTGATTGGGGTGTTGAAAGTGACGGGAAGTTGGCCGGGCTTAAGCGTGTTGCGCGAGCGCTTGTAGTATTCGATATCGGTGGAGATCAGCACTTTTTCGAGGCCGTGATGCGCGCAACGTTTGTGCATGTAGACGCGGTCATCTTGAAAAACGATCTTGGCTTCCACCTTGCGATAGCACGTCGTGCAAACGCTGTTGGTCAATTCGTAGTAAAGATAGGGACGGTCAGACATGGGAATTCTCCGGGGCGGGTTGTTCGGAAAGCTTCATCAGGGAGTAGGCGCAAAAAAGCAGGCCGAGCAGGCAGCCCCACTGGATGCCGCTTAAGCCGGCAAAGAGCGTCCAGTGCGGCTTGAAGAAATCGATGTAAAAGCGGAAGGATAGATATCCCAACATGAACCAGCGGAATTTGAGACCGGGAGTGGTGAGCGAGTCGCGCTTGATCCAGAGCACGGTGCCCAGCGCGATGAGGAAAAGGATTTCATAAATCTGGGCGGGATGCCGAGGGATGCCGTCGCCGTAATCGACGCCCCAGGGGAGCTGGGTTTGCACACCGCAGGTGTTGTCGGAGAGGCCGGTGAGAAAGCAGCCGATGCGACCGATGCACATGCCCAGGATAATGGGATAGACGCAAAGATCGCCGGTGGAACTGGTGATGCTCATCGCTTTCTTGGCGATCTCGATTCCGATCCAGCCGCCGAGGAGTCCACCGACGATGGTTTTGCCGCCGAACCAGAAATTGGGATCGTTCCGCATCGCCCAGTAGAGGCCGGGGGCCTCCATCCATGCCAATAGCTTGGCCCCGATCAGCGCGCCGAAAATGCACCCGACGAGAATCCAGGCGCTCTGTTCCCAGGAAGGCTGAGGCTCGGTGGAGCGCTTTTTCAAGAAGAGGTAAAAGCGAAAGCCGAGGAAGTAGGCCAACACATCGCAAACCGGGTGGATTGGCACGCGCGAATGTCCGATAGGAAGAATGACCGGAAAGTGCCAACTCGGTTTGATGAAGGCAAAATCGATCATTATTTTACGGGTTGCTTTGAGGCACAACCAATCGATGGAGATCCTTGTCGCAGAGCGCGACGATCAGTGGGGTGCCATCTGGTTCTACTTTTAGTTCGCCGTAAACGGCTTTGCTGAAAGTGTCGCCGGAATTTTCGGGGATGAAAAAGCTCTCGGCGCCGATGACGGCTCGCCAGTCCTTGTGATGGAACTTGAGGAGATGTTCGCGGGGGGCCAAGGGACTTCCGTTATTGTAACGCGCAAACGTGCCGATGTTTTGATTGTCGAGTTTGATGACGAGGACGCCTGACTGCGGTGGCTTGGGTTGGGTGGAATCGAGGCCATCATGATTGAGTTTGTTCATGATGTCGTAATTGAGATCCATGTAGTCGCCTTGCATGATTGAGCGGGGATCGACGGGAGCCAGCGCGAGATAGACGGTCTGGCCGTTTTTCAGCAACGCCTCTTTTTGCGCCACCATGTGGTAGAAGGTGCCGAAGACGAATGCTGCCGCGATCCAAATGAGGACGATTCTCATAGTGCCTCCTTTTCATTTGCGAAGGCCCATCGCGTGAGACCGGCGCGGAGCAGAAGCAGGATCGCGCCGGAGCCAGCCAGGACGCCGGATTTCGCGAGCAGGTCCAGGTCGAGATAGTAATAATAGTGGGTCAGAAAAACGGGGAGGGAGACAAGGCCGAGAATGAGGATCGCGCGGTTTTGCAGCGAAAAGCCGAGGAGCAGAAAGAGGAGCGCGAGGAGTACGCCGCCGGAACCAAGTGCAACCAAAGCGGTCAGGGCGAGTGCGAGTCCGATGAAGAGCGGGGCTTTTTCGCTGAGGGCGGAAATTCCACCTGCGGCCCAGACTGAAACGGCGAAGAGGGTGAGCGCGGTCAAGGCGGTGCGGAAATGGAAAACGATCCACTCGGCTATCGGGGGGCTGTAGGTGATGACGGTCATGCGAGTCCATACATCGAAAAGATTTTCGATCTGCCAGGCGGTGAGCGACAGGATGAGCGCGTAGCCGAGTGGAGCGAGAAGGGCCGAGAAGCGTGGTCTTAAGAAGCAGAAGCAAATGGCTGCGAGATGGAAGACCCAATAGAAGAGAACAGGCGAGGAGAGATCGGAATCGATCCGCACGTTTCCTGAAAAGAGTTCGCCATCTCCCGTATAAATCCAGAGGAGTGTGACTTGCAGGGCGAAGAGGCAGGTCATTAGTCGTGACAGAAAGTTGGGAAAGGCGATGTAGAGCACAACGGCCAGACCGATGGAGAACGCGGTGGCTTTTACGAGCGGGTGATGATTCTCATTGATGAAGCCGTAATAGAGCATGATTTGTCCTGCGAGGCTTACGGCTAGCGCGCATTGCCCGACAAAGACGCCGAGGGGCTGACGTCCGACGACGACGGCGAGAACCAAAAGCACGATGCCGATGCAACCGATCGTCGTTTGATGTTCATCCTGCCAGCCAATGAGGGCGATGACGAAGGCGAGAAAGAACCACGAGGCCAGCCACGCGCCGATGGCGACGATGGCGCGGAGGTACCAGGGCATGTCCGTCCGGTGGTCCTCGATCAACGTCGCTTCGAGTTGATGCAAGCGTTCCGGGCTAAAATTTTCACCGTTTCCCGAGGCGAGACAAAGTTCTCTGAGTGATTTCATGGCATCAGGTTTTTTGGTGGGCGAGACGTTGGGTGCGAAGGAAGAAGACGCCGCCGCCGAAGATGGCGAGCACGACTATGCCGCCGAGCAGCCATATCCCGGCGTGGAGATCGGGTTGGTCAAAGTCCAGGATGCGGATGGTCAGGAAAGTCAGGACGGTGCAGGTGTTTAACGTGATGATGGCCAAAGCAGGCAGCGAGTAACGCAGGCGGCTGTAGTAAAATCCCAGGCCCACGACGAACGCGGCGTAAAGTGCGCACGCGAGAAAGGCGCTGTGGCCGGATATATATTTGTCCCAACTGTTGAGAATTTCCCCGATCGTTTCCACGGAGGCGGGGATGAGCGTGGCTGTGAGGAGGATGAGCGTGCTCCAGCCTCTATCGAGCCAGGAAATCGGCCAGCGTCCCGCAACTTCGAGGAGCAGAAGGGCGATGCCGTTTAAAAGTAGCAGGCTGATCGTTTCGTGGCGGAAAATGGTCCAGCTTTCGTAGTCGCCGAAGAGGGGATAGACGGGCCAGTAAAAGCCGAGAGCGAGGTTGAGGAGCCCGATCCAAAAAATCCAGAGCGGCATGAAGCGACCGAGGGCCACCCATGGGAAAATCAGGAGGGCCCACGCGGTGAAGAGTTCGTAGGTGTCGGCGCCTGTCTGATAAACTTGGCCGAAGACGGCGATGAAAACACCGACCAAGGCGCTTGCGGCCAGCAGGAGAGTCTTTCCCGGAAAGCGATCCAGTCCCGCCCACGTCGCGCCGACGAGACTGACCAGGACGGCACCTCCGGCCAGTCCCAGCTTGTCCATGTCGGTGAGATGATTCCAGTTATGGGCGAAGAAATAACCGATGCCAGCCAGAATGAGTACAACGCCAAGGCTGAGCAGGCCCCGGTCGAGCCAGGTTTTCCACGGGAGCTCGCGACGCACCTGTAATTCCATGGCCTCGACTTCGGGCAGGCTGAGCGCCTTCGCCGCGAGGAGACGTCGCAGGACTGGAATAGAAGCGGGGCGGTCCAGTGGAGAGGAGAGGGAGTTCATGATTTAGGGATTGCGTTCCACTAGATTGACGCCGAGGTCATAAATGCTTGCCGAGAAAATCGCCTACTTGTTGTTTATACTGATTCTCTGCATAGGAAAAGAAGTCAGCGTGACCGGCATGCTCGATTAGCCATGATGTCTTCTCGCTTGAATCGGCTATATAGAGTTTTTGGAGGTCAACAACCGGAGCGAGAATATCCGCTGTTCCTCCGATCAAAAACAGGGGGGCTTTTAACTTGGGAATTTCGTGTAGCGGCGAAACATTGTCCATTTTGAACCCGAGTTTCCATTCTGCAATAGGAACGACCAACATGCCGAAGTAGCTGCTTGGCAATCCTGTATGCTGCCGAAAATGATCATCGGTCGTGGCCCGTAAAGTGGCATAAGGTGCCTCCGCCACAACGGCGCTAACGCAGGCTGGCAATTGGCCTGAGGCTAATAAAACCGTAGCTGCACCTTGGGAGCAGCCAACACAAGCTATATTAGTCATTCCCCGTCCTTGCATCCAAAGCAAGGCTCCCAATAAATCGCGGGTTTCATAATAGCCAAAGGAACGCACCACTTTTTCACTTTCCCCGCAACCGCGCGCGTCATAGAGAAAGACATTATAGCCAAGTGAGCGTAACCACTCAGCGCGTGGCAACATCGAGTCACGATTGGCGCGAACTCCGTGTAGGAGGACAACAGCTTTAGTAGAATTGGATTGAGGTAAAAACCAGCCTTTAAGTTTGACTCCGTCCGTAGCCGAAAAAGTCACATTCTCCGGTGAGTAAGCCAATTCTGTTGGCCACAATACTTTGCTTGGCATAGGCCCGATCAGAAAGTTTACGGCTAACGAGGAGCTTACGATAAAGCAGAGGATCGTGAGACCCAGTGCCTTTGCAATGAAACGCACCTTTGTATTCATTTTAATAGAATCCGGTGCGATAAACTTCGTGGAGTTGTGGGGCGCGGGCCAAGGAGGCAGGGGTGATCATGATCCGGTTTAGCGGTAACGCGCCTTGCTGTTCGGATTTGATGAAAGGCTCGAAAGGCTTCCAGTCCAGGTCGCCTAATTTCTCGAGCTTGCCCATCTTTTCACCGGAGGTTTTGTCGAAAGTCAGGTAGACGAGGTCGGAGCAGTAGACGGCTTGATCGTTGGTCATGTCGTAGTCGAAGTCGTAGGGACGCCCCAGGTAGGAAAGCAGTTGTTTTTTGAAATCAGGAATGAGCGGAGAATATTTTGGATCAAGCCGGTAAGCGGTAAAATCTGCTCCGCGACCGCGGAACTCCCAGAGAAGGAGGGGAGTTTCGTGGACGCTGAAGATCGACTCGATGACCACCCATTGATTCTTGTCGTTGCGCAGCACTACGCCGCAATGGGAATAAGGCGAATGAGTGATTCCCTCAATGGCATCGACCAAATCTCCATGGGGTAATGATTGAAAAACAACATCACCCTCCTGGGGGGAATAGCGGAAATAATAGACGAGGGCCGGGGCGCGGGAAATGAGGAAGGAGCATTGGGCGCGATTGAAATAGCCGAGGAGCGCGAAGACGAAAATCAATGCAAGCAAACGGAGTTGACCGCTGCGAGTTACTGGAAGAAAGCCCTTCACGAAATGCCTTTCATCCCGGGAAACAGGGAATGCCAGCGATTGCCAAGCTCGGTGATTCCCCCTTCGGTAAGGAAGGCGTCGTGAAGTGTCTTTAAGTCATTTAGGAATGGCTGACGGCGTGAATGAGGGAGTACCCCAAAGATTTTTTCCACTCCGGCTTTGTATTTTGGAGAAATTTTACGCCAGAGGGAGCGGCCTTTGGTTGTGAGGACGAGCACGACCTGGCGGCGGTCCTTGGGATGTTCCTCACGTTTGACGAGGTCG
The DNA here is from genome assembly GCA_013285645.1 of Verrucomicrobiota bacterium. Lineage (GTDB taxonomy): Bacteria > Verrucomicrobiota > Verrucomicrobiia > Methylacidiphilales > UBA1321 > JABDGH01. The sequence goes on along the minus strand of JABDHJ010000021.1, from coordinate 10,161 downwards.
TCGCGGACCATGCGATTGAGCACGATTGAGATGCTCGATTTGCCGACGAGGAGCAGTTCGACCAATGCGGCCTGGTCCATTTTGCCGTCGGACAGGAGATTGAGGATGTTGAATTGCGCGGCGGTCAGGCCGTGAGGCTGAAAGAAGGCTTCGCTGCGGCGTTCCATAAAACTTTGCACGAGGAGAAGGGCGACGAGGAGGTCGTGAGATTCGGGCTTGCGTTCCATGCGACTATCATTGCGTCAAATAGTATGATGTCAAACTATATTTCGATGGGTCCCGATTTCCGCATTTCTCGCGTAGATGAAGGAGCTCGCCGACGCTCCAGTATTCGCATATCCACTGGAGCAACCTCGACTTTAGAGTGGAAGCTGCTTTGATTTAATCATGGACGGTACGCATCTTTTTAGGGCAAAGGCCCGGTCATGCTTTATGAATCCCATTGACCAACACCTCCTGGAAGCAGGCGAGTAAGCCATGAACCGCGCCGTTTTTTTGGATCGCGACGGCGTGCTCAATGCGCCTGTCGTCCGCGATGGAAGGCCTTATCCTCCGCAAACGCTTGAGGAATTTCAGCTTTATCCGGAAGCTGCGGAAGCGTGCGCCTTGCTGCGGAAACAAGGCTTCCGGCTTGTCGAGGTCCCTGGCTACACGCTGTAAGTTCTATCGGGCCGCCCAAATCAATCCGCGCCGAGTCATCTCGCGAACCTGATAAATCTCCAGTTCCTTCGTCGAGTGTCCGACTGACTGATAAAAAACTCGGCCTTCGCCAAATTTCCGTTTCCAAGCGACTGGCATGACCGTTCCGTTGACCCACGGCGCGCTGGTGGTCTGGAAAGTTGTCGTCGCCAACACCTCATTGGACGGATCGACGTGCATGTAATATTGCTCGGAGTGGATCGTGAAATCCTTCAGCCCCGCCACGATTGGATCCGATGTCTTGGCGAAGTTTATCTCGTGATCCTTGTGATTATCGGGATGCGACACAAATTGGCCGCCCGTCATAAATTGATAGTTCGTCTGGCCGCGAAACGCATCGCCCATCCCGCCGTGAATTCCACCCAATCCCACGCCACTGGCGATCGTGTCGATGAGCGCCTTCTCCTGTTCTCCTGTGAGTTGTCCCATCGTCCAATGAGGCACGATCAAATCGAATGTCTTCAACCGCGCCTCATCGAGAAACGAGTCGAGCGTGTCAGATAGTTCGACCTCAAAGCCCGCGCCGGTCAGGTCGCCTGCAATCAGTGTTGCTGTTTCCTTGGGCGCGTGGCCCGGCCAGCCTCCATAAACGATCAGTGCTTTTTTAGACATGGGTGCCTTTGATGATCAGACTTAGATTAGTTTTCCGAGGGCCAGTCCGGCTGGCATCGCCTCGGGCTGACGAATTTTGGATTTGATGGCGATTTTCCGCCCCGCCTTCGACGAGGCATGGAACGACTCCATCACCTCAACAATGTGCAGGCCGAGTTCCCCGCTGGCCCGATGTGGACGCTTGGTCTGAATTGCGTGGGCCATGTCAGCCAGGCCGAGGGCGCGACCGGTGTCGCCGCTATGGGTCAGCAGGATTTTCTCCCAAGACTGCGACTTTGTGGTCCAGAGCAGAACGTCGCCGTTGAAATTGTTCGGATCGGGACACTGGATGGAACCTTCTGTGCCGTAAATTTCCAAACGGGGGGCTTGATGCGCCCAGATGTCGAAGCTCATCGTCACCGTGGCCACCGCGCCACCGGCAAACTCCAGCACGCCACTGTCATGGGTTGGCGTGTTGACCTTGATTTTCTTGCCCGCGAAAGGCTGGCTGCCAATCACTCGTTCCTTGAAGCTGGCTGTCGTTATGGCTGACACGCTTTTCACCGGCCCGAGCATCGTCACCAGTGAGCTCAGGTAATAGGGGCCCATGTCGAAAAGAGGGCCTGCGCCCGGCTGATAAAAGAAATCGGGGCTCGGGTGCCAGGCTTCGGGCCCATGGCTCAGCATATTCGCCATGGCCGCGATCGGCTTTCCGATTGCGCCGTCATCGATCAACTTGCGACAGGTCTGGATGCCGCCGCCGAGAACCGTGTCCGGCGCGCAACCCAGGCGCAGTTTCCGTTTGTGCGCTTCCTTCAAGGTCTTGAGACCTTCCTTGTAATTAAATGCGAACGGCTTTTCGCAGTAGGCGTGCTTGCCTGCTTTCAATGCCTGGAGATTCACCTCCGCGTGCGCCGCGGGAATGGTCAGGTTAAGCACGATGTCGACCTCAGGATCAGCGAGCAGTTCCTTCACGGAGTAGCCCTTGCCCAGGCCGTGTTCGGCGGCTTTCGCCTTGGCACGCGCAATATCGATATCGGCGCAGGAGACAAACTTGATGTACTCGTTGAGTGGTTTTCCGTGGGTGAAGTAAGCGTTGCTGATATTTCCGCAACCGATGACGCCGACGCCAAGTGGAAGGGAAGATGATTTTTTAGCCATAGAAAGTGGATGCCGGTTTGTTTTATCCGCAGCGCGCGCGCGAAAGGTGTTCGCTTGATATAAGAGACCTACGGAAAGAAACAATCTCAATTTGGGGAAGAGTCTGCAATGTGGGGAAGTTGTAATGTTTCCATGCTGGCTACCTCGGAGGGGAACCACGCTCTCACGAGCGCGGCTACGCGAGGTGTGACGGCTACCTCGGAGGAAGGCACCGCCGCCGAGCCTGCGGCGGCTACCGCAGAGGTGATACGAATAGCACGCAAACGGGAGTCCCCACCTCGGCGGACTGGTCCGTCGTCGTTAGATTCCCGGTGGTTGGATCAATCTTAAGGACCGCGATGCGATTGTCCTTCTGCCCTGCCGCAATGAGCCATTTCCCGGAGGGATCGATCGCAAAACTGCGTGGAAAATTAACCACGGATGGCACGCTCTCAACCATCGTCAGCTTGCCATCGGTTCCAATCGAGAATTGGGAGATCGTCTCGCAGCCTCGATTGGAGACGTAAAGCCATTTGGCCGAAGGATGACAGACCACTTCCGCCACGGTTACGCCTTCTTCCGATGTGCCCGGGGACAGCGTATCGACAACCTGTATCGAGGTGAGGTGCCCTGTCGCGGCATCGCGGGCAAAGACATCGATCGTATGGCCCATTTCGTTCGCCACGTAGACGAACTTCCCGTTCGGATGAAAAGCCAGGTGACGCGGGCCGCTGCCGGGCGGAACCTTGGCGGCGGGCGGATCGTTCGGCGTCAACGTTCCGTGGGCGGAATCGAATTTGAATGTCCAGACGCTGTCGCTGCCGAGATCGCACGAATAAAGAAATTTATTCTCCGGATCAGTATAGACCGAATGCGCATAAGGCTTTTTTTGGCGACTGGGATCGGGGCCGGAGCCGGTGAAGGTCATGAATGCCGTCCGGGTATCCAACGAGCCGTCTGGCTTGGTTTGGAAGCAGGCGATGTCACCAGCGCTATAATTCGCGACGAAAACATTGCGACCGGTTGCGTCCACGGCCACATGGCACGCTCCTTCTCCGCCTGACGGACGCTCGTTCAGCAGGACCAGCGGTCCGCCCGGCTGGACCGCGAACGCATCGACTGCACTGCCGTTCGATGTGCTGATCGCCGCGTAGAGAAATTTGCGGTCGGGAGAAAGCGCCAGAAAATTGGGGTTCTTCACATCGATGGCGAGATGAAGCGTTCCAAGTTTTCCGGTACCAGCGTCAAGGCTGCCCAGGTAAATGCCCTTACTGGTCGAGTGATCCGTCATCGTGCCGATATAGAATTGTTCGTCAGCCATGGCGGGAGCATGTCCCAGAACCAAAAAGAAAACGAGCCGGAGAAAAAACTTCATTTGATGGTGGCGAGCAGATCGCGCGCGCCGGGTAATTGGTCCGCGTGGCCGAGGAGGAGCACACGATCTCCCGGCAATAGAACTTCGTCCGAGTTGGGATTGATGATGCGCTGGCCGGCGCGCTCAATGGCCACGATACTCGTCCCGGTTTGCATCCGTAGGGGAATTTCCCGCAGCTTTTGTTCGACGAAAGTGGAGCCAGGTTGGATTTCAATGGTTTCCAGTTCCGCCTCGCGAAGAAGATCCGGCAGGACCTTGGGTTCATCCGCCGCCAGACGGGGAAGTTCGGCCAGCGTTTCAACCAGAGCCATTTCCGCACGGCTGTAGATACGGATCAACATGCTGCGAAAAAGGAACGCCACCAGCGTGACCAGCAGCAGCAGCGGCACCATGGCCATAAACGAACCCAGAATCGCCGTGCTGAGCAGGATCGTCAAAAAGGTCATGACCGCAAACGAGGCGAGAACAAATACCTGTCCAATGACCATTCGCGCTGACCCTCCGCGCCCGCTCGCCACCGGCACGCAGATTTCCGCGATCAGCGTGCTCATCGCCTGAATTTTCCGGGCGCTCGCGAGATAAATGGGTGAGGTGAAAAGAACCGCCCCCAGCCACGACAAAATATCCATAACCACGTCGGATCGAATCGGTTTCGGGAGGATCGTGTTGGGCAGGTTTGCGATCCAGGCAAAAAAAGCGAAAACACCCACCGTTAACAATACATTGATCAGCAATTGCCAGCCCATCCGCCGGACCAGCAAGACATGGGGACTCGGCGTGCCTTTTCCCAGCGAACCAATCCACGTCGTGTAAACCGACAACGCCTGCAGCATCGGTCGGGGTAGCGAACGATCGAGATAACCGACGATGGGATCGGTTCCCCGGATCAGGTACGGCGTGACCAACGTCGTGATCACCGACACCGCCACCGCGATCGGATAAAGAAATTCACTCGTCACTTTCAGCGTCACTCCCAGCGTTGCGATGATGAACGAGAACTCGCCAATCTGGGCCAGGCCCATCCCCACGCAGAGTGAAGTGTGCAGGTTCTTGCCACCGATGAACGCGCCAAAACTGCAGGTGAGCACTTTCCCAATAATTACCAGAAGCGACAGGATCAGGATCGGCCAGAAATATTCCCAGAGCATGTGGGGCACGATCAACATGCCGATCGTCACGAAAAAGATGGCGCTGAACATGTCCCGCACCGGCGCAATCAATCCCTCAATTTTGTGCAGCTGCCGCGATTCGGCGATCACCGCCCCGATCAAAAAAGCGCCCAGCGCCACCGAATAGCCCAGGATCGTCGCGACCAGGGCGATTCCAAAACAAAGCCCCAGCGAGGCAATCAGCAGCATCTCGTCGCTCTTGAATTTTGAAATGTAATCGAACAGCCGGGGCACGCCGATAAATCCCGGGATCAGAATCACGACGAAGAACACCGCCAACTTTCCCACCTCCCAACCGACCATGCCCACGCTCACCGTTCCGCTTTGTGCGAACCCCGACAACAGCGCCAGCAGGATGATCGCCAGCATGTCCTCGATCACCAGGATGCCAAAAATAATCTCCGCAAACGGTTCCTTGGTTTTGCCCAGCTCTGCCAATGCCTTGACGATGATCGTCGTCGAGGAAATCGACAGCATCGCGCCGAGGAAAACACTGTCCATCACGTTCCAGCCAAAGATCCGCCCCATTTCGTAGCCCAGCCACATCATCATGATGATTTCCAACAGCGCCGCGACGAACGCCGCCATTCCCACCTTGGTCAATTTGCGCAGGCTGAATTCCAAACCCAGCGAGAACATCAGCAGCACCACGCCCATCTCGCCCAGCGTCTTGATCGATTCCTCGTTCTGCACCAGCTCAAACGGCGGGGTGTAGGGACCAATGATCAAGCCGGCCAGGATGTAGCCGAGCGCCACCGGTTGCTTGAAGCGATGACACAGGATCGTCGTCACGCCCGCTATGAGCATGACAATCGCAAGGTCGTGAAGCAAATCAGCGTGATGCATGGCGCGGTGAGGTCAAAGGTCGAAAGTTAGGGCGTGTCTTCCCCGTTGGGCAAGCCCTCGTTGGAGGGTCAGCCTCCGGCCTGACCCATTTCAGGTCTCTACCGCCGCATGTCGCAACCGCAAACTATTCGCGATGACGGAGACGCTGCTCAGCGCCATGGCGGCGCTGGCGAACATCGGGCTGAGCGTCCATCCAAAGATCGGATAGAAAACTCCAGCCGCCACGGGAATGCCTACGCCGTTGTAAATGAAAGCGAAGAACAGGTTGAGCCAGATGTTTTTCATCGTCGCACGGCTCAATTTGATGGCGCGGACCAAGCCCCCCAGGTCGCCCTTGACCAGGGTGACGCCCGCGCTTTCCATGGCGACATCCGTGCCGGTGCCCATGGCGATGCCCACATCTGCCGCAGCCAGCGCCGGGGAATCGTTGACCCCATCACCCGCCATCGCAACCTGTGCGCCGCTCTCCTTGAGTTTTAAAATCACGTCCCGCTTTTTCTCCGGTGTGACTCCGGCTTCCACCTGGTCGATGCCGAGTTTGTCTGCGACTCGTTGCGCAGTCTCGGCGTGATCTCCCGTCAACATGACGATCTTGATTCCCAATCCGTGCAGCGCGGCGATGGCGGTGGGCGTGGTCGATTTGATCGGATCGGTCACGGCCAACAGCCCCGCCACCGTGCCATCCACGCTGACGAAGAAGACCATGTGTCCTTCCTTCCGCAAGACCGCTGCCTGCGTCGCCAACGCCTCGGGAACGCTGGCATCGGTGCGACCGACGGTGACCTGACGTCCTTCCACGCGACCACTCACGCCCTGTCCTGTGATCGATGCAAATCCTTCCACGGCGACAGGTTTTATATTCCGCAGATGCGCGCCGACCACGATGGCCGCAGCCAGCGGATGTTCGCTGGATGATTCAACCGACGCAGCGAGACGAAGGAGATCGTTTTCCGCCATGCCGGGCGACGTCGCCACGTGAGTCAACGTGGGCTTGCCCTCGGTCAATGTGCCGGTCTTGTCGATGGCAACGGTATCGATCTTCTCAAGCCTCTCGAGCGCCTCAGCATCCTTGACCAGCACGCCCAGTTGCGCGCCACGTCCCACGCCGACCATGATCGACATCGGCGTTGCCAGACCGAGCGCG
>JABDHJ010000021.1:1551-3187 GCA_013285645.1 Verrucomicrobiota bacterium | reverse complement strand
GGGGCAGGCGATGATAAGCACCGCCACCGCGCTCACCAGCGCATGGGAGAAGCGCGGTTCCGGTCCCAGCCACACCCACGCGATGAAAGTCAAAACGGCACACGCCATCACCGCCGGAACGAAGTAGCCGGCCACGGTGTCGGCCACCCGTTGCACCGGCGCGCGGCTGCGTTGTGCCGCGCCGACCATTTGCACGATACGGGCCAGCACGGTGTCGTTGCCGACTTTTTCCGCCTTCATCACGAGCGTGCCCGTCCCGTTGATCGTGCCGCCAGTCACGGCGCTTCCTTTTTCCTTCGCCACGGGAATTGGTTCACCCGTGAGCATCGCTTCATCGACCGCGCTTTGCCCTTCCAGCACGCTGCCATCGACCGGCACTTTCTCACCAGGCCGCAAGCGCAGGCGATCTCCCACATGCACCTCCTCCAGCGGAATATCGACTTCGCTGCCATCGTCGTTGACCCGACGCGCAGTCTTCGGGGCCAGTCCGAGCAGCGCCTGAATCGCCTTTCCGGTCGCCGCCCGCGCTTTCAGTTCAAGGACCTGTCCCAGCAAGACCAAAACGGTAATGACGGCGGCCGATTCAAAATAAAGCTCCGGCATGCCGCCGTTCATTGACACCGGAAAGACGAACGGAAAAATCGTCGCAACCACACTATATAAATAGGCCGCGCCAGTCCCGAGCGAGATCAGCGTAAACATATTAAGATGCCGCGTGATCAGCGATCTCCCGCCCCGTACAAAAAACGGCCAACCCGCGCCCAGCACCACCGGCGTACTCAGCACCAACTGCGCCCACGCAATCGTGCCATGCCCCAGCGACTGTAGAAACCCGCCGAGACCGGGCACGACCATGCCCATGGAAAGAACCAGCACCGGAATCGTCAGCGCCAACCCGAACCAGAATCGCCGTGTCATGTCGCGGAGTTCGGCGTTGTCATCCTCCTGCGCTGCGCTCGCTGCCACCGGCTCCAGCGCCATCCCGCAAAACGGGCACGCCCCCGGATGATCCTCCCGAATCTCCGGATGCATCGGGCACGTGTACATCTTCGTCGCCACGTAAGCCGGATTCCGCTCCAACGCCATCCCGCATTTGGGACAAGCCCCCGGCTCATCACTCACCACCCCATCGCACATCGGACAAAAATACTTCGCCGCCTTCGCCGGGCTTACGTGATCATGGCCTTCGTCATTAGCCCCATGGCAACAAGAATGCCCCACCTCATCCTCAGATTCCGTAGGCGTATCCACCCTTGGAAACTACCGCCATTCCCCCCATCGGCAACCGCCTTCAATCCGAGGTAGCCGTCGTACCTCAGTTGGTAGCCGCCGATGTCCCTATCGGCGGATGTCTTTCCTCTGTCTTCGGTAGCCGTCGCACTCCGTGCGACGGTGCCTTTTCAAATTTTATCCCCATTAAGGCAACAAATTGCCCCGTTCCCGTTTTCTTGCCTTCGATTCAAGGCCCGGAGGGCCTCCAAGAAATTAGCCGGTGGTGATAACCACCGGTTGGATAAGGAAAAAGATTCGCCCCGGAGGGGCGATGGATCGCCGACTACAGATAATGTGGATCAAAAACGACACCGCTCTTTTGCAAAAGCTCCAAATATTCGTCCTTAAACGATCGTATCCGATG
>JABDHJ010000021.1:0-1541 GCA_013285645.1 Verrucomicrobiota bacterium | reverse complement strand
TTCCTCCTGACCGGCAATGCAATGCTTCACCGTTTCGCGTTGAGAGGCACTGACGGTAAAAGCCCCGTAACCCTCCTGCCAGGCAAAAGCGGACAGGCGAATCTCCTCATGCACCCAGCGCGAGGAGGAGCTTTTGATTTCACGCAGCACATCCGCCAGACGGTGGGTGGCACGCAGTCCGGCAAGGATATGGACATGATCCTCCACTCCTCCAACGATTTCCGGAACGACTTCCAACGAGGCAAGAATGCCTCCGATGTAGGCGTGAAGACGGGAACGCCAAGCCGGTGCGATGAGTCGCTCGTGATCTTTGGTGCCAAAAATCAAGTGATAATAAAGACTGAGATGCGTTGAGCTCATAAGCGATTCCGCCGCCCTATCAGGGCGGGTTGCCTTCCACCGTAGACCGGTGGTTGTCACCACCGGCTAATTTCCCCTCAACCCTCTGGGTTGGAGCAAACTTCTTCTCTGGCTGTGTTGTTCTAACTCTTCCCCGCATAAACTTTTCTCTCCGTTTCCTTCTCCGGAATATTCGTAAACGCAATGCGAGCCTCGCCATCCGCCACCTCCGGTTGCGCGCCGCCGAAATAGACGGTGTTGCGGCCGTAGGCTTGGTTCAGTCGATCCATCGCCTGGTCGAGCGCGAGGCGGGACGACTCCATGGTGGGCAGATGTCGCGTGACGTTATTTACGGCGGTGAGATGGAAAAAGGTGACGCCGACTTGCAGCGGCGAAGAAGCGGTAGCGGGATAACGTCGAACTCGAGCGTGTCCTGCGTCTCGAGAAAATTCATCTCGTCACCCCAATGCCGATGACCGAGAAACTTCACATGGACCGAAAGTCCCGCCGCGAGATAACCCAGTTTCCGCAACCGTGCCGCCGCTTTTTGCAGCAGACGATGCAGGGTCGCCTCCGCCAGTGGCTTGGTCCGGCATTTGGGTTCCAGCACATGTGAATGACCCACGGTGCAGCGCTCACTCGGCGCGCGCTCGACTTCCTCTCCGCGCAGCAGGGCATACATCCGGTCGCCCTCAATTCCGTTCCAGGCCCGGTGCAGCGTCTCCTTCGGCGCTAAGCAGAGTGCCCTCACGGTGCGGATGCCGCATTCATGCAGCCGCGTTTCCCGCGAGGCACCGATCCCGCAGAAATCGCGCAGTTCCAACCGGAAAAGACAGTCCGGCAACTCATGCTCATCGATCACAACGAGGCCGTTCGGCTTCTGCATGTCCGACGCGGTCTTCGCCAGGAACGGATTGGGCGCGATGCCGATGGAACTGCGCATGAACGGCATCGTCGAGGCGATATGCGCCTTGATTTCATGCGCCAAGCCAAGCGCCGTTTTGGGTTCGCACCAGCGCCCGCGCAGGTTGCAGCACATCTCGTCGATCGAGCGGATGGAAGTCACCGGCAGGCAGGAATCGACCATGGCGATAAGCTTGTGATGATACTCCACATAAAGGCTGGGTCGCGCCTCAACGACCACCAGCCCTGGGCACCGTTTCCGCGCCTCGCCCACATTCGTCCCCGTTTTCACGCCGAAT
>JABDHJ010000020.1 GCA_013285645.1 Verrucomicrobiota bacterium | reverse complement strand
ACCAAGCCGTTGATATCGACCATGAAGTCGATCGTGTTGCGCTTGGTGCGCGGAATTTTGGTCAAGAGAGAGCGGAGACGCGGCCCGAGCGTTTCGAGTTCGAGATACGGCTTCAATTCGTGCGCCATGATGGCGTCGTAGGTGAAGGGAAATTCCTTAGCCGCATCCTCGAGAAAGAAATCGAACGGGTTGATCGTCGACATGTCGGCAGTCAGCTCGACCTCGACCTTGAATTCATCGGTCTTTTTCGGGAAGACGAGTCGGGCCTGAAAATTGCCCTGCGGATCCTGCTGCCAGTTGATGAAATGATCTTCCGGCGTGATCTTCAGCGAATAGCTGAGGATCGGCGTGCGGCAATGGGCCGCAGGCCGCAGGCGCACCACGTGGGGCCCGAGTTCGACGGTCTTGGCGTAGCGATAATGAGTGACGTGACTTAGTGCGACATGGATGGACATGAAAAAGACTCCCGGTCTGCCTGAGTAGCAGGAACTATCCCCAACTTGAGGGAAAAGTCACGAGGGAATGGGGAAACACGGCTTGCCGCCTCGTAGCAAGAGACTTACGGGGGAACTAAAATACATTATTTTAGAATGGATTTCTTCGAGATGTTATCTTTCGATCATTTCCCGGAATCGTGCGTTGTATCGATTCCCATAAGCTTTCTCCGCCAGTAATGGACCCAAAAGCGCCAACTGTTGCGGGCGATTTCCAGAGGCTGATGAAGAACAGTCTGTCCAGGCGCATCATAATTGTCCTGCCCACCAAAGCCCGGTTCGTAAACTTGGTGCCATGCCGTTCGGACGCCCGAGGCGATGATATTTGGGGCCGAGTTGATCGTGACGAATGTGACTGCACCGGCGATCAACGCTGGCAGGTGACCCAACGACCGGGCGTAAAGCGGACGTCCCCAACTCGGGCAAGATCGGTCAGCGCGATCGGCAAGAATGTACCAAGGGTCTTGGGACAACGCGCGGCATTGCTCTTCAAACCACTTGCGATTGACGAGCGTGACCTGACTGATTCCGGTGGGACATGCGAGGGCGTACCGAGGCGGAAGAGAATAGTCGGAGATATCCGCCATGTGATCAAAGCGGGGCACGTCATTTCGTGCTGGCTTGAGTTCCTCGTACTTGCCGTAGACATAATCGCGCCACTTCATCTTGGAAGCACGATAGGCATCGTATGCGCGGCGCGTAATTTCCAAATCGCAAACCCGGTCGTAATCCTTTTGTCGGCCTAGCGCATCAAGCCCCACGGGACGGCAATAAGAGATCGCGCCAAACATGGAGTGATATTTCGGGAAGCAGCAGAAATCGACCTCATTCCCGGCGTTGGTCAAATGGAGGGCGGCGGGAAAGCAGCCGACAATATCTCCCAATCGTTGACGGCAGACGATGAGGACGCGCTTCATGTTTCGACTCGAGATTGGGGAGGCTTCCGCCGGGCCAGCGCGAGGATACCGAGCAGGAGGATGGATGCAGTCGCCGCCCCGCCCATCCAACCGAGCATTAGCGATGGCGTCCGGCCAAATACCGCCAGCGCGATCAGATAGACCAGACCGCACCCGCCGAAAACCATGCATTCCGGTATCTGCCGGGCCGCAAGATAATGATAGCCCATGGCCTGCAGGATGCCGATTGGGATCATGGCGAGGGCGAACTGCATGGCCATATCGGCGAGTCCCGGATCATGCGTTCCGAGTAAAAGAAACAGCAGTGGAACTTTGAACAGGACCAGGAAAGCAGCTCCGCTTCCAATCAAGCCGAGATACGCCCAGAGAAGGTGGGCCGGGGATTGATGCGCCGGATCATGGCCGGAACGTCGCGTGAAGTAGACGATGAGGACGGGTAGGCTTGCCCAGATAATCGCGCGCCCCAGCAATCCGGCGCCACTGTACCGGCCCAATTCAACTCCTGGAAAGTTACGCTGCGCGATGATCTGGTCTCCTTGAAGAAAGACAAACGTGGCGAACGAGACCGCGAAGGCTGCCGCTCCATAAATAATCAGGTCCCGATCGAACAGGGTCTGGCGTAGGCGGGCCGCTGTCCCGTGATGCGGATTGATCGCAACAACCAATGCCAGGACGAGTCCCGAAGAGGATTTTACCGATCTCCATGCATGGACCGAAGTCTATCTTCCCGGCGCAGGCTGGGTTGGCCTCGATCCCACCTCAGGCCTACTGGCAGGCGAAGGCCATATCCCGCTCGCGGCGACGTCGGATCCGGTGACGGCAGCGGCAATCAGCGGCTCGATCATCAATGAGAAGGAAGAGATCGAGACGGAGTTTGATTTCCACATGTCAGTCACGCGCGTCTATGAATCCCCGCGCGTTACGCTGCCCTATCGCGAACAGCAATGGCGCGAGATCGAGGCGCTTGGTCGCAAGATCGACGAGGAACTGATCTCTCAGGATGTCCGTCTGACGATGGGCGGCGAGCCGACTTTTGTTTCGGTCACCAATCGCGACGGCCTCGAATGGAATTTCACCGCCTTGAGTCCCGAGAAGCAGGAAAAGGGCGAAAAGCTTTTGAAGCGTCTGCGTGATCGTTACGCGACGGGCGCGCTCCTGCACTACGGGCAGGGGAAATGGTATCCGGGCGAAATTTTGCCGCGCTGGGCCTATGGCTGTTACTGGCGCAAGGATGGCGAACCGATCTGGGGCGATTATGGTCTCGTCGCCGAGACCGGCAAGAACTACAAGGTCACGCCGGAACACTCGGAACATTTTCTGCAGAAGCTGGCGGATCGTCTAAGCCTCGATAAGAAGTACGTGCGGAATGCTTACGAGGATGTTTATCACTACCTCTTCGAGGAAGCGCGACTACCCTACAACGTTTCCGAGCTCGACGCTAAAATCAAAAGCAAGGAAGAGCGGGCGCGTCTCGCCAAGGTTTTCACGAAAGGACTAGATTCCGTCATTGGCCATACGCTGCCGGTGTTGCGCGCCTCGTGGTTGCCGGGGCGTCCGTGGCAATCGACCATCTGGAAATTGCGCACGGAGCGGTTGATGCTCATTCCCGGCGATTCACCCATGGGTTACCGGCTTCCGCTCGAATCGTTGCCGTGGGCCGCTCAAAGCGATGCCGTCCAGATTGTGGAACAGGACCCGACCGAGCGTCGCGGTGCACTACCCACTTACGAGACTTATAAAAAACGGATGGTCGATGGCAGACTCGTCAGTTCCCGCGACTATCCTCAAGTGCCGGTCGGCCAGCCCGACTCGAATGTCGTCCGCACCTCGATTTGCGTCGAGCCGCGCGATGGCATTCTCCACGTCTTCATGCCGCCGACGGCTCACACGGAAGATTATCTCGACCTCGTCTCCGCCGTGGAAGACACCGCCGGGGAGCTTGGTCTTCCCGTGCGCATCGAGGGCTACACTCCGCCCTCCGACTACCGGATTCAGAATTTCAAGATCACTCCCGATCCGGGCGTGATCGAAGTCAACTTGCATCCCGCCGCGAATTGGCCGGAACTGGTCCGCAATACCGAGGTCCTCTATGAGGAAGCGCGTCACTGCGATTTGGGCGCGGAGAAATTCCTGCTCGATGGGCGTCACGTCGGTACCGGCGGCGGCAATCACGTCATTCTCGGAGGCGCCACGCCGATCGACAGCCCGATCCTGCGCCGGCCCGATATGCTGCGCAGCTTGGTCGGCTACTGGCAGAATCATCCAGCTCTTTCCTATTTATTTTCCGGCATGTTCCTGGGCCCAACCAGCCAGATGCCCCGCATCGATGAAGCGCGCAATGATGCCCTCTACGAATTGCAACTGGCCTTCAGTCAGGTGCCCGAATTCGGCCACGTTCCGCCGTGGTTGGTCGACCGGATTTTCCGCAACATCCTGACCGACGTCACCGGCAATACGCATCGCGCCGAGTTCTGCATCGACAAGCTCTTCTCGCCCGACGGCGCTTCAGGCCGTCTCGGTTTGCTGGAATTGCGCAGCTACGAAATGCCGCCTCACGCGCGCATGAGCCTGACGCAACAGCTCCTGCTCCGCGCCTTAGTCTCACGCTTCTGGGAAACGCCCTACAAGAATCAGCCGGTGCCGTGGGGAACGCAGTTACATGACCGCTTCCTTCTACCCCACTTCTGCGCGCAGGACTTCAACGATGTCATCGATGATCTTAAAGTGGCCGGTTATCCGTTCAAGAGCGAGTGGTTCGCTCCGCACATGGAATTCCGTTTCCCGCTTCAAGGCGAAGTCACCTATGACGGAGTCAACCTTGAGCTTCGGACCGCACTGGAACCGTGGCACGTCCTCGGTGAAGAAGGCACGCCGGGCGGCACGGTTCGCTACGTCGATTCTTCCGTCGAGAAACTGCAGGTGAAAGTGGAAAATGCCATCGAGGGCCGCCACATCGTGACCTGCAACGGACGCCGCGTTCCTCTCCATGCTTCCGGTACGCCGGGCCAATTTGTGGCCGGGGTCCGCTTCCGCGCCTGGCAGCCACCCGAGGCGCTTCATCCGACCATCGGCATCGATGCCCCGCTCACCTTCGACATCATCGACAGCTGGACGGGACGTTCCCTCGGCGGATGCGTCTATTACGTCTCAAGTCCAGGCGGCCGCAATTGGACGACCATGCCGATCAATGCGAACGAAGCCGAGGGCCGCCGCCTTTCCCGTTTCCGTTCCTTCGGACACACGCCGGGACCGATGTTTGTCCCGTCCATGCCGCCCGCACGGACCGACTTCCCGCTGACGCTCGACTTACGGAGACCGTAAGTTCTTTAGCACGTAGCAGCGCCAGAGGTGGTCTCTACATAGGGACAAAAGCTACAATGGGCTATTAGTTTCGGCTCGGCATATGGAACGGCGATGTTTACAATTAATAAAGAGCAAGATACAACATCATGTCTTGCATCGAAAAACCCCCTTCGCAAGCCCTCTGTAATCTATGAGCCAGTCTGAGCACATGTATCGCAGCATCTTTGAGAATGCCATCGAAGGCATTTTCCAGACCACGCCTTCGGGCGGCTATCTCAACGTCAATCCGGCGTTGGCCAAAATGTACAAGTATGATTCGACGGAGGATTTGGTCGCGGGGCTCACGGCCATCGACAACCAACTCTATGTTGATCCCCATCGCCGGAACGAATTTGTTCAGGCGATGCAGGAACATGGATTCGTTCGCGGCTTTGAATCGGAGATTTATTGCAAAGACAAATCGACGATTTGGATTTCCGAAAACGCACGCACCGTCCGGGACGAGAATGGCCAGGTTCTTTACTACGAGGGCATGGTCGAGGACATCACCGAACGCAAGTTCCTTGAGCATCAGTTGCATGGTTCCCAGGAAAATCTCTCGGCCTTGATCAACAATATCGAGGACGCGATCTGGTCCGTGGACGCCAACTACCGCCTGGTCATCTTTAACGCGACTTTCAGCCGGTTTTTCCAGGAGCATTTTAACTTGGACCTCAGGCCCGGTAACATCATGGCTGATTTTCTGCCAGCCGAGTGGCGCGAGGAAGACGCGGCCCTTTACGACCGGGCGCTTGGAGGGGAAAGGTTCATCGTCGAGCGCCGCTACGAATTTTTGCAGGTGGAACGGTATTACGAAATTTCCTACAACCCCATCCGGACGAACGACAGCATCAGCGGCGTCACGGTTTTCAGCAAGGACATCACCGAGCGTCACCGGGCCAACAGAGATCTCCGCAAGGCGATGATTGCCGCGGAAGCCGCGAACCGGATGAAAAGCGAATTTCTCGCCAACATGAGCCACGAGATTCGCACACCGATGAACGGCGTCATCGGCATGACCGATCTGTTGTTGATGACCGACCTGACCCACGAGCAGCGCGAATTTGCCCGTACCGTGCGCATCAGTGGCGAGTCACTCCTGATCGTCATCAACGACATTCTCGATTTCTCGAAAATCGAGGCAGGCAAGCTCGATTTGGAAATCATCGATTTCGGACTCCGTGAGGTCCTCGATAACACCTTGGACCTGCTCGCCGCGCAAGCCCACAGCAAGGGCCTCGAATTGGCCGCCTTCATTCGACCGGAAGTGCCGATGCATCTGCGGGGCGATCCCGGTCGCTTGCGCCAGATCATTAACAATCTCATCGGTAATGCGGTCAAATTCACGAGCCATGGTGAGGTTGTCGTCACCGTTTCGAGGGTCGGCGAGACGGCCACGCACACCGTCCTTGGCTTTGAGGTCCGCGATACCGGCATCGGCATCGACGAGAAGGCGCAGGCAGGCCTTTTCCAGGCTTTCAGCCAGGCCGATGGGTCGACCACTCGGAAGTACGGAGGAACGGGCCTGGGGCTGGCCATTTCCAAGAAGCTGGTCAATTTGATGAACGGACAAATCCGGGTCCGAAGCGTGCTGGGACAGGGATCGACCTTTTCCTTCCATGCCGAATTTGAAAAACAACCTGTATCGGTCGGCCCGGTCATTAAGCCGGACCTGAATGGCCTGCGCGTCCTGATCGTCGATGACAACGCTACCAACCGTGAAATTCTGGAACATTATACCCGCGCTTGGAAGATGAAGAGCGACTCCGCGTCAAGCGGCAGGCAGGCGCTGGAGATGATGCGCAGTGCGTCCGTCCACGATCCCTACGAACTGGCTATCGTCGATATGCAGATGCCGGAGATGGACGGCCTGATGCTGGGCCATGCGATCAAGAGCGATCCGACCATAGCCTCGACCCAACTGGTCATGCTGACTTCGCTTGGAAATCAACTCGATACCGCCGACATGAAGCAGGCGGGAATTGAGGCGTGCGTACTCAAGCCGGTCAAGCAATCGCGCCTGTTCGACCGCCTGGCCGGGGTGATGGCGGGGCATGTCCCCGCTGCAGCCCACAAGCTCACCAAGACTGGCACGCTCCAGATCACGTCCGCGCCGCCTAAACCGGCTCCCGCCGCCGCCCGCATTCTTCTGGCCGAAGATAACGTCATCAATCAAAAAGTGGCGATTGGACTGCTGCAGAATATAGGTTATCGCGCCGATGTCGTGAATAACGGACTGGAGGTCCTCAAGGCGCTTGAATCGGCCTCCTATGATCTCATCCTGATGGATTGCCAGATGCCCGAATTGGACGGTTACGAAACCACCCAGCGCATCCGCGCCAAAAATTCCGATGGTCCGCGCATCATCGCCATGACTGCCAACGCCATGCGCGGCGAAAGCGAAAAGTGCCTGGCCGCCGGAATGGACGATTACCTAAGCAAACCGGTGCGCCTCGAAACGCTTCGCGACATGGTCACGCGCTGGATGCCGGAGAAAAAGGGGTAGGTGTCGCAGCTCAGTTGGTAGCCGCCGCTGTCCCTGGCGGCGGATGCCTTCCCTCCGAGGTAGCCGTCGACCGCCGGGCGATGGTCGGAAGGCAACCCCGCTTGTTACTCTTGAGACTTTCTCGAGCGCAGCGAGTCAACCAACACCCACTCACATCATTAGTCATCCTGAGCTTGTCGAAGGATCAGTTCGGTCTGTCTTCCTCCCCCGTTGCGTGAAACAAAAAGAATTTTCGCGCAACGACGCAACGCCCGCAACGGACGGAAGCGAATAAACCTGCAACGGTGGGACCTCAATCGAAAAGATGCCTGCCTCCCTTTTTACAAATAAGTTACCTTGATCCAACTTTATTGGATTTCGACACGCTAATTTAAGGAGCGATTAGCCCTACAAGCATCATTAGGCCCCGAGACTTCCGATGATTAGTGTAAGGGACCATAGTTGAAAAAAGTGTCAATTAACGCCTTCTCAGGTGCCTTGGGATCGTATCTAACCGGATAAACTGTCCCAAGATTATCTAGCTCTGTTATGCTGGCAGTTCCCTTGAATGTAATTTCGCGTCCGTCTTGGGTGGTAAACTGGATTATTGGAAATAAATAGGTGACTCCACTATTTCTGAACTTCTCGGGTCTCCGCTCTACAAGTTTCCCTTGGGTACAGACCGATTTTCTAATCGTTTTGCTTATTTGAATAAAGGAGCCAATAGCCACGAGCGAGAATATCCCACCTACGACGATGATTTCGATGTGCATGGTGCTCTCAAAAATTATATGCCCCACTTGTCAGGTTAAAACGCCATTCGGGACAGGCATCTTTTCGGTCTAGATAATCAAACATCAATCTTCGACTCTTCCACAAACAACTCTGCCTGCCCGTTCATTCCCATCTCCATCACCACATCAAGGAATGAAATCGCGGAGACCTTCAGTTTCTGCCGAAGCGCCGTCAGTGGCTGCGGCTCCGCGATGAGCGCCCAGATCTGATCCGCCAACTTCTGATTCTCCGCGTTCTTCCAATCAAGCTTCTCGCTCAGGCGATGGAGGCTTCCCTCCAAATCGCGCAACGGCTTCGGCAGGCCCTGATAGGTATCGCGTTTGCCCACCCCTTCCAGCAGCAGACTCGTGCTTTCCATGTCGATCTTGTCGCACTCCGCGAAAGGCTCCGTCGGTTTCTCGGTTGAGCTAAAGCTAAACGTCCCCTCCGAAGCCGACTCGATAAATCCCTGCCAGATCGCTTCCAGCCCCAGCAGCGGCCCGAACCGCGCGTGCTCGACCTTGCCATGGCGAAAGAAAAAACTCCCCAGTAACTCGTTCGCGGAGTTGTTCAGCCGCAACTCGCCCGTGTGCCCCATCCCTGTAACCGCCTGCACAATCGTCAGCAAATCGAAGCGCTGCAGATTCCCGTTCAGGTCGATCTCGTAAACATTGTGATGTGCCTCGGTCGATGTGGTATGAAGCCGCTGCGCCAGGATGCGACTGAAAAAAAGACCCAGCTCGGGAATCACCTTCATCAGGCCCAGGAACTCTTCCTTGCCGATCCGCCACACCTCCGATGCCTCGCACGCGCGAACCGTCGCGAGACGGGCATGATCCGTAAAAATCGCCAGGTCACCGAAAAAATCGCCCTTCGCCATCAGCGCCACCGTCCGGCTCTGCTTCCGGTCCGGGCTGTAGGTGAGCGCCTCGACCACCCCCGACGCCACGATGTAAACCGCATCCGCCGGATCGCCTTGTTGATAGACGACCTGCTTCGCCGCGAACGTCATCCGCACGCAGGCCGCGTCGATGCTCAGGCGACTCGGCTCCTCCAGCGTTTCCAACACAGACAAAAAGGAATTAGGCATGGGTTAAGTCGTGTGCCGGGATGAGGGAAAGAAGCTAGACGGGTACCTCGGCGACCGGTTCGTTGGCCAACACCTCGATCTGCCCCGTGTTCGCCATCAGGTTCACCGTTTCCAAAAAAGTCATCGACGAAATCGTCAACCGGCGCCACAGACTGTCGAGCGGTTGCGGACGTTTCGCGATCAATTCCCAAATCCGCTCGGCGAGAGGCAGCGTGGCCTCGTCGTTCCAAGTCAGTTCCACAAACCGGCGATTGATCCGCAGATCCATCCGGCGCAGTTCCTCCGGAATCGCCATGAACGCTTCATGCTTCGCCACTCCCTGCGCGAGTAGCTCGTCGCTCGCGAGTTCAACCTTCTGGTCCTCAGGATAAGGCGTCGAGGGTTCGTCTTTGATATGAAAAATAAACGTGCCGGGCGTGGCCGGTGGCATCACCGATTGCCAGATCGCCTCCACTCCCACCAGGTGCAAAATCCGCGCGTGCACAAGCTGCCCTTCGCGAAAGAAAAAGCTGCCGATGATCTCGTTCTCCGCGTTGTGCAACTCCAACTCCCCGCTGCGATTCGAATGGATGATCGTGTAAAAAATAACCAGGAGATCGAAGTGCTCCAGGTTCCCCGCCAGGTCGATCGAGTAGACACTGACATGCGCCTCGGTCGAAGTCCGATGCAGCCGCTTGGCCAGGTTCCGCGCGAAAAACGCGCCGATCTTCGGGACTTTGTCCAGCATCCGGACGAACGCCAGCTTCTCAAACTGCATCACCTTGGTCGGCTCGCAGGTACGCACTCCGGCCAGGCGCGGTTGCCCGGTCAGCACCGCCAGGTCGCCGAAGAAATCGCCCTTGCCCATGAGCCCGACCGTCCGCGATTGCCGCCCATCCGGGCTCTGCGTAAAAGCCTCGACCCGTCCCGCGACCACGATGTAGACCGAGTTGGCCGGGTCGCCTTGCTCATAAACAACCTGCCCCGCTGGAAGCGTCTGTTTCGTGCAGGCCCCTTCGACTTCCAGGCGGCCCGCCGCATCGAGCAGTTCGAGCTGGGTAAAAAAATTCGCTTCAAAATCAATCGCCATGGTCTTTTAGGTGAGGAGAATCATCGTGCGCCGATGCTTTTCGTAGGTGGCCACTTCGCGGATGTCAAACGGCGTCAGAAATTCCGCAAGTCGCCCGTACTCCTCGGCCAACTGTGCGTGCGAATGGGCATCGCTGGCGAGGGTAAAAGGTATGCCGAGTTGCTTCGCCGCCTTGAGGATATCCGCATGCGGATAAGCCTCGCCCACCGGCTTGCGCCAGCCCGCCGTGCTGATTTCGATCGCCAAGTCCTCGCGCCGGATTCGTTCCAGCAGTGGATAAAAATGGGGCAGCAGTCCCTCTTTCGGATGCCACACGCCATGGATCTTGATCAGGTCAAGGTGCGACAGGCAATCGATCCCGCCCCGGTCCATCATGCCTTCCAACTCCGCGATGTAGGTGACGCAGGCGGCGACCATGTCCTTTTGGGCGAACTCATCCACGCGGTCGGTTTTGTCGAACATCACGGGATCTGGAGGAAGGTAATGCGCCGAGCCGAGGACGAAATCGAGGCGGTCCCAATTCTTTTCCACCCAGGCGCGACCCGCTTTGCCGGTCTCCGGATCATTGTCGAGCTCGATCCCTGCGCGAATTTTTAAATCGGGATTCGCCTCGCGCAATTTGTCGATCTCATCGAAATCGACACCCTCATGATAGCGATCATGATCGGTGAGTGCGATTTCCTTCAAGCCTCGTTCACGGGCCGTTTTCGCCCAGGGCGCCAGAAGCTCGGGCGTGTACGGCTTGATGCTGTGGGCCTGCGGATGCATGTGGTAATCAATGGGGAGTGGCATAAATAAATCTTAGTAAAATAATCCGTCATCCTGAGCTTGTCGAAGGATCAGCCTCCGTTGACATACACAATCACTTTAATCATCGGAAAATAATATTAGGGAGTGGCGCTGTTGGCCAGCGTGCCCGGCGGCGGATTGATCTTATCGCCCGGCTTGATTTCATTCAACGCGAACCAATGCAGATTCGTCTCCAGCGCAAAGGCGACTTGG
The DNA here is from genome assembly GCA_013285645.1 of Verrucomicrobiota bacterium. Taxonomy (GTDB): domain Bacteria; phylum Verrucomicrobiota; class Verrucomicrobiia; order Methylacidiphilales; family UBA1321; genus JABDGH01. The sequence continues at coordinate 32,128 of JABDHJ010000020.1, read as the reverse complement.
TCGCTGTCGCTGCGTGTGATGGGAAGCTGGTTGTCCGGCACGGACGGATCACCCGGCGTCATGTCGTGAATCTCAAGAATAACGCCGTTCTTGTCGACGAACGCCACCGAAAGCGGAATCAACGTATTCTTCATCCAGAATGTCGCCCGGGCAGGGGTGCCCATCAGAAAAATCATCCCATCGTTGTCGCCCAAATTGGTGCGAAACATCAGCCCGCGCTCCCGTTGTGCTTCCGTCGCCGCAATTTCAGTCTGCAACGTCGCATTGTCGATATGCAGCGCAACGCTCGGCAGCGATTGCGCCGCACTCGGCGGTGACTGAGTCTGGGCCGGTGGTGTTGCTGGCGGCGGCGGTGCCTGCTCCACCGTTTGCTGACAACCCGCCAAGCTGACGATGACCGCCGCAACGCAAAGAATCTTCATTCCCTGGTAGCCGCCACTGTCCCTAGCGGTGGTCCGCTGCCCGAAAGACCGGCTCATTTTAAACAAAATTCTCTCCCTCATAATCGCCTCATTCATATCTCAAAGCCCGCGCTGGTGCGAGCCTTGCCGCATTCACCGCCGGAATCAACGCCGCCAAAATGCAAATCACCACCGCCGAAATCGCTATCAGGGTGACGTTCAGCGGATCAATCACCGCCGGAATATCGACCTGTCCATAAACCGAACTCGCAAAAACCTGGATATGAAACCTGTCCAGCAGGAAGTCACGAAACGGATTGCGAAAGTGCAAAATCCCCAGCCCCATGATCGTCCCGCCCACCGCGCCGACCAATCCCACCACCACGCCGTGAAAGAGGAACACCCCGGACACCTGCAGATCGCTCGCCCCCAGCGCCTTCATCAACCCGATTTCGCGCGATTTTTGCACCGTGATCGTAATCAACGTGCTGCACAATCCAAACGCCGCCACCACCATCACGAAAAAGAGAATGAACGTCATCACCACCCGCTCGGTCGCGATCGCGTTGAACAGCTCCCTGTTGTCATCCATCCACGTCCGCGCCTCCAAGGTCTTCGGCAAAATCGAGTTGTTAAGCCGGTCTCGCACCGCCTGCGCCTGGTCTGGATTTTTCACCCGCACCGCGATGCCGTGAACGGCATTCTCCATCCCCCAGATGTGCTGCGCCATCTCCGTTGAGACGAGCAGGAAATTAAGATCGTAATCGAACTGGCCGGTCTGAAAGACGCCGCGAATGATAGGCTCGTCCGGCAGCGGCAAATCGGTTGGCTCGCCCGGTTTTCGATGAATGAGCGCACCCACGATCGCCGCGCCGAAAATATCGATCTTGTCGCCCGGAAACGCCCCGTTGCGCTTGCTCCATTCCGATCCGACAATCACAGAATCGCCTCGCAATTCATAGTCGCCCATGATCAGGTATTTCTTCAGCGGTAAAACCGGGTCGTCGCCTTCCATCGGTACGCTCTTGATAAAGGCTGGCGTCTCATGGTTGTGAAAAACGACCACCACCGGTCCGCGAATGATCGGGCTCGCCGCCAAGACATCGGGATCCTTCTTGATCAGGTCAATCGCCTTGTCGTAATCATACATCACCGCGCCATCCGCCATCGCCACCGTGATATGAGCATTGAAGCCGATGATCTTGTCATCCAGCCGCTGCCGAAATCCCGCCATCACTGACAGCACGACAATCAGCACCATCACCCCCAGCGTCACCCCCAGGAACGAAAGCACCGTAATCACCGACACAAACGACCGACGCGGGCGCAAGTAACGCAGCGCCAAGAAAAGTTCCACCGGTAATTCCATCATCGCACCCTAGCCGGAATCAAAACATCTGTCATCCTTGGAGGGGCAACCTCCGGCTTGACCCATTCCGAGGTAGCCGTCGCACTCCGTGCGACGGGGCCTTACGGAAGCCGAGGGCTTCCAAGCACCGTAGCCGGTGGTTGAGCGTAGCGACACCACCGGAAATATGTCAGAGGGTCATTCACCCTGTAGGGGTGATAGCCTTTCTTTTCTCCAAATCCGCCGCTGCACTTCGCAGCACCTCCCGAATCCGAAACAACTCACTCGCCTTATTGCGCTTTTTCCACACGGCGGCGAGTTGACGATCCAACTCTCGAACGCGACGCACGACGTCGCGCGGATCGATGAAAAGCGTGCGGCTCTTCCCAGCGCGATGGTGGTAGATCAAATACAACTCTTCCATCACCTCAAGCCCCCAGCAACCCCAACTGAATTTCCTTCACCATCAACCGATCATCGGGCCGACAGCGTGCGGGTAACTCGCCGCGGTTTGGCGCAATAACCAGGGAGTTGTCGAATGCGGCGAGGCAAAGGCAGAAGATTCATGCGAAAGCCAAAGATGCAGGGTGAGCGTTATCGCTGCGATCAAAATCCAAGCGATGCAATCTTGGAAATCTGGCGGAAAAGGCTTGGAAGCCATCATGGCAGGAACCTTGCCATCTCCTACTAGTTGACTGAACGATTCTGGTGTCATGGAGATCGCTGCCAAGTCCTGATGCAATGCTATTGATGTCGTCGAAAAACTCGTAGCTAGACTATGTTTTAATTTCACATTTTCGTGGAAATTTTTGTCCGGCACGATGAAGCCATTATTAAAATCACCTAAGCAGGCGAGGACCATGCTTTGATGTGTTTGATAGGCAATCTTCATGATCAGATAATCAACGCCCGCTTTGAAGTATTTTGATCTATGGATGTAATCCTCCGAATGGGAGTGATCCGTATACGTTTCTGACAGCTTCTCCAGGTTGATTAGATGGATTGCTGCGAATTCCATTCCGTTAATTTGGTGAATTTGGTAATTCCGTCATGCTTCCTTCATCCAAAATTTACCTTCCGTCCTCCTCTCCTTTCACCAGAATCCCCCCATGCATCTCTCTCGCCGCGATTTCGTCCGAACTCTTTTCGTCGCTTCCCAGGCCACGCTGGCCAGCCGTCTCCTCTCCGGCAATCTCCACGCCAGCGCGCCTTCCGCCAAATCCCTCAACTTCGCCGTCATTGGTGACTGGGGCCGCAGGGGCCAGCCCGATCAAGCCCAGGTCGCCACCCAAATGGGCATCGCCTGCAAAAAGGTTGCCGCCAGCTTCGTCATCTCGGTCGGCGACAACTTTTACGAGCACGGCGTCACCTCCATCGACGACTCGCTCTGGCACGAATCCTTCGAGAACGTCTACACCGCCGACTCCCTCCAAGTTCCCTGGTACTCCATCCTCGGCAACCACGATTACCACGGCAACTGCGACGCCCAGGTCGCCTATGGCAAGACCCATCCACGCTGGAACATGCCCGCCCGTTATTACTCGCAGCTCCATCCCATCGACGCCTCCACCAACGTCGAGTTTTTCTACCTCGACACCTGCCCCTTCGTGAAAGCCTATCAGCACGATTCCCGCTATAGCGACATCGCGACCCAAGACAGCGCCGTTCAGCTTCAGTGGCTCGAAAAAGGTCTCGCTGCCTCTACCGCCCATTGGAAACTCGTCATGGGCCATCATCCCGTCTACTCCTCAGGCCTCGTCCACGGCAATCAACCGGAGATCATCGCGCACGTCCTTCCGCTCCTCCAAAAATACAAGGTCCAAGCTTATTTTGCCGGTCACGATCACGACCTCGAGCACCTCAAAGTCGGCAATCTCGACCTCATCGTCTCCGGTGCCGGTTCAGAAAATCGCCCCGTCAAAGCACCCGCCACCAGCCCCTTCAGCGGCGCCGTCTCCGGCTTCGTCATGGCCTCCCTCAGCGCCTCCAACCTCCAGCTCCAGTTCATTGACAACAACGGCAAGCTCCTCTACACCGCCAACATTCCGCGCATCGGATAATGGCCTTTTCGGTCGATCCAAACGTGCTCAAGAATAAAACCCCTCTTTCCCCTGCTCTGCAGTTGGGTGCCGAATCGTTCGCGTTTTACTTCGATCGTCACCGCCGTGAGCCATTCGTCCTACTCACTCCACGTCTCCCATTATTTTGCCATGAGCATGGGCTTCTGCCTGCTGATCATGCTCGGGATTGGCAGCGAAAAGCACACCGGAATTTTCGGTGACCGTCATCCTGAGCCCGGCGAAGGATCAGTTCAGCTTCCTCCTCTGTATTCCCTCCCTTCCTGTCTTCTTGTTAAAAATATCCCAACTTTAGCCTTGCTCCTTTTTCCGGGTCTGCTTGAATCGACCCTCACCTTATGGCAGCAGCAACGAAATCAGACTCACTTCAGGACTTCAAATTGCACGACAAGGATACCGGCTCCGCCGACGTCCAGATCGCGATCCTGACTCAGCGCATTAACGACCTCACCAAGCACTTGCAAAAGTTCAAGAAGGACCACAGCTCACGCCGCGGCCTTTTGATGATGGTTGCCCAGCGCAAAAAGCTCCAGGATTACCTGAAGAAGTCTGATTCCAGCCGCTACGATAAGGTCATTCAGAAACTAAATCTGCGTAAGTAGTCTCCCCGTACCGCGAAAGGCCCTTCCGCCTGGCGGATCGGGTCATCCGGAAAACTTCAGAGTACAATCGACTTCATCGCCTGGTAGCCGCCGCTGTCCCTAGCGGCGGATGTTTCCGGTTCCCGATTGAGCCCATTGTCCTCTGCGTTTTCTTTTCCGGCTGGGCGCCCTCTTGCGCTCTAACTCAAAAAAGAACAACACATGTCCACCATTCATACGGTGTCGGCCCCTTTTGGCGCCCACCCCATCACCATCGAAACCGGCAAGCTTGCCAAACTCGCCGACGGCGCAGTAACCGTCCGCTACGCGGACACCCTCGTCATCGTCACCGCCGTCTCGGCCACGAAAATCAAAGAAGGCCAGGACTTCTTCCCGCTCACCGTCGAATACCGCGAGCGCGCCGCCGCCGTCGGCAAGATCCCCGGTGGCTACTTCAAGCGTGAAGGCCGCCCCTCCGAAAAGGAAATCCTCACCTGTCGTATGACGGATCGCCCGCTACGCCCGCTTTTCCCCAAGGGTTACCTCTACGACACCCAGATCATCACCACGCTTCTCTCCGCTGACGGCGAGAACGATCCCGATATCCTCAGCATCAACGGCGCTTCCGCCGCCTTGATGGTCTCCGATATTCCTTTCGGTGGACCTGTCGGCGCCGTCCGCGTCGGTCGCGTTAACGGCCAGTTCGTCACGCAGCCCACGCACGCGCAGATGGACATCAGCGACCTCGACCTCGTCTATGTCGGCTCTGAGACCGAGATCGTCATGATCGAAGGTTCCGCGCTCGAATTGCCCGAAGAGGAATTCAAGAAGGCCCTCGATTACGCGCAGGAACAAGTCCAGATCGTCATCAAGCTCCAGAAGGATCTCGCCGCCCGCGTCAACAAGGCCAAGCGCACGCTTCCCCTCTACGTCACCAAGCCCGAGTTCGTCGACATGGCCTTTGATTTGGTCAAGGACCGCATCGAAGGAGCGATCTATCGCCCCTCGAAGGTCGAGCGTTATTCCGCCGTCGGCGCCCTCAAGGACGAAGTCGCCGTCGCCATCAAGGCCAAGTATCCCGAAGCTACCGGCTTCGATATCGGCTCCGCTTTCGACCAAGTCCAGATCAAGGCCTTCCGCGCCGCGATTCTCGACAAGCAGAAGCGCAGCGACGGTCGCACCGTGAACGAAATTCGTCCGCTCTCCGGCGAAGTCGGTCTTCTTCCCCGCTCTCACGGTTCCTCTCTCTTCGCCCGCGGCGAAACCCAGGCCCTCTGCCTGGCGACGCTCGCGCCCAGCGACGAAGCCCAGGACCTCGACGGTTACACCGGCGGCGACATCACCAAGCGTTTCATCCTTCACTACAACTTCCCTCCGTTCTCCGTCGGTGAAACCGGCCGCGTCGGCGGTTTGAATCGTCGCGAAATCGGCCACGGCGCGCTCGCCGAGCGTTCCGTCCTCGCCGTCATCCCGAACGAGAACGACTTCCCCTACGCCATCCGCGTTTCCTCCGAAGTCATGGAGTCCAACGGTTCCACCTCGATGGCCTCCGTCTGCGGCGGCGTTCTCGCCCTCATGGATGCAGGCGTGCCGATCAAGACTCCGGTCGCCGGAATCTCCGTCGGCCTCGTCACCGACTATGATGACCAGGACAACCTGAAGCGTTACCTCATGCTCGACGATATCCTCGGCTCCGAGGATCACTACGGCGACATGGACTTTAAATTGTGCGGCACCAAGGACGGCGTCACCGGCTTCCAACTCGATCTCAAGCTCGCCGGCATCCCGCTCTCCCTCATGAAGGAAGCGATCGATCGCGCCGTTGTTTCCCGCACCAAGATCCTCGGCTTCATGGAAACCGTCATCAACGGACCGCGCACCACGCTCTCCGCGTATGCGCCCCGCATCGAGACCATCCAGATCAACCCCGAGAAGATCGGCCTCGTCATCGGACCTGGCGGCAAGAACATCAAGAGCATCGTCGCCGAGACCGGCGCCGAAATTAACATCGAGGACGATGGCCGCGTGAAGATCTACTCCACCAATGGCGACGCCATGGAACGCGCCAAGGAAATCATCCTCGGCATGGTCGGCGACATCGAAGTCGGCAAGATCTATCGCGGACGCGTCGTCACCCTCAAGGACTTCGGCGCCTTCGTCGAAGTGCTCCCCGGCAAAGACGGCCTCGTCCACATCTCCGAGTGGTCCGACGCCCGCGTCAACCGCATGGACGACGTGGCCAAGGTCGGCGACGAAGTCTGGGTCAAGTGCATCGGCCAGGACGACAAAGGCCGCAGCAAACTCAGCCGCAAAGTGGCCATGAAAGAGCGCGCCGCCCAAGGCCTCGAAGCCCAAGCGCCCGCCAAAGCCTAATAAGGTAGCCGTCACACTCCGTGCGACGGTTCTCTGATAACGAAAAAGCCCCGACTCCGGTCGGGGCTTTTTTGTTTCCCGTCGCGTCAGCGACTCTCTAAAAATCCGTCATCCTGAGCGAAGTCGAAGGACCTCTAATTTTCTTTCTTCTCCTGAGTCCCGAATTGATGCTGTGGTGATACCGAAATCAGCTATTGTGATTCCATGAAGCGATTCGCCAAAATACTCTGTGGTTTTGGCTCTATCGAAATTCTCTGCGCCCTCGGGCTCCTTTTTGTTTTTAATCACATCCCTTCCCCTTGGGGCATAGGAACAATAGGCGGCGGAATGAGCAGCGTCGGTGACGAATCAGCCTTCGATCGAACGGCGCAATGGGATGCGAACGTGTTCTGCTCGACCTTGGGAGCAGCGTTCTCTGGCGTGCTCTTTTTCGTCGTGGGCAGTGTGCTCTACTTGTTTTCTCGGTTTAAACCCAAGGCGGCTTCAATCTAAGAGGTCTTCAAGGTGTTCAAACCGTTGACACTCTTCCAGCCGACTCCTAACTTCACTGCTCCAACCTCAACCCTTAAATTTCTCGCCATGCCCCTCAAAACCGAAACCTCCGCCCCCGATTTCACCCTCAAATCCAAGACCGAAAAGGGCCTCGAGGAAATCAAACTCAGCGACAACTTCGGCAAGAAAAACACCGTCCTCCTCTTCTTCCCGCTCGCATTCACCGGCGTCTGCACCGCGGAAATGTGCGACGTCTCCGGCGGCCTTGGCGCCTACGACACCCTCAACGCCGCCGTCTACGCCATCAGCGTCGACAGCCCCTTCGCACAGGAAGCCTGGGCCCAGAAGGAAAAAATCACCGTCCAGCTCCTCAGCGACCTCAACAAAACCGTCACCAAAGCCTACGACGTCGTATTCCCCAACCTCGCTGGCGTCGGCGACACCTCCGCCCGCGCCGCCTTCGTCATCGATAAAACCGGCAAGATCGTCTACGCCGAGCAAACCGCCACGCCGAAGGACCTCCCCAACTTCGACGCTGTCAAAGCCGCCCTCGCCAAGCTCTAAGCTTTAGGTAGCCGCCGCTGTCCCTAGCGGCGGTTCGTCGAGAAAAAAGGCACCGCCGCTAGGGACAGCGGCGGCTACCACGGAACCGAAGCAAGCTTCGGAGAATTCAACCCAAGGGATTAATTTTTCGACTGATGCAGGGCAGTGTAGATGACGGCTTGTTCATCAAGCTTGAGCCATTGGCCGGGAGGGACGTTTTCGGCATCCACGAAGCGCCAGCGGGTGATGCCGGTTTCGTCTTTGCCGACCCAGCCGAGATATTTCGCCACGGCGGGAGAGATGTTGAGCCCAGTGCGGTTGCCGGGGTTGGATGGCTCGTTCCCAAAGACGTATTCCGCACGGTCGTTCTGCGGGCCGACGTCCTTCCATTGTGCGTAGCAAATATGGCCAGTGCCGTCCTCCGTTTTGATTTCGACCCAGCGATCTTTGCAGGCGGAGACCGGTTTTCCATCCTTGGGTGGCCGATGCCACGCTGCCGGGACAAATTGGGCCGCCTTGTCGGGAAACGCCAGGTCGTTGAAGGGCAACGCAACATAGAAGGGATTGACCGAGGAGGCATGGTCGCCGGCAGCGTAGCCATTGCGATCATCCGGAGAATCGGTGCCGTGATTACTGGCGGCCCAATTTTGGTTCCAGACACTGGGTCTCTCCCCGATCCAAAAGACGGTCGTAATAATCCCCGTTTTCCAGGGATAGACCGGCTTCGTTTGGCGCGAAGAAATCGGCGTCTTGAGCGCAATATCGGTAGCCGAATTTGTTCCAGTCACCGGAGCGGTGAGATTCGGCGCTGATGTACTGGGCGATGACTTTGCCACCTCGGATTGCAGCCGCTGGATCGTAACCTTGCAGTCTTCCATGCGATGTCCGACGAGGGAGGTTTCCCAATCCGGGTCCGACTGGTGGATGGCGGCGAATCCCTCATAACAATCCAGGAAACCTTTCAGGGCCCCGGCGAAATCCTGGTTTTTCTCGAGATTCTCCGAGTCGTGCATCTTGACGTAGATATCAAGGAATCGTTGCGGAAGAGTCGACTCCGCGTGGACGAGAGCTGGCGGGGCAATCAAAGTCCAAAGCAAAATAGCCGTCAAACGCGCGCGCATAGGTATTGAAGAGATGGTTCCTATCACGGCAGATCGCCAAAGTAAAACGCCGGATCGCCGGTTAAGATTTTGTCCAACAAAAATATTGCCGCTCATGGCATCCCGTGTATATTGACTGACTCACATGGCACTCGAAGTTACCAGCGACGTTATCGAAGTAGAAGGCAAGGTCATCACGATTTTGCCGGGCACGATGTTTCGCGTCGAGCTGGACAATAGCAAGCATGTGGTTCTCGCCCATATTTCGGGCAAGATGCGCAAGCGGTTCATCCGCCTGACCCCTGGCGACCGGGTGAAGATGGAGATGTCGCAGCACGATTTCACCAAGGCGCGCATCGTTTACCGCCTTGATTCCAAGTCCTACCCCCGTCCGGCTGCTCCTCCGAGATAATCCCTCTTTGGGATTCCCAGGACACGTTTTCCATCCATGCCCTCCTTCGACGTTGTTTCTGAAGTTGATTTGATGGAAGTCAAAAACGCCGTCGAACAGGCGCAGAAGGAACTGGCCAACCGCTTCGATTTCCGCGAAGCCAAAGCCGAAATCATTCTCGAAAAGGAATCGATCAAGCTCAGCGCGATCAACCAGTTCAAGATCCAAGCGCTGGAAGAAATCGTGCTGGGCAAACTCGCTCGGCGCAATGTCAGCATGAAGAATATCGAGCGGAAGGACGCCGATATTTCTCCGCTGGGCCACGCACGTCAGGAATTGAAGCTCAAGCAGGGCCTTGAGACCGACGTGGCCAAGATCATCACCTTGGCGATTCGCGATACGAAGATCAAGGTGCAGACTCAGATCCAGGACCGGCAAATTCGCGTGACCGGCAAGGATCGCGACGCGCTGCAGGAGGTCATTGCTTTCCTGCGCGGCAAGGAATTTACGGTTGCGTTGAACTACACCAATTTTCGCCCGTGAAGTACTGGCTCGTCAAAAGCGAACCGGAGTCCTATTCCTTCGCGCAATTCCAGAAGGACAAAACGACGGCATGGACCGGCGTGCGGAATTACACGGCGCGCATTAATCTCCGCGCGATGGCGAAGGGCGACGAGGTCTTTGTCTATCACAGCGTCAGCGAGAAGGCGATTGTCGGCATGGCCACGGTGCTCAAGACGGCTTATCCCGATCCGACGGTCGAGCCGGATGAAAAGGCCGAGTGGTTTTGCGTCGACCTCAAGGCCGGGAAGGCTTTCCCGAAGCCCGTTAGGCTGGAAGCGGTGAAGGCACATCGGATGCTGAAGGACATGCTGCTGGTGAAGCAATCGCGGCTTTCCGTTGCGCCGGTGACGGAAAAGGAAGCTGCGGAATTGCGGAAGTTGGGTGGGCTTTGACCCCGCCATCCTTGTCATGACCGCGACCTTTGTTTATACATAGGCGACCATGTCCATACGTTATTTGGCCTTTTGCGGCCTGGCTCTCCTTCTTTCTCCGGTTGCTGCGCACGCGCAAGCAGCCCCTGGCGCGACGAATGCACCCGCTGCCACCGCGCCCAAGGCGCCGGACGTCAAAGTGGATCCCCATTCCCAGGCGCTCGGCGAGGCGATGGCCCGGATGGATGCCAACGATGTGGATGGCGCGATTGCCAAGCTTACCGTCGCGATCCAGACGAATCCCAAAGACAGCATTCCCTTCGTCTTGCGCGCCTCGGCCTATTGCCAAAAGAAAATGTGGGCAGAGGCCCAGGCCGATTTCAAAAGTGCGGCCCAACTAGATCCCACGAATGCCGTCATCCAGTTCAACATCGTCGAGGTCCAGTTCATGCAGAAACATTACGACGCAGCCCGCGCCGGATATGCCGCCATTGTCAAAGATCCGGAAATGGGCGATCTCGCGGCTTACAAGGTTTTCCTCTGCGATCTCCTCGCGGGACACGAGGCCCTAGCGCAAAAAGAGCGCGATGCTTTCGATTCGGTCAACTCGAGGCCCTCCTATTATTTCAGTCGGGCCGCGTGGGATCTCTATCACAAAAATAACGACGGCGCCAGGAGTTGGCTCACTTCCGTTGCCAATATCTTTCCTTCCGCTAAAATTACCTACTATGCCCTTCCACTGAAGGACTTGGGCTGGCTGCCGATCCCTCCTTCAAATGCGTCGAGTGCAGTAAATGGGACGCTGAATTCGACGCAGTAGGCTGCAGCGCTTAGGAAGCAGGTGATTCCGCGGGTGGCTCGGGAGTTTGCTCTTCGGGAACCGTCGAATGGATCGGCAATACCGGATCCGTTGAGGCGCCTCCATCGAGGAGATGCGACACTTCCTCCTGCACAGCCTTGAGCTCGCCCAGCTTGAGGCCGGGATCTTCGATCAACCAGACTTCGCCGGTGGGAATATGTTCGTAAACGAGAACGGACAGGCCCTCGTTACGCTGGCGTTCGATCTGGCGCACGACTTTTTTGCGTTCCAGCATGAGGGCGAGGATGTATCGGGCGTTGCGCATCGCTGGCGCGTTCTCGGAAATAAGACGGCGCAGCAGGCTTTCGGCGTCGTCCTTCCGGAGAGTCTCGGGGGCGGGTGGTGGAGGCGGAACAAAATCGGTCTGCCAAGCCGAGAGTGGCTCGATATTATCGTTGCGGGCGTTCCACGCCTCCTTGCTGAGATCGACTCGAGAATATTGGCCGTCGCGCCAGTAAAGCGCGGAATAGATCGTCTCGCCCTTCTCAAAAGGCCGACCGGAAACCGCGCATTGCAGTGCACGCGTCTGGATGTTCCATTCTTGCGTCAAAATACTCATGGGAAGCGGAAATTGTAGGATTGCGAGGGCTGCCTGTCACGAGTTTAGCGTAGCAGTTTTACGACACGTCGGATGTCCCAGAGGAGACCTCTGCAAAACTCACGATTTTAGAAATGCTGACATACAAAGATGACGGCATTTTTCTAAGGTGCCTTTTCCACGAGGCCGAACATTGGGCCATAGTTCAAGGGAACGGAGTCCTTGAAGCCTTGAACATAAAAGGTGGAAATTTCGCCATTGAGGTAAAGAGCATTGGGACATTTCATTTTCAGGAGGAAGAAGGAGGCGAAGTCGTAGAAGGTGACCGGAGTTTTCGAAATAGCGAAGATGATCAATCCTTCCTTGGTCACACCAACTCCGCTACGGATTTTCTTGTTGGAGGAATTGGCATTGAACTCGGGGTGGATATCGCCGCCATGGACGAGCAACGGACCGGACTGCGTGGCCCAGATGACTGGTGAGAGGAGCGTGGCGTAAGATTCCGATCCGACGACCAACGCTTCGTGCTTATCGTTGATGAGGAAGACGCCATTGGGCTTCATGAAGAAGTTGCCCTGGCCATCGTTCAAGTTGATGGGCGAGGTCTCGTTCCCATTTTGCATCAAGAGTCCGACCGGTTTTCCGATAGGATCGAATATGCCGGCATTGGCGGCGAAGACCAGCTTTTCGCCCTTGCCGCTGACGTACTTCTCGAGCGCGGAAAAGTAGCGCAATTCATTACCCTGATCGTCATTCAAATAAAGACGGAGGTCTTCCTTGCGGGGATCGATTGTGCGCGTGAGAAAATCCTGATTGTGAAATGAGATCACCGGCAGACCCGGCGACGGATCATCAGCATGGGACACGGTTGTCGCGAAGACAAAGGCCCAAAGAAATAACCAAGCCTGTCGCATGGGGAGGATGATCATCTTTTTCACGCGAGGATAAGGCATCCGAAAAGGCACCGTCGCTAGGGACAGCGACGGCTACCTCTGAGGATGGCATTCAAATGGACACTCAAATATGAATCGGTTTGCCTTCCGCGGCGAGACTGGCTTCGTGAATCATCTCGGCGAGCGTCGGGTGCGCGTGGATCGTCGTGCTGATTTCGTCAGTCGTCGCCTCGAGCGTAATGGCGAGGCCGAGCTCGGCGATGAGTTCCGTGGCGTCCGCGCCGATGATGTGCGCGCCGAGGATTTCGCCGTGCGGCTCGCCGATGATCAGCTTCACGAAGCCTTCCGGATCGCCCGCAGCGACGGCCTTGCCGCTGGCGCGATAGGGAAATTTGCCGATCTTGAACTTGAGGTTCTGCTCTTTCGCCTTTTTCTCGGTGATGCCGATGCTGGCGACCTGAGGCTGGCAGTAAGTGCAGCCGGGGAAATTCACGACCTTGTGCGGCTTCTTACCCTTCACAAAGAGACCTTCCACCATCTCGACCGCTTCATGCGAGGCAACGTGCGCGAGCCATGGTGGCCCGATGATGTCGCCCGCACCATAGATGCCTTTGATCGAGGTTTCGTAACGGTCGTTGGTCTTGAGATAGCCGCGATCGACGTCGAGTTTGACGCCCGCGCCGAGCAGGCCGTCGAGGTTCGCTTCGATACCGATGGAGACGAGGAGATGATCCGCCTCAAGCACGTTGCCGCCTGCGACGGTGAGTTTCACGCCCTTGGCGGTGACTTCGGTCTTCTCGACCTTGGTATCGACGAGAACTTCGATGCCCTGCTTGGCGAAACTCTTCTTAAGCAAATCGGCGACTTCCGCGTCCTCGACCGGGAGGATTTGGGGCAACATCTCGATGAGGGTCACCTTGGCGCCGAACGCATTGAAGAAATAGGCGAACTCGGCACCGATGGCGCCAGCGCCGAGAATGATGATCGACTTGGGCAGGACTTTGGTCGCCAACGCCTCGCGACTGGTCAGGACTTTTTCGCCATCGACCGGTACGCCGGGGAGATGCCGGGCCTTCGCGCCCGTGGCGATGAGGATCGCTTTGCCGGTGAGGGTCTGCTCTTTGCCCTGTGCGTCCTTGACGACGACCTTCTTGATCGCGCCATCCGCCGGAGCCTGAATCTGCGCCTTGCCGACGACGTAGTCGACTTTCTTGCTCTTGAAAAGATATTCGATGCCACCGGCCATTTTATCGGAAACGGTGCGGCTACGGCCCATGATCTTGGCGAAATCGAATTTCACATCGCCTTCGATGGAGAGGCCGTAATCGCCGACGTGCCCGAGAAGTTGCTTGATCTCGGCGCTTTTGAGCAGCGCCTTGGTCGGGATGCAGCCCCAGTTGAGGCAGGTGCCTCCCGCGCGTTCCATTTCGACACACACCACTTTTTTGCCAAGTTGGGCCGCGCGAATCGCCCCGACATAACCCGCCGGGCCGCCGCCAATCACAATGAGATCATAGTCCATAAAGGACTTACTCTAACACAAGTCCCGCGCCAGAAAAGGCTACAAAGGGATAAGAGGGCTTTTTTGTGGGAATTCGGGGATGTCGGGGTCGTCCGTAGGCGGCGGCGAAACTGGGCGATTTAATTCCAGTAAACGTCTGAGAAAGAATTTCAGGCCGAGCCAAAGACTCCAAAAAGCGATCATGCACAGGAATTCTCGATTAAGTAAAAGCGTCATCCAGCCCACATGACCAGGAACAGGTTTGGAAGCGGGAGGCATCAAATGATAGAGGTTGTAGGCGAACAATATGGCAAAAATGAAGGAAAAGTTTGAGACGGAATTTGCATCTGCTTTCCACAAGTCAGGCTTCAACTTCCAGAGCCCCTTGATAAGATGAAAAAGAATGAGACCCAGCCATGCGCTCATCAGGAGCACTCCTACCAGAATGGCAAGCGAAACAACATGGCCGAAAACATGCATTTGCCAAAACTGGAATGCCGAGGAAATGAGATAGACCCCACCGCCCCCAATCACTAAGAGAGCCAAGAACGTCCAGAGACGCATTACGATGATCTCGCCCCCTTGAATGAGCCAGATCAAAAGGGTGTGCGACCGAGAAGGCTGAGGCGCGAGAGCGGACATCCTTCAGAAGGCTATCCTGCATGGCTGGAAAGACAAGGTGCAAGGAGGCAGGTTCGCATGGAGAACACGGAGCGGAGGCAATGGAATTGCCCCGCTTATCGCCACAGATCGCACTTCAACATCGGCTTAGCACCCGAAACCAATTTGATAGGGACTCAGGTTTGCTTCCACGGTGCTTCGTAAGTATAGAGCAACTTTTCCGCTTCCGATTTATAACTGGCCGCTTCGTCGGGTTTGGAAAGCTTTTTACAGACGAGATACATCAGATAGAGATCCCCACCATTATCGCTGCCGATTTGAAGTCTTTGTTTTCCGTTGGTATAGGCGTCCTGGAAAGACTTCATGGCCAGATCGGCTTTTCCCGTTTTTTCATAGTAGATTCCCTTGTCGTAAAGCACGGACGGGATGGTGGGATTGGCGGTCATGATTTTGTCCAGAGTGACTTCTGCGTTGGTCAGGTCGCCATTCTTCAAGTAGGCTTCACTTAGCGGCATATAAATCACCACCAGAGATGGCGCAAGGGAATGGGCTTTTTCCAGGGTTTCAATGGCCTTGGTGCGATCACCCTGGTAAAGATAACAAGTTCCCTTCATGAAAAGGAGAAGGCCTTGATTCATGGCCGGTTGATTGGCGGGAAGCTGTAAAAGAGCATCAAGCATCGTGCTGGCTTCGTCATATTTTTGGATTGTTAAATCCAAGGAGACCAAAGCGCTTTGCACCTGGAGAACATCGGGGTGCAAAAGAGACAGCTCTTTATCCACTTTATAGGCCTGCTCCGGCTGTTTATCGATCTTAAGAACCAGGGCGTACATTAGCCCAATGGCAACGTTTTTTTGCGAAAGGTTATAGGCCTTCTCCATGTTGCTTACCGCTGCCTCCACATTTTCCTGCGCCATGTAACAGCCGCCCAAAGCAAAATAGATGAGCGGGTCGTCGGGAGACTCCTTTGTGCCTTTTTCCAGAATCGAAATGTCGTCAGGAATTTCGGATTTTATTTGTGCACCTTGCCCAGACTGTAGAAGTGTTATAATCCGCTGGGCCAATTCGTGTGGCGTGGATGTCTCGGGTGGGGTATCCGCGATGGAAATGCCAACACTTGAAATCAGAACTGTTAGAACCCAGAGTATTTGTTTCATTATTAACCCCGTTACTCGCCGAGATGCGGGCCACTATTTATAACCAGACCTGATCCTCCAACAAGCTCAGGATGACAGATGCCGAAATAACAGCTAGGCTAACCACCCCATGAGTCTCGATCTCCTCAAGGAAAAGCTGCAGGGCGTCTTCAAGACGTTGCGCGGGTATGGCAAGCTGAGCGAATCCAACGTCGCTGATGCGGTGCGTGAGGTGCGCCTGGCGCTGCTGGCTGCCGATGTGAATTATCAGGTCGCGAAGGAATTTTGCGACGAGGTGAAGAAGAAAGCGATGGGCGCGGAAGTCCTTGCCAGCATCCGCCCCGGCGAGCAATTCGTGAAGATCGTCCACGACGAACTCCTCGCCTGCTTTTCCAGCGACACCACCGAACTTACGCCCAATCGTCCCTTGCGCATTTTGCTTTGCGGTTTGAACGGTGCGGGTAAGACGACGACCGCAGGCAAGCTCGCCATGTGGTTTCGTAATCGCAAGCAGCACGTCGTTCTCGTCGCGGGCGATCTGGCCCGCCCCGCCGCCATCGAGCAACTTCAGGTCCTTGGCAAACAGGTCGGCGTCACCGTCCTCACCTTTCCCGGCGAGAAAAGTCCCGAGACCGTCGCGAAGTTGGCCCGGGAAGAAATTACCCGCCTTCGCGCCGAAGTTGCTATTTTCGATGCCGCCGGACGCCTCGATGTCGATGATTCTCTCCTCGCGGAATTGGAAGCCGTCGGCAAAGTTTGGGAAGCGCAGGAAACCCTCCTCGTCGCCGATGCCGCCACCGGCCAGACCTCGGTCAAAGTCGCGCAAGCCTTCCATAGTCGCGTGCCGCTCACCGGCCTCGTTCTCTCCAAATTTGACGCCGATACCCGCGGCGGTGCGGCCTTGTCGTTCCAACGCGTTACAAAAGTCCCCATCCGCTTCCTCGGCACCGGGGAGGGGAGTGACGCCTTGGAGCTCTTCCAGCCCGAGCGCCTCGTCAGTCGCCTGCTCGGCATGGGCGATATTGTGGGCCTGGTTGAGAAGGCGCAAATGGAGTTCGACGCCGTCTCCACGGAGAAGATGACCGAGAAATTGGCCAAGAATTCCTTCGACCTCCAGGACTTTCTGGACCAGATCAAAATGATGCGAAAGCTCGGTCCTTTGCAAAATGTTCTTGGCATGATCCCCGGAATGCCTAAGATTCCAGATTCGGTCGATAGTGAGAAATCGCTTCGGCGGGTTGAGGCGATGATTCGCTCGATGACCCCCGGGGAACGTTCCCGCCCGGCTGTTCTGAACGCCCGTCGACGGCAGCGCATAGCGCGCGGCAGCGGCACCAGCGTCACAGAGCTCAACGAACTCTTGCATCGGTTCGAAGAGATGAAAAAGATGATGCAGCGACTCACCCGTGGCGGAAGCCCCGACAAGATGTTGCGCAATTTAATGGGCAAGCGATAGCAACGAAAGAAACATATTATGGCAGTGATTATCCGACTCCGCCGCGACGGCACGAAAAACAGTCCTTACTACCGCATTGTGGTGGCGGACAAGCATTCTCCCCGTGACGGCAAATTCCTCGAACTCATCGGCACCTACGATCCCAAGAAAAAGGGCGACAACTCGACCGTGAAAATCGATCGCGTCGACCATTGGGTCAAGCTCGGCGCCGTTCCCTCCGACACCGTCCGCAGCATCATCAAGAAAGCCAAGGCCAAATCCGCCAAGGCGGAAAAAGAAGAAGCGGCTGCCAAGGAAGTCGAAGTCACCGCTTAATTTGAGGACTCGTGCGCGCCCATGAAACACTTCTTGGATTATGTGGTGCGCAGTCTTGTCGATAACCCGGACGACGTCCAGATCACCGAGTCGACCAAGGACGGCGAGACGACTTTCCGCGTCAGCCTGCATCCCGCCGATGTAGGTCTCGTCATCGGCAAGGGCGGTCGCACCATCAGTGCCATCCGCTCCCTGATCAACTCCGCCAACAAGGCCGGCGATCACCTTGCTGTTGAAGTCGTCGAGAATGCTTAACCCTTTTTTGTTCTCCCATAAAAAATTCCGTTAATTCCGTCTGCCTCCCGTAATTCCGTCAAAATCCCCTGCCTTTAAACCCGTGCGCATCGACGTCATCACCCTCTTCCCGGAAATCCTGAGCGGCCCTTTGGACGCCTCGATCATGGGTCGTGCCCAGCGCGCGGGACAGACCGAGATCCATCTGCACCAACTCCGCGTTTACGCCACGGATAAGCATCACACCGTTGACGAAAAGCCCTACGGCGGCGGACCCGGCATGCTCCTCAAGTGCGAGCCCATTTTCGCTGCCGTCGAAGATGTGCAAGCCAAGGCGTCCCAACCCGGACGCGTCATCCTTCTCACTCCCGGCGGCACCCGCTTCGACCAGGCCAAGGCCCGCGAACTCGCTGCGCTTGATCGCATCGTTTTCATCTGTGGCCATTACGAAGGTGTGGACGAACGCGTCCGCGAACATCTCGTCGATGAGGAAATTTCCCTCGGCGATTTCATCCTCACCAACGGAGCACTCCCCGCGCTCGTCGTCATTGACGCCGTCGTGCGTCTTCTCCCTAATGTCGTCGGCAACGAAGCCAGTACCGAATCCGAATCTTTCAGCGCCGAGCGTCCCTGGCTCGAAGGCCCGCAATACACCCGCCCCGAGGAATTCCGCGGCTGGCGCGTGCCCGAAATTCTTCTCTCCGGCCATCACGGCAAAATCGAAAAATGGAGCGAGGAACAAAGCCGTCTTCGCACCGAGCAGCTTCGGCCCGATCTGCTCAAGACCTCCGCGGTAGCCGCCGCTGTCCCCAGCGGCGGATGTTCCCAATAGCTGGCCGTCACAAGAAATTTTAAAACCAACCCAAGACCCCCTATGCAACTAATCGAAAAAATCGAAGGCGAACAAATCAAGAAACACGTCCCGTTCCGCGTGGGCGACTCCGTTAAAGTCCACACGCGCGTGCGCGAAGGCGAAAAGGAACGCACCCAGGTGTTCGCCGGTATCATCATTGCTCACCAGGGCCGTGGTTTGAACGAAAGCTTCACCGTCCGCCGCATCAGCTACGGCGAGGGCGTCGAACGTAAATTCCCTCTCAACTCTCCCCGTATCGAGAAGATCGAAGTCGAACGCGAAGGCCAGGTCCGTCGCGCCAAGCTGTTCTATCTCCGTGGACGCAAAGGCAAGGAAGCTCTCTTCGTGAAGGAACGCGTCAGCGCGACCGTCGCCAAGAAAGCCAAGTCGACCGCCACGAAAAAGGCCAAGGCCGAAAAAGACGCCGCCGCCAAGAAATAGTCTTGGAGGGACGCGCTCCCGCGCGTCCGTTGGTAGCCGCCGCTGTCCCTAGCGGCGGATGCTTTCCCTTCGTGGTAGCCGTCGCACGCCGTGCGACGGTGTCTTTTGTAGCGGCGGTCTATGACCGCCGTTCCGTTTCCCTCTTCCATCAGCCTGAGCCCGAAGGGGGATCAGTTCCGCTGGCTTGCTACTCTTGAGACACTCTCGAGCGTAGCGAGCCAACCGACTCCCATTTACATCATCCGTCATCCTGACCGGCCCAGGAGACGGATTACTTATTGGGAGTCGAGGCGCTAGGCCTCGGGCAGGCCGGCTTCCCGGTGATGCTTATTCAACTCAAGCTTGCTCAGGTTTTCCATCAAATCCACGCCTGTTTTCACTTTGCTCTGTTCGCGGGTTGCGAGAACCTTGACCTCGACCACGCCCTCATTGATCTGCTGGTCGATGACAATGGCAACGTCGCAGCCGCGCTCTTCCGCCGTCTGGAATTGCTTGCCGACTTTGCTCGGTGAGAAGGGATATTCGACCGAAAAGAAATAACGCAGTTCTTGAGCCAGGGCCATGGCCTGAGGACGAAAGGCTTCATCCGCCACGACAAAGTATGCCTTAAGTGTCATCAGGTCCTTGGGCGACCATTTTTTTTCCTTCAAAAGATCGCCGAGTACCATATCCCCCATGCCGAAGCCGAGGGCGGGGAGATCCACATCGCCGAGATTTTTGAGGAGGGTGTCATAGCGGCCACCGCCGGCGATGGCGCGGGATTCACCGCTGCGGTCGAAGACCTCGAAGACGACGCCGGTGTAGTAGGCGAGGCCGCGCACGACGGTGTAGTCGCGCTTCACGTAGTCCTGTAGTCCGCGATATTTTAATCCGGCTTCCACCGTGTCGAGGCGCTCGCTTTTCGCGCTGGCGGCGTCGTCAAGAATGGCGAAGACCTCGGCGGCGAGGGGGCCGAGCTTCTCGGCAGTTTTCTCGCGCGGCTCGCGTTCGCTTTTGTCGATGGCTTGGATGAAGGCGTAACGCTGGTCCTCGGGCACTGACTTGGCGTTCATGAAATCGGTCCAGAACTGGCGATCGCTCAGGCGCACGACGAAGTCCTTTTCGACCAGGCCGAAAGCTCGGAGCGTATCGATGACCAGTGCGATCAGCTCGATATCCGCTTCGAGTCCCGCTTCGCCGATAATGTCGCAATTGAACTGGTAATGCTCGCGGCCCCGGCCCTTCTGCGGGCGCTCGTAGCGATAAACCTGCGGGATGGAAAACCACTTGAGAGGTTTCTTGAAATCGCGGTGCCGGGCGGTGACGAGTCGCGCCAGCGTGGGAGTCATCTCGGGACGCAGTGCCACGTCGCGGTCGCCCTTGTCCTTGAAGTTGTAGAGTTGTGTGACGATTTCCTGGCCCGACTTCTTGGTGAAGAGATCGAGCGGCTCGAGCGGCGGCCCGTCGTACTCGACAAAGCCGTAGCGATGCGCGACGTCGCGCCACTTGGCGAAGATCGCGTTACGAAATGCACAATCGTCGGGATAAAAATCGCGGAAACCGGTGAGAGCCATGGGGAGGGGGAAGTTTTAGACGGAATTAACGGAATTACCAAATTAACGGAATTCGAAACAGGGAGAAGCCTGAAGTCAGCTTTCCGATCTGATCCTGCCACGCGTGCGTGCGACAAGCTCAGGATGACGGAAGGGGGAGGGGGCGTTATGCCGGGGTCGTACCCGAAGCAGGCTTGGCTCCGTCGGCGATGGTCTGGGAGAGCTTCATCACCTTCGACTTCATTTCCTTGCCGGCCTTGAACTTGACCACGGCGCGGGGGGGAATCGGTACGTCATGCTCGGGGCGGTTCGGGTTGCGACCAACGCGCGCCTTGCGGAGCTTGACCTCGAAGACGCCGAAGTTGCGCAGCTCAACGGCTTGCCCGTGGGCGAGGCTCTCGGTGAGATGATCGAGCGTGCGTTGAATCACGTTCAGCACATCCTGTTGGACCATTCCCGTTTCGTTGCTGATGCGAACAACGAGATCGCGCTTCGTTAAATTAGGCATAAACCAGTGCTATTGCGCCAGATGGAGCGAAGATTGCAAGCGGAAAAAGAAGATTTCATCAGTTGAAGGGAATTATCAGCCTCTGGCATGGCCCTTGGAAGGTAGCCGTCGCACGGAGTGCACGGGCTACCTTCGGAAAGAAGGCACCGTCGCCGAGCCTGCGGCGGCTACCACTGAATGGCTAAGCCAATTGCTTAATGAGCACCTTGGAATTGCGTCCGCTGGCGTCGTATTTTTCCCGCCGGGCCGTGGGCAAATCATTGGGCGAACCCTCTTTGTAGCCGCCCTTTTGCTGGAAATAATTAAAGGCCCGTGTGGAGAGCAGGAAGATGGTTTTCACATTCTTCTCCTTGGCCGCGTTCTCGGCGAAGAGCATCAGCTTCTGCCCGATGCCCATATTTTCATGCGCGCCGCTGACCGACAGGCAGGCCAGTTCCGCCGTCTCGCCGTCCGGTTGGACATGCACCGCCACGCAGCCGACGATGTTATTATCGATCTCAAAGACATAGAAGTCGTTTAGGTTGGACACGATGTCCTGCCGTGTCCGCTTGACCAGTTCCTCCTGCTCAACCGATTCCCGCGTCAAATTCCGAATTGACCGGACATCTTTCTTCAACGCCCGCCGCACCGCCTGGTACTCGTTGGCATAGATCATCGAGCCGATGCCTTCATTGGAAAAGATTTCCGAGAGCAACGCCTCATCGACCCGTCCATCGAGAAGATGCACCCGACTCACGCCGTTCCGGCAGGCCCGGATACCATGTTCAAACTTGGAAAGGAGATGCTCGTCAATGGACGACTTATGCTTTTTAAAAAGCTCCTCGGCCTCGTCGACGGACATCTGGCTGATCTCGTTGCCTGCCTTCCCGTATCCGGAGTGGCTGGTCATGAAAATAAGCTTCGCGGCCTTGAGCGCCTCGGCCACCTCAAGCGCTACGCCATCGGAGTTCACCCGGAAGGTCCGCCCGTCGCCGTCGAAGCCGAGCGGCGCGATGACCGGAATCACGCCCTTATCCAAAAGTTGGTTGAGAAACTCCGTGTCGATCCGCTCGACCCGGCCCGTGAAAAGCCGGTCCACGCCGCCGACGATCCCGTAAGGATGCGCTATGACGGCATTCGTGTAGCAGGCCCGCAAATCGTTTGAGGCCAGGCCTTCCAGCACCTCGTGAGTGATCCGGTTCGCGGCGGTCAAGGCGAGCTTTAGCGTTTCCGCATCGGTGATGCCGGTGCCATCCGCGTTACTGATCGGGACGCCCGATTCCTTCGCGAGATCCTCAATCTGCAGCGCCGCGCCATGAACGAGGACGAGCCGGATGCTGAGCGAGCGGAGCACCGCCAGGTCCAACATGATATTGGGGAAATTATCGTCGGCGATAATGGCGCCATCGAGAGCGATCACGAACGTCTTTTCCCGGAAACCGGGAATGTAGGTCAGGATGCCGCGCAGGTCGGAAACTTTCATAAGCAGCTAACCGTATCGCGTTCAGGAAAAGCCGCCAAGCGCTTCTTCGTTGTTTTACTGCGACTGCCACCGTGGACGATCGCTCCAGATGGTGTAATCGGGGCCGCCTGCTGGTGTTGCGATATGCACATGCATGGGAAAAGTGGGGGGAATGGGAAGATTGTATTGCGTGACGAAGGGAAGCCAGTCCTTGTCTTCCCCGTCGAGAATGTTGGAGGCTGGCTTCATCCAGGAGACCGGCGTAAAAAAGAGGATGCCGGTGGGACAGACGTTGTCATGAAGACTGACAAAGTCATTGAGGGAATCCGGCAGCCAGAGGGATGGACGATCGGCATACCAAGCCGAGGCCCAGGGCATGTCCGTGGTCACCCATTCATCCGGTTTCGCGTATTGCCCCACGGTCTTGATCAACGGAGGCATGTAAGGCGGAAAGCTGTAGACGAGACTGCTCGACGTGGTGAGGGCCAGCGCCAGTGGGGCGGCGGTAATCACCAACGTGAAAACCACAATCATGCCATTCACAAGCGGCACCTGCAGGCTCAACCGATCCAATTGTATGAAAAAGAAGGCGCTTCCCATGACCACCATGCCGGGCAGCAGCACTACCAGGGTATTCCATTGTCCGATCACCTCGGGATTGGACACGCCGACATTATTTGCCGCAATAATGACCAGTGCCGAACCAACCAGAAACCACTGAAACATTTGGGCCCGTCGCCGTTTGTACGCATGGAGCAGCGAAGCGACAAACAGAAGCACTATCGGGTTAGCGCCCAACATCTGCCAGCCGTGTTCCATGTTCCAAAGGAACCCGTTGTATTCTTTTTGACTCACGTTCTTGAACAACCTCTCGTAACTGGGGATCGAAGTGGTACAGAAAATCTGATTTTCCTTGTAGCCGTCCGCCCCATAGATCAAGAGCGATGCATTCGAGCCCAACGGGCGCCCCGACACCTTGTACACATGCCAGAACCAGGGGGCGATTCCGACCAAGACGACCAGGAAGATCACCAGCCACATCACCCAACTGGGCCGCGGCATGACGATTAATAAAAGCAGCAGCGGCATCAGAAGCACCAAAAGATGCAGCCGCGTCAGGCACGCCACTGTGAGCAGCAGGCTGAGAGCAATCGCCGATATCCAAGCCGGCGTGAAAGAACGATCCGGGCTTTCGGAACACTCCTCGGAGATGCAAAAAATCTGCAAAACACAATAGAGCGCGGCGGTGACAAGAAACATCAGGAAGCTGGTGGAAAGGGCCGTCAGGCTGAATTGCCAGAGCATGTTCGTGGCAAAGAATGCGACTACGCCGAACCAGGCGACTCGATCGTCAAAAAGCTGGATTCCCAGCATATAAACCAGCACCCCGGTCAGAAGCAGGAAGATCAGATTGAGAGGAGGGATCCACCGGTCGCCCGAGTACATCATCGCAATGCCGCCCTTGCTCTGGTCGACGAAGCCTTCGAGGTGCGGAGAAACCGATTGATTGAAATGAGGTCGCACCAAGTAGAACCATGCCGCCAGCAGGCACGGATAACCGGGGGCATTGTAGGTATCCGGTAGAATGCGCGGCGCTCCGGGGGGGAACTGGCTGGCGGGAAAGAGGTCGGACGACTGTCCAGTCGAGAGGCTCTGGGTCGCGGCGTAGTTGTGAAGATCGGCTACCGCCTGGGGGCGCAAAAACTTGGTGGTGTATCCCTCGCCGCGGACGATTTGTCGGGCCAGTTGGGCGTTATCCATGGACTGGGCATCGCTCAGTCCGCGATAAACCACAAAATTAAAAACCGCGCCGATAACAGCCAGCGCCACGAGAAGCGGAAGAAGGTAGATAATGACCCGGCCATCACCCACTTCGTAGTCGTACAGCATGGCCTGGATAATGTCGCCATGACGAAAAGCACCCTCGGGCAGAATGATGAGCATCAGTTTGAAAAGGGCAAAGACCCCCAGAAGGGTAAACGCGGAGACTTCCGCGAAGCCCGTGAAGTCTGTCAACCATTTGAGAAGCAGGGTTCCCACGGGCAAAAGTATGAAAAGGGCGTGCCAGACAGACATCCCAATCGAATTTAATCGGGCCATCACTACGAAGAACACGTAGTAAAAAAGGAGCGCCAATACCATCGCGCCGGCGAATACCTGCATCACGGACCACGTCATTGTTTGGTCCGGAGACTGCGAAAAAAATGGATGAAGCGCCAAGGCCACGCCGATAAGCACAAAGACAAATCGCGCCAGGAACGCCAGCCGGTTGATGTGGGTTGAGAAAAGGAAATCCATGAAAGGTCGGAACGGAACTCAAGGCCGAATGACGAAAAATAACAAGATATTCAACGAGGAAGAGTACTCAAGAGTGCTTGATCTGGTAGGCCTTGATTTTACGATGGAGGGTACGACGGCTGATGCCAAGCAACTTGGCAGACTCAGTCACATTTCCATCGGTCAGGCGCAGTGCCTGATGGATGAAGTTTTTCTCCATCGCTTCCAGATTTAAATGGGATGACGAGGAAGACGTCGTCTCTCCCGGCGTCAACCGCCCGGTGGCATCGTTCGATTTCCCCGTGATTCGTGGGGGCAGATCGCGCACGCCGAGGCGTTCACCGCGGCAGAGGGCGACCCCATGTTCGAGGGCGGCGCGCAATTCCCGGATATTGCCCGGCCAGTCGTAATGCTGCAGCGCTTCCAGGGCATCGGTGGAAAGACCGGTGATCTTTTTGCTGTTCTGTTTTGCGAATTCCTGGACGAAGGCGTTGATCAAAAGTGGAATGTCCTCGCGCCGTTCGCGCAGCGGAGGCAGATGGATGGGCACGACATCGAGACGATAAAAAAGGTCGTCGCGGAATTTTCCCTCGCGCACCAGCGCCTCGAGATTCTTATTGGTCGCGGCGACTACCCGCACATCCACCTTGATGCTCTGGTTACTGCCCACCCGCTGGACGGTCTGTTCACCCAAGGCGCGAAGAAGTTTCACTTGTGTGGCCGCGTCGATCTCGCCGATTTCATCCAAAAAGATTGTGCCGTGATTGGCTTCTTCAAAGCGCCCAGTGCGCCGCTCCGTGGCGCCGGTGAAGGAGCCCTTTTCATGCCCGAACAATTCGCTCTCGAGCAGTTGGGGGGATAGCGCGGCGCAGTGCACGGCCACGAACCGGGCCGATTTGCGGGGGCTGAGCATGTGCAGCGATTGCGCCACCAGTTCCTTGCCCGTGCCGCTTTCGCCCTGGATCAGGACGGTGGCCTTGGTCGGCGCGACTTGTCGGACCCGGTCATATATCTCCACCATGGCGGGGGAATTGCCGATCAGCTTTTCCAGGCCGAATTTCTTGTCGAGCTCCTCGCGCAAATGCCGGTTTTCCGTTTCGACCCGGCGCGAGTGCAGCGCCCGCGTCAGGACCACATCGAGTTTTTCCAAGTCGAGTGGCTTGGTGATGTAATCGTAAGCGCCCTTCTTCATCGCCTGCACGGCCACTTTTTCTGAACCGTATGCCGTCATCAGGATGCAGACCGGTGGCGGCGAGATCGACTGGGCGCGGACGAGCAAATCGAGGCCTTCTGTTCCCCCCATCAGGCGCATATCGGTCAGCAATACGTTGACTGGCTCCGTTTCCAGGACATTCATCGCCGTGGCCACATCGGAGGCGAGATAGATATCGAATTTACCCTCGAAGTAGCGCCGCAGACCGTCCCGCGTGTTCTTTTCATCGTCCACGACCAGGAGAGTCGGCAGATTATCGGACACCGGATTCATGAGACGTCCGCCTTTTTACCGCTGGACGATTCTGCTGAGGACGTTTCACCCCCCTGGCCAAGAAGCCGGACGCGTCGTTCTGCCAAAGGCAGGAGGATTCGCGCCGTCGTTCCCCGGCCAGGCTCGCTGAGCAGTTCGAGATTTCCTCCGTGTTCGTGCAGAATCCGCTGCACGATGAAGAGCCCGAGGCCCGTCCCGTTTTTTTTGCGGGTGAAATAAGGCTCCGTGATATGGGCCATGTCCTCCACCGAGATTCCCGTCCCGTTGTCCTCAAAGGAAATGATCAGGTGCGTATCCGAACGGGACGTGGCGACCCGCAGGATGCCGCCGTGGCTGAGGGCCTGCAGGGCATTCTTGATCAAATTATAAAAGGCCTGCTTGAGCTGATCCGCATTGGCCGGAATAAGGGGCAGCGCCTCGACGAGTTCCTCTTGCACAATCACGTCGCGATCATCTATTTCCGGTTGAAGAAAGGCGAGCGATTCGTGCACCACCGCATTGATGCTCACCATATTCCGGACGGCGTGGCTCGGACGGACTGCTCCCAGGAACTGATTGATAATCGTGTCCAGTCGACTCACTTCGCTGCGCGCGATTCGCACCGATTCCAGGAGTTCCTCGTCGGGGGAATCGGCGTTGCGTTTGCGTAAATCGCGTTCCAGGAGTTGGAGATGGATATTGAGCGAGTTGAGGGGATTGCCCAATTCATGCGCGACCCCAGCAGCCAGCAAAGTGACGGCATTCAGCTTCTCCGATTCGATGGCCTCGTGAGCTTGGGCGCGCCGCGCCGTCAAGTCGTGAAAAATCAGGGCGAATCCCATCAGCGAGGTGTCTTTGTCCTCCAGTGGAACGAGATAAAAATTTAGGTAACGGAGTTGCGGATAAAAAACCTCCAGGTCGCGATTCACCACGCGGCCTTCGGCCAGGATCTTGGGCCAGTCGAGTTCCTTCAGATATTGAGCGATGGACGTCCCGAGTGCCCGGGTCGGATCAATGCCGAGGAGCGCAGTCACGGCGTGATTGAGATAGCGAATCCGGCCTTGGGAATCGACCACGACGATGCCCTCCTGCAGCGTGTTGAAGATCGTCTCGAAAAATCCCTTCTCCTGGTTGAGCCGCTGCAGATAAGCCTGCAGGTCTTCCTGACCGACGCGGTCGATCCGGTTAAGCAGCTTGTCCAGGAAGGTGTTTTTCACCGCAGGGAAAGTTCCGTTAGAGCCAACGTTTGCGCCAGAGCCAAATGACTAATCCGACTGTGAAGACAACATTGACAACCACGGCCATTTCATAAGCATGCGGTATTTTGTACTCGGGCATGTCGAAATTCATCCCGTACCATGTCCCGATCAGCGTCGATGGTGTCGTGACGGCGGTGAGGAGGGTGAGGACCTTGATGATTTCATTTGTCTGGTAGGTCGCCTTGTTCAACAAAACATCGAGGGCGAGATAGAGTTGGTCGCTCAGCGCGGACGCGGTGGTATCGATGCGATTCAAGTTGCCGAGCAGGTCTCGAAAATAGGGCAGCAACACCGGTCGAATCAGCTTGAACTCGCCGCGTGCCATCCGGTTCATCACATCCCGCTGGGGGCGCACGATTTGCTGCAGGTCGGAGAGCTCCTTTTTGCGTTCGCGAAACTCCCGGATCACCGTCGGTTCCGCATGTTGCGAAAGGAACACACTGTCCTCCAACTTCTGTACCTCCGCGGTGAGATCATTGAGCATCGGTTGATAAGCATCCACCATGGTATCGAGAAGAAAATGGGCCAGCTTGTCCATGCCGCGCGCGACGGTCGTCGGATTTTTTTGAATGCGCTCGATGGCGCTCGACACCATGGACAAAGGTTCCGAGTGATGGGTAACGAGGAAGGATTTTCCGATAAAAAAATCGAGTTCTGTCGTGCGGAACTGTTCTTCCTTGTTGAAGGCCACCGCGTGCATGACCAGATAGAGATAGTCCTCGTAATCTTCAATTTTCGGATAGCGGCTGGTCGCCAGACAATCTTCAATTGCCAGGGGATGAAACGAGAAAACATCTTCCAGGATGGCTTTCGCTTCCTCGGGAGTGGGGGCAAACAGGTTGACCCAGATGAGCAGTCCCTTGTCGGCACGCACCAATCGCAGGGCGTCGCTGTCGAGATTGCTGGCAACTAGTTTTCCATCATTGAAGACAAAGGATTGGATCATAGGGTAAAGTAACGTAGGGAGTAACGCGGGGCAGACTCGGGAGCAAATCTTTTCGTCGTAAAAAGATATTTTTCCTTAACTTCGTGTGAGGCTAACAAGGGTGAAATTATGTTTTTATGCACTAAAGCATAATTAATGTGTAAAAAAGAACCTTGCATCGACATCAAAAATTGCTTTGATGCCTTTATAACAAGTATGTTGAAGCATTGTCTTTACATCGGTGTGGTGTCCCTCTGTCTTTCCGGGATGAGTCGGCCGACTCAAGCCGCCGACGCTGCGGAGGTGCAATCCGTCGCTCTTCCGGCTCCTACCACTTCTCCGACATCGTCGGTTACCGCTTCTCCAACCACTACCCTGCCCGCAGGTTCAACCGCGCCTGCGGATGTCAGTGAGAACAGGAAGTTTTATACGATCTCGTGTTCTTTGCGGGAGATTTATGACACCAATATCTTCACCGCCACCACGGGAAGGATAGCCAGCTTTGAAACGGAGGTTTCTCCCAGTATCCTTTTCGATTTCCCAATGGAAAACAGTGATTTTTCCATGCGCGAAACTTTTGATGCAACCTATTATTCGAATCGTCCGGGCAGTCAGTGGGATTTCGACGATGAAGTGGTTGCCCAGTTCCAGCACCAGTTCTCCGATCGCTTCAGCCTCAACATGGCTGAGCAGTTCCGGTATTACACCGAGCCGAGTTTGTTTCAGAACGTCGGCACCCTCTACTACAACGGGGCCTACATCTCCAACACATTCAACGGATCCTTCAATGCCCAGTGGACGCCTCTGGTCAGCACCGTTTTTAGCTACTCCAACACCGTTGTCGATTACATGCAGCAACAGACGGCAACCGGGAATAACAGCGTGGAAAACACCGGTAGCGCCACCCTCGGTTTCGCCATCCTTCCCAAGATCACGCTTACTTTTGGCGGCATCTTCGACGATATTTCTTATGGCCAGATTGATCGCGGCTATACCACTTACACCGGCACTGTCGGGGCGAACTGGCAGGCTCTTCCCTCGCTGAGCCTTAACGTCGCGGTAGGCGGTTCGCTCACCCAGACCGATTTGGGCACCTCCGAACCTACGCCTTATGCCTCTCTGGCCCTCAATTGGCAACTGGGTGCACGCAGTTCACTTAACTTTAACTATAGCCACGAAATCGTTCCCTCCGATGTCGTGCAATCCATGGGACAGATCGCTGATCGATTCGGCACCCTCTTTCACTACGATATTACGTCCAGCATCTCGGCCCATCTCGAGGGCACGTTCACCCACGGTATTTATACTCCATTCCTACTCTCGCCGAATACCATCTCAGGCTTCTCAGAAAATGATTTTGCTATTGATGCTGGCCTGACGTATCATATCAACAGTCATTTTGATGTTAATCTTGGTAATACCTACAGTGGTGTGGCTTCGGGCCTCAGTTTTCGCGATTATAACCGCGATCAAGTCTATCTGGGAGTTCGCGGGACATACTGACGCTGAGTTTCAAGAAGCATCGTTTCTTGAAGTAAAAGCCCCGTCATAACCTTTTCCTATGGCTGACAATACAAGTCAAACGCTTCATTTTAACGAATATTTCAAGGTCATCCGTAACCGCCTTTGGGTGATCTTTACGATCTTTGTTTTGACTGTCGCCAGCGGAGAATACATCACCGAATGGGTTCTTCAAAAGCAGTATACGGCTTCTTCGCAGATCCAAATCCGACCTGCGGGTGAACTGGCTGTCCCAAGCATAGACAGTTCCCAGATAGACAAGAGCTTCGATCCAACCGCATTTCAGGCGGAGTTCGAGGTTCTGCAATCTCCCGACGTCCTGCTTCCGATCATTAGCGATCTGCAGCTCGATCAAGTATGGGCCAAGCGACTTAAGATGCCGGTGGAGAAGATGAGTCCCCTGGATGCCTTGAACTACATGAAAGGCGTCCTGCACCTCGAGTTAAAGCGCGGAACCAACATTATCGAAATAACCGGAACGAGTGAAGTGGCCACCGAGGCCGCCGATATTGCCAACGCCTTGGCCGACCGGTACAAGACGATGCGCGATGTGCAGGAAGATCAGCGCCATAGTCGCGGTGCGGACACCCTGCGCGATCAAATCGACCAGCAACAAAAAGTGGTCGATGACAAGAAAGCGACCGTGGATAAGCTGCGGGACGCGGCTGGGAAAGCCGGGGTGGACATTACCGCGATGGGTTCTGCGGCCGGCGACCGGCTTGAGGCGGACCTCGATGAGCGCCAGAGGAACCTGTTGGAGGCCAAGGAGGACTTCAACGCACGCGAAGTACTTCTGGAAAAATCCAAGACCCTCTCAGATGACGATTTGATCAACATGCTTTCCGCAATGGGAAAATCGGAGCAAAATATTGCCACCTTACGTGCGGCAGTCTTCAGCACAGAGGGAGACATCGATAACTTGCTCAAAGACGGTTTCGAGGATAATCACCCTCGCGTCCTGGCGTTGCGGGCAGAAAACGACCGGAGACGCCAGCAGATCAAGGATCTGATCGTTGGCACCCGCAGCGCTCTGTCGGTTGATGTCGACATGGCTCAAGCGCGCGTGACTCTTCTCCAAAAAGAGGTGGATGACCTGAAGGTCACGACCCGTAACAACGTGACATCGCAACTCGAGCCCTACCGCCAGGCGCAACGGGATTTTGAAGAACAGCAGAGCCTCCTGGATGCCCTCACTGTCCGCCTCAAGGGGGTCATGGCCGACAAGCAACTTTTGGAGAGCCCGGTGAGGATCATCGCGCGCGCTTCTCCTCCGAACTTTCCGTCCAAGCCGAACAAAAATCTCAACCTGGCGATCAGTGTCATGACCGGACTTTTTGTGGGCATCGTTGTCGCTTTTCTGATCGAATACCTGGATACGAGCGTCAAGACCATGGCTGACGCCGAATCGCTTCTCGGCTTGCCGGTGTTGACCGTCATCCCCAACAAGGGCGGCCCCATGCCTCTCACCCAGGATTCGGCGCGACTGCCTCACGCCGAGGGTTATCGCATCTTGCGCGCCAAGCTCGACCTGAAAGTGCAAAACGGGATCGGGCCATCGCTTTCCATGCTCAGCGGGGGCCCCGGCGAGGGGAAATCCACCACGATTTACAACCTCGCCGTCGTCTGTGCCCAAGCGGGGCAATCCGTTATTCTTGTCGACTGCGATCTTCGCCGCCCCACTCTGCACGAGTTGGTCAAGCTTCCCAATGATCGCGGACTTTCCAATTATCTTCAGGGTCAGGGTGACGCCGTGGAATACATTCAACAGACCGCCATTCCCAAGCTTCACCTTCTCTCTTCAGGAGATTTGCCGTTGTCCGAAATCGGTGTCCTGGCTGGCGACAAAATCCGGATGATGCTGGAGGACCTCAAGCAACGTTACGACCTGGTACTGGTCGACTCGCCGCCCGTGCTCGGCATCAGCGACGGATCCATCATCGCCCGAGAAGTCGACTACGTCATCCTCGTCATTCAGCACCGCCGTTATCCCCGCGAAATCTCATTGCGCGCCAAGCGTGCCATTGAGGAAGTGCACGGAAATTGTGTCGGCATGGTCTTGAACTGCGTGTCGGTCAAGAGCGATGATTCTTACTATTACTACAGCAGTTACG
>JABDHJ010000019.1 GCA_013285645.1 Verrucomicrobiota bacterium | reverse complement strand
CGACGGGCTGAGGCTTGGGCGATTTTACCGGGGAAATGTCCTGTGGCATGGGGAATAATTCAAAGAGCCGTCGTTGCAAACCGGGAGGCGGATTACTTCTGTCCCGGGTCCGACGGATTCTGATCGAGCTTTAACAAGTCGCTGAGTTGCTTTTTGCGCTCGGTACTAGCTTTTTCGTATGCCGCCCGGTGGTCCGGAGTCAATTGCTCCGCAATTTTATCATGATAATCGCCATAAGTAGAGATGATATCGATGCCAAACTGGTGCCGGATATGGGACATCTTCTGGGCCATCTCCTTGACCGTGGGTTGAATCCGGGCGATTTCATCCGAAGTCAGGTGATATTCATCGACGTATTTTTGATTGATCCGGGCAACCATGACGCTGTCCGAATCGTTCGTCTTGGTCATGAACTTCGTCAACTCGGTATCAGTGGTGCAATCCCAGGCAACGAGACCGCCCACGACGGCCCCAATGAGGAAGACAGCGGCGAATTCACCGGCAATTTTACGGGATAGTTGCATGGTCAGATTGTTCCCGGTCAGGAGATCGGAACATCGTCCGCCTGGATGAGGCTCTGTACCGCCGGATCAAAATCAAAGCGATTTTGCAGCTGTACCCCCACGCTGACGCCTCCCACCGTAATTAGTATGGCAATGGAGGCGAACAATGCGCGCAGGCCAATTCGTTCCAAGAGGTCGCGATCTCTTTTTTCGGCCTTAAGCCGGGCCAGCGTGCTGGTCAGGAATCCAAAGGGAAGCTCGGCATCGCCCGCAAAGGTCGGCTTGCTGCGTTCCAGCAAAGACTGCCATTTTTGGTCTTCTTGAGGACTATTTTCCATGTTCATTTCCGTTGCTCCAAGTTTTGTATCATTTTGCGAAGTTGAGCGCGAACTCGAAAGAGCCGCATTTTGATCTTTGAGATACCCCAACCGGTGCTCTGGGATATCTCCTCAAGGGACCGGCCTTCCAAGTCGACCAGCAAAATGAGACTGCGGTCGCTTGGCGACAGAGTGGAAAGGAGCTTGTCGACCAAATCGCGGGCGTGAATGGCCTCCGTGGCGTCCGGCGTGGTGCTTCCGAGCCATGCGGCGTCAAATTCCGTCGATTCTTCCGGGGTAAGGTCGGTCCAGCGGACTTCTGGGCGGATTTTCTGGGCCCGCAGGCGATCCAGGCAGGTCGTCAGGGCAAGGCGCGAGACCCAATGGCTCATCGGGGCGTCGCCCTTGTACTGATGAAGTCGGGAGAACGTCTTCATCAAAATCTCCTGGATGACATCGTCCTCGTGGTCACGACGGGGCAGGTGCGTGCGGACAATTCTCGAAATAACGGGATGCAGGTGGCGAATAAGCTCCTCAGCGGCGCTTTCGTCTCCCTGCTTCCAGCGCTGTAGACAATCAGCGACATCAATAGGCGAATCCATTCAGTCTCTACCTTAGCCGTCGATGGAATCGTGCAAGGATGGATTTGCGTTTTCACTGGAGATTAACTTATGTATTGGAACGGCCACCATGCTTGGAAGTAAACCCTGATAATGGTACACGCTCCTTCCATACCAGACGGCTTGGGGAGGTAAAGGGTCACGCATTTCCTTTGGAATCTTCATCGCCCGGATGGGTGGATTGACATCCTAAAGGTCCGGCATGTTGGCTTTTCAGGACAAGTTGCATATTGAAAGTCAGACTTTAAGATACTTTTCGTGGCTTCTCCCTTCATTTCCCTTAACTCCTGGAACCAGCCGGGGACCATTCTGCAGGCGGTGGAGCCGGAGGAGATTGTTGAGGGGGGACCGGAGGACTGGGGCAAGCTGCGGGAAGTGTTGGCACGGAGGCGCAAAACAGGACGCGACTCCATTCATCCACAGAGCGCGGCGGTGGGATATATCACTTACGAAGGGATGTTTCGCTTTGCGTGGTTTCCGAAGATATCGGTGCTGGCGGAGAATGGCTTTAGCGATCTCTGGACGGAGCGGTGCCGACAAGAAGAAAGCGCAGTTGCGGTCTCAGATAATCGAGTAAGCGCATGGCAATCGAACCAGACACGCGCGGAATTTGAAGCGCGGGTGGCGCAGGCGCAAGAGTACATCGCGGCGGGTGATATTTATCAGGCGAATTTGGCGCAGAAATTCAACACGCGGTTTACGGGGAATCCTTACCGGCTTTTCGAGCATCTTTTGGCGCGAAGTCCGGCGCCGGGCGGGGCGTTTGTCGATTTTGGCGATACGCGCATTTTATCCGCTTCGCCGGAGCTTTTTCTGCGCATTCGCGGGCGGCACATCACGACGCGTCCAATCAAGGGGACGCGTCCGCGCAGCCGCGATCCCGTCCTGGATGAGCAACTTGCCTTCGAGTTGCAGACCGATCCGAAGGAACTCGCCGAGTTGGCGATGATCACGGATTTGGAGCGCAACGATCTTGGCCGAATTTGCGAGTACGGAAGTGTCACCGTCACTCAACTGATGCAGTTGGAGCGGTACGCGCAGGTCTTTCATCTCGTTTCCACGATCGAGGGGATATTGCGACCTGAAATCGATGCGCTGGATGCGGTGCGGGCCTGTATTCCGGGCGGTTCCATCAGCGGCGCGCCAAAAAAGCGGGCCTGTGAAATCATCAAGGAGTTGGAGCCGTGTTCTCGCGGAATTTACACGGGGCTCATCGGTTATTTTGATGATAACGGCGATGCGGCGTTCAGCATTGCGATTCGCACCATGGTGCTGGAAGGCGAGAATCTGCATTTCTCGGTCGGCAGCGGAATTACGGCGGGTTCCGTGCCCTCGCGTGAGTACGAAGAGACGCTCCATAAGGCCGCAGGAATGGAGATGGCGGTGGAGGCGTATCAAGCCCAATTCGCCGAATCGTGTCCACAGCATCATTCGTCATCCTGAGCCTGTCGAAGGATCAGTTTAGTCTGGTGTGGCTGCAAATTGGGCAATTGAGTTGCGCGGACAATTGCGTTCCCAAATGGAGTTTGGGAACGAGGGGGGCAGCGGAGGGTGCTGGCGACCTCCTGTTCGCTTCGCGAACCCGGACAACGAGTTGTCCGGGCCACCCGATGCTGACCGTCGCACGGAGTGCGACGGCTACCTCGGAAGGAAGGCATCCGCCGCTAGGGACAGCGGCGGCTACCACTGAGGTTAGCCGTTCTTGAGAAGATTCAACAGATACGGCGCGGGCTGGTAGTGCGCGAGCACGACTTCGGTTTTGTTATCGCGGCGCATGCGGACTTCGGTGACTTCGATTTCCGGCGTTTTGGCGGGAGAGAAAAGGATGTCGTCGTGGGTGGCGTTCTTTGCGTCCTTGAAAAGCTTGGGGACGAGATGACCGCCGAGATGATCGCTGCGGCCGGTGGCGACGTGCATGGTGCCGAGCACTTTTTCGTCCTGGATATCGCGACCCGAGACGGGCAGGTCCTGCGTGCCGAAACCGAGTTCGCCAATTTCGCCGGTGACCGGATCGCTGATCAGCTTGGCGTTGTGGGCGTTCACGAGATCGATGTCGCCGCGAAGGATGGTCGCCTTTTGGATGCGCCCCCCGCTGACGTCCATCAAGGCGATCGTGCCGTCCTCGTAACGCATCGGGAACTGGCCCTCGGCACCTTCGGGCACATAATAGACTTCGCCCGCGGGAAGATTGGCGACATCGGGTTCCGTCCCTCGACAAAGGCCGTGGCTTTTTTGCGCTTCCTGCTTGTTACAGATGAGCTTGAGCGTGTAGGTCTTTTCCTCGACCTTGAAATCGACTTCAAACCAATCGGCTTTGGTCAGGCCGAGACGCAATTTCTCGGCGACCTTGCTCACCTCGTTGTAATCAACGGCAAGTCCGCTGCTCAAAATGATGTCATTGAGGCCGTGCAGGGTCGCGCCGCGAAATCCGTACTGCTTCGCAAACGCGGTGAGCGGTGCGGTGGCCGAAAAGGTCGAGATACAAAGGATGAGGTCGTAGTTCGGATAGACATCCTTTTCGAGGCTGACTTTTTTACCCTCGGGCGTGATGGCGAGATCGGGCAGGTCGAGATTGCTGCCGCCGGTGATCTGGTAGGCGAAGAAATCGACGCTGCTGAACTTCAATTCCTTGAGGCCGCCTTTTTGCAGGCCCTGATAAAAAGCGTCGTAGGCGTGGCGCTGAATGGTCAGCGCGGGGTCCTTCAGGAAGTCGAAATTCTGCACTTCCATCGGATCTTCCAGATCGATCAGGATCGCGACCCGTTCGCCGCCTTTCGGTTCGAACACGGTTTTCAAAAGACGGGTCAGGCTGAAGGGAGGGAAATGTCTGGCGGGGGCGTGCATGAGGAGCTCCAGGATGAGGGTTAAACGGAAATCTGAATATAGGGTGCCTTCGATCCGAAGAAATGCAACTGGCGTAGTTGCCTTTTAATTGAATGAATTTTTTGGATCGTTTATTCCGGTTTCTTTGCAGCGGCGGTCTATGACCGCCGACGATGAAGCGAATACGTATTGCCTATATGGTCGGCGGTCATAGACCACCGCTACAAGGGGACGCATGAGTTTGTCTTTCTACGCTGCATGAGGTAATCTTGCCCATGGATCAAGCGCCCGTTAAAACTCCCATTGCGAAATCTGCGACTGCCCTGGCCGATTGCCAGAGCCAGCCTGACTCGCGTCAACTGCGCATCGACAAGGTCGGCGTGAAGGGGTTGTTGCACCCCATCGAGGTACGAGACAAGCATCACGAAACGCAGGACACCGTGGCACGGATCAGTCTCCTCGTCGATTTGCCGAAGGATTTCAAGGGCACCCACATGAGCCGTTTCGTCGAGGTGCTCAACGCGCATGGGCGGCTGGTGCATGTCGAGAATTTGCCGACCATGCTGCACGAACTTCAGCGCAAACTGCACGCGCAGGTCGCGCACATCGAGATGGATTTTCCCTATTTCATGGAGAAGGAAGCGCCGGTGACGAAGGCGAAGGGGCTGGTCGATTATCAGGTACGATTTGATGCCGCCGCCCACGGCAAGGACGTGACGTTTACGGTGACGGTGACGATTCCCGTCACGACGCTGTGCCCGTGCTCAAAGGCGATCAGCGCTTACGGCGCGCACAATCAACGCGGCTACGTCACGCTGGCGATTCGTTCCGTCAAGGCGATCTGGATCGAGGACATGATCGCGCTGGTGGAGGAATCGGCCAGCAGTGAAATCTATTCCCTGCTCAAGCGGCCTGATGAAAAATTCGTGACGGAACGCGCCTACGATAACCCTGTATTCGTGGAGGACCTCGTTCGCAATGTCGCGCTGCGTTGCAATCGGCATCCTGATATTACCTGGTACAAAGTCGAAGCGGAAAACATGGAGAGCATCCATAATCACTCCGCCTACGCCTGCATTGAGAAGCCGCCGCTGACTTGATCAAAGGCTAACGCCAGCGTGCTGACGTCTCTTAAGTTCCGAAATATAGCTTCGGATAGCGACGGCTACCGAAGGCATTAGGATAACGGACTTTAAAAGAGGTCTAACCCGCCTTCAAAATCTTGTCGATTTCGCTCAATTCTTCCGGGGAGAACGTGAGGTGCTCCAGCACTTTGACGTTGGTATCGAGTTGCGCGGTGGAACTGGCGCCGATCAGCGCGGAGGTCACTGCCGGTAGTCGCAAGACCCAGGCCAGCGCCATCTCGGCCAGCGGCTGCTTCCGTTTTTCGGCGATGGCATTGAGAGCGCGAACCTTCGGCAGATTTCTTTCCACATCGGGCGCTTTCAAAAAGCCACCACGTCCGGCGCGTGAATCCTTCGGAATCTCTTTCAGATAGCGGTCGGTCAATTGTCCCTGCGCGAGCGGCGAGAAGGGAATGCAGCCGATGCCTTCCTCTTCCAGCACCTTCGTCAGGCCATCTTCGATCCAGCGGTTGAGCATGTTGTAAACCGGCTGATGGATCAGGCAGGGAGTGCCGAGTTTCCTCAGGATGGCCGCCGCCTTCCGAGTATCCTCCGGCGAATAATTGGAGATTCCGGCATAGAGCGCCTTGCCCTGCCGCACGGCGTGATCGAGCGCGCCCATCGTTTCCTCCAGTGGCGTATTGGGATCGGGCCGGTGATGATAGAAAATGTCGACGTAATCGAGGCCCATCCGCTTCAGGCTTTGGTCGAGGCTCGCCAGGAGATATTTGCGAGAGCCCCATTCACCGTAGGGGCCGGGATACATCCAATACCCGGCCTTGGTGGAGATGATCATTTCATCCCGATGAGCGGCGAGATCCTCGCGAAGAATGCGACCGAAATTGAGTTCCGCCGAGCCGGGTGGGGGGCCGTAATTGTTGGCCAGATCGAAGTGGGTAATACCGAGATCGAACGCATGCTTGACCAGTCCCCGCATGGTTTGCAGCGAATCGACGTCACCAAAGTTGTGCCAGAGGCCCAGCGAAATCCGAGGCAGCAAGACGCCGCTTTTACCGCATCGCTGGTACTTCATTTTCTCATAACGGGACGAGTTAGGCTGATGGCTCATATGAATGAAGCCTGATGAACGCCGGGGGGAAGGTCAATGCCATTCGGGGATACCATGGCGAGCCTATTCTTAAATCGTGGGCGTCACGGAACTGATCCTTCGTCAGGCTCTGGATGACGGAACACTTTCCGGATCCATTCCGTTAATTGGGTAAAAATTCAGCCTTCCCTCAAAACTTCGCGACCGCTTCGATCTCCGCCAGTTCCGTCGTGGGACTGACCACCGCGATATTAAGCCGCTCGTCGTGGACGAGCAACGCTGCCGCTGCGCGGACTTCCTCCGGCGTAACCGCTTCGATTTGTCGGATGAGCTTGTCGGGATTGATAACGCGATTATGACCGAGCAATCCTTCGCCAAGCCACATCATCTGGTTGTCGGTGCTCTCGAGGCTAAGGTGGATTTGTCCAAAGGTATATTCCTTGGCGCGGCGCAGTTCCCGCAAACTTGGCGCACGCCGGGCGAGTTGCGCCATGGTCTGGAGCGTCAGCTTGATTGCCTGTGTCGCCTTCGAGTTTTCCACGCCCGCATTGATGAAGAAGCTGCCCGTCTCCTGGTAATAATTCACGCTCGTGCCGATCGAATAGGCCAAGCCGTGCTTTTCGCGCACATTCTGGAAGAGCCGCGAACTCATGTTCTCGCCCAGAATCACGCTCATGAGCCGGAAAGCCGACCGCCGTGGATCGTGCCGCGAGACGCCGCGCAGACCGATCACAAACTGCGTCTGTTCCAACGGCTTGCGGATAACTTGGAAGCGCGCCTTGGTCTGCCGACGCGAGACCGGGGTAAACATCGCCTGGTTTCCCACCGGAAATTGGCGTAGCAAGGGTCGCAGCAATTCCTTCACCTCGGCCAGGTCAGTTTTGCCCGCCACTGTGATCCGAAGATTGCCGGAATGATAAAATTTGTGGCGATAATTAAGCAGATCGCGCCGTTTCATGCGCCGAATGTTCTCGCTCGTTCCGGCCAGCGGTCGTCCCAGCGCGTTATTGGGCCAGAGCAGCGAGGTGGCCATGTCCTGCGCCAATTGCGCGGGCTGGTCCTCGTACATCCGGATTTCCTCCTCGATCACACCGCGCTCACGCTCGATTTCGGCGGCAGGAAACGAGGACCGCAGAAGCATGTCGGTCAGCACATCGACCACTTTCGGCAGATGCGTCGCGCTGGCCCGAGCGTAGTAACAGGTCATTTCCTCGCCCGTAAAGGCATTGAGGTAACCGCCCACGCCTTCCACCGCTTCGGAAATTTCACGGGCAGTGCGCTTGGTCGTTCCCTTGAACATCATGTGCTCCAGGAAATGGAAGATGCCGTTGAGGCGCTTAGATTCGTGCCGACCGCCGACTCCCAGCCAGAAACCAACCGAGACGCTCTCGACATGAGGCATCTGCGCCACAGCAAGCTGGGCTCCCTGTTCGAGTCGTTCTTGGGTGAAAATCATGCCTAAGTTTCGGTTGACGGCCCGAAAGTGTCAACCCGCTGACCATGATTATAATTTAATTCATTTCAGGCGGCTATACCAAGAGGCTGAATCACGCGTTAGATATTGCAATAGAAAGAGATAGGTAACGCCTTTAATTCGTAACACTCTACTCCGCATTGAAAATTGGTTTAAGAGTTGCTCAAGTCGTCGCCTCAATCAAAAGTTAATAATTCTATCATTACTATACTCTTTTAATATCATAAATGATTACTTATACGTTCTTTTGACTCCTTTCCTAAAATCAATACTTGGGATAATTCCGTTTTCCTATATGCGGTCAAAATCCACTTTCATACAAAGCAGCGTCGACTTATTCGATCTCTTGGCTCATTTTTGGAGTTAGATGGCTCTAAACGCACGTTGCTTCTTTTTGGGATTGGTCGCTTCCCTGGCACTCGTCCTGGCCGGTTGCTCCCGGCATCAGGAAGCTGCCGCTCAGCCCCCTCAAACGACCACGAGTAGCGATCAGCAACCGGTCACGGGCGACTGGGTCGTGCAGCAAATTTCCGGTGATCCCGGCACCCTGAACCTGATCACATGCGATGACGCCACCGGCCAGGAGATTGGCTATCCGAATATCTTTGAGAGCCTGTTGTTTCTGGACAACTACACCCTCAAGTTGAGGCCGTTGTTGGCCGAGTCCTCCGAGATTTCCCCCGATCAACTGACCTATACGTTCCATCTCCGGCATGATGTGAAATGGCAGGACGGCGAGCCATTCACCGCTGCCGATGTGAAGTACTCCTACGACAAGGTGCAGGATCCCAAAGTCGATGCCTCCGATCTGCGGTCCTACTTTACGACGATCAAATCGTGCGAAGTTCTCGATCCTT
The DNA here is from genome assembly GCA_013285645.1 of Verrucomicrobiota bacterium. Classification (GTDB taxonomy): domain Bacteria; phylum Verrucomicrobiota; class Verrucomicrobiia; order Methylacidiphilales; family UBA1321; genus JABDGH01. Next base: position 35,419 of record JABDHJ010000019.1, on the reverse strand, counting down.
ACACCATCCGCTTCAATGCCACGCAACGCTACTTTAAAACGCTCGAGTCCCTCGGCACGTTGCCGATCCTACCCAAGCACATTCTCGAAAAGGGCGAGCCCGATTTCAACAAGCATCCCTTTGGCCGCCATCCTGTAGGCACGGGGCCCTATAAATTCGTCCGATGGGACACGGGTTCGCAGATCGTGTTGGAACGGGACGATAATTATTGGGGCGGTCCGGGACATTATCCCAAGCGTCTGGTTTATCAGATCATCACGGAGCCCTATGTCGCCGCGCAGCTCCTGAAGAAGGGAGAGATCGATGTGGTCAATGGTATGTCCCCGATTCAATGGGAGCGGGAATTGGCCCACACCCGTTCCGTCAGTCGACTCAACGAGATCGTTTATCCCTACCCGGCCTACTCTTATCTTGGTTTCAATCTGCGGAATCCGATTTTTGCCGACGTCCGGGTGCGTCACGCCATTGATCTTCTTATTCCCCGCGACGAAATCCTGTCCCAAATTTATCTCAATAAATACGGCAGCAAAACGTCGGGTTACGATCCACCATCATCGCCCAACTACAATCACGACGTCCCGCCCACGCCATACGATCCCGCGCTCGCCCTTCAACTGCTTACGGAGGCAGGCTGGAAAAATGACCATGGCGACAATTTTCTCTACCGGAACGGCCAGCGGCTAAGTTTCAGCCTGCTTTACCGGACCGGCAGTTCCGACGGGGAGAAGGCGGTCGAGCTTATCCAGGAATCGTTGAAGAAAGCCGGTATCGATCTCCAACTTACCCGCACGGAATTCACGCAAATGTATGCCCGACTCGACGACTGGAAATTCGACGCGGTGATGGGCGCATGGGCGCTCGACGTCAACAGCGACCCGGCGCAACTCTGGTCCGGTTCCGACGCCAGCGTGAAGAAAAGTTCCAATTTCATTGGCTACAACAGTCCCGAGGCCGACAAGCTCATTGCCGAAGGCAAGCTGGAATACGATCCTGCCAAACGGGCCCTCATTTACCAGAAGCTGCAGAAAGTCATCCACGACGACTATCCCGTCTGCTTTCTCTTCAATCCCCACCTCATTCTCCTGGTCTCGAATCGCTTTCAAAACGTGAAGGTTTTCACGCCCCGCCCGTGCTTCGATATCACCACCTGGTGGGTACCCCGCGACGAGCAGAAATACAAAGATTAGCCGCGAAGGAACGCAAAGAGCACAAAGAATATTGATACATGTGAGAGTTTTGCAGAGATCTCCACAGGAGCGATCGACCGAGTATTATCTCGTTCCCAATCCTTTGTGCTCTCTGCGTTCTTTGTGGCAATTCCCTGCCTTTAAACCGGAGCCAACGCCGCATCCCAATCTTTCCAGACCGGTTCCAGACCCAATTCCCTAAGCCGCGCTGACACTTCGGCAGGTGAACGCTCGTCGGCAATGGCGAATTGTTCCGTCGCGCTGAGATGTTCTCCTTCTGAAGCGATTACCGGCAGGGCCTTGCCGCGCTGCGTCGTATGAATTGATTCCTCCCCCGCGCCCGTGTAGCCGCCCGGCTCGGTATGCGATCCGGCGCTCATCATGGTAACGCCGAGTCGCACCAAGCGATCACGCAACGCGGCCGATTCCCGCGTCGAAAGCACAATGCCCACCTGCGGAAAACAGTGCCGCATGGCCAAGATGACCTGCACCAACGCGCGATCATTGAATTCAAATCGGGGTTCGAATTGCCCCGCCGCTGGACGCAACCGTGGCAACGAAACCGTGATCGACGACTTCCAGCAATGGCGCAGCAGATAATCGACATGCGCGGCGAGATTCAACGCCTCCTGCTCCCACGGTGCCAGCCCAAAAAGCGCTCCAAGGCCCAGACGACGAAAGCCCGCCGCATAAGCGCGCTCGGGACAATCGAGCCGCCAGTCGAAATCCTTCTTCGGCCCGGCAGTGTGAAGCTCCGCGTAAGCAACGCGATCATATGTCTCCTGATAAACGACAAGTCCTTCCGCCCCCGCGCGCACGCTCGGCACGTAATCGACCGTCTCCATCGGCCCCACTTCCAGCGAAAGCGCCGGAATGAATTTCGCCAGCCGCTCGACACATTGCGCGAGATAATCGGTCGAGACAAACTTCGGATGCTCACCCGCAACGAGAAGCACGTTGCGAAAACCTTGCTCCCAAAGATGCCTCGCCTCGGTCTCGACTTGGTCCACCGTCAACGTCACCCGCAGGATCGGATTGTCGCGCGAGAAGCCGCAATATTTGCAGATGTTGACGCATTCATTGGAAAGATAGAGCGGCGCAAAAAGCCGCATCGTCCGGCCAAAATTCTGGCGCGTCAGCTTCTCCGCCTCACCAGCCATCGACTCCAATTCGGCATTGTCCTTTGTCTGTAACAGCGAGGCAAAACGGCGCAGCACGCGGCTATTCAGCAAAGCCGGATCGCGAAAGGTTTCTGAAAAGGACATGTCCTAGTATAGACGAATCACCGCGCGGGACAAGGTTACCCGGTGCCATTCACTTTGACTGCAAGCCGGTCGAGCAGGTATCTGCGAAAAGATTTCTGGAATGTGTTGGCCAGGGTATCGCCCGGCGTGACGAGCACGCCCCATCCTCCGCGGCTCGGGTTGATCGGCACTTCACGCGGCATCTGGTTTTCACACATGATCCGGTCTTCATCGAGTACCTTGATGGCGAATTGCAATTGGTCCTGGGGAGGCGGCCCGTTGAATCCGGGCGAAACCGCCAGGGCCCAGAAGCAGGTGCAATCGGTACCTGTGTTCGGCGACGGAATATGGACAAGCACCCGCTCATCCCCGTCGGCAAAGGTCTGGCGAATGGTGGTGAAGTTGGGCAGAAAACAGCGTTGACGGCGGTGATGGGCGCTCATCAATTTGCCCGGTTGTTCGTGAGGGCTTTCCAGCGCGGGGAAGGGAGCGTCCATCTGAAAACCGTCCGCGTGAAGGGAGATATCCATGTCCGGGACAGTGGGGCTGGCGGCCTGACCAAGCGTCGTGGAATGGGCGAAGGCGAAGTGGGTCATATCGAGATAATTTTCGATCTCGCGCCGAAAGCCCGCCTTGAACGATGTCGGAGGCCCCACCAGATACGTCCACGCCGGGTCCTCGAATTCAGGGACGTCAGGCAACCGCACCGATGGATCGGGTTCCATCTGCACCCAGATCATGCCGTACCGCTCCTGAATCGGAAAATGGCGCAGGTGGGAAAGCCGAAGCTTGTCCTTTGGCGGATCGATCAGCGAGGGAATATTGGTGCATTCCCCGGTCACGTTAAACCGCCAGCCGTGATAAGGGCACTGCAGTTCCTCCCCGCAGAGATGACCCCGGCTCAGGCGCGCGCCCTTGTGCGGGCAACTGTCCTCGGCGGCCATGAGACCGGAAGGAAATCGCGCCACCACAATATCGATATCAAAAAGCCGGTAGGAAATGATTTTTCCCGGTGGCAATTCCGCGCTGTTCGCCACAGGTTGCCAGGTGCCCTTCATGACCTGAAAGGGAACCTCCTCGGTCAACTCGATTTCTGCGTGACTTCGCATGGGACTCCTTACTGTCCGCCGCCGGGCATCCCCATTCCACTCGGCATGTTCATCACCTGATATCCGGCGGGCGGCTCAAACAGCGCCGCATCCTGTGGACCTGCCTTGTAATTCTTCCAGACGATGGTGAATGAACCGTCATCAGATGTCATCTTGACCGGCGCCTTGGTCGCGTCCTTGACCCACCAGAAGAACACCTTGTTGTCCTTGCTGGTCATCTTGTACTTCGTGCAAGCCGCGCCGTCCACCATGTCGGGCCCGACCAATTCAAACTTGCCGTCATCTCCCGAAGTCGAAGGCATCTTGGCTTTCATCTTTTCGGGATCAAGCGGCATTTCCATCACCATCTTTTGGGCCGGCATCACCGAATACATTTTCTTCTCGTCCGGACGAATGATCGAAACGACGTTCATTCCGTGCGTGTTCATTTCATTCCGCATCTTGCCATTATCCATGTAGGCCTTGACGGTAACGCTGGTGCCGTCCTTCGTCGTGATGACCTCATCGGCGCTATATTGCTTGTCTGGTGTAAAGGGAGGGGCCTGCGCCAGCAGCAATCTGGGAGAAAACAAACAACAACCGGCCACAACGAGGAGGAAAAGGCGCGATGGGTTCATGCCCTATCCTTGCCCGACTAAATCATTCCGGCAAGCGCACTTTCCGGGATGCGAATATCGTTTTGTGCCGGATGAGGCTTCGTCTATCCTCGCCGCATGAGTGATGAAACGCCCGCCTTTCCGAGCGCTCCATCTTCATCTTCAAGACAGCCAGCAACACCCAATTTGCTCTCCGGCATCAACTGGGCCGCCCCGGAAATCTTGTGCGTGCTAGCCACATTCGTTTTCATGCTTCTGGGCCGCTTCGGGACTTCCCTCGGCTTTCCTGCCGGACTCGCGCCGTGGCTCTTTCTCATCGCTTATCTGACGGGCGGCACGCGCGGGACAATCAAGGGCATTCGTTCCCTTCTTGGTGGAACGGTGGATGTCGATCTGCTCATGGTACTCGCCGCGCTCGGGGCGGCCTACGTCAATCACGCGTTCGAGGGTGCTATGCTCCTCTTCCTTTTTTCGCTCTCGAATACGTTGCAGGAACTGGCGATGGAACGCAGCCGTTCCGCCATTTCCGCGTTGATGAAACTGCGACCCGAAACCGCGCTGTGCAAGCGGGGGACCGAAACGAGGCTGGTCAAAATCGACGAGCTTGTCGTCGGCGACATTGTCCTGATTCGCCCCGGCGAAAGCATCCCGATCGACGGCGTGGTGATCGAGGGCATGAGCCACGTCAACCAATCCTCCATCACCGGCGAATCATTGCCGATTGAGAAAAAGCCGGGCGATCCGCTCTTCGCGGGCACGCTCAACGAACAAGGCGGTCTCGAGATGCGCGCCACCAAACCCGCCATCGAATCGACCCTGGCCAAGTTGATCGAGTTGGTCGAAAAGGCCCAGAGCCAAAAGGCCTCAACTCAACGCTTCCTCGAAAAAGCGGAGCAATGGTACGCGCTCGGCGTCATCCTATTCACCGTCTCACTCATCGTCGTGCCGATTTATCTCTTTCACGAGCCGTTCCAATCGACCTTTTACCGCGCCATGACCGTGATGGTCGTCGCGTCGCCCTGCGCATTGGTCATCAGCACACCCGCCTCGATTCTTTCCGCCATCGCGGCGGCGGCGCGGCGCGGCGTTCTCTTCAAGGGCGGCGTCTATCTCGAAAAAGCGGCGGCCATCGAAATCGTCGCTTTCGACAAGACCGGCACGTTGACCGAAGGCCGTCCCGTCGTCACCGATCTTCAAGTCATCGTGCGTCCGGAGCAATCCCCATCCGATATCGGCTGCTCAAAAGAGGAACTGCTCTGGCTCGCCGCCGCAGTTGAGGGCCGCAGCGAACATCCGGTGGCGCGCGCCATCGTCGCCGAGGCCAAGCGCCGCTTCATGCCGATCGAGCGCGTCACCAAATTTCAGTCGGTGGCCGGACACGGCGTAAGCGCCGATGTCGTGGGACGCCGCATCGCCGTGGGCAATCTCAAGTATTTCGACGGCTACGAGTCACCGGAACGGACCGCGCTCGAAGAGCAGATGAATCTCCTCCACGACGCGGGCAAGACCGGCATGCTCGTCGGCGAAATTATTGGCGATGAAAAAGCGCCGACCGTCCGCTATCTCGGCTTCATCGCCGTGGCTGACAAAGTGCGCGCCGAAGCGCCGCTGATCATCGCTCGCTTGCGCGAACTCGGCGTGAAGCGAATCGCGATGCTCACCGGCGACGGCAAGCGCGTCGCCGCCGCCGTCGGCAAAGCGTGCGGAGTCGATGATGTTTACGCTGATCTTCTGCCGCAGGACAAAGTGCGCGCGATTCAAAAGCTCAAGGAACTCGGCAAGACCGCCATGGTCGGCGACGGCGTCAACGACGCACCCGCGCTCGCCACCGCCGATGTGGGCATCGCCATGGGTGCCGCCGGGACCGATGTGGCCATGGAAACCGCCGATATCGTCCTCATGAGCGACGCGCTCGAAGGCATCCCCTTCACGCTCGCGATCAGTCGCCGCACCCGCACCGTCGTCTATCAGAACCTGACCTTCGCCCTCGCCGTCATCGTCGTCCTCATCATCTCCGCGCTCGGCTTCAATCTGCCCCTCCCCCTCGGCGTCGTCGGGCATGAAGGCAGCACCGTTCTTGTTTGCCTTAATGGACTGAGGTTGCTCGGGTTCCGAAACTGAATTTTGACGGAATTAACGAATGGAAGAAGGGGGAAGAAAAATCCGTATATCCTGGTTTTTCTCTGTCCCCCAAAAATTCCGTTAATTCCGTCAAAAATTCTTCCTCAAAACCATTGACGCATCTCGATACGTAGATGTAATGGGCGCATGTCCTATCGCGCCCTGTGGCAGACCCTGCACGATCCCACCCGCCTGCGCATCCTCGCGCTGTTGGAGGAGGAGGAGCTTTCCGTCGCGGAATTGCAGGAAATCCTGCATCTCGGCCAGTCGCGCATCTCGACTCATCTGGCCCATCTCCGCCGCGTCGGCCTCGTCCAGCCGCGCCGTGAGGGCAAACGCACTTATTACTCGCTGGTCAAAAAACTGACGAAGGAAAACCGCCAGATCCTCGACTCGGCGCTGCTGACTCTTTCCGAAGTGCCCGGGGCCAAGGCCGATTCCTCCGGCCTCAAGCTCGTCCTCGATAAGCGCCGCATCGCCGCGCGCGAATACTTCAACCGCGTCGCCGGCCGCCTCGGCAAAAGCTTCTGCCCCGGTCGCACCTGGACCGAGATCGGGCCGCTCCTGGCTCAGCTAGTTCCGAAAGTCGTCGTCGCGGATCTCGGCGCGGGCGAGGGCTGGCTTTCGCAATTACTCGCACGCCGCGCAGAGAAAGTCATTGCGGTCGATAACTCGCCCAAGATGGTCGCCTTTGGTCGCGCGGAATCGAAGAAAAAGGGCATCCCAAATCTCGAATATCGCCTCGGCGATCTGGCCGACCCACCCATCCCCGCCCGCAGCGTCGATATCGTCATCCTCAGCCAGGCGCTGCATCACGTCGCCAATCCCCAGCAGGCCCTCGCCGCCGCCGCGAAACTTCTGCGCAAGGGAGGCAAGCTCATCGTACTCGACCTCAATCAGCATCATTTCGACCAGGCCCGCGAACTCTACGGCGATTACTGGCTCGGCTTCAGCGAGACCGATCTGCGCGAGTGGCTCAGTGCCGCCGGTCTCCAGCAAATCGAGGTTCAACTCCTCCTGCCAGAATCCGAACCGCCTCACTTCCAGCCGACACTCGCTAGCGGCGTAGCAGCGTAGCAGCGCTCGTAAGAGCGTGGGAAAACCACCGCCTCACGGCGGCGGCTACTTGTTATCGACCGATATCTTTTCCCAAGCCCTCTGCCGCAACTCTCTCGGTGAAACGCCCTGCATTTTTCGCAATAGGCGCGAGAAATGAAATGGATTCTTGAACCCACACCGGTCAGCGATTTCAGAAACGGTCAATCCCGTCGCCGTGAGCAACCCCGCACCCTGCTCTACGCGTGTTTGCCAGAGATATTTTCCCGGCGTGGGCAAATGCTGTTGCCGAAAGAGCCGGATGAGATGTTGCGGCGTCACCCCCGCCTGCTGCGATGCCTTTTTCAAGCAGTCCTCCTCGCCGCAATGTTCCTCGAGATAATGCCGCGCCCGTTCGCAGGGGCTTTCGCGATTCGTTTCATCCGCCCCCGCTTTCGCCATCCGAATGTATTCTTCGAGCAAAGCCAATCCGAGGACCCGAAACATGTCCTGCCCCTCCTTCTGGCGCCAAGCGCGAATGCCAAAGGCAGCCTTCATTAGCAACTCAAAGGTTTGCGATTGAACCTGCACCTGCGGTAACGCAGACAACCGTTTTCGCAATGAACCCGGCACGGCATGGGGATGAACCGCGCACCAGCTATGATGGGTCCGATGTGGACGCGAAAAACGAAAATGTTCCTTTCGTCCAGGCAACATCAACGCAACTGAACCGGGCGAGATCGTGCGCCGTTCACCGTCAAACGACACATTCGCCTCGCCCAGATGCACGATAACCAGTTGATAGTCCTGCTGGATGCGCGGCCCGCATTCCCCACCCGGATTATACCAGACATCGCCGAAAACCACGTCCGGCGAATTCCGAGACATGTTAACTGTGGATATGTTTTTGGTCAGCTCAGCCATTCCTGAAATTCCCTCGAAATGCTTCAATTGTCTATATGCAAACCGCCGCCCCGGCCGAGCCCAAGTTCCGCAAAGATTCCAAAATCCGGTGGTACCGCTGCGAAGTCGACCCGAAGCTCATGAGCGAGCTGATGAAATGCAGCGACTGGCACGGCCTGAAGCAGGTATTCGGGCAACTCGGCCTGTGGGTGTTGACCGGCTCGCTTGCCTACCTCGCCTTCACCAACGTCCATCGCGATAACTGGTACGGGTCGATTCCGGTGCTGCTCGCGGCGCTTTTCGCCCACGGCACGTTCAGTGCGTTCCTCGGCGGTACGGCCTGTCACGAAATGAGCCACAAGACGCCCTTCAAGACGAAGTCGCTCAACGAATTTTTCCTCAAGATCTTCTCCTTTCTCTCCTGGTGGGACCAGGTCTGGTTCAGGCCCAGCCACATCCGGCACCATCAGGTCACGGTCCATCACGATTACGACGGTGAGGTCGTCCTGCCGCAGAAATTCACCTTCAGGGACTGGCAGTTCTGGCTGAGCCTGTTCGCGTGGAACCCGGTGAACACCTGGAACATTCTGCGCGCGTATTACCGCCGCGCCACGGGCCACATGGACAACGACTGGTATGAGCATGTGCTGCCCGAAAGCAACGAGAAGCTCCGCAAGGAACACCGCGACTGGGCCCGGTTCACACTCCTCGGCCACGCGACGCTCGCCGCGATCTTCATTGCGACTGGCCACTGGTTCCTGATCGTCCTCGTCAGCTTTAGTACCCAATACTGCAGCTGGCTCGGCTTCCTCTGCGGCATGCCGCAGCACGTCGGCCTGTCTCCCGACGTGCCGGACCACCGCCTCTCCTGCCGCACCTTCACCTGCTCGTGGTTCCCCGCGTTCCTCTACTGGAACATGCAGCACCATGTCGAACACCACATGTTCCCTTCCGTGCCCTTCTATAATCTGCCGCGCCTGCGCAAGGCGATCGAGCACGACCTGCCGCCGGCCACCCACGGCCTCTGGGCAACCTGGAAGCAAATCCTCCAAATCCATCGCCGCCAGCAGGCCGCCCCTAACTACGTGTTCGTGCCGAAGCTGCCCAGCACCTCCGGCACGCGCGCCGACGACGTGCAGCTCGAAAACGAAGCTGCGCTAACCACCTAAGTCCGTATCGCCATGCCCGCTACCCTCGAAACCCTGCCACAAATCCCGACCTTCACCCCGAAGTTCACCAAGCCCTTCTCCAGCTGGCCGAAGACCGGTCGCCCCGCCGGTTATTACACCCTGCCGCTGCCGGATGAAGCGGTCGCATTCTACCGCGAAAACGGCTTTCTGGTCGTCGAGGGTTGCATCCCGCCGGAGGGAATCGCCGAACTGCGAGAGGAAACCACGCAAGTCTGTCGCGGCAATCGCGGGGCCTTCGGCGGCATCACGGAAGCCACGCCCGGCGAAACCGATGACGAAGTTCTTCGCAGATATTTATGCCTTCATTTCCCGCACAAGATTTCGGAAGCCATGAATCGTTACGTCGCCCATCCTTCCTACGTCGATATCCTCACCCGCATCATCGGGCCCAACGTGAAGTGCATGCAATCGATGCTCTTCATCAAGGCCTCCGGCAAACCGGGCCAAGCCTGGCACCAGGACGAGTTTTACATCCCCACGCGGGATAGGTCTCTTTCGGGCGGCTGGCTGGCCATGGACGACGCGACGGTCGAAAATGGCTGTCTCTGGATTCTCCCCGGCTCCCATCGTCGCGGCATCATCTATCCGCAAAAGCCTAACCTGAACGACCGCCGCTTCGATTGCGCCGGGCAGTCCTATCAGTTTCCCTACAGCGATGAGGACTCCGTCCCCGTCGAAGTGAAGGCTGGCAGCATCGTCTTCTTTAATGGCTATCTCCTGCATCGCTCCCTGCCCAATCACGCCAAGTCCGGCTATCGTCGCGTGCTCGTGAACCACTATATGAGCGCGGAATCGCTCCTTCCCTGGGGACTGCCGCGCGACGGCGAAAGCATGGCAACGGCAGATCGCCGCGACATCATGATGATTGCTGGCGAAGATCCCTATGCTTGGAAAGGCACGGAACAACTGAACACCGTCTGGGTGCGCCCCAGCGGCGAAGGCGGCTGCGTCGATTCCAATGCCAAAGCGCCGAGCGACAAGAGGCAGAGTCCACCCGCCAAGATGGCGTAAAAAGGGAAAGAACCCGTGGTAGCCGCCGATGTCCCTATCGGCGGATGCCTTCCCTCCGTGGTAGCCGTCGACCTCCGGGCGACGGTCAGGGGTGCAGACCCGCGCTCGGAGATCGCGGGCTATCTACAGATCCTGAGCTCATCACTTCATGGCTGCTTGCGTGGCTACCCCGAGTGCCGGATGCCGTCGAATACAGCCATGCAATTGATCTGTATCCGCACCGCGTAAACGGCTATCGAAAAACGTCGTGAGAATGTCCGTCAACGTCTCGGCAGCATCTGCCCGTACTCGTGATTGATTCGCCACGAGATCGTAGCCTTTTCCACAAGACCAGGGCGTTGTCATGAAATCGGAGTGCGACCATCCTGGAAAAGCCACCACGGAAAAGTCTCCTATGAAATCCCCGCCATCGCGCTTGAGACAAAATTCAGCCTCTTTCTGAGGATCAGTGCCATCGGGACGTCCGCACAAACGCAACAGCGGCTTGGACATCGATCTCACTTTCGCCTGAAAATCGAGCGGGTGCTTTTCAAGGCCGGTTCCTTCCGACATATATCCCCAGAGAAAACTGTCGATGCTCACCGCAGCCTTCACCTGCTCGTTCAGGAACGCACTGATATTGGCAATATATCCCCCGCGCGAATGACCAAAGATGCCCACCCGCTTCGTATCGATCATCCTGGAAAGAATGCCCTCGCCATTCAGTTCATCGAGTTGGCCGAGCAAGTACCCGACATCGCCGACTCCGGGCGAGATATAATCGCCCTGAAGCGGTCCCTTGCAGAGCTGCCCGTCTGGAAACACGACAAGAGAAGCGTCATGCGGCCCATCCATGGCCAATACCACGTACCCGTGACTGGCCAGAGCTTCGCAAACATCGGCATTGGCAAAGCGATTGCATCCCCCGGCAGGATAGTAGATCAACACAGGATAAGGCGCGGCAGAGTGTTCCGGCGGGCTACTGCGAGCCGATTGAAGTTCAATTGATCGCAGTTTCCGAAGCAGTTCCTCTTTGGTTTCACTCTCGAGATCGTCCGTCAGGTACTCCAAGGCCTCCGTAACAGCAGGCTCAAAAATATCCACCAATCGTGCCCCGACCGCACCCTCGCGTGCCTCGGCAGGATAGAAGGCAGAAACCATGAACTGCCGTGGAACGCGGTCCTGCTCATCCATCCGTGTCGCATCAATCGCGTGATAATGGCAAACACCCACCGGGAACCGGCCCGGCAGCGGGTTCGTTCGAACTTGAACGAGCCCAACATCCTGCAAATGGGAATGGGACACAACCTGGATCATGCTGCCTCCATGTCTGCCATGGTGACTGACCGCTTGTCTACCGCCATGAACGACCAGGTGGCTCAGCAGCCCCTCAAAATGTCACGGTGTTTGAGTTGCCCGATTTAAGTGTTCTTGCTTACATCGAACCTGTCGCGCCGTCCCCAAATCAATCTCCAAGGATTCCATGTCTACCGAAACCAAAGTCAAGTCGGCTTCACCGTCCCCCGCTTCCCCCAAGGCCCACGTCAATATCGATTCGATGTCGAAGGCAGGGAAGGTTTTCAAACCGTCCGCCAAATTCGTCAAGAACGCCCGGATCGATAGCCTCAAGAAATATAAGAAGCTTCACAAAGCCTCCCTCAAAAACCCGGACAAATTCTGGGGCAAAGCCGCCGAGGAGGAACTGACTTGGTTTAAGAAGTGGAAGAAAGTCTGCCTCTGGAAACCGCCCTTTGCGGAATGGTTCGTGGGCGGCAAGATCAACGCGAGCGTCAATTGCCTCGACCGCCATCTGACCGGGCCGTTGCGCAACAAAGCCGCCATTATTTTTGAAGGTGAACCCGGCGACGTCACGACGCTGACCTATCAGCAGCTTCATCGCGAAGTCTGTCTCATGGCCAATGTGCTGAAGAAGCATGGCGTGAAAACGGGGGATCGCGTGATGATTTATCTGCCGATGATTCCCGAAGCGGTCGTCGCGATGCTGGCCTGCGCGCGAATCGGCGCCCCGCACAGTGTCGTCTTCAGCGGATTCAGCGCGGAAGCACTCAAGGAACGGACCAATGATTGCGATGCCAAGGTGATCATCACCGCTGACGGCGGCTTCCGGCGCGGCACCGCGCTCGGCGTCAAAAAGAATGTCGATCTGGCCCTGCTCGGCACGCCCAAGGTGAAAAGCGTCATCGTCGTCCAGCGCACCAAGCAGGAAGTCACGATGACTCCGGGTCGCGATTTCTGGCTGCACGAGGAAGTCCAGACCGTCAGCGCCGTCTGCAAGCCCGAGGTGCTCGATAGCGAACATCCTCTTTTCATCCTCTACACCAGCGGCAGCACCGGCAAGCCGAAGGGCATTCTCCACACCACGGGGGGCTACCTGCTCGGTTGCCACATGACGACGAAGTATTACTTCGATATCCGGCCCGAGGACGTCTATTTCTGCACGGCCGACGTCGGTTGGATCACGGGTCACAGCTACGTCGCCTATGGCGTCCTGTCCAATGGCGGAACGAGCCTGATTTACGAGGGTACACCGAATTTCCCCGAGCCCGACCGCTTCTGGCGCATCATCGATAAGCACAAGGTGAACATTTTCTACACCGCACCTACCGCGATTCGTTCCTTCATCAAGTGGGGCGATGACTGGCTGACCCCGCACGATCTCTCTTCGCTCCGGCTGCTCGGCAGCGTGGGCGAACCGATCAATCCCGAGGCCTGGCTCTGGTACCATGACAAGGTCGGCGGCAAGCGCTGCCCCATCGTCGATACTTGGTGGCAGACGGAAACAGGCTGCCACATGATTGCCCCCATGCCCGGTGCCACGCCGCTCAAGCCCGGTTCGGCCACGCTGCCGTTCTTCGGCGTCGATGCCGCCGTGGTCGATGACAACGGCAACGAAACCGAGCCCAACGTCGGAGGCAAGCTGGTGATTCGCCGTCCGTGGCCCTCCATGCTCCGCACGATTTACGGCGATGCCGCGCGTTATCGCAAAACCTACTGGAGCGAGGTCAAGGGCTGCTACTTCGCAGGGGACGGCGCGCATCGCGACAAGGATGGATATTTTTGGATCATGGGCCGGATCGACGACGTGCTCAACGTCGCCGGACATCGCCTTGGTACCTCCGAGGTGGAGGGCGCATTGGCAAGTCACTCTGACATCGCCGAGGCCGCCGTGGTTGGTCGCCCGGACGATCTCACGGGCCAGGCCATCGTCGCGTTCGTGACGTTGAAAAACGGCATCCAACACAGTCCCGGCTTAAAGGAAGCCCTCCGTGCGCACGTCGGCAAGGAAATCGGCCCGATCGCCAAGCCCAGCGATATCCGCTTCGTCGATGGCCTGCCCAAGACGCGTAGCGGAAAAATCATGCGCCGCCTGCTCAAGGAAGTGGCCGCCTCGCCCACCGGCGAAATCAAAGGCGACACCACGACCCTCGAAGACCTCAACGTCCTCGCCAAGCTGAAGCAGTCGGAGGACTAATCTCTTAATGTAGCGGCGGTCTATGACCGTCGCTCGTTAGAACTATAATATGACAATAAGCCTAATCATCTCGATTCTGGCATTAGGGGTTTCGTGTCTTACGGCCTGGTTCACATTGCTCCGACGGGGAATGGTTTTAATGACTCAGCCTACGGTTATTTTCTTTGGTCCTGATGGAGGTTCTAAATCGGATAATCCTCCGCTAAAGGTATTCCTTCGAACGTTGCTTTATGCGACATCAAAACGAGGACGCATTGTCGAGAGCATGTATATTCGTCTTAGACGGGGCGAAACCACGCAGAACTTCAATATTTGGGTCTATGGGGATAAGCAACTTGTTAGAGGAAGTGGTCTTTTTGTTCCAGAAAGTGGCGTAGCCGCAAATCACCATTTCATGCTGCCTTCTGATGGCACTTCTTTTCATTTTTTAGAGGGCAAATATACGGTCGAGGTATTTGCAACTGTTGTGGGCCAACGAGGGTCACGATTACTTCACGCGATCCAGTTAGAATTAACTGGCACCGAAGCTACCGCGTTGAAACAAGGCGATCAGGGTATTTATTTTGACTGGGGTCCAGATGCGGCCAAATACGTGGGACATATCCGATCAAAACGTGAGCCAGAATTGCCCCACTTAATTCATGATCTACTCGGTTAAGATCGAGTGATTTTTTATTCCTCGATTAGGTCGCTCAATTTCTTCCGCACAACGTTCTTCCCCTTTTCAATTTCCATAATCGATTCCAGCAATCGAAGCGCATTAGCAGGCGAACGCATAAGATAAGTAGTTTCTTCCCAAGACGAATAATCTTCCAAAGACATCATCACAACTGCCTCTTTGCGGTTCCGCGTGATAACAACGGGATTATGATCCTGACAGACTCGATCCATAGTCGCGGCCAGATTTTCACGAGCCATGGTGTATGAAATGGCATTCATGGAAACAGGTTTAACGTCCTGTATAACGAGCATCAAGCCTGGGTTACGCCGGAAAAAGCTTCTCCGCCAATTCCTCTGCCGGATAAGTGACAATTTCAGCCAACGTCGGATGATAATGCGGCATCACCGCCAGTTCCTGCACCGTCCCGCGATAGCGCATCACCGCAATCAGTTCGTGAATCAAGTCCGAGGCGCGTGGCCCGATGATTTCCGCACCGATAATCTCACCCCGGCTTTTCTCCGCAATCAGCTTCACGAAACCAAATTCGTACCCGCCGATCTGCGACTTACCATGATCATTAAACGGATACTTCGCGCTTAGAAAATCGATCCCCTTTTCCTTCGCTTCGGTTTCGTTAAGTCCCACCGATGCAATCTCAGGATCGGTAAACGTGACCAGCGCCTTGAGGCGATAATCGATCTTCTCGGGTATCTCATGGTCCCCGCGTAAATGATCCACCGCATTGCGCGCGGCAATTTCCCCCTGCTGGATGGCGATGTGCACTACCTCGTTCGGCCCCACCGTATCGCCCACCGCAAAAATATTCGGCATAGAAGTCGCCATGGTATCGTCCACATGCAACTCGCCCTCGTCCAGCGACACGCCCGCCGCCTCAAGATTCAGCCCCTTCACCGCCGGCTCGCGGCCCAGCGCATAAAGAATTTCATCCACCACAACTTCCTCGCGCTTCGTGCCACGTTGAAAAAGGATCTTCTTTCCCTTGGAAGTCTTGCGCACTTCCAGGAGCTTCACGCCCGTCCGCACATCAATCCCGTCAGCCTTCAATGCGCGCTCAAGTTCGAGGCTGACATCGGGATCATAATTGCGAACGATCTTCTTGCTCCGCTGCAGAATCGTCGTCTTCGATCCCACCCGCGCAAAAAACTGGCCCAGTTCCACCGCGATCACGCCGCCGCCCAGCACCGCCAGCCGCTTCGGAATTTTATCAAGCTCCAGCGCGGTATCGCTGGTCAAGCAATCCGCCTCCCACAAACCGGGCACCGGCACATGCGTAATAACCGATCCCGTGGCGATAATAAAAGTCGAGGCCGTCAGCAATTCCTTCTTGTTCCCTCGCTCGATCAACAAAGTCTGTGCATCGAGAAAAGAGGCATGTCCCCGCACAAAAGTAAATTTACCTCGGCCCAATTGCTTGCGTCGATGGGCGGCAAACTCGCCAATCAGGTGCTTCTTTCGCGCCTGCACGCATTTCATATCTACTTTGATCTGCTTGGCGACGAGGCCGAACTCTCGTGCCCGTCCGATGTCGTGCCAGCGATGGGCCGATTCCAAAAATGATTTCGACGGCATGCATCCACGCAGGATACAGAGCCCACCGATCTCTTTTCCGCCCTCGATCACCACGGTGCGTGCGCCAAGCGCAGCAGCGGTGCGGGCCGCCGCATATCCCGCGCTGCCGCCACCAATTATGGCAACATCAAATTCAGGCGCGGATGGCTTGAGACGACTCCATTGCTCGGCAAAAGCCTGACCAATAATTGAACGCGGCAAAAGAACAGGCATGGCGAAGGTCTCCCGTAAATGCGCCCTGGCTTGTCGTCAGACTGGGGCAACATCCAACACGATGCGCTTGCTGCCGAACTTGGGATAAAGGTATTTGTCGGCGGTAAGCCCCTTTTTCGTCACCAATCGCGCTTCCTCCAGTCCGCGCTCCTTCAGGCGGCGCAGGCTCTCATGCAAAAGATAAGTTCCCAGCCCCCGGCAGCGATATTCATTCAGTACGCAGACCCCGACCGGTAGATTGCTCACTTGGTCACCTGCGTCGCGAATGGCCGCCGTGCCGATAATGCGGGCCCCGTGCTTGATCGCGACAAAAGTCACCTCGCCCGCCGGAAAAGCCGTTTGGATGATATCCTCGGCCAGCTTCACCCGCGCCGCCATGTCATCGCTCCAGGCCGGTTCCATCGAAACGGACCGACTCACAGCCGCGAGCAGCAAATTCCGGTCGTCCAGCGTGGCCGCTTCCACGGTGTAGCGGGAGGCCAGCTTGGCCGTCTCCGCCGGCAACGTCTTTAAATTCCAGCTAAACTGGACCCATGTGGACAACTTCATGACCTAAGGCTGAGCCAAAAAACGACGCCGGTCACGCGCAAAGAATTTCCACCTCTGACATAAAATGTCATTGGGACGTCCGTAAATTTATTTTACGAAGGAGACAAAAACATCCTGGTTGGAGTTGGCCTGCCTTGTGCTACAGGAAGGACATGCAAGTCCGACATGTACCGGGCACAGGGGGTCCTGCTGACGCCAGTATTTTAGTCGGACGTTCCACCTCCGCGCGCAACCTTCATCCGATCGTTCGGACAGAATCCATTTGCGCGCAACCAACCCGCCATTAACTTTCCCTGTGGCACGAAAATCCAAATCCCATCCCTCCGAAGAACCGGGCAGCAATCCCTCCTACTCGCCCTTGCAGGGACCGCACGCCGAACTTGAACCAATTCTGGATGAAAGTCTCGACACGCTCTCGGCCCTGCAACTCGTCGATCTGCTCACCCAATTTTATCCGATCGATTCACCGCGTCGGATCGAGCTCGGCTATCTGCGCCGCCGGATTGATGAGCTTGAAGTGCTCAATGAACAGGCGCGTCAGGCTGTCGAGAAACTGGACGCCGCTGTCACCAAGCTGACACAGCCCGCCAATCGTGTCGGCACCCTGCTCAATCTACCCAAGGCCGACATTGCGCTCGTCATCAATGGGGGCACCGAATTTTACTGCTCGATCGATCCTCGATTGGCGCAATCCAAACTGCTCATCGGCACGCGCGTGCTGCTCAACGAGGCCTATGTCGTCATAGGCGATCTCGGTTTCGAGAGCGGCGGACCCGTGGCGAAAATTCAGGACCTTCTCCCCGATGGCCGCCTCCGCGTCGGACAAGAAGGCGGCATGGCCAATACGCTCGTGATCCGTTCCGCCAATCTTGGCAAAGAGAAGCTCAAGCCCGGCCTCGAAATCCGCCTCGATTCCTCCCAACGGGTCGCCTTGGAAGTCGTCGCGGGCGCCCAGTCGCGCGATCACCTTCTCGAGCAAGTTCCCGAATTGCCGTGGGAAAAAGTCGGCGGACAGGACGAGGCGCGACAAGCCGTCCGCGATGCGGTCGAGCTTCCCCTCCTCCATGGCGATCTCTTCAAGGCCTACAATCACACCAGCCCGAAGGGCATTCTGCTCTACGGCCCCCCCGGCTGCGGCAAGACGCTCCTCGGCAAGGCGACCGCCTACAATCTCACGCGCCAGTTGCGCGAGAAAACCGGCGTCGATCACCGCGAGTATTTCATGCACGTCAAAGGGCCGGAAATCCTCAATATGTGGGTCGGCGAGTCGGAGCGGCAGGTGCGCGAACTCTTCGCCCGCGCCCGCGAGAAAGCCAAGGAAGGCTTCCTGCCCTTCATCTTCATCGACGAAGCCGAATCGATTCTTGGCACGCGTCGCGCCGGACGCACCAGCGGCATTCTCAATACGCTCGTCCCCATGTTCTGCGCCGAGATGGACGGCATCGAATCGCTCCAGCAGATGGTCATCATCCTCGCGTCGAACCGTGCGGACATGATCGATCCCGCCATCCTGCGCCCCGGCCGTATCGACCGCAAAATCAAGGTCTCGCGTCCCACGAAGAAAGGCTCCGAGGAAATTTACCGCATCTATATTCCGACGAATCTGCCTCTTGATCCCGCATTATTGCGCGAGCATGGCGAGGATCGCCAAAAGGCAGTCGATGCCATTATCGAGAAGGTCATCGATGCGCAATTCAGCCAGCGCGAAGACAACCGTTTCCTCGAAGTCACGCTCCGCAGCGGTCGTCACGAATATCTGCACCGCGGCGATCTCGTCAGCGGCGCGATCATCGCGGGCATCGTCGAGCGGGCCAAGGAAACCGCCATCAAACGCGCCATCGCCTCGCCCGAGCCGACCGGCCTCAGCATCAGCGATTTCATGGAAGCGCTCAACGTCGAGTACAAGCAGAACGACATCTTCCCGCCCAACGACATCACGGAAGACTGGCTCAAGCTCGTCGATTACGATCCCGAAAACGTCGTCAAACTTTCCCCGGTCAAGCCCCGCCGCGTGGATGCATCCGCCATTATCTGACCCGCATGATTGCATCTCCCCTTCCCCTCGTTCCCAAGTTGTACTTGGGAACGCACTTGTCGGCGAAACTCTGCTTCTCTGCTTGGATGTCGAAGAGAGGCAACAAAGTTGCGCAGACAAGGACGTTCCCAAGTACAACTTGGGAACGAGGAAAAAAACTCAGAGGTAGCCGTCGCACTCCTTACGACGGTGTGTTTCCCGGCTTGAATCTTCCGACCGTCGCACGGAGTGCAATGGCTACCTCAAAAACTCTCTCCTTCTAATTCCCATGCACACCCACCCTCCCCCATGGCCCATCTGCTTCGGTCTGGAAACGGAATTGGGCATCACCGTCATGGAAGATCCCGATGCCGATGTGGTGGAGGAATCGATCGCGCTCGTCCGCTCCGCCGCGCAGCATGGCGTGGCCAATCTCTGGGACTACGCCACCGAGGACCCTCATCGCGATGCCCGCGGTTTTCGCGCCCGCGAGCTCATGCAGGACACCGACGAGGCCGGTTACTATTCCCAGGACAGCGCCCGCGAACTGACCTTCCAGGAAATCAAAAGCGATCTCGTCTTGCGCAATGGCGCCCGCTTCTACAACGATCATGCGCATCCCGAATATTCCACGCCCGAGTGCGCCACCCTCGTCGATCTCATCGCTCAGGACAAAGCGGGCGAGCGCCTCCTCGAAGAATGCGCGCGCCAAGTAACCCGTCGCGGTAGCCGCACGGTCAAGCTCTACAAGAACAACACCGATTTCCGCGGTCACTCCTACGGTTGCCACGATAATTATCTCATCCCCCGCATCATTCCGTGGGACCGCCTCGTTCAGGCCATGACGCCATTTCTCATTACGCGCCAGCTCTACGCCGGGGCGGGAAAAGTCGGCTGGGAAACCGAGAACACGACTGGCGGCACGGGCGGTTTCCAGATTTCCCAACGCGCCGATTTCTTCTCCGAACTGGTCAGCATTGACACGATGAATCGCCGTCCGCTCATCAATACCCGTGACGAACCCCACGCCGATCCCACCCGCTTCCGCCGCTTTCACGTCATCATCGGCGACTCGAATCTTTCTCAATTTGCGACATGGCTAAAAATCGGCACCACCGCGCTGATGCTCGAATCCCTCGAGCACGAAGGTGCACCCGACTGGTGGTCGCTGGCCGATCCGCTCGAGGCGCACCGCCAGGTTTCCCGCGACCAGACTTATCAATGGCTGCTTCCCCTCGCCGACGGCAAGACGATCCGCGCTGTCGATCTTCAATACGAATTCATCGAGTGGGTCGAGAAACGCGTCGATCTCGAACACCCCGAGAAGCGGCAAGTCCTCGCCGATTGGAAGGAGACCGTCGCCACGCTGGAGCGCGATCCCCTTTCCCTGCACGACCGTCTCGACTGGGTCGCCAAGCACCATCTGCTCGATGCCTTCCGCCAGCAGGAAAATATCGAATGGGACAACCCGTGGCTCCAAAGCCTCGACCTCGAATATCATCTTCTCAAGAGTGACGAGGGCCTTTTCATGGCGCTCGAAAATTCCGGCGATATGAAAAAAATCATCGGCGAGGCCGAGATCATCCACGCCGTGCAACATCCACCGGCGACGTCTCGCGCCTACCTGCGTGGACGCAGCGTCCTCAAGTTCGCCCGCGAAATGAAGACCGCGCAGTGGGACAACCTCGTCTTCAAGGTCGGCGACCAGATGTACCGCCTCGACATGAGCCAGGCCTTCCCGGGCATGCGCCTCGAGGAGATGATCGCCGCCATGGACAAATCGAAGACCATCCAGGACCTCATCCGCGAATTGGACTTGAAACCCGTGTGAAGGGAACCATGACGGAATTACCAAATTTCTCCAAATTAACGGGATTTTTTAACAGAAAACATATGAAGAAAAATTCTGTCATCCTGAGCCTGTCGAAGGATCAGTTCAGCCTGCCTTTTTCGCCAACCCCAACGGGGTTGAAATCATATAGCCTAGGGTTGGTACAGCAGCGCCTACCCTGGGTAATGCCCGCAACGCCCAACCCTGAAAGGGTTGAATCCGGTTCAAATCCATCGCCCGGAGAGTGCGCTTCAACCCCTTCAGGGTTGGACCACATCTCACAGTTACCCAGGGTAGCGGCTTCGCCACAACCCTGGGCTATACGCTTGCAACCCTTTCAGGGTTGCCCATCAAGTCAAACGCAGAAGTCTGCTTACGAATTGAACTTGAAACCGGTCTGACAAGAGAGACCATTGAATTAATCCAACCCCGCACTAAGTTAAGCTTTATGCCCGACCAAAACCAAAAAACGCGCCCCTCCGGCGGTGGCCCCGATGCTCCCGCGCCCGGCGGTGGTCCCTCCGCACCCAAAGTCGATCGCCCCAATGTGGATGATCTCCTCAAGCGCATGCGCAAGGTCGATCCCGACCAGGCCAAACGCTACCGCCAACGCACCGGCCAATGAGTTTCCTGGGATCCCGCGCCGACGGGCAAGCCGACGCACTCACGACCGGTAACGGCGATTTCTCCGAGTTGCTGCGTCTCAGCGATAATCGCCCGACCGCAGACGCCTTCCGTGCGCCGGCTGCCCACGCTCTTACGAGCGCGGCTACGCAGATCGAGGCCACCACCGTCCTCTCCTTCCACTTCAAGGACGGCGTCCTCATCGCCGGTGATCGCCGCGCCACCGCAGGCAACATCATCATGTATGATCGCGCCGACAAAGTGATCGATCTCGACCACGACACCATCATCGCCATCGCGGGCTCGCCCGCCGTCGCCTTCGAAATGGCGCGCACGCTGCAAACCTCGTTTCAATATTATCGCCGCAGCCAGTTGCAGGCGCTCAGTCTCAGCGCCAAGGTCCGTGCCCTCGGCAAGTTGATCAAAGACAATCTTCCCATGACGCTCCAAGGCGTCGGCACCGTCGTCCCCATTCTGGCCGCACGCGATCCTCACCATCAGCCCGATCCCACCCTCTTTTTCTACGACGCGCTCGGGGCACAGTTCCAAGCCGTCGATTTCGCCGTCTCCGGTTCCGGATCTCCCGCAGCCCGTAGCGTCCTGCAATGGATCAATCGCTGGAGCGGCCAGCCCACGTCCCAGCGCGACGAAAAGCAGGCGGTCCAACTCGCGCTTCAATTGCTCGACGTCGCCGCCGAATCGGACAGCGCCACCGGCGGCGTTGATCGCCGTTCCCATGTCTTTCCCCAGGTGAAATTGCTCACCCGCGAAGGTCTCCGTTCCGTCTCAGTGGAAACTCTCCGCGAATGTTTTACATCCCTCGAAGCAGCCCAAAAATAAACCTCAACCCCCAACACCCACTCCCATGAAAGTACTCGACTCAATCACAGGCACAAATATCGGCGGTCGCGACGGCAAAGGCACGACTTCCGACGGCAAACTCGACGTCAAATTTTCGCTGGCCAAGGCACTCGGCGGCAAGGGCGAAGGCATTACGCCGGAGCATCTCTTCGCGGCGGGTTATTCCGCCTGCTTCGCCGGTGCCACGCAGTTCGTCGCCGGCCAAAAGAAGATCCATCTCCCGCCCGATTTCAGCATCACGGCGAAGGTTGATCTGACCATGACCGACGACAACCATTTTCAATTACAGGTTGCGCTGACCGCCAAGGCACCCGGAATCGACAAGGCCGTGCTCGAGGACCTGGTCGCCACCGCCCACACAGTGTGTCCCTACTCCCGCGCCGTCCACGGCAACGTGGATGTGAAGCTGTCCGTCGAGTAATTCCCCCATGACTGAAGAACCTTATCGTTGGTTGGAAGCGATCACCAATCGCCGCGAGTACATTGAGGACCAACTGACGCCCGGATTGCCGGTGGTCGCGCTCAGCGCCGACCCCGGCATTCTGTTTCTCACGATCAAGACCTCGACGCCTAAGCTCTTCGAGATTTACGATCATCTCGCGCTCGGGAGCCTCGGTCATCCTGCCGACATCGAAAAAGTGCGCCAGGCCGCCATCGACGCGGCGCACCTCGAAGGCTTCGCCCGCTCGCCCAACGACGTCACCGCGCGCCGACTCGTCAGCTACAACCTCGCGCCCGCGCTCAAGAACGCCTTCGAGCAAATCTTCGCCGCGCCGCTTCTCTTCCGCGGCATTCTCGGCGAATTGGGCTCCACGCCCGCCGACGATTTCCTCTGGCGTCTCGATTACGACGGCTCTTTCTCCGCCCAAAGCGGAATCGAGTTAGCCCACGGCATGGTCATCAGCGGACCGCGTCATGTCGGCAAGGATTGGCTCGCGCAAGCCCCGAAGCCCATGCTCGAACGCCACGATCTCAAGGCCGCCGCTTTCTCCGCATTGCGACTCCTCGTCTGGGCCAAGCTCCGCGGCACCAAAGACCAAGGCATTGCCTTCGCGGATATACCGACGAATGTGCCCGCCCTCAAGGAAAAGCTCGGTGCAGAAGGCCTCGAAGTTGCGCTCCTCGATCGTTCATGGCTTGATCGCACCATCCGTTATCGCATACCCACACCGGACGAGTTGGGCCTTTGATGTAGCGGCGGCCCATGACCGCCGTTGCAGTTCAATTCCTATTTCGGCACCGGCGCCAACCTGAAAATGTGCGCTCCCGGCTGGCGTAAGGTTTCGATGCTCGTTTCATCATCGGCAATCGCCGTATCCAGCCGCGTGATTTCCGCCGTGCGTATCCCCTCGACAGTTGAATTTCCGCCCAACCAAGGCGGCATATCGTAAAGCTGCACGTTGCGCCAGCGCTGAAAGTAGGCGTCGTTCTTGGCGATCACCGTTTTAAGCAACTCCTGCTCCTGGTCATAAATCGGACCCTGGTGCACGGGAGCGAGGTTGACCCCGTTTGCAAGATCCGCGCTGGAATAAACGCCCACAGGCACGTTATCGATCGTCAGTGCGTAGGCCACCTCCTTCAGCCCGGTCACCTTCAACCCGTAACGATCCAAAGCCGTGATCGGATCGAAACCGGGAATCTTCAACACCGTATCGATCCGGGGATCGGTTGGCAGCGGCCAGGGCAAAGCTTCATCCGTCCGCTTGAACTGCACCTGGCCCTCCGGCCCGTTCTGCCATTCCACCGTGCAACCCTGTGAAGAGATGATGGAATGACCCGCCGCATCCACCGTTACCGAACTGACATCCGCCGGAGCGTGCATAGCCTGCAGAATAATTGTGGCCATGATGAGATGTCCGCCCCAATTCGGATGGATACCTTCGTTGGTAAGCCGCACGGCATTGGGATCTCCCGGCGCCGCCATCGCGTCGAGCACCCCCGCCTTGCGGCCTGCCTCGATCAACGCCACAAACGGCGTGTACTGGTCGATGTACAAAACTTTCTCGTTATCCGCCACTTCCTTCATCCCGTCCGCATATTTCTTGAGCATCACGTTATAGGCACTTCCAGCTGGCGCGCCGGGCTCATATCTCTCCTCGGGACTCGGCGAAATCAGGGCGATGCGGGCGCCCGCTTTTTCCAAGTCCTTGACCAGCTTGGTCGTATATTCGAGGTACTTGGTGAAAGTGGCATCTCCCCCGCGGGCGTCGTTCATGCCGAAATCGATGGTAACCGCCTTGGGCTTCAAATCCAACACGTCGCGTTTTAGGCCAGCATCAAAATCGCCTCGTTTTGAAAGCCACGCCGTATCGCCGCCCCACCCGGCATTGCGAAACGTGATTTTCATCGCCGGAAAACGGGTCAATACATAAGTCTCGATCAGCGTGGTGTAGAGCTTCTGTTCGGTGATGCTGTCCCCGAGAAAAACAGCGGGCGTGTCGCCATCCTGAAAAAAGAAGGTATCGGCGGGAGCAGCCGGAGCGGGTGGCGCGGCTGGAGCAGGCGCGGCATCCTGACCTTGTGAAGGCGTGGCCGTGAAGGCCGAAAGCACCACGGCCACCAGCAACGCCACGAAACGGAACGACAATTTGTTTTTCATTGGTAGATGAAGTGCGATGAAAGCCTACCTATTCCAGATCAGACTTTAAGGAAAAAGTTGCGCTGTTTTTCACTGATCGGCATCTCGAGCCGTTCCATCACCTTGAGCAAATCCTCCCACACCTTGCGCTTCTCCGTATTGCTCTGGTTGCGTAAAAGATAGGAGGGGTGGTAAGTCGGCATCAACGGTGTCCCGCGATATTCCAGAAATTTTCCGCGCAGTGAGCCGATTGTTCCGACCGGTCTCAACAACCCTTCCACCGCCGTTGCTCCCAAGGCGACCATCGCGATCGGCTTAATCACCTCGAGTTGCGCACGCAGATACGGCACGCAGGTTTCCATCTCCTGCTTCGTCGGCTTGCGATTGCCCGTTACGCCCTCTGGCATGTCGGGTCGGCATTTCACGATATTAGCGATGTAGATCTGCTCGCGGGTCAAGCCCATTGCCTGGATCATTTTGGTCAGCAACTGTCCCGCCCGACCCACAAACGGTTCACCCTGCAAATCTTCCTCTTCACCGGGCGCCTCACCGACGAATACCAGTTTCGCCTCGGGATTACCCACGCCAAAAACTACGGTATGTCGCCGCGCAACCAGATGCGGACATTTCACACAAACCGCCGCACGCTCCGCCAAGTGGCGCAATTGCTCCACCTTGGTTGAACCCGTGATTTCGAGGGGCGGCGTATTTGCGACGGAGGTTGTCGGAGGAGGCGACGAGGTAGCCGTCGCACTCCGTGCGACGGTCGATTGAGCAGGGCCTCGCGATTCTACTGGAGATACACCGTCGCCCGGAGGTCGACGGCTACCTACCGCACTGCCGCCAGGGACAGCGACGGATACCTTTGAAACTTTGCCCTCCCCCGCCAATTTCGCCAACCCTTCCCGCGCCGTCCGCGACAAACGCACCTGGCGCACGCCGTCGCGCTCGCGCAGAAAATGCACGTAACCTCGAAGGGCTTCCAACGATTCGGTCATGGTCGATTATGCGCCGCAGCAGTTTTTGTATTTCTTGCCACTGCCGCAGTTACAGGGATCGTTCCGGCCCGGGGTCGGCCCCATCTTGCGGATGGGCAACTGACGCTCGGGCGGAGGCGCCGCCTCTTCCTTCGCGGGCGCGTCATCCGGCAATTGCTCCAGCGCGGGTTGCCCCGGTTGTCCCACATCGGGCGTGCTCATGGTCGAGGGCGGTTGATCATGGATGAGTTTTTGCGGCAGGTTGCGCAGGAACGACTCGAATGCCGTGATGCTGGCACTGGTGCGGAAAAGACTCGTCGCGATCTCCAGGTCGATCCGTCCCATCAGGTCCGCGAACATCAGGTACGCCTCGCGTTTGTACTCAATGACCGGGTCCTTCTGCCCGATCGTCCGCAGATTGATGCTGTGCCGAAGCGAGTCGATGGCATAAAGATGCTCCTGCCAGAGCCGGTCGATGGAGCCGAGCAGCGTGTACCGCTCCAGCGACTGCAGCGCGTTCGGGTCCTCAAACTTGATCTTGATTTCGTAGGCGTCACGCACTTTCTGGATCGCCGTCTTCGCAACCGCTTCCACGTCCTTTCCAAATTCAAAATCGCCGGCCGAGACACCGATTGGGAACGTGCTGTTGAGCCACGCGACAAAGTTTTCCGGGTTGGCTTCAGGCCCGACCAGGTGCGATTCCGCCTCGCTCTCGATCACGTCGCGCACAACGTCAAAGATTTCATCCCGTGGCGTTTCCGTGACGAGGATATCGTTGCGCCGACTGTAAATAACCGTCCGCTGCTGGTTCATCACGTCGTCATATTGCAGCGTGTATTTGCGTGAGACGTAATTGCGTTCCTCCACACGCCGCTGCGCCTGCTCCACGCTCCGGTTCAGCCAGGGATGCTGCAACTCCTCGTCGTCCTTCATTCCCAGCTTGGTCATCCACGCGCTGAGCTTGCGCGAATCACCAAAATTGCGCATCAGATCGTCTTCAAATGAGACAAAGAATTTCGAGCAACCCGGATCACCCTGGCGCGCGCAACGACCCCGCAACTGCCGGTCGATACGCCGCGATTCATGCCGTTCCGTGCCGATGACGTAAAGGCCGCTGGTCGCATGTTCGCCCGCTTCTTCGTTAATGACCGTTTCCGGCCCAATGATTTCCACCACGCGATTTTTGGAATTGGCGACATAAAGCCCCACAATCTTGTTCACACCCGCGCCGAGTTTGATGTCGGTGCCGCGACCCGCCATATTCGTGGCAATCGTCACCGCGCCGCGCTGGCCCGCGCCAGCCACAATCTCCGCCTCCTGCTGGACGAATTTCGCGTTGAGCACGTTGTGGACGATTCCCTCGCGCTTGAGCATCCGCGAAAGCAGTTCGCTCGATTCCACCGAGATGGTTCCCACCAAGATGGGCTGGCCCTTGGCGTGCGCCGCCTTGATCTCCTTGATGATCGCGTTGTATTTTTCGCGACGCGTCTTGTAAATGATGTCGTCCTGGTCGACCCGTGCGATGGGTCGGTTCGTCGGGATGACGATTACGTCGAGCTTGTAGATGTCGTGAAATTCGTTCGCCTCGGTCTCGGCCGTCCCGGTCATGCCGGAGAGCTTCTGATAAAGGCGGAAATAATTCTGGATCGTGATCGTCGCCAGCGTCTGCGTCTCGCGATCAATCTGCACACCTTCCTTGGCCTCGATCGCCTGGTGAAGTCCGTCGCTCCAGCGGCGCCCCGGCATGGTGCGTCCCGTATTCTCATCGACAATCACCACCTTGTTGTCCACCACGACGTACTGGACATCCTTCTCGTAGACGCAATAGGCGCGTAGCAACTGCGTGATGTTATGGATGCGTTCGCTGGCCTGATCGTAATTTTGCTGCTCGCCCGCCTTCGCCCGCTGCTTCTCTTCCGCGGTCAACTTGGGGTCGTGCTCGATGTCGTGAAAGCGCGTAATCAAATCGGGTAGCACGAAATTGTCCGGATCATTCGGGTTCATGAAGGTACGGCCCCGCTCGCTCAGATCAACCTCGTTCGTTTTCGGGTCGATGCTGAAGTAGGCCTCTTCTTTCAACGCGTAAAGCTCGGTCTTGCGCGGATCCTGATAAAGAGCGAGTTCCGCGTCATCCATCGCGCGTCGCACGGAAGGATCCTCGATCATCTTGTGCAACTGCTTGTTTGTCGGCGTCGAGTTCTTGATCTTATAGAGAAGACGCCCGGCTTCCTCGATATTCCCGTCGTCGAGTTGCTTCTTCGCATCCGCCGCCCAGCGATTCGCCTCAAGACTCTGCGCCTGCACGATCCGCTCGATGGGACCTTTAAATTTATCGAACTGATGCGTACTGATCGTCGCCGGTCCCGCGATGATGAGCGGCACGCGCGCCTCATCGATCAGGATGCTGTCCACCTCATCGACAATCGCGTACACATGCCCGCGCTGCACCTGCTCGGCCTTGCTCGTCGCCATGCCATTGTCGCGCAGATAATCGAAACCCATCTCGGCGTTCGTGCCGTAAACGATATCGCACATGTACTGCTGACGCCGCAGTTCAGGATTCTGCCCGTGCTGGATACAACCGACCGTCAAATTAAGAAAGCGGTAGACCTCGCCCATCCACTCGCTATCGCGCGCCGCCAGGTAATCGTTCACCGTCACGACGTGAACGCCGCGACCGGTCAAGGCGTTGAGATAAGCCGGCAGCGTCGCAACCAGCGTCTTGCCTTCGCCCGTCGCCATTTCCGCGATCCGGCCCGAATGCAGCACCATGCCGCCAATCAACTGGACATCGAACGGAATCATCTCCCAAGCGACTTCCTGCCCGCGTACCAGACTCTTGTGCTTGCGCTCGGTCATCCGCCGGCACGCGTTCTTCACCACCGCAAACGCCTCCGGCAAAAGTTCATCCAGCGTTTCGCCCTTGCCGAAGCGCTCCTTCAGCTGCGTCGTCTTCGCAATGAGCTGCTCCTCCATGATGCCCTGGTATTCCAGCTCAAACGCGTTGATTTTTTCCACGATCGGCCACAGTCGCTTCACTTCGCGCTGGTTTTTCGAGCCAAGAACTTTTTTAACGAACCATTTAATCATAAGAAAGAGAACAGGGGTAGCCAGCGACTATATCGCCATGAAAAGAAAAGGGGATGTTAAAATTAACATCCCCCCGCCCCTTGGCAAGTAACCTCGAAGCCAAGCGCCGATAGGCCCTAATCAGTATTGTCGTTACTTTGTTACAATAAGCGGAGGTTTTTATGTGGACAGCTTGAGAGGCAGCGGTCACTTTTGGCATGTTTTAACATTTGTGGTTGAATAATCAGATGGAGAAATGCATGACAACGTATACCTGCGGGAAGATTGCTAAATTTAGCGCACTTGGACTGGCCATTTTGCTCGGCCAACTGACCTTGAATGCACAAACCTGGGTCGGCACGACCAGTGATTGGAATACTGCATCAAACTGGAACCCAGCTACAGTTCCTGGCACAAGCAGCATCGCCGTTTTTGGAGCCACTCTAAACTACAGTATCAATTCCAGCGCCTATTCCTTCGCCGATACACTGAAATTCACAGCGGCCGCGACCCAAGCGTACACTTTCAGCGGTGAACCTCTCTTTATTGTCGGAGCCGGGATTAAAAACAACTCAGCCTTTAGCCCGATTTTTAATGTCGGACCAGGTGTGGGAGGAGTCTATTTTGAAAATGGTGCCACGGCTGCCAACGCCACCATTAATGACAGCGTTTATGCGAGCTTCTTCGAAAACACATCGACGGCGGCTCATGCGACTATCACCAACACCAATGCCGGTGGAGTCGAGTTCATCAACAGCGCCTCCGGTGGTAATGCCACCATCATCAATAACGGCGGCTACGCAGCCTTCCTCAATAGCGCGACCGCCAACAAAGCCACCATTACCAATGAGGCTGGCTATTACACTCTCTTTTCGGACACCGCCGATGCCGGTACCGCAACCATCACGAATACGGGCGGGGGCTTCACCACTTTCACCGGCACTTCCACTGCGAACCAAGCCACTATCACGAATGACGGCGGTTACCTGGAATTCTCCGACTCGGCATCCGCCGGCGCTGCCACCATCGTCAACAAACAAAACACCTTCACAAGTTTTAGCGGCTCTTCCACCGCTGGAACTGCCATGATCACAAACAAGAAAGACGCGTCGACCTCGTTCGGAGACACCACCACGGCTGGCGCCTCGACCATTATTGACAATAAAGGTGGCGTTTCTTTTTCCTCCAGCGCAACCGCTGGAACGGCGAACATTACCAACGAAAACAACGGTTTTGCGGCTTTCTCCGGTTCGTCCACCGCGGGAGCATCTACGATCACCAACGAAACCGGAGGTAATTCGACTTTTAGCGAAACGGCAGATGCAGGAACAGCGACCCTGCTTAACAGCGGTACCGGCTTTACCGTATTCGAAAATAAGGCTTCGGCGAACCAATCCAGCCTCACCAATAATGGCGGATACACGCTTTTCGAAAACGATGCCACCGCCCATCAGTCGACAATCACCAATTCAAACGGAGGCACTGTTACTTTTACCAACCATTCTGATGCCGCCAAGGCGAGCATTCTCAATGAATCCGGCGGCACCACTTATTTTTCCCTAAATGCTTCGGGCAACCACGCCGAGATCAACAATGAGACGGGAGGCACACTCGATATCAGCGGCTTGACCAATGGCGGCACTTCCGTCGGTATTGTCGAGGGTGCAGGAAATGTCTTTCTGGGAGGAAACAACCTGACCATTCTTGGCCGAAATGGCATCAAGAATCCCCTTGTATCCGGAACTATTTCCGATGGCGGCACAGACGGTGGAACAGGCGGCAGCCTGACGTTGGATAGCAGCGGCAATCTTATCCTGACCGGCGCGAATACCTATACCGGTGGAACTACAGTCCAAATGGGCATTCTGAAGATCGGCAGCGCGGGGGCTCTCGGCACTGGAAATGTGACTGTAACCGGTGGCACCTTGAAGACCTACCAGAACTTTGGCCAGATCGATGTAGGCGGAAACTACGACCAGACCGGCGGCAATCTGCAATTGAAGCTCACCGGTTCAGCCACCAACGACAACCAGGAACTTCTCACCGTCGGTAACATCACCCTCGGCGGCAGCTCCAATCTCATCCTTAAGGGCGCCCAAAACGTCACGGTCACAGCAGGGCTGAGTTATGATCTCGCCCACACCACCGACGGCACCGTTTCCGGTCAGTTTGGCAGCGTGAGCGGACTCAATAACTTCAATGTTCCAACCGGCCTGTTTGCCTCGTTCGCCTATAGTTCGCAAGACATCACTCTTTCGTTCTTTCCGTTTCTGGCCAATATCAGCGGTTTGACTCCCAATCAGCAGGCTGTGGCAACTTACATCGATGGCTTTGCGCCTACCGTTAAAACGGGCAATTTTGGCACTCTCGTCCAGAACCTCTATCCGCTGTTCAACAACATAGGCTCCTTGGGCGACGCATTGGACCAGATCTCGCCACAATCCCTCCAAGTCTTTCGCCATGTGGCCTTCGATAACCAGACTTTCTCCAGCCAATTGCTCAACGATCACCTGGCCAATTTACGCGACGGACTTACCGGTTTCGACGGCAGCCACCTCCAAGTCACAGATTCCAGCCTGATGCCGACACTCTCCCAAATCAACAGCCGCCTCCTGGCCTGGAACCCCGTCCTGAATCAACATCTGGTCAGTGACACCGGCGATCCCGTACTCGCAGGCGTGGACATGGGTGACGGCAAAGCCATCAAAGCACCCAGCGGCACGCCCACCGACCGCTGGAGCACGTTCGTCGCGGGTAACGTCATCCTTGCTGACCTCAATCACGATCAGGATCTCGCGCACCAGGATTACACCAGTGAATCAATAACAGTCGGTGCCGACTATCGAATCGACGATCACTTCACCGTCGGTGCAATGTTTGGCTACGCCCATACCGATGCGACCCTCGACCATATTGGCAGCACCGCTACGGTGGACAGCTATTCTCCCGGCGTTTACGCTAGCTACGTCGATGGCGGCTGGTACGGCAACGGCCTCTTCGCCTACAACTACAATAGCTATACTGAGAATCGCAATATCCAAATCGGCGCCTTGAATGGAACCAATGTCGGAACCCCGGAAGGCAATCAATTCGACGCCAACCTCACCGGCGGTTACGAGTTCCACAGGGGCAACTGGAAATTTGGTCCCATGGCCAGCCTCCAGTACGTCAACCTCGGCATCAACTCATTTAGTGAACAGGGACCGACGGCCCTCAACGTTCAGAGCCAAAGCGACCAGTCGCTCCGCAGCCAACTCGGTATCGAGGCCCGATACAGCGTCCAAACGGTCAGTTGCTACGGACCGATGACACTCACGCCTCACGCCAGCGCCTCATGGCAGCACGAGTATCTGGATGACAGCCGCGGCATCACCAGCCAGTTTAATCAACTGGGGGCAGGCTCCTTCACCGTCCAGACCACCGACACGCAGCGCGATGCCGCTTTCCTCGACCTCGGACTCGATACGGAAATCTCCCAGAGCCTCACTTTGTTTATCGACTATCAGACGGAAGTCGGCCAGTCCAATTACTTCGCCCAATCGGTTCAGGGCGGATTGAAAATCGCATTCTAAAGCTCCACAACAGCCGAATGAGGACAGGCCTAAGCTGTGTCGCACTCCGAATTTGAACGACCACATCCGAGCCAGGGATGCCTGGACTTGCTAGCCGCCGCTGCGTTTGCCATCATTGCCGTTCGCATCCTTTCTTTCCATGACACCCGAGTATAACGAGTACGTCCTTTCCACCGCCTATCATTCCGGATGGATCACTGTTGAACAATATCACGCCGCCGTGGCCGGACTGCAGGCCATGCCGCATCTCTCGGCCATCGACTTCCTCCATGAGCAGGCAATCATCAGCCCCGAGCAGGCCGATGGATTGCGCCAGTCCCTCGCCCACGCGAATCCCGCCTCCTCCGTCGAGGGCGTCTCGGTTCAAGCCGACAGCCCGGCGGCCCATGCCCCGACCGAGCCGGTACCCGCGCCTGCGGCAACCGATTCCGCCCCGGCCAGTCCGCACATCGAAGTCGTCCATGAGGATAGCGACCTTCCCAACGGCATGGATGTCACCGCCCTCCTGCGCCTCGGCTTTGACGCGGGCGCTTCCGATGTCCACCTCGGCATCAGCGCCCCTCCCCTCATGCGTCTCAACGGCACCCTGCAACCGCTTTATCACGGCGCCGAACCGCTCACCCCGGCCAACACCGAGGCGCTCATCAAGACCTTCCTCAACCCGATGCAAATGGAGACATTGCATAAAAACATGGGCATCGATTTCAGTTACGAGATCCCCGGCATGGCTCGCTTCCGCGCCAACGTCGTCCGCCAGCGCAAGGGCCACGACGCCGTTTTCCGCATCATCAACACCAAGGTTCGCACCATGGACGAGTTGGGACTTCCCGAGCAACTCAAGGTCCTGACCCAATATCACAACGGTCTCGTGCTCGTCACGGGAGCGGTCGGTTGCGGCAAATCGACGACGCTTGCCTCGATGGTGCAAGAGGTCAACACGCACCGCAGTGATCACATCATCACGCTGGAAGATCCCATCGAATACGTCTACGTGCCCGCCGGTTGCCAGATCACCCAGCGCGAAGTCCACGCGCACACCGAATCGTTCGGCGCCGCGTTGCGCGCCAGTCTTCGCGAAGATCCCGATGTCATCATCGTGGGAGAAATGCGCGACTTGGAAACAATCAGCCTCGCGATCACCGCTTCCGAAACGGGTCACTTGGTCATCGCCACGCTCCACACCAGCAACGCCGCGCGCACGCTCGACCGCGTGCTCGACGCCTTCCCCGTCGAGCAGCAGGGCCAGATTCGTACCATGGTCAGCGAATCGCTCCGCGGCATCATCAGCCAGCAACTCGTTCCCCGCGCCGATGGCCAGGGCCGCGTCGTCGCGCTCGAGATCATGGTCAACACACCCGCCGTGGCCAATCTCATCCGCGAATCGAAGACCTTCATGCTGCCCGGCATCATCCAGACCGGAAAAAAGCTCGGCATGAAACTCATGGACGACTCGTTATTGGAACTCGTGCAACAAGGCATCATCAGCCCGTATGAGGCCTATGATCGCGCCGAGCAGAAAAAGATCTTCGAGCCCTATCTCGTCCAGACTTCCTAGGGTGGATGTCCCAGCGGGACATTTGAAAATAGCCCGGCGATTTATCGCCGGGTTCTGACGCAAAAAAGCGGCGTCCCATTAGGGACGCTCGATTGGCTCCCGCCGTCGGTTTGAGCTTTCGTTTCATCCGTCTCGATGGGACGGCACTCTTCTTTCTAGACTACCCGGCGATGAATCGCCGGGCTATTTTCGAACGTCCCTCCGGGACTCAGGAACTTCCAGTCCTGGGGTGTTGCGCCTTCCCATTTGCTCCCCAGAGGTAAGGCATTACTTTCCAGTATGCAGTCCGCTTCCCTTCCCGACGCATCCAGTATCCTGCTGGAACGCGATATCCAGCGCCTCGGTCGCACTCTCCACCAGAAGCTCGGGGGAAAAGCGACCAGCTTTTTTCAGGCCGCCTACTGGGAGAACCTTCTTATCGACCGAGCTCTCGGCGATCCCGCGCTCAAGTCCGATCTGTTCCGCCTCGTCGATACGCTGCCCGCATTGCGCACCAGCGCACAAATTGCGCGCCATGCCCGGGAATATCTTTTCGTCGATGAACGCCGCCTGCCGACCGGAATGAGCCTCGCGCTGCGCGCCACGAAAAATCCACTCGCCGCCTCCATCTCCGCTTTCATCATCCGACAAAATGTCCGCCAGATGGCAGGACGATTCATCGTGGGCAAGGATGCCCGTCACGCGAAGGTGAAGCTCAAAAAGTTGTGGGACCACGGCTTCGGATCCACCATCGATTTGCTCGGCGAGGCAACCGTCAGCGAAGCCGAATCCGAAATCTACGCGCAGCGTTACACCGACCTGATCGGATTTCTTCCCGCCCAAACCGCCTCGTGGAAGACCTCCGAAATTCTCGACCGCAGTCCCGCCGGCCTGGTCCCTCGCGCCAATATTTCGCTCAAGCTTTCCGCCATGGATCATCTGCTCGATCCCGCCGATCCTGATGGCGCGGTCGAGCGTCTCCTCAAACGTGTTCGCCCTCTTCTCTCATCCGCCAAAAGACTCAGTGCCTTCATCAACTTCGATCTCGAACAATGGCACCTCCACGAGATCACCATGCGCCTGTTCGAGCGCCTTTGCCTCGATCCCGAATTCGTCTCGTGGCCTCATATCGGAATCGTCGTGCAGAGTTACCTCAAAAGCGCGAACGACGACCTCGATCGCCTTCTCGCGCTGGCGAAAAGACGTGGCACACCGTTGACCGTCCGATTGGTCAAGGGCGCCACCTGGGATTATGAGGTCATCCATTCCGGACTGCACGGCTACCCCTGCCCCGTCTTCACGGAAAAATCGCACACCGATGCGGCCTATGAACAACTCACCCGTCGCTTGTTCGAAAATCATCCGACGCTCGATATCGCCATCGCCAGCCACAATCTTCGCTCCCTCTCCGCAGGACTAGCCAACGCGGAAAATCGCGGCCTCAAGCCCGGCGCATTTGAACTGCAAATGCTCTACGG
>JABDHJ010000018.1 GCA_013285645.1 Verrucomicrobiota bacterium | reverse complement strand
AATCCCCGTCCATGACATCGCCGTTTTTCATCAGGAGACCCACATGCGAGCTCATGTCCGCAATCTGGCCCCGCGTAATGGGCAGCATGATGACGGCGGCGATTTTCGAGCGCGGAATGTTGATGGTTTTTCCGTTCCGGCGGAAACCTCCCTCCGCGTCCGGGGTGGCCGCATCAAAGCTCAAATGCTCGAATGTGCCGGCGATAAACGAGCCGCTTTGCAGAAGCACGCCCGGAGGAAGAACCTGCGCGGAAGAGGGGACGGGAGTAAGGGAGACCTGGTCGAAAATGGCTTTGCTCAATCCCTTGTCTTTGTGGCTGCTGACATAGACGCCGATCGAGGGATTGGTCAGGGCCTTGGAACCGGCCAGCCCGATCGTGTCCCACTCTTTTCCATCGCTGGAAATCGCGGCAAAAATGCTTTCGTTATAGCGCGTCAGGCGCAACCAGATGGGGAGATCCATGGGAACTGATGTCGCCAGGAATGATTTTCCGGTTTCGGTGCGAAAGACGAACGCACCGTTTCCGGAGCCCCCCCCCGCTCCGAGGCTGAACATGATCGAACCGGCATCCAAGGTGTCCCGCAACGTCAATCCGGCCCCGCCATCCCAGGGGGCGGTGCCAATAGTTGACACTCTCGCGGTCCACTCGCCGTTGCCCGTCCAAGGTTGGCCGGCGAAATAGAGGGCATCCAATTCCCGGGACTCCTTCTTTTTCTGCGGTTCGTCGCTACCGCTGCCACTCACGGTAACCGTGCCATCGAGAACGACCACGGATCCCGGACTTTGAACAGATCCGATGTCCTGTCCTTTCCAGTTTGGCGGCAGTTGGCCTCCCTTGTCGCCGTTGCCGAAATAGTAATTCAACTGAAACGGGGTCTCGCTAAAATTGGCCTCCAAGACATCCGAAAGATTGATTTCGGTCGAGGATGAACCATCGACCTTGATGGTGGTCGGGCTGAGCGTGAGCTTGCCGGTTGCTTCGGGGCTGTCTGCGAGGGTGACGACGTTGCCTGCCCGGATAAGCAGAATGCTGCTCGTCAGAAAAAGGGCGCCAATCAGGACGACGTGCTTCATGGGGATCACAAAAAACGGCGGCATCTACCGCTGGTAGAGGGGAAGATATCCATAAGGCAGAGAGAGGACTGTGGCGAAGACCGCCGTGCACCAATTCGACCCGACGCCCTTGGCCCGGGGATCCAGAGTTTCGTTCCAATAACTCGTGTCTCCCTCCGTCGTCACATGGCTGAGGAGATATTTTTGGCCGAAGGTATCGTAGTAGGCCTTCCATTTTTCGCCGCCTATGAGGTAATGCGCCACGGCCGCATAGTAATTTCCATAGGTCAGCCACTCAACCTGCCAGCCCGGGTTACCGCTTTGATTGATGCTCTGCATCACGTAGCGTGAACCGTCGGCCACCATGGGGTCGTCGTATAGGCCGGTAATCTGGAGAGCGTAAATGGCCGCTGCCGTTCGCGCGAAACCGGGGCCACCTTGTCCTGCCTGATAGGCAAATCCGCCCGACGTTCCCACCTGGCACTTCTTGATATAGGCGACAGCTTTATCGATCGTGGCCTGCGGCACGGCGATTCCCGCGCGCTTGGCGGCGCACAAGGCCACGGTCTGGGGAACGGTGACCGAAATGTCAGCATCCTTCGATCCCGGTTGGTAACGCCATCCGCCTTCCGGATTTTGGCCGTGAATAATCAGCAGCACCACATGTTCGAGCTTGGGACGAATTAATGGGCTTTGCGTTTCTCCGTAAATCTCGGCGAGGACCATCGTGCCCAGGCCGTGGCTGTACATGTAATGCGAGCGGTCGCCTTCGTTGAAGGTTCCGTCGGCCTTCACCGAATCGAGCAGAAATTGCAGTCCGTTTTTCACCTGCTTGGCGTAGGGGCCGGCATCGGGCAGATTGCCGTTGGCCATGAAGGCCATCATCACGTAGGACGTCATCGCCACCGCCCATTTGGCGGAGGCGGGATTGTTCTTGTCCCCGGTCCAGGAACCATTGGGCATTTGCTGGGCGGCGAGATATTTCAACGCGCCGTTGATGATCGTTTCCGTGTTCTTATCGACCTTGACGGTATCGTCGCCGCTCGCGGTCGGCGCGGAATCCGGATCGGCGCGCGGTGTCAGGCGGTCGCATGACAGAATAAGTCCTACGGATAGAAGGACCGCGATGCGATGGACTGGAAATGAACGACGCAACCTCATGGCGAGGCTGAGGACTGGTCGGCCAGATTTTTCATATACTGGTCGATCATCGGCGCATATTCCTGGGGACGCTTTTCCGATTGAGTCTGGTCAATCGCGGCGCGATCGCGGGAGGCGACAGTGACGAATTTACCGGAGCTTGACGCAGCATCGTGTAGCGAGCCCTTTTGCGTACTGCCGCCAGTCAGGTCCTTCGCTCCATCTGGGCTGGGAGTTCCGGGCTGTCCCGGTTGGCCGGGCATGGGAGGTCCGGGAGGCCCAGGAGGACCTCCTGGAGGTCCCGGTGGGCCTGCCGCAGCCAAGCCAGCTTGGGCCATGGCGACGGAGGCTTGCGCCTGCGCGAGAGATTGTTCAGCGGCGGCGGCGGCAGATGCCGTGCCTTTGGCATCGCCTTGGGCAGCAGCTTGCTGTACCTGGGCAATCGATGCTTGGGCTTGTTGAACGGCGGAGGCAGCGGCATTCGGCAGGCCGGGCGCGGCGGCGGCGGCTTGGGTATCCTGGGCGGCGGCGGTCAAGGCGGCAGTGGCAGCCGCCAAACTTGGCGTGGCAGCGGCGGGAGGTGGGGTGCCTCCGGGAGGGGGTGTACCGCCGGGAGGAGGCGTGCCCGCATCAGCGATGGCGGCACTGACGGAATTTTGCGCCTGCTGCAGTGCATTGGCGGCGGCAGCCAGTGCGGCGGGATCCGGCGTCTGCTGTTGATCCTGCGCGATCTGCTGGGCGACCTGTTGATTGGCCTGCGCCAAATCGGCCTGGGCCGCCTGCTGGGCCGCCTGTGCAGCCGCTGCCTTTGACGGGTCGTTCAAATCCTGCTGGGCCTGATTCATCTGGTCGGCTGCCTTGGAGAGAGAGGTGGACGCATCGAGCGAGAGTGCCTGCGTCGATTGCTGCAAGGCGGCGACCTGCTGTTGAAGCTGCTGCTGCTGTTGCTGGGCCTGGTTCGTGGCCGTCTTATCCGGCGGGGTGGTGCTGGTGGCAGTGTTGAGTGCCTGTGTGGTCTGGTTGGCCACCTGTTGCTGTTGCTGCTGCGCGGCCTGAATTTGTTTCTGCGCATCCTGCAGCTTGGCGACCGGATCCTTGTTCGCATCGTCAGCGGCTTTCTTCGCATCGGCCAACTGGGATTGAAGCTGCTTTTGGGCATCTTCAAGCTTGGCGATGGCATCTTCCTGGCTGGTGGCCGCTTTCGTGAAAGTTTCGGGGCCGCCCCACTGCAGGGCCAGCGCGGCACGACTCAGTTGCATGGGATTGATGGCTTCCTTGACCGTGGCGGCAGCGCCTGCGCTCAAGGACTGCATGTCCTGCTGGAGCGAGTTGGTTTCATCCACGATGGCTCCCTGCTTTTCATCGAGACCGGTAACGCGCGGCTTGACGCTGGTCGCTGCCGTAGTCTGGTCGAGAAGCGCTTTCTGCTCCTCGATCAACTTCGCGAGAGTGGCGGCGGTGGCGGTGAGGGCATCGACGGCATTGGTGGCTGGGTTGAGATCCTGGGCGATGTGCCGCAACTCGTCCCGCGCAACGGACTGCGCCTTGATCGCCTTGAGCATCTGTCCCGACTTGAGCGCATCGTTGGCCTGTTGCAGGGCCTGCTGCAGGGTGCCGCTCTTCATGTCGGCCTGGGCCTGCTGCATTGTCTTGGAGTCGTCGGACGTGCTGCCCTGCGCGGCCTTGGCCAGTTGCTCCTGCGCGAGGGCCACTTCATTGCCAATCGCTTCCTGGTCGGCCTGCACGATTTGCTGCGTCGTTTGCTGCATGCTCGTCAATTCACTGGCCGATTTCCCGGCTGTGGCGCGCGCGACGTCTGCGGAAGTCAGCAAAGTTTCGGTCTGCCGGGCGGCGAGTTCCTTGAAGCGTACCGGCAATTCGTAGGCTGCCTGGCGCTGCTCGTAATCCTTGAGGATCTGACGAAACTGGAGAATGATTCCCTTCTGGCCCGCATAGGCGTTGACGACGTTCTGCTGGCCGGAGGCGGTATCGGTCGCGGCACCGGCTTTTTGCAGGGAGCTGATGACGCGATCCATTTCCGGGCCGGAAAGATTGGTCAGCGCGGCCTTGGTTGCATTGAGGACTTTGATGTCATCGCCGGAAATTCCGTTGGCGGCCAACTCGTCGATCAGGCTCTGAATCTGCGTCACCACCGCAGCGGTATGGGCGCGGACATCCTGTTCGTCCGTCGTGTTCTGCTTGATCTGATTTTGAGTCGCATTCTGCGCAGCTGCAGGTAGAAAAGAAGCGACTGCGAAGAGAAGAACAGCGAGCTTTTTCATAAGTAGTTTAGAGGAAAAACCATCCACCTAAATGAATGAACCCTAAGCTAAGGCAAAAGTTTCATTTTGTCGAAGATTTTGGTGAAGCCTGTTTCCCTTGTTTAATCATGACCAAGTCCTTGTCGATTTTCTCTTGGTTTTGCGAGATGTAGGTGACGCTGTCGCAGCTGAAAGAAAAAGGGACTAGTAACGATCTATAATGCCGTCTCCTGAGTTTGTCGAAGGATCAGCCGCGTCAGCATAGAAAAGATTGCATAAAAAAATCATTTACCTGTATAAGAAGACGTTGAGTTTTTGAGCTGTGAATAATCTGAAAGCCTATTTTGTTACGTGTGCGCTTGCCGGAGCTCTGTACCTGAGCACGGCCCAAACCTCGTTTGGCCAAGGTCTGATCAATGGCCAGTTTACGAATTTCACCAGCTTGGCGACGACAGATAGCGGAACGGGCGGCGGGTTGAGCACTTCCGGCTACGCCGGTGATACTTTAACTGGCTGGACCAGCACAGGGTACAATTTTGTGTTCAGGGGAGGCAATGTAGGTGACGTGACCGTAGTAGGATCAGGTGGCGCGCTTTCGCTTTATGGCCCGGCCAATGGCAACGCGAATGGCCTCGTCGCGCCTCCAGGTGGGGGCAATATCATCGCAAATGACGGCGCGTACCAGATCGGGCCCATTTCCCAGACAGTCACCGGCCTGACATCGGGTCAAGAGTACGCCGTTTCATTTGAATATGCAGGTGCCCAACAAACCACCTATACCGGTACCACGACGGAGAGTTGGACGGTAAGCTTGGGTGGCACCGCTGGAGCTCAAACCACCTCAACATTGACCAATACCAACAAGGGCTTTACCGGTTGGTTCTCGCAGACATTTGATTTTACCGCCACCGGCACCACCGATGTTCTTTCTTTCCTGGCCAATGGCACACCCAGTGGTGAACCGCCTTTTTCGCTTCTGGCCGATGTGAGCATGACCGCCGTCCCGGAGCCCAAGGCCTCTGCGTGTTGGATGATCTTGTTTGGGATGTTGATCCTGGGTGGAAATCGGGCGTGGCGCTGGTACCAAAAGAGATCATCAACGAATCCGTAATCCGGACGAGGCCCAAGGCGATGTCTTGCCAACAGGGTCATGCATGACGGACAGGTAACCGAGAACCCTCATGGTGGAGAACGTATTCAAGCACCTGTCCCTCCTTGCCTTCGATGTGATGCGCCTGACTGTCTGGCTGGTCCTGCTGGTGGCCATCTTTGTGCCTTTGGAGCGATTGTTTACCTTGCGTCCCGCCCGAATCTGGCGCGCCCAGACAGGGGTTGACCTGTGTTGGTATTTTCTTAACAGCCTGCTGCCGGCCGTGATTATCGCCCTGCCACTGTCGCTCTTGGCGGGGGTGTTGCATGGGGCTGATCCCGGTGGGTTTTACTCGTCCGTGGCTCGCCTGCCATTTTGGATCAAGGTGCTCCTGATGCTTGCGGTCAACGACCTGGGCGCGTATTGGTATCACCGGGCTTCACACGCCCACCCGGTGCTCTGGCGCTTTCACGCTATTCATCATAGTGCCGAACATATCGATTGGCTGGTCAACACCCGCGCTCATCCGGTGGATCTCGTCTTCACCCGGCTCTCGGGATTGGTTCCGGTCTATCTGCTCGGGCTGGCCCAGGTGACCGGTGGCCGGCTCGATCCGGGAGTGGCGGTGATTACGATTTTCGGCACCATCTGGACCTTCTTTATTCATGCCAATATCCGATGGCGCCTGGGGCCGGTGGAATGGTTGATCTCCTCGCCAGCTTTCCACCATTGGCATCATACCAATGACGAGCATCGCGACCGCAATTTTGCGTCCGTTTTTCCCGTGATCGACCGTATCTTTGGCACTGCCTGGCTCCCGCGCCACTGGCCGACGGTCTACGGTATCGATGCCAAGGTTCCACCGACCCTTGGCGGACAATTGACTGAGCCTTTGGGCATGAGTCGTGGAAAAGAAGACAAGCGTGAGTAAAGAGCCCGGAGCAAGCTCCGAGGCATTTTAAGGTAGCCGCCGCTGTCCCTAGCGGCGGTCCGTCGAAAAAAGGCACCGCCGTTAGGGACAGCGGCGGCTACCACGGAACCAACCCCTTCAATCAAACCGAAGCAAGTTTCGGAGAATTCGACCCAAGGGATTAAAATTCAGAACACCTACGAAAGAGAGATGAAAAGGCGTTTATTTTTTCTCCCGATGGCAGCGAAACCGCAGCAGAGCCAGAAAGACAAGGCCACCGAGAAGCATCATCCATGTATTGGGTTCCGGAATCACCATCACGCCAATTTCTCCCCCCTTAAGGAAGAGATAGGAGCCAGCTTCGGGACCGATGGTCACGATACCGTTGACAGACGTTCCGAAGGACGAGTTAGCGCCGATGACAAGACCTCCGGTAATGATCTCGTCGCCTTCGCTGTCGAGGCCGCCGAAAGTGAGTCCCGAGTAGGAACCGGTACCGAGGCCCGTGTCGATCAAGTCGTACTGGTTCTTGGTGTCTGCGGCAGGCATGCTGTTGATGTTCAATAAAACAGTGGTGATATTGGATGAATCGAAGGCGATAGACCCGCTGCCAATAGTCAGCTTGTTGTTATCGTTCGAGGTGGCGCCCAAATTGAATTGAAGCGTGGCATTCGTGAAGAAAGAGGCCGCCGAATTTGCCAGCGTCAGGTTGCTGGTGGTATCGACCCCGACACCATTGCCAACCTGCGCTGTGCCATTGATCGTGAAGCTGGTGGTGACAATCCGTCCAGAACCACCGACCGTCGCCCCAGTATCGACCTGCAGCGAACCGGAACCGGTGGCGGAACCACTCGTGTTTTTGACGATCAGCGCACCGCCTTTCACTTCCGTCCCTCCGCTGTAGTTATTGGCAGCGGTGAGAATCAGGTTGCCTGAGTTGGTTTTTACCAACGCACCGGAACCGCCTAGCGTGCCGCTGAAGGTGGCATTGCGCCCGTTAGTGTCCACTGTTGAGGTGGTGCCGGAAGTGAAAGAGGCATTCAGGTTGGTCGTCAGATCGGAGCCAATGACCTGAAGCGTGCCGCCCCCCAGGTTGAATTGATAAGTGCCGAAACCGACGGAGATACCGTTGGTTCCGCCGACCTGAAGCACGCCGCCGTCGAGATTATAGGTGCCAGAGCTATTCGTCGTGGTTCCCAATTGAATCACGCTATTGACCGTTACCGTTCCACCTGTCTGCGTGACAACGCCGGACCCCGTCCCTGAATCGGTATTGTCCGTATCTCCACCGATCAAAAGATCGGTGTTGGCCTCCAGGATCAGATCTGCGGTGCCCGAAACGTTGAGCGTTCCGGTAGTATCCGCATCCCCACTACGGGAGCGTCCCAGAATGAAGGAAGTGGTGTCGGGCGCACCCGGAATGGGGCCGACATCCAAGATACCTCCCGAGAGATTATAGACACCGTCGCCGCCGCGATTACCGATATCCACCGTGCCATTGACCCGGATATTACCGCCGCTCTGGTCGAACTCGCCGGTGCCTCCGAAATCGCCCACTCGGAAGGAGGAGGCTGAGCCGCCCACCAAGGGCGGTGGCGTCCCGTCGGGGAAAATAATCGAGCCACCGGTCATGGTATAGGTGCCCGTGGCGCCTGTACCGGTACCCACCATCAGTTCATTGACGGTGAGGGTGCTGGTGCTTTGATTCACATTGCCGTCCTCTATGCCAAAAGAGGCAAAGGTATCGGTGCCCGTCAGTGCCAGATTGCCTGCTCCAGTTTTGATCAATTGGCCATTGGCGCCGGTGATGTTGCCGCTGAAAGTGGCGTTCAGTCCGTTCGTATCGATGAACGACTGGGTGCCACTGGTGAGAGAGGCATTCACGCTGGTGATCAAATCCGATCCGGTGACCTGGATCGTGCCGCCACCGAGATTGAACTGGTAGCTTCCGTTTTCTTCGCCGAAGTTGCCAACCAGGCTGTTGCCGCCGATATTCAGCGTACCGCCGTCGAGGTTGTACGTTCCCACTCCGTTGCCGGTCAAATAAAGCGTGGCCATGCTTGCCACGGTGATGGCGCCGCCCGTCTGATTGATGACTCCGCTGCCCAGGGGCGATCCTGTCGTGGGATACCAGTTACTTCCGATAAATTCATAGGTCCCATCGACGTTCAGCTGACCCGATCCTGAAATATCGAGCGTCCCGGTGCTGCTCGACGAGCTTCCGTTCGTTCTTCCCAAGGCGGATTGGCCGCTTTCGAGGTCCAGCGAACCGCCACTGAGTTCATACGTGCCATGGCCGCCCTGATTACCGATATCGAGTGCGCCATTGACGGTCACCGTACCGTCGGTCTGGATAAAAGTTCCCGTTCCACCAAAGTCACCGATGCGGAAACTGGCGAACGTTCCCGCCCCTCCGACAATCGGAGGGACAGGGCCCGCCGGGAAAATAAGGGATCCACCACTCATGGTATAGGTGCCGGTGTTTCCCGTTCCAGAACCTACCCCGACTTCATAAGAGGTAATCGTTACGGTGCCGGTTTGATTGAAATTGCCGCCGTTGACGTAGAACGAAGAGATGGTGTTGGAAGCGCCGTCGAATTCCAGGTTTCCACTTCCAACTTTAACGAACTGCGCGTTATTGAGACTATCGTTATTGATCTCGCCGGTGAAGGTAGCGTCAAATCCATTCGTATTGATGGTGGACGAGGTCGAGCCGGTAAGTGTCACCGCAACATTCGTGGTCAACGAAG
Source organism: Verrucomicrobiota bacterium (assembly GCA_013285645.1). Lineage (GTDB taxonomy): Bacteria > Verrucomicrobiota > Verrucomicrobiia > Methylacidiphilales > UBA1321 > JABDGH01. The sequence continues at coordinate 37,661 of JABDHJ010000018.1, read as the reverse complement.
AGTTGATGACTTGAATCGTGCCGCCGCCGAGATTGAACTGGTAGCTACCGCCCATGGCATTGTAAACGCCGTGCAAACTATTGCCGCCAATCTCGAGAGTGCCGCCGTCCAGGTCATACTCACCGGTTCCCACGGCCGCGAGATAGAGCCCGGCGCCGCTGCCGATCTGGAGAGTGCCACCCGTCTGGACGATCTTTCCCTGGCTTCCTTGCCCGACGCTGGGAACGGTTGTCGCCGAGTTGCTGCTGAGAATGAGAGAGCCGTTGCTCGCGAGCGAAACCAGCGAATTGCCGGAAATATCGAGTTCACCTGTCGTGGAACCGAGATCGGAAAAAGTGCCCGCCGCGCCATCCGCCGGAGCGTTGCGACCGATGATGTTGAGCGTATCTCCGAGGTCCAACTCGCCCGTACCGGAAATGGCATACAGGCCGTTCCCGCCCCGGTTGCCGATATTGAGGGAGCCGTTATCAACGACAAGGCCGCCCGACTGCGTAAATGTTCCCGTCCCGCCAAAGTCGCCAATACGGAGGCTGGATGCCGTGCCGCCCACAATCCCGGGCGGTGTGCCCGCGGCCATGGTAAGAGTCCCTCCTGTCATGGTATACGTCCCCGTATTACCTAGGCCCGTGCCAACAGCGATTTCATACGAAGTCAGCGCTGATCCGGAAGTTTCGTTGACATTACCACCCACGATTAAGAGTGAGGTGATGGAGTCGCTGGCGTTCTGAAGCGCCAAATTGCCCAGGCTAGCCTTGACCAATTGACCATCGGTGCTGGTGAAGGTGCCAGTGAAGGTGGCATTGAAGCCGTTGGTGTCCACAATGGAGGTGGTGTTACCCGTCAGGTTCGCATTCACACTGGTGGTCAAATCCGATCCGGTGACCTGGATCGTGCCGCCGCCGAGATTGAATTGGTAGGAGCCACCGCTGGTGTAACTTGCCTTAAGCCCTGTACCGCCCACCTCGAGGACGCCACCATTCAGGTCATACTCGCCGCTGCCCACTGCCGAGAGATAAAGATTGGCCCCGTTGTTGATTAGGAGAGTGCCTCCCGTCTGAACAATCGTCCCCGTGCTACCCAAGGCAACGCTGGAAACCGTGGTCGTCTGGGTACTGCCGAGAACAAGCTCGCCGCCACTGGCGAGAGAAACCAGTGAGTTGCCGGAGATCTCGAGTTCGCCAGTACTGGAACCGAGATTTGCATTGTTGCCGCTCGTGCCATCACTCGGATCGTTGCGCCCCAGAATATTGAGTGAATCTGTGAGATCCAATTCCGTCGTGGTGGTCCCCGTACCGGAAATGGAGTAAAGACCATGCCCGCCCCGGTTACCGACATCAAGAGAGCCATCGACCTCGACCAAACCACCTGTTTGCGTGAAAGTTCCGGTTCCATTGAAATCACCGATACGGAGGCTAGACCCCGTGCCTCCCACGATCCCAGGCGGTGTACCAGCGGCCAGGATCAGGGTACCCGCACTCATGTTATAGTTGGCGACATTGGAACTACCGGCAAAGTTCGCGCCCGTGGTGTTGTACCCCACGCTGAGTTCGTAGGAGGTCAACTGGCTGCCCGCCTGGGTCTGGTTGACTGTGCCCGTGACGACATAAAAGGAGGAAATGGAATCATTGCTCCCGGTCAATTGCAGGCTACCCGAGCCGATTTTGGTCAAACCGCCGTTGGTTCCATTATTCGCGTCGGTCACTGTGCCATTCAAGGTGACACTGAAGGCGCCCGTATCGACCGTGGTCCGGGTGTTGGACGACAGGTTGATTGGAACGCTGGTGGTCAGGTTGGAGGTCGCCTGAATGGTGCCGCCGCTGCCATTCAAGACCGCCGTTCCGTCTCCAATGGCGATACCATTGGTCCCGCCGACTTGGAGAATGGCGGTGCCGCTCAAATTGATTGTGCCGATTGATCCCGCGTTGGCCGCCAGAGTGATGCCATTATTGAACGTGGCGATTCCCCCGCTGAGATTATAGGTACCCGAGCCGCTGGCGCCCAAGACGGTGTTCGTAGAGGTGGTGAGCGTGCCGCCGGTTTGAATCAGGTATCCCGTGCCGCCCGTTGCGTTACCAAAGGAAAAATTATTACCCGTGACGTTCAAAGTTCCCGCGTCGAGTTCGTAGGTTCCCATACCGCCTGTGCCGGGAGTTCCACCACTGGCGTTGAAGTCACCAAAGATGGCTCCATCGCCTCCGATCGTGACAGAGGTGCCCGCGCCATTCTGGATGATCGACCCAGTCCCGCCGACAGTAGCGGTGTAGCCTTGAGAAGTGGAGTTGAGGCCCGTACCTACGTAAAGCGCTCCCCCCGTTCCGAGATTGAATGTGCCTGTTCCCGTAATATTCAAAGTGCCGGTCGTCGGACTGGTGGCAGCGGAGGTCTGATTGAGACCGATATAGATGGGGAAAAAAGTCCCGACAGACCCGGTGGTCAAGGTGCCGCCGCTCAAGTTGTAGGTTCCTGTTCCTGAATCGACTCCGATGATGAGATTGCCGCCCGTGGTCACAGTGCCCGCCGTCTGGTTCACGGTTCCGTGTCCGATTGTGGGAGAGACCGGGCTGACATTGTAATTGGTATCGTCGTTTCGTCCGATCACCATATAGGAGTAAGCGTTGCCACTATCCGTCGTGTCGAAATTCAAGGAGGTGCTAAGATTCAACGTGCCGTTGCCGCTGGTGTCGCCGACGAAGATTTGTCCCGACGTCACGTTCACCGCGCTTCCTGTCGTCCCCGAAAGCGAGAGGGTGGACCCGGTATTGACGAAAAGAGCGGGCTGGAAAAAAAGTCCTCCGTCAGGATTCAACGTCAGCACATTCCCGTTCAGATTGAGATTGATCGTTCCGCTCCCCGTCGTGTTGAGTGATCCTACCGAGTCGGAAACGGACAAATTGATATTAATAACTGTCCCGGTCGAATTGATCGTAGCGGCAGTCGTTGGCCCGGGGGCAAGATTGCCGCTCCAGTTAGCATCCGTCGTGAAGTTTGAGTCCCCAGCTCCTCCCGTCCAAGACGTTTGCGCTTGGGCCACAGAAGTGAACGCTCCGGCAATAATCAGGAATCCCGCCCCGAGTAGTGAACGGAACTGGAGAATTCTGAGATTTTTATAATAAGTCTTCACTGTTAATCCTATGTATCATACCTATTTTAGCGTATGAACTGCTAACAGAAGCAACAAGTATGACACTTATTGATATTTTTTGATTTTGAGGTCCCAATTTCGAAGATATAAAACGTAATAGCTTACGTATAAGCATGATAACATGTATTATCTGGTTTGTAACAAATTCGTGTATTTTGCGAACAAACCAATCCGTACAAAGACATCAGGCAATTTTTGCACACCCGTGGACTTGATTGAACACTTCTAAAATAGCCGCATCTCAAAACTGGTGCCTTTGCCTGGCATAAAGGAAACGTTTTATTTTGCCGCCGGTTTGGGCACGTCCTGTTTCCCTTGAATGATCGTGCCGAGGTCCTGATTGATCTTTTCCTGGCTTTGCGAGATGTCGGTGATGCTGCTGAGGCTGTCCATCAGGCGGTTCATGACTTCCGCTTTCTTTTCGATATCGCTGACGATCTTGATGGTGTGGTGCTCGCTGTCAGTAACGCCCGGCCCGGTGACATTGTTGGCGTCCTCGGCTTCCATCCAGTACTCGAGGGTCATTTCTTCTGCGACGGGCGGTTGGATCCCGGCAAGGTCCCATACATACCGATTCTTCATGTTCTGGGGGTGCCCCTGGCCTATATCCATTTCGATCCGCTTGGCTGGCGGCTGAGGGGCGCTGGGATCAGCCGTTGCTTCCGTATCTTGGACGACGCGGTAGCACAAAGCGACCTTCGCCAGCCCGTAATCGTCACTGGCGACAAAGGCGATCGTCGGCTTGGCCTTAAGCGTATAGAGCTCCTGCAGCCGTTCCGGGTAGGTCAACTGAACCGTGGGCGGATGATCCGGAATGAGATCGATGCGGTATTGCGTTTCGTCGCCCGAGGTGATGCCCGCCTGGTTGGTGAGCTGGATGGAAAAGCCGGTCAGTCCGGTAGCGGGAATATCGATGGTGGCCGTGAGTTCGTTGCCATCCGTTCCGCCAATCGTCAGGGGAAGCGTCTTGTCGACCCCCACTAGTTTAAGCGACGCCTTGACGATCTTGCTGTTGGTGATCCCGTGAATTTTCAACTGGCTTCCCGCCAGTAGCGCGAGATTTCCGACCGTGCGTTTGACATTGGCCAGCCCGGTGTAGGCGGGATAAACCTGCTCGCAATCGATGGAGGTCACGTTGGGGCGCGGGACGGTTTTGACTTCGTAGGTGTCGCTTACGCCGTCGTTGAGCCGGATGGTGTAAGTGAGCGACTGCGAGACGCGCTCGAGCTTGAGACTGAAACGATCGGAATGGTCTTTCTCGGGATCGAGCGTGATTTCCTGGATACGTCCGGAATCATCCGTCAGCGTGATCCGGCCATGAGAGGGAATGATCCCGGTCGCTTGGGCTTCGAGTAAAACGCTCTCGCCGGTCGGGATGATTTTATTTCCGCTCAGGCAAATGACCTGGGTTTTGCGGGGAACCTTGGCGGGCCAGAGGAATACGCGTTCCAGCAGGGCGATCGAGCCAGGGGCGGTGATGAACATGAGACCGGCCCAGATGGTGACCACAGCGAGCGCAATCCAGATGCGGCGCTTCAACAAGCGGGTGGGGACGATCGCGCCAAAATCGAGTGCGACGGTTCGGGCATCGGTTTCCTGCTGCACGGCCTCGACTAATTCCGGTGAATCGGCCGTGAAGCGAGGCCCGGCGAACTGCACCGTGGCAATCATCCGTCCCTTAAAGCGCGGCCAGTGCTTTTCGACCATCAACGCGCAGGCCTCCAGGTTCGGTGGACGCTTGAGGAGGGGAAGGAGTTGCTTGCGCGCAAAGAAGACGAGCAGCCAGATGTCGCCGGCTAAAATCAGCACTCGAAAGAAAACGTTCAGGTTGATCAGCCAATCGAGAAACATCTGCAGCGTCACCATCATCACGGCGATGGCGATATATTGGGCGAGCCGTTCCGTTGCGTTCACGAAGCGAAATCTCCGGCCCAGGGCGGTGAGCTTTCGCAAGAGTCGCGGGGGAACCGGGTTGTTGCTGGGGATCAACGGCGGCTGGTAACGCGGCACGGTGATCGCCGGAATCGAGACGCCTTTGGGAGCTGTCTTTTTCTTCTTCGGGATGAGATCGAGAACGGACATGTCGTGCGCGGATGAAACCCCCGATAGTCTACTAGGTTCCGCGCTTTTTTTGCATTCTTATTTGTGGGCGGTCATTTTGAATCGATTGATTCGTTTTTCTTTGCATCAAATTCCAGATTCCCGGGTTGAATCCGGCTCAACCACGACAAATCCATGAATCCCTTCAAAAATCTACGCACCGCAGTCCTTTGTCTCATCGCCGTGGTGATTGCGGCTTTTATCGGGAACTATATCGCGAGGGGCGGTGGCCCGAGTGATTCATTCATCAAGGCCATGGTCGAAAAGCAAATGACGGCGCGCATCAAGGATTGCACGATCACCTCGATAAAAATCCTCCGGGGGGAGCAGTTCCAGTTACAAGCGCATCAAAGCAAAGTCAGTTTCGGGACCCCCATTTACCCGGTGGTCGTCCGGGCGACCTATACCGCCAAACTTCCCGACGGCACCCAAAGCGAGAGCAAGGAATTCAACCGGACCCTGAATTTCTACAAAGACGCCTCCCATCAGTGGGTGAATGATAATGAATTGCATTGAGGCTATTTTTTCTCCAAGGACTCTTTCAGGCGCTGGTATAAGTCCCCATGCTCCTCAAGTGTGAACTTGGGAGCGTTCTTCCAATCGTAAAACCAAACCGGCATCCGGCGCTTCTCATCCGGTTCGTTCAGGAATCGAGGAAAAATATGGGCATGCAATTCGGGTTCCGTATTGCCGAGAATTTCATAATTGATCCGATGCGCGTCCGTGACCTTGAGAAGAACGTCGCCGATTAGGGCCATGTCCGAGAGAAAGAGTGCGCGGTCGGCTTCAGTCAAATCGTTTAAGCTGGGGACAACGGGATCAGGCAAAAGAAGGCAGTACCCTTTTAGAAACTGAACATCACCGATCACCGCCCAACCGGAACGCATCCTGCAAAGCACTTTTGGATTTGTCCCCGTCTGAGCTTGTGCGACACGTTCAGCAATTAGGGGCATGGAATTGGAGGTTAAATACCTTCCCGGTTATTTCAACCGCCAACGCTTGCGCAGAATCCATTCGATGCTGGCGACGAGGATCATCAGCGAGAAGTAGAGCGGGGAAAATCCAATCTCCACTTCCTGGGGTGAGGGGACTTTGATCGTGCTGCCGCCGAGGCCGCTGGGGATTTTATCCGGGGTCGATGTTTCCGAATCCGCCGCTGCGGGTGAGGGTTCGAGCATCTTGTACAAGTCTTCCTCGCGATACAACGCACCGCCGCTGGTCTCGGCCATCTTTTTCAGTAAGGCCAGGTTCAACGCGGTCTCGCCGAATTCAAACCGCGGTTCCGTCACTCGAAAATCGAGCGACGACGCCGGATCGAGATCGGTGGTGAAGGTGTAGACACCGGGAGTGGTCACCACGATCTCGCCCTCGTAGTAGCCCGGCTTGCCGGGATTGGCCTGGAGCGAGACATCTTTCTTCAGGTCGGCGGCAGGCGCTGAATTGGGATCGTCCGGCTTGATCGTCACTGAACCTTTCACCGTCGGATCGATGACCGGCTGAAATCCGCTGCGATAAAGCCGACCGGAAATGGTCACGCGTTCACCGCTGACGTATTGCTTTTTTTCCGTTGTGAGCTGCGTCAGGCGCGAGGCGCCCAGCAGACGCGGCAGTCCGAGCCGAAGGAAAACCTGTCCCCAGAAACGGGTGTAATATTTCTCCCCGATGTTGCGGCGCCAGCGCCACGTTTCATCGGTCCCGACAAACAACGTCTGGCCCGAGCCGTAGCTTTGCAGCGCGAGCACCGGCATCGCCCCGGCCCTTGTCGCTTTTTCGGGCGATGGATCATCGAGCAGCACCTCCGCCGCAGGCTTGGCCTTGGTTACGCGCGCATCCCAATAAATGCCGGGCAGTCCCTTCCAGATGGCGATATTCTCATCGTCCTTGTTGGACAACCGCATCGTGGGCGAGTTCTGGCCCGCAGGCGTCAGATCAAGGGCGACCTGATGCGTGGATGCCATGCCCGCGACGGACGTCTGTCCTTCAAATTCAATCGGGAACAGCGCTTCGAGCGGCGTGCGACGGTAGGAATCGGGCATGTAATTTTTTCCCGAGAGAAAAATGAGGCCGCCGCCAAAAGTCGAAACCAGATCGCTGATGCTCTGCATTTGTTCGTCATTGAGCAGGCGCGAATCGACGTCGCCAATCATGATGACGTCGTACTTCATCCAGTCATCCTTGGTGGTGGGAAGCGACTGGAGGTAAGGCGAATTCTCTTCCTTGCCCAACTCCGGATCGCCCTCAACGAGATAGAATTTCGGGTCGAGACGACGGTCGCGCACCAGCATCGCCTGCAGGTAACGGAATTCCCAGCGGGGCTTCTGCTCGATGTAAAGGACTTCGACTTTTCCATCGATGACCCGCACGCGTTGCGACGCCTTGTTATTATCCTTCACCGCTTCGTCGGCCAACGGCTCGATCGAAGCCTCCAACTCGTATTCGCCCTTTACCTTGGGAAGGAATTTCATCGGCACGACTTGCTCACCGTCTTCGCCGAAAGTGAGGTCCTTGGTGTCCATTATCTGATCGCCCAGCTTGAGCACGAGCTTGGCCGTGCGTCCGCTCATCGCCTGCGAACGGACCGTGACCGACGCCGTGGCTTCCTCTTTCGCAAAGACCACTTCCGGCGAGTAAACCTGCGACACAATGATGTCGTGCGGCGAACTGATGCCGACGCCATAGATATAGAGAGGTACTTTGTCTTGCTGTGCGAGGGCCGCCGCATCGACGGGCTGGCTTCCATAATTATTGCCGCCATCAGTGATGAGAAGAATTCCCGCGAGGGGTTGTCCTCGCTTGAGATCGAGCAGTCCGCGCACGGCATCGCCGATGGCAGTGTAGGGCTTATCAAACGTGACCGTGTCGAGAAAAGAAGCATCTTTCACGGGCGCATCCGCCGCCGGTGGAGGCGTACCCGGCGCGGGACTTCCGCTGCCACTGGAAAGCGCCTGCAGAGTTTGGCCAAACGTATACGGAACAAGATCGTAGGTCTCGCCGAGCTTCTTCAAAAGCTGCAGCCGATCATTGGTCAGCATCGATTTGACCACATCCGAGCGCGACATCTGGCTGAAGCTCGAAGTATCGCCGGGAACACTTTGCATGAGACCTCCATTCGAATCGATGAGCCCCTTCGCGATAGCCGCCCGCTTGAGATCGGCGGGATCCTGGCGCAGGTCCTTGATCTGCATACTCGCGCTCGAATCGATGAGTAGCAGCAGCGAGCGCCGGATGGTCCCTTCCACCGTGAGGAGCAGCACCGGCCGCATCAACATGAACAAAATCATCACCAGCAAAAGCGAACGCAAAACGGCGAGGATCGTTTTTTGCGTCATCGTCAACCGGGGCGTGCTGCGGAGATAAATCCAGACCGTTCCGCTGACGATGATCAACGCAATCAGCAGCGCCGTTCCGGGAGTGATCCCGTGAAAGGCAAGGGCGATATCGGAGACCTGCACCGAATCGGCAATCGGTATTCCGAAAAGTCTAAGGATCTCTTTCATGGTCTATTTCGATTTCGTGAAGTTCTGGGCCATGAAGGTTTCGAGAGTGGCGATGACGAGTGCGGCGATCAGCAGCGGCAACCAGAGTTCCTTGCCGACCCGCGCGCTGGTGAGCTTGGGTGTAAGCGAGACATCCGGATTCCACTTAATCACGTCCGCCACATCGCCCAGCGACTTCAATTGTTCCGCCGAAAAAGGTGTCAGGTTCGATTCACTTGGATCGGACTGCGCCGCAAAATAAATCACCGTGGGCGGATCGGTCGCGATGGAGGCCTTGTAAGCGCCCGACTCGTCGGTGTCGTCGAATTGCACCACGGGCAGGCTGTTCACGAGCGTGACCTGACCCACCACGCGGGCGGGATCGGTCTGCCCCGGTACACTGACACTCACGTCCTTGTGCAGGAAATCGTTGCTCACCGTATAGGAAAATTTCTGCCCAACGCGGATGTTCAGCCCTTCGTCCTGCCGCTCGACCAGCGAACCGAGCACGCGCTGCATCAACGGAACAAACGCCTGATGGACGGGCAGATCGTTCCAGTCAATGGTGGGCGTGCTGGCGAAGAGAATGACCCGGCCTGATCCCCACGTATGTTCCACCGCAACAGGATCGTCGTTCTGCGCGAAATGAAGGACGACGCGCGGCTGGCCTCCGGGCGGATTGGGCGCGTCCGGAGCGGGCGCAGTCCACGGCGTCAGCGTGAGCGGGTAGTAGGCGTAGAAATGGGCCGTGGCCAAAGTTCCCGCGGAGGAATCGTTCCAAAGTGTGGCGATGGGATGATCGTAATCCTTGGTTTGCAGGGAGAAGAATTTGTCCTTTTGATTTGAATTGGTGTCTCCCTTGTAAGGGCCGATCTTGGCGGGCAAAAAGCCGTCGCGCCCGAGTTCCTGATTGTAGGAATCGATGTTGGCTGCGGGTCCCGGGAAGACGACGAGGCCTCCGCCCTGGGCGACATAATTGACCAGTTTCGGCACGGCAGTTGGATCGATCTGATCAACCCCGAGAAGAAAAACTGCGTCGTAATCATCGAACGATGTCCCGCTCAGGGCCGATGCGCCCACCGTCGTCGTCTTGATATAATACTGCGCGACGTCAGCGGGTGCCACGGGGACCAGCGCGTTGCGCACAAAGAAGTCGTCTGCCTGCGAAGGCGTTGTCGCGGTCGTTCCATCGACGAGCAAGACTTTCACTTCGCGAATGGCCCGGACGGCGAGCGTCCGTTGATCATCGGCGGGCAAACGGTCATGCGGAATTTTCGCCGTGATCGTGTGATAGCCTTCAGTCCGAAGCTTCGCGAAAAGCGCCACGCTGCGGGACGTTCCCGCCGGGATGCTGTCAATGATCGTCTCGTCCACGGCGGGTTGGTCGTCCACCATCAGGCTGACCCGGACATCGCGCGCCTCGCTTTCGCTGCCGTTAAGCACCTCAATGCTGCAACGGAGCGGCTGGTTGACCGGAGTCAGTCCGCTTTCCAGGCGCAAGCCGGTCACGCCCAGATTGCTTTCCGCTGCGTCACCCACCAGCACGACATGCACCGTGATCTGCTTCTGGATTTCGCCCAGTTGCTTCTCCAGTTGATCAAGCGAGGGCCAGCCGTTCGCCTGTCCATCGGTGATCAGATAAATTTCCTTCGATTCACCGCCCTCGTGTTTTTGCAAGGTGGTAACGGCCAGTTGGAGGGCGTTGGACAAATCGGTCGCGCGATCTGTCAGCTTGGCTTGCCGGATTTTTTCGCGCAGGAGATTGAAATCGAAAGTGGGCTGGGCGACAACCGGCTTCACGCCGTCCGCAGCGAAGAAAAGCGCGGAGGACGAACCAGTGGGAAACGCCGCCAGAATTTGTTCCGCTGCCGCCTGTCCGCGTTGCAGGCTCGTTTGAATTCCGTTGGTCAGCCCCATGCTGTAGGAGTTATCAAGGATGATCACCGCGGCAACCTGATGAGAGCCGGTCGTCTTCGTACCCGATTGATAAGTGGGCCGCGCGAGTACCAGGATGAGCAGCGCGATGAGGAGGCACCGCAGCAATAGGAGCAGGATATCCTCCATTTGTAATCGACGCTGATTTTTCTCGACGCTCTCGCGCAAAAAGCGCATCGCCGCCCACTTGACTTCCTTGACCTGAAACTTGTTCAGCAGATGGATGATGATCGGGATGCCGATGGCGGCCAGACCGAAAAGAGCGCCGATATTGAGAAACGTCATGTCCGTGCGTGTCCCTAGCGTGCCGACACCTTATGCCGGAAGGCGAGGTAGCTGCTGAGCATTTCGGCGAGGGGAAGTTGCGTATTGGCGAGGACGTAATGGCAGCCGCAGCGATCACAGATGCCCTGGACGCGCTTGCGAAAGGCATTCATCGAATCGAGATAGCTTTTGCGAATCGCGGCGGGATTGGTTTTCAGCCGCGTCGTTTCCTCGAGACCAATGAATTCAACGATGCCGTCAAACGGAAATTCGATTTCGTAAGGGTCCATGATGTGAAAGACCACCACCTCGCTGCCGCCGAAGCGAATCTGTTGCATGCCCTTTTCAAAAGCCTCCTCGTCGTCGAAGAGATCGCTGATGACGATCACGATGCCGCGCGCCTTGGTCATCCGGGCGATGTCGCTGAGGGCGGAACCGAGTTTCGTTGGCTGCGTGGCTTCGAAGGCCGAGAGCCGGGCCATGATAGGATGGATTTTGGCGATGCTATCGGTGCGCGTCATCGTATCGCGCATCTCTGTGTCGAAGACGTGCAGCGCGACCGCGTCCCGTTGCAAGAGCACCAGATAAGCGAGGCACGCGCTCAGAACTTTGGCGTACTGAAGTTTGGTGAGTTTGCCCGAGCCGTAATTCATCGACTCGCTGCCATCGATCAGCAGTTGCGCCACGAAATTCGTGTCCTGCTCGTACTGCTTGATATAATAGCGGTCGGTGCGGCCGAGCACTTTCCAATCGAGGTGGCGGATATCATCGCCAATGGTGTATTCCCGGTGCTGCGAAAATTCGATGGCGAAGCCGCGGAAAGGGGAGCGATGTTCGCCAACGCGGTAACCCTCCACCACCGTCCGCGCCATGATGCCGAGCGATTCGCCCCGCGCTATGGCGTCGGCATCGAGCAAATCACGTTGAGTAGAAGTCGGCTCCATGGAGGATGCGAAGGAATTGCTGCCGCCCGCAGGGTCCGTACTTAGGCCAGCGGTTCGGTTTGCGGGACTGACTCCAGAATTTTGCGGACCACGTCGTCCGGGGTGATCCCCTCGCTCTGGGCGGTGAAGTTGATTGCGATGCGATGTCGCATAATGGCCAGCGCCACGGCGGCCACGTTTTCGCAACCGACATACGTTTGTCCCGAGATCATCGCGTGCGCCTTGGCCGCCATGATCAGGCTCAAACTGGCGCGCGGACCGGCCCCGAAGCTGAGCCACTTTTTGCAGAAATCAAAGGCCGCCGGAGTCTTGGGCCGGGAGCAGCGGACGATCCGCTCGGCATAACGGTAGACATGGTCCGGCACAGGAATCGACTTCACCGTCTCCTGAATGTACATCACGTGCTCCGCCGTGAGTACCGGTTGAGGAAGCTCTCCCTTCATGCCCGTGCCCATTTTCATGATCAACAACTCCTCTTCTTCAGAGGGATAATCGACGTTGATCAAAAACATGAAACGATCGAGCTGCGCTTCGGGTAGGGGATAGGTTCCCTCTTGCTCTAGCGGATTTTGCGTGGCGAGCACGAAGAAAGGCTTGGGTAGATCGCGCGTGGTGCCGCCGACCGTGACGCGCCGTTCCTGCATGGCCTCGAGCATCGCGGCCTGCGTCTTGGGCGGGGTACGGTTGATTTCGTCCGCCAGCACGACGTTGGAGAAAAGCGGGCCGGGCAGAAACTTGAACTGCTTCTCGCCCGTGACCGGATCCTGATAGATGACCTCGGTGCCGGTGATGTCGCTTGGCATTAAATCGGGCGTGAACTGGATGCGTCGAAACGACATTTGCAGCGTCTGGGCCAGCGTGGAAATGAGAAGTGTCTTGGCCAGGCCGGGCACCCCGACGAGTAGCGCGTGACTTCGCGTGAAAATGGAGATCAGGATTTCCTGGACGACATCGTTCTGGCCGACGACCACCTTGGAAAGCTCATATTGAATGCGGGCATACGACGCCTTGCAAAACTCAACCGCCTCGGTATCGGTAGGAGCATTTGCTCTCGCGGCCACGGGTGCGGGGGCAATGGGCTGTTCCTGCTGTTCGACTACCTGCTCTTCCGGAATCTGTTCGACTGCTTCGGTTTCCATACGTTTAATTTCTTTTAATAGTCACTTCTAAACCCCGTATCGCCCGCTTTGTTGCGCGGTGATTTTACACGGAGAAACAGTGACCAGAAGAGTCTCCTAGTGTTATCATCGCCGTTCAAGCTTTTCCGTGAGTTCTTAGCGTCGCCGTAAGGCGGTGGGGCCGGGGACCACGCTCTCACGAGCGCGGCTACAGAATTACTTGGTCGCGGGCGGTGTTGCGGAAGGCGTCTTGATACCATCGACAGCCGAAGCCAGGTCCTTGCGCTGCCAGCAACGTACATAATCGACCACGAAATCATCCGGTAATTGGGCGTCATCGAGCTGAGTGTTGTCCCAGCCGCCGGAAACCATGTCCAAGATGATGTAGGACGGGATGGCGGACACACGATCATTCTCGTAGTGCATAATTTCCTTGCCGTTGCAGTAATAGATCGCCTTGCCGGGAAGCCAGAGCAGGCCGCTGGTGATGAAGCCGTCCTTGTCCGGTTGCACATAATTGATCGCGGAGCCGGTCGACTTGTGGTCCTTGCCGTACCCATCCCAATGCATCGCGATATTGTAACGGCAGGGACCCCAACCCGAGAGGAATTCCATGATATCGAATTCCATGCCACCGTTGGCGGTGTCGGCGCGCTTCCATTGGGGGCCGGTTGCCTCGCCGCGATCGGGCATCAACCAAAACGCAGGCCAAAGACCACCCGCCGTCGGGTTTTTGACCCGTGCCTCAAAGTAGCCATAACGCTGCACCCACTTGCCGTATGAATCCAGGAATCCGACGGCGTAGTCGGTTTCCTTTTTCCCGGGTTCATCATTCATGGGCCCCGTTTTCTTTTCGTAGTGCAGTGTAATCGTGCCGTTTTTGAGAATGAGATCATCTTTGCTCCAGTGACTTCTCTGGTCCCAAAAGTTCTCTGGAGTGGTGTTGTTCCACTTCGTCATGTCGAGCGTCGCGCCATCGAACTCATCATCGAGCGTCTTCGTCCAGTCGCCATCCACGGGCGGCTTGGTGCCGAGCCAATCGGGCGCGGAATAGGGCGGCAGATCGGCCTTGATCGACTCGACCGTCAGCGTTCGTTCGGAAGAATCAGCCGTCGCACCGATGAGAACATCGAGGACCTGGTTGTTGGTGAATTTATTGCCCGTATCCGGATTCGGATTGATGGACGGCGGAGTATTTGTCCAGATTTTCGGGTTGATATAGGAGGCGACAAGTTCCGTCTCGGCGCCCGGATCCAACGGGGCGGCGGCGGTCACATCAACCGGGCCACCCTGGCTATCGACATGCAGGGTCGGCGTGATCGCCGAGTGGCCGTCGTTGCGTACTTTCACGCGCATCTCGAGGCTATTGGTCAGGGCCCATTTGCCTGCCGCAGGCTTGATGCCTGCCGACATCTGGCCATTGCCGCCGGGAAAAACAATCTTCAGATTCTGACTGCCCGAAGCATCGACCAGGGAACCCTCGGCACCGTTGTTGACCAAATTCTTGCCCGCGTCGAGCGCCGTTGCGCCAGCACCCAGCAGAAGCCCGCCCTTGGGCGAGTCGACGATGGTGTTTGGATCGACGGGAATCTTTTCGCCCTTCACGCCCGCCGCCACAACCGAGTCGATGCGGAAGATTTCGGGCGCATCTGTAGCTTTGCCACCGAAGATAAGAATCTGGGCAATGGAAGAGGTATTGATCATCTTCGTGGGATGCTCGTAGGAAGTCCCGAAGACGACTTTGACGACGTCCGTTTCGCCGGGTTTGATGTAGCCCACGTTGGCATTGTTATTCTGCCAGCCACCCGAGTCATCGATGCGAACTCCCAGTCCAATCTGACTGGTTCCCAGGTTGGTGACGGTCACCTCGACGCGGCCAAAGGGGGAAAGATCGTAGGGCGCTTCGCCAGTTGCCGGTTTCAGGGAGACACCGGGATAGTCGGCTTGTCCCGGAGCTACAGTGACCACGACTCCCGCAGGGCTGTCGCTGCGCGAGATGGTCGCCTGGCCCTTGCTGGCCGGTTCGTCCACCACGAATTTGCTTTCGCTCCCGGCGGCAGAGATGTCGACAATAGGCCGGGGCGCGATCCCTCCAACAGCGGGCGCATCATCAGCCCGAAGAATCGAAGCAAAATGAAACGCGGGTATTAATAGGGATGCCGTCAGGAGAATGCGGGGATTGATCATAAGGAACTTTCTTTGCCTGATTATTAGATACGGAATTATTTGGCTGTGGGTGTCGCCGTTTTTGGTCCATCCACATCGGATGCGAGGTCTTTGCGCTGCCAGACACGGACAAAATCGATCACAAGACTCGTGGGCAATTTCGCATCTTCCAGGGGCAGGTTGTCCCAACCACCGGAGACAAAGTTGAAGATGATATTGGATGGAACATTCGACACGCGATCGTTTTCGTAATGCAGGATTTCCTTGCCGTTGCAGTAGTAGATCGCCTTGCCGGGCAGCCAGAGCAGCGCGGGCGTGATGAAGCCATCCTTGTCGGGCTGGACGTAATTGGTGACTTGTCCGGTCGCCTTGTGGCTCTTGCCGTAGCCATCCCAGTGCATGGCGATATTGTAGCGGAGCGGGCCCCAACCCGACAGATACTCGGCGATATCGAATTCCATTCCGCCATTGGCGGTGTCGCCCCGTTTCCACTGCGGGCCAGCGGCCACGCCGCGATCGGGCATCAGCCAAAAGGCGGGCCACAGGCCGGGCGCGGTGGGAAGCTTGATCCGCGCTTCCCAGTAACCATAGCGCTGGGTCCACTTACCGTAGGTGTCCAGATAACCGGCGGCATAATCGGTCGGTTTTTTCGTGGTATCATCCCCCGGATAACCGGTCTTTTTCTCATAGACCAGCGTCGCCATGCCACCGCTGACCGTCGTTTCGTCCTTCGTGAAATGGGTCCTCTTGTCCCAGAAATTGTCTGAGACCAAATTCCATTTCGTTTCGTCAATGGCCGTGCCGTCAAACTCATCATCGAACGTCTTGGTCCAATCGCCGTCCACCGGCGGTTTGTCGGCAAACCCTTCGGGCGCCGAGTAGGCAGGGACATCGGCCTTGATCGATTCGATCGTCAGCGTTTGCGCGCTATCGGAACCGGGAACCGAAACAGTCACGGTGGTTCCTGAATTGTTGGTGAACTTGTTCCCCGTACCGGGATCGGCGGTGATGGCAGGCGGAGTGTTCGTCCAGATTTTGGGATTGATAAAAGGAATGACAATCTCGCCTTCAGCACCGGGAGCAATAGGTGCACTGGCTGCGATGATGTCGGTCAAGCCGCCACCACTGCCCGCCACGGCGCTCGGCGTAATCGGGGCCGTGCCATCATTACGGACCTTCACGCGAATTTCCAGGGCCTCGCGCAAGTCCCACTTGCCCGCCGCCGGTTTCAACGTCACTGCTCCTTCGCTCTTGCCAGGGGCGAAATCAATCTTGATCGAAGGACCATTGGGAGAATCAACCACGGAAGTCGTGGCGCCATTTTTCCCGCTGAGCTGCTTGGCGGCATCGATGGTCACGCCAGGGCCGACGATGAAACCATTCGGCGGCACGACGCGGATGGAACTGGGATCAACCGCCGGTTTTTCTCCCGCAGAACCGCTCGCTTCGATGGAGTCGATATGAAAGGTGAGGGGATCCGTGGCTACTTTACCCGTGAAAACCAGGACTTGGATGATGTCATTCGATTTTAGCGGGAAGCTGGGCTTGTAACCAAAGGAATAGCCGAAGACAACTTTTACCGTCTTCGTTTCTCCCGGATTGAATGAGAAACTCTCGGTGCTCCACGGGCTGGTCTGCCAGTCTCCGTTGTTATCGACTCGCAGGCTGATCGCGGCTTTTTTCGTGCCGGTATTGGTAATGGTGGCCGTGATGTCTCCGTAAGGTGAAAGGTCCCAGGGCGAACCACCTGATGGCTTGAGCACAACGCCGGGATAGCCAGCGGCACCAGGTTGGATCGTGACGTCGACGCCTGTTGTGTTATTGGACGGCACCACGGAGACCTGGCTCTCCGATTGATTGGCCGCAGTGAACTGGGAAGCGGCACCCTTGTCCGTCGGATCGAAAAGAGCTTTCGGCGCGATGCCGCCCACGGTTTGGGCTCGAAGAGCCGGAGTAAGACATAAAGCCGGGATCAATACGAGGGCGGTCAGGAATAGATGGGGTTTAAGCATGGGGATGTTTTTTGATGTTTAAGCTGAGTGTTCAACAGTCAGGTCAGGCCCCGACAAGGGATGAAAATGAGGGAGAAGAGATTTTTACGATGTTTGAATCAAGAAGAGAAAAAGGGCTGGGTAAGCGATTAACGAATGAATTCGCGAGTTGAAATTAGTACAATGACGACGGATCGTGTTAGTTGATGCCCGATCATAAACATGTCATTA
This sequence comes from Verrucomicrobiota bacterium, assembly GCA_013285645.1. GTDB lineage: Bacteria > Verrucomicrobiota > Verrucomicrobiia > Methylacidiphilales > UBA1321 > JABDGH01. Next base: position 20,294 of record JABDHJ010000018.1, on the reverse strand, counting down.
GCTGACTGCCCGTGGCTGTATCCAGTCGGTAATCCCCTGTAAATCGCGTTTTTCGGCGGGACGCCCTCGTTTCCATGATCAAAATGCTATTGCGCATAATCCCAAAAACATTATGTATGAGGAAAAGTTGCAATCGCCATGTCCCTTCAGCCTGAAATACTTCCCCTCGTCGCCGCGCGTGCGGCCCATCTTCGTCACGGCATCAATTTGAGCCATTGGTTTTCGCAGGTCTATCAAGCCGCCGGTTATACCCCGAAGCATTTCGATTCCTACTTGAACGCGCAGGATATTGCGCTGATCAAGACCATGGGATTCGACCACGTCCGTTTTCCCATCGCTGCCGAACCGATCCTGAATCCCGCCAATCCCGGTCAGCTACCTCCGGAATACATGGCCCGGCTCGATCGCGAAGTGCAAACGATGCTCGATCAGGATCTCGCGGTGATCATCGATATTCATCCGGGAACTCCGTTCAAGAAGGCGCTCGCCGCCAGCGATGCCAGTGTGGACGCGTTCGTCTCCTTTTGGTCCGCACTCGCCGGAAATTTTTCCAAGTTCGATGCCGACCGCCTTTTCTTCGAGGTGCTCAACGAACCGGAAATACAGAATCCAAAGCGCTGGAATGAAATCCAGAACAAGGCCGCCCAAGCCATTCGCCGCGCGGCGCCGAGTCACACCATCATTCTCGGAGGCGATGAGTGGTCGGCTTTGCCCATGCTTGAATTACTGGAACTGCCTGAGGATCGAAACATCATCTGCAATTTTCATCTCTACGATCCGCTCATTTTCACCCATCAGGGTGCGAAGTGGGCTCCACCATGGGCCATGTTTTGCAAGGGCATGACCTACCCGAGTAATCCCGCGTTTATTCAAAATTTTCTCAAGACAGTCACCGATCCCGATGCCATTCGCGAAATCAATGAGTACAAGCAACTCAACTGGAATCTCGAGCGCTACGAAGCCATGATCGCCAAGGCCGCCGCCTGGGGCCGCGCGCATGGAGTCGCTTTGACCTGCAATGAATTCGGCGTCTACAAGGTTTTCGCCCCGCGCTCCTGTCGTCTCGATTGGATACGCGATATTTCCGGCGCCTTGGAAAGGCAGAAAATCGGTTGGACGATGTGGGATTACGCCGGTGATTTTGAAGTCGTAAATAAAAGGGACGGTAAGCGGATGCCGGATACCGCCGTACTCGCCGCGCTGGGCTTGAAAGTCGCCGGATGAAAGAACCGCAACTGTATCGCGTCGGTACGCTGACCTATACTAAATCCGCCTTGGGCAGGCTCTACTTCTGGCTGCTCTGGGGCGACTTCACCTATTTCATGGTGGAATCGGTGGTACCGAGCGCCATTCCGTTGAAGTTCAAGCATCTGGATGCTTCGAATTTTCTCATGGGCATCGTCCTGGCGACGGTTCCGAAAATTATTGGCGGCATTTTCAACCCAGTGGTCAGTTTCAGGAGCGACCGTTTTCGCAGCCGCTGGGGAAGGCGCATTCCGTTCATTGCGGCGACCATGCCATTCCTCGTCCTCTGCTTTTTGGGCCTGGCCTTCGTGGATGACATCGGCCCTTGGCTGGGCAGGACTTTCCCCGCGCTCGGGCACACTTTTACCAACAACATATTGATCCTGATCGTCCTCTCGATCTTCCTGATCGCTTTCGATTTCTTCAACACCTTTGTCACCTCCGTCTTTTGGTACCTCTTTAACGATGTGGTGCCGGAGCAACTCATCTCCCGATTCACCTCCTGGTTCCGGATGGTGATCATGGTCACCGGAATGCTTTACAACGAGTTGGTGTTTCCATATGTCGAAAGCCATTTCAAGGAAATCTTCATTGGTGCGGCTGTCCTCTACTTCTTTGGATTCGGTTCGATGTGCCTGTTTGTCAAGGAAGGGGAATATCCGCCGCCGCCTCAAAATACGGATGGAGCGACGGGACCGGTCGCTGCACTAAAAACCTATGCGCGGGAATGCATGACTCTGCCCCACTACTGGTATCTATTTTTAATTGGCATCTTCGGGACTCTCGCCGGGGCCTGCGGAATGTTTAGCATCTTTTTCCAGAAGATCACCATGGGGCTGAATTTGCACCAAATTGGCTGGCTGGCAGTGGCCGGGGCGATTACCTGCTTCTTTTGTGTCCCCGTCGCCGGATGGATGGGGGACCGTTTCCATCCCATTCGTGTCGTGTTATGGGGAACAATACTGGCTTGGGTGGTGTCTCCCATCAATTTCATCTGGCTGTTCTGGAGACCGGATCCTTGGACTTTTTACTACTGCTCGCTGGCGCAGACCGTCTTCCTGGGTTGCCCGATCGGGATGATGTGCCAGATGGATTTTCCCATGCTCATGAGGCTGCTTCCAAAGGAACGGTTCGGCCAATATTCATCCTGTCGAGTCTTGCTCACCTCTATCGTGGGTATTTTTTCAGGGGCCCTTGGCGGGGCCTTCCTGGACATCATGACCAAACACTACGGAGAGAAAACGGCTTATTGCTTCATTCCCTTCTGGAGTTTTGTCTTCAGCACGGCGTCGCTTTTCTTCATGTATAAGCTTTACGTCAGTTGGAAATACTATGGAGGCGACGAATCTTATGTGCCACCGATGCCCGTGCGCGCCCCAAAGGCCTCAGTGACAGCTTAGCTTAAAGATTAATTATTCAAGAGGGCAGTATATTTTCAAATGTTGGCGTGTCCGTATGCTTCTGACCAATCTCGTCAGAGACCTCTGCGAAAGTCGCTGAATCTTGTTTTTTGGCATTCCGGAGGAATGACACAATCCTAGCCGGTGGTTGAGCCCGTTGCGGGCGACACCACTGGAAAATATTTCTCAAGGCGCGCACCCCCGGCAGGGGTGCCACCTCTGTGACAAGCCTTCGGATTGCGAAGACGAAAAGACGAAAAGACGATTTCTGCAGAGGTCTCCGTTAGAATTACCATTTTATCGTTATAAAGTTTACCTCATTACGTTCTTTAATGACGATCAGCTAATTTCAGCTTTCCTGTAAATTCCATCAAAAACCTATCTGCCATAGCGTAAGTTTCTGTTAAACAAGATCTGTATCGATCAGGGATTGACATGCTTTAAATCGGTAATGGACTAACGCTGTTTTCATGTCTCCATTACGCTTATTTAATGCAATCGCACCTAGTTATCCGGAAAAGCCGTTCCGTTGCCGGGTAAAAAGCAGTTTCAAGCGATCCGCATCAATAGCATTCAGGATACCCCTAATGAAAAACTCTATCTGGATTTTTGCCGTCATGGCCATTCTCGCTCTTTCCCTCGGCCAGGCTGCGTATGGCGGAACGGCGACATGGACGAGCACCACTTCAAGCAGTTGGGGCGCAGCGCCAACTAATTGGAATGGTGGCACCGGAACGGGCGGCATCGCCGGAGCAGGCGATGATGTCATCTTCGATAATAGCAATAACGTAACAATTCCCGGCTTCATTACCCTGGGAGGTAGCACCACAGGCACAAGCCAGAGCGCGAATAGTATTACTTTTGGATCTGCCAATGGACCTGCCATCGGTGCATTTAGCCTCGACTCCAGCACCACTGCTATTTCAGGGACATTGACGCTAACCAGCGGCAATATCACGGAAAGTGCCTTCAACACGGGCGCGACCACTTTGGTTAACAGCAATGCTGCGACCACTAATAACGGTTTATTGAGCCTGGTGACTGGCGCGTCCGGCTTTACCGTTGCAAATAGCAATTCCACTCAAACCCTCGCTCTCAATGCGGCTTTTACGGGTACTGGTACTAACCTCTCCCTGAATTCCGCTGGTGGCCTGATCACCTTGGGTGGAACGACTACCAATCTGAGCACAGCCACGGGAACGGTCACGATCGGTAACGGTACCAACAACACAGTGGTTCAACTCGGCTTTACTGGGGCACTGGGCAGCTTTATCGGTACGACGGTCAATACCGGTTCGGTTCTTGACGTGAACGCCCAGGTCATGAATTCCACGGGTCCTATTACTTTGAACGGCAATGGCTTCGGCGCGGGCGCGGACGCCGGAGCGTTGGTCAATAGCACCGGCTCGCCGACCACGTCGGACGCGATTGTCCTGGGTTCAAACGCGACGATCAAAAACAGCGGCACTACCTGGACTATGACCGGTGGCATCAACACGAATGGTAATATTGTCACATTCAATGTGGCCGCTGGCACCCTGACCATTACCACGGCGGGTATTACCGGTACCGGTGGTGTGATGCAAATGGCCGGAACTACGAACTTGAACATATCCAGTTCTTATAGCGGCGCGACGACGGTCAACGGGGGTACTCTCAATCTCGGTGCAGCTCTGACAGGCGCAACGGCCATCACGGTGAATACCGGCGGCACCTTGACCGAAGGAGCTGGCGCCAACATTGGTAGCGGCGGCGCGGCTGCTTCGCTCACTGTAACTGGCGGTACGGCAACTCTTTCCCAAACGAATGCTTACACCGGCACCACCACTGTCAACGCGGGTTCACTCAGTGTCACCAACTCGTTGACCGGTGGAACTGCTATCACGGTCAACAGCGGTACCTTCACGGAATCCGCCGCTGGCGTCTTGAGCAACGGGGACTCGCTCACCGTTACCGGTGGCACGGCTACTGTGGCTGGCGTCAACACCTTTACAGGCGGCACCAACCTCAGCGGAGGCACGTTGACTCTGGGCAGCACAACGGCACTCGGCGGTGCGGCTGGCACCTTCACCATCAGCGGCGGCACGTTGGATAGCTCGGTTACGAATTTGGTTCTCGCCAACAACAATCCGCTGAGCCTGAGCGGTAGCTTCACTTTCCTGGGCACGCAGGCCTTAAGCCTCGGTACGGGACCTGTCACCCTGACCGGGAACACGACAATCAATACGGCCAGCGCAACCAACGGCCTTACGATCAGCGGCTCCATTTCCGGTACCGGTCTTGGCATTAATAAAGCCGGTTCCGGAACGTTGACTTTGAACAGCGCGGGGGTCAATACCTATACCGGCACGACAACGGTCAGCGGTGGCACCCTGATCGTCGATTACGCCAACGCGACGACTCCCACCAACCTTATCAACAGCGGTTCAGCCTTGGTACTCGACGGCGGTGCGCTCAATATCAAGCAGCAGAGCGCCACCACCACTTCGCAGGCTTTTGCCAACACGGCTATCGGTTCCGGCGCTTCATCGATCACAGCCACGAACACCGCCGCGACGGGCAGTTTGACCCTGTCGGTTGCGCTTGGGAATATTTCGCAGAGCACGGGCGGCACGGTGAGTTTCACATTGCCGGCGACGGCGGGCAGCAGTATCACGACCACCACGGCCAATAACAACACTACCACGACTGCCGCTGGCGGCATCCTCGGGGCCTGGGCCACCATTTCTACTGGGGCTTATGCGTCGAATAACGGCGGCGTCATCGCGGCATTTACCGGCGGCACCACCGCGACGGGCTCCAATATCACCACTGCTGCAACCGAATATAATATCACCGGCGCCCTGGGACTTTCGAACAACTCCACCGCCGACACCCTCAGATATACCGGCGCGTCCGCCAGCTTGACCCTTGGGACAAACAATCTCGCGGTCAATGGATTGAATAGCAATGGTACTGGAGCCTGGACCATCAGTGGTACGGGCACTGTGACGGCGGGATCCACCAATGAAATCGTTATTGTCGGCACCCAGGCTCTTACGATCTCCTCCAACATCACGGGCATCGGCGCGCTGACCGACAGTCTCGCCAGTGGATTGACTCTCTCCGGCACCGATAGCTACAGCGGTGCGACGACAGTCAATGCGAGCACTCTCGGCCTCGCGGGTTCGCTGACCGGTGGAACGGCCATCACGGTCAACAGCAGCGGTATCCTCTCGGAAACCGGGACCGCCACCATCACAGGCTCGACATCTATCACGATTAATAGTGGCGCTCTTGTGGGCCTCTCGAGCGCCAACAGCTACAGCGGCACAACCACCCTGAACAACGGCGGTGCTCTGCACATCAACACGGCGGGAGCACTTGGCTTAGGAACACTCATCATCAACGGCGGCACAATCGATGCAACTTCAGCCGCGGTCACAAGTAGCGCCAATAACCCCGCGCAAAACTGGAACGGTAACTTCACCTACGCCGGCAGCAATGCGCTCGATTTCGGTACCGGCGCGGTCACCCTGGGCGCGAACGTAATCGTCACGACCACGGCAAGCACACTCACCGAAGACGGCAACATCTCCGGCGGTTTTGGCATCACCAAGGCGGGCACGGGCACGCTGACTCTGACCGGCAACAGCGACTCCTACACGGGCGCGACGGTCATCAATGCGGGCACCCTCAACATCAACGGCTCGCTCACTGGCGGCACGGCCATCACTCTTAATACGGGCGGTACCCTGACGGAAAGTGGCACGGGTTCCATCACCGGCACATCGACTCTGACGCTCAATGCCAGCACGACAACCCTCAACGGCGCGAACAGCTACTCCGGGGCCACCACCGTAAATAATACCGCCACGCTCGCCCTCAACGGGTCACTCACCGGTGCAACGGCCATCACCGTTAATACCGGTGGTATCCTGACGGAAAGCGGTACTGCCTCCATCGGCAGCGCGGCCGCCTCGCTGATTGTCAACGGCGGCACAGTCACTCTCGCGGGCGCGAACAGTTACTCCGGTGCAACGACCTTGAATTCCGGCACATTGAACCTCAATAGCGCGGGCGCCCTCGGCACCGGCACGCTCACCATCTTTGGCGGTACGATCAACAATAGCAGCACCGCGGCGATTACCACACCGACCAACAACGGCGCCGAAGCGTGGGACGGCAGCTTCACCTTCACAGGCACCAACTCCTATAACCTCGGTACGGGCGCGGTTACTCTCGGCCTTACTTCGCCCACAATCACGATCACCGGGACCACCAGCACGCTGACGGATGGCGGCGCCATCTCCGGCAATTACGGTTTGACCAAGGCGGGCGCTGGCACCCTGGTACTGAGCGGCAACGAAAGCTATACCGGTCTCACGACGATCTCCGCCGGTACCCTGACATTGTCGGGCTCCAACTCAATGGCTGATGGCGTGAAGCTCTCCGCCGGTCAGTTGAACATCAATAACGCGAGCGCACTGGGCAACGGCACATTCACTATCAACGGTGGCACGATCGACAATACCAGCGGCTTGGCCATCGCCACCCTGGGCAGCAATCCGTTGAGTATCGGCGGTAACTATACCTTCGTTGGCACAGGCAATTTGGAGATTGGTGGAGTTGGCAATTTCAATGCCTTGACCGCCGGTTCCACGATTACGACCACCTCCGGTACTCTTACGTTGGACGGTGCTTATAACACTTCAAACGCACTCGCCAAATCGGGGTTGGGTACCCTCATACTCAACGGTGGCACTCTCACTTCCGTGTTAAGCACGTTGACTGTGAACGCAAACGGGGGAACCCTGGATATCGAAAGTATCGTTGACCCCACTGGCACGGTCACTATTGGCGGCGGTGGATTGCTCCTCATTAACGGTCCGAACGGCAGTATCCCGAGTTCAGGTCCGGTGGTGCTGAATGCCGGCGGCCAGCTCTTGATTGACGATGACTCCGCCGGTACTGGCGCTACCAATCCCAACCGCTTGGGTGGCAGCGCCATTACGCTCAACAACAACTCGCACTTCACTTATGAAGGAACAGGGGAAAGCGGTACAAACTCAGGAGAGACCATTGGCGCTGTCACACTTGGTGGCGGCATCTCGACGATCACGGTTCAATTTAATAACGGGAACTCGGCCAAGTTAGCCGTTGGGAATACGCTATCCCACGTCGCCACGTCCGGTGGTATTGCATTGGTCAACGGCACGAATCTCGGTGATGCTATCTTCGCCTCAAGTCCGGTCGGAATACTTACTCTTAGCGGCACGCCGACTTTGTCCGGAACCACTGCGGGTGGCACGACAGGAATCAATAAGAATGTCGATAACACCAAGATCGTTCCCTACCTGCTCGGCGAATCGGGCACGTTAACCGGCCAAAACGGTACCGTGACAGGAACCGCCAACACCTTTGTGACGTGGAATCTCACCACCGGCCTGCGTCCCTTGAACCCGGTGGATGAATTCATGGATAATGCGATTGTTGCGGGTGACAACACCTACATCATCACATCGACAACCGGCACTGCGACAACGTCAATCAACTCGCTCGTCATCAATGGCGGAAACCTCACCATCACGGATGGCACGACCCTGACCGATGCCAGCGGTGCGCTCCTTTTTGTGACAAGCAACACGATCAAGCCTTCGGGAACGACAGGGGCTTTGAACTTCGGTGCCGCAGAAGGAATCATCACTGCCAATGCCGGCGTCAACGCAGTGATCAGCTCCCCGATTACCGGAACGGGCGGCCTGACCGTCTACGCGGGAACCGGCGGTACGGTGGACTTGACCGGTGCGAGCACTTACTCCGGTAACACTGCGGCGGCGGCTGGCGCGGTCATCCTCATCGGTGCCAACGGCAACGCCACGAGCGGCCCGCTGGGCACCTCGACGATTGCTAGCGGCGCGTTCGCGGCCGACAACCAGGCACGCACCATCGGCAACTTCGTTTTCAACAACTTTGGAGTCCCGGTACCCGTCATTATCGGCTCCAACAATCTGACTTTCACGGGCGCCGCTCACTCTGGGGTGGCTTGGGCCGCCAGTGCCAGCCAGAATACCCCCGTCACGATCAACAACACGGGGATCACCACCATCTCCGGCACTTTCGCTCTTCTCAATGCAGCCTCGGGTATTCCTGCTAACGGCAATTTCATCGGGGTTGGCACGAGTGCCGATCTCGTCATTTCCGGAGCCATCACGGATAATACTTCAGGCAATAATTCCAGCGGCGACACTCAAAAGTTGCAGGCCAATTGGAATGGAATCAACGGCAATGTCACGATCGCGAATGGCACGAATGGCTTTAGCCAGGGGGTGGCGACTTCTCTGGCTGTGGTCGTTAACTATGAGGCCTACAATACGTTGACACTGGCCAGTGGAACACCTCTTAGCGGCGGATCCATTAGTGATGGTAGCCGGGGTCCTTTTGTGGTCGCGCTGACCAACGGCGCGACCGTCGCTAGCGGTTTTATCGCCACGGGAGGCTCGCTGCAAAATGAGGGCTATAGCCTCGGCTTCGCTGGCGCCAACAGCCTCACCCTGAGTGGCTCCATTAGTGCCGGTAATGCCAGCGCTTTTGTGAACATTATGAGCCCCGGTGCCACTCTGACCCTGAGCGGTTCCGTGACCACTGGGTCGACCTTCTTCCAATGGGCCGGTCCCGGCAATACCACCTTTAGCGGCACTCTGTATGGTACGACGAATTTTACCAAGACGGGGTCTGGAACCGTGACCATCTCGGGCACCAACACGATAACCGCCGCGACCACCTTCAATGGCGGCACGACCGTGCTCGATTACAGCACGAACAACAACAACAAGCTGTCGCAGGACGGAACCGCCTCGGCTGCAGCCCTGACCTTGGGCAGCGTCAACCTGCAATTGAGCGGCGGTTCCTTTAACCAGACTCTCGGGTTGGCCGGCAACGGCACGACTCTTGGTACGGGTCAATCGAGCATCAATTTAACTAATGGCGACACAGGATCCATTGCCCTCGGAGCCATCACGCGCAGCGCTAATAACGGCGGTACCATCGACTTCGGGACCGGGGCGGCGACCACCACGACTTCCAATCTCGCCAGCGGAATTATCGGCGGCTATGCCACTTTCGGCGGCACGGACTTCGCGGTTTCCAATGGCGGATCCTCAGCCATTACGGGTTACTCCGCCTACACAGCCCTGACCAACGGCACCCTCTCGAACACGGTTGTTTACAACTACACTGGCTCAACCCCGCTGACGACCAGCAGCACCGCTCAAACCATCAGTGCGCTCAAAATGGACGCGACGGCCAACCTGACCCTGGGTAACACGCTGACGATCAATACCGGCGGTCTTCTCTTCACCGGCGGCTCTAATGTAAGCATTACCGGCGGCACGTTGCAGGCTTCGTCGAACGATTTGATTCTTTATGCCAACGGGACTGGGACTCTGACCATTGCTTCTCTCATCGCTGGCGGCACCGATGTCCTGACCAAGACGGGCGCCGGTACCGTGATCCTGACCAATGCTGGCAATAGCTACACTGGCGGCGATGTTATTTCGCAAGGCATTTTGCAGGTTTCCGCCGATGCGAACTTGGGAGGAGCCGCCGGCGCGCTCTTCTTTGATGGCGGCACGCTCGAAACCACGGCGAGCTTTGCTTCGAGCCGGACCGTTAATATGCAGTACAATGGCGGCACCTTCCAGGTTGATTCGGGCACGACACTGACGCTCAATGGTGTCGTCTCCGGCGGCAACATCGGTGGTTTTCAAAGTGCTAACTACCCCGTCGCCCTGACCAAAACCGGTTTCGGTACTCTGGTGCTGAACGGCAACAATACCGGCTTGAGCGCCTCCGTCACGGTTACCGCCGGTACGCTGAAACTTGGCACCACGACCGCCTTGGGCCCGGTATCCACTACCACCGCTGGCAACGCCAGCGGTACTATCGCCAACAACCGCTCAGTCGATCCGACGTTCGTCAATGGCGGCACCTTGGATATCAACGGCTTGGTCATCGCCTTGGGTAACATCACCTTGTCCAGTGGCAGCATCATCGACAGCGTGGGGACCGGCTCCCTGACCGGCTACAGCTTTAACCTGCAGAGCGGCACGGTGGGTGCGTCACTCATCGATGAAACCGCCAACGGTCTCGGCGCCAGCATCGATCTTTACAAGACGACCAGCGGCACGGTGGTCCTGACCGGCGCGAACACTTACTCTGGTGCTACGCAAATCTCAGGCGGCACGCTCCAGGTCGGTAACGGTGGAACCACCGGCCAACTCGGCACGGCCAATGTGACCATGAGCGGAGGCAGCACCCTGGCCTTTGATCGCTCGAACACCTACACAGTCACCGATGCCATTAGCGATCTCGTCGCCACCGGAGGCTCGGCCGGCTCCGTTAGCCAAATTGGCAGCGGCACAACAATTCTCGCCGGGGCGAATAGCTACACGGGTGGTACCACGATCACGAATGGTACGTTGCAGCTCGTTGATGGCGGCACCGTAGGCGCCTCGACCGGAGCGTTGAACGTCAGTACCGGCACGTTCGACCTGAATGGGGTCAATGCGACAGTTGGTGCGGCAACCCTGGGCGGCACGGGGACGATTGCAGCGACCAGTACCGGCACCCTGACCACCTCCAGTATCACGACGACTGGCCTGAATAACACCATCAACAGTGGCGCGACGGTTTTCGGTCCGCTGACGATGAACACAGGATCGAGCTTGAAAGTTAACGGCGTCGTTACCGGTGGAGCAGTGAACGTGAGCAGTGGTGCGACCTTGGGAGGCACAGGCGCAGTCAACGGTACGACCAATACGATCAATGGCAACGTTCAGGTCGGCAACGGTACGGACACGACCAGCAGCCTCGTCCTGACGTCCTCGGGCACGACCACCTTTAGCAGCTCTGCGAACCTGACCTTCAACCTGAGCTCCAGCGTTTTGGGCCAAAGCAATCAACTGGCCATGGGAGCAAGCTCCAGCGTCATCCTGACGGGCGGAATGACCTTGACCTTGAATCTGTTGCCCTCTTCCGGCGGCGCGATTGTCCCCGACACGACGCAGTATGTCCTCATCACCAGCACGGGTGGTACAGGCGGGTTTGGAACCACGGCATTTTCCGGTGCAAGCGGCGTTAGCTATAACGCCACGACTGGAGTGATCTCGGGCCTGACCCTGGACATCGTCAGTTCTCAAGGGGCCGGTTACTATACTCCCTCCTACCTTAAATTAGTGGGGAATGACATCGACGTGGAAGTTGTGCCGGAACCGGGCACCTGGGCGCTCATGCTCGGCGGCTTGGCCCTGCTCATAATCTTCCAGCGCACGCGCCGTTCCAAGAACAGCTAACCTCAAAGAGACCTCTGCAAAAGTCGCTGAATCTTTCTTTTTGCATTCCGGAGGAATAACACAATCCTAGCCGGCGGTTGAGCCCGTTGCGGGCGACACCACCGGAAAACATTCCACAAGGAGCGCACCCCGGTCAGGAGTGCCACCTCTGTACGACCCCTGCCGGGGTCGGTTTGCGAGGGGATAAAATACCGGTGGTGGCGACCGCTGGGGCGGTCCTAACAAATACGACCGCGCTTGATCTCGTAACTATGACCGGGCGGTTTCTCGCCGATCCACCGCTCGTCGGCGGGGAGCGACGCAGGCTGGTAGCGTGAATCAGTCGAGATGCGTATTCTGTCCGAGTTATTATCGATGCTGGCATGCACCGTATGCATGGTGAAGGTGAGAAGATCTCCCGCTTCAAAGTCGGTGGTGAGCCAGCGACCGCCCAGTTTCTCGCGCAGACTCGCGGGATCTTTAGCCAGGCTGCCATCCCATTTGTACCAGCCGCCTTTTTGAATGACCTGTTCGACCTTGTCGATGTCCGGGCTGTTGGAGCAATAACTATCGACGTCGCGCTCAAGGTAGTTCCTGAGACGTTCGTGCTGCAGATGCGAGCCTTCCAAAATCATGAGCCCGCCGACATGCAGAGGCGCATCCCCGATCGGTATCCAGGCGGTGAGAAGTTTTGCGCGTTCGCCGCGGCCCATATAGACAACGTCGCAATGAGGCTTGGTGCCGTTGCCAAATCCCATGACTCGGAGCCAGGTGAAATCGTAATGGCGGACTTCTTCCCCAAAAAACTCCCGGTAAAAATCCATGATCCGGCCCGTATAGAGAAACTTCTCCAGCGTCGGGTTATTCTGCGCAAAATCCGGGCGAAAAACTTTGCTCAAGTCGATCGGTAGTTTGGCGAAACACTCTATTGGATCCGTCCCGGGGATGAGATAACCATTGGACATGAGATGTTCTGCAATGGTCCGGCGAACCTCCATGACATCATCGCGCTTGAAGAAACCGCGCAGATAAAGATAACCGTCCTCCTGCATGCGAGAGCGAAGGGCCTCGCCGTTGCCAACGAGATAGGAGCTTTCGCGCAGTTCGCCGAAGCAATCTTCGGATGTATCGAGAGGACGACCGTTGGACTTAAGAGGCTGATCGGCGAGCAGGTTCATGGACAATATGTACCACGTCAGGGGAGGGGAAGAAATGGACGCTTTGGTAAATAACATGTATGATTTGGTATGGCTCGAACTTGGGTAAAGCGATCGCGGTTGCTTTGGCAATCGGCGGAGACGTGTCCTCTTGGCCAAGTTTCACTGTCTGGCTATATCCGGAACGGGCGCGGAATTTCGCTCGCGAGAATGCGGAACTACGACAACTTCGCATTGGTTTATTTGCTCGAGGGAAGTGGACATATGAAGGTGGGCTCGCAACCGGTAATGAAGTGCCGGGCAGGGGACCTTCTTTTCGTTTATCCAGGAACACCACACGGTTACGGGCCGGGACCGGGCGAGAGGTGGAGCGAGTTTTACGTGGTCTTCAACGGGCCGGTCTTCGAGTTCTGGCTGCAGCGCGGACTGCTCAACCGGGCCCATGCCATGCAGCGACTTGCGCCGATTTCGCGCTGGCTGCCTCAATTGGAGGCGGTGGTCGAACCGGGTTTGCCGCCCAGTGCCGATGGCATGCTGCGACGCGTCTGCCGCCTGCAAAAATTTCTGGCCGATATTATCGAGGAGCCGGAACTGGAGAAAGTTCGCGTCCCATGGATGGAGACAGCCATGGACGAATTGGTTAATGGACATGGAATCACGCCATCATCTTTGGCCGCAAAATTGGGCCTTTCCTACGAAACCTTTCGCAAGGAATTCACGCGGCAGACAGGTTGTCCTCCGGCCCGGTACCGGATGCGACGATTGATCGAGCAGGCGGGCGTGCTGATGATGGAACGTCATCTCAGCAACAAGGAACTGGCCGAGACACTTGGCTTCTGCGACGAATTCCATTTCTCGCGCCGCTTCCGCGAGATCACGGGAAAAAGTCCCCGTGAATTCCGGCAGAAAGCGAGACTGTAGTCTAAACCTCAACAGCGACTGCTTCGAGTTTAGTGGAATCGGATTTAACGGACGGTTGGAAATCGGGCAGATAGGCGCCTTCTTCACGGAGACGGGCGCGGAGATGCGCGATATCGACGGCGTGGACATCGCCCTTGTGCTTGCTGACGGCGTGGGCCGCGGCCATCCCGGCGGCTTCACCCATCGCAAGACAAACAGGCATGACGCGGACACTGCCTTGGACGATGCGCTCGCAGGAGATGGAGCGTCCCGCGACGAGAACGTTGCGGATGCCCTTGGGGGTGAGAGAACGATAGGGAATGCCGTGCGACTCGCCCTTCTTGTAGCGCTCGAAGCGTTCGACTTCCCACATTTCCTTCGTCTCGACTTCCTTGACCGTGAGGTGGATGTCGATGAAGTAACAGTTGCGGCAGATTTCATCCTCAAAGCTGCGACGCATGGCGTAATCGGCGAGGCTGAGAACGTAATCGCCGACAATGCGGCGCGATTCACGAATGCCAATGACCGAACCGGTTGCGACGACAAAGCAATTGCCGTAAGTATCGGGGAGATATTCGGCGAGCGCGGCGCGATATTGTTCGGCCATCCGACGGCCCTGCATCAGCGCTTTGGAGACGGAGGAGGGGTCCGTGTTATCAACGTCGAAGACGTGACCGGCATTGAATCCGACCGAGCCCGGACCGATGAGATTATTGCAGATGTGGCGATCGGCGATCTCGGGAAAGCGCTCGTCCTTGACGATGTCATGGATCGGGCTGTCCTTGAACCACCAGGAAATCTGGCGACCGTATTGGTAGGCGTAGCTATCGACGTTGCCCAGAATGAAGCAATGGGTGGCGGGCTGCATCTCGCCATTTTCGTCGCCCTTGTGGAATTGCGCGCCCGCCCACGCGGAGAGATCGGCATCGCCGGAGCAATCGACGTAAACCTTGGCGCGGAGGGCGGAGAGTCCCTTCTTGTTGCTGACGATCAGGGCCGCGACGCTGTCGCCTTCCATTTCGACGGAGGCAAGGAAAGTGTGAAAGAGCACGGTGGCACCCGCATCGGTGACCATCTTGTCATAGACGCGCTTGAGTCTCTCTGCGTCGATGGGCACCCAGTCGAGATCGTCCTTCTTGACGTGCGCGATTCCCTTTTTGGCTTCCTCGAATACTTTTTCCGCGAGGCCACGATAGATGATCTTGTCGAGATCGGAGAAAGGGCACCACGCGGGAACCAAGGCGCTCGTCCCGGAACCGCCGAGCGCGCCGGTCTGTTCAATGAGAAGTGTCCTGGCGCCTTCGCGGGCTGCCGCGATGGCCGCAGTACAACCGGCCGGACCGCCTCCGACAACGATAACGTCCCAAGAATCATCAAGAGGAAGCGAACGGGCGAGGGAGATGGATTTTGCCATAAGATTGCCTTTGCGAAGTGTTGTAAGTGCGGGAACGACTAGAGCGCCATGCCATTTGTCCGGATAAGTTCACGATACCAGTGGGCTGAATTCTTGAGCGTCCGCTTCTGCGTGGTGAAGTCCACATGCACGAGTCCGAAGCGATGCTTGTAGCCCTCGGCCCACTCGAAGTTGTCCATGATCGACCACTGGAAATAACCGCGAATATCGACACCATCGCCGATGGCCTTTTTGACTTGCCGCAGATAGCGCGTGAGGAAGTCGATGCGGGCTTCATCGTGAACCTGCCCATCAACGCCGACCCAGTCGCAACCGGAAAGGCCGTTCTCGGTGATGACAATGGGGAGCTTGTAACGCTCCGCGATGAATTTCGGCCCCCAGTAAAGAATCTCCGGGGTGACATTCCAGGTAAAGTGGGTCTGGGGCTGGCCTGCGGGAAAAGGAACGACCTTGGATTTGCCATCGGGGCCGGCTTCAACGCACATGCCGTGGTAAATGTTAACGCCGTAAAAATCGAGCGGCTGCTTGATCACGTCAAAGTCGCTCGACTTGAATTTGGGAACAGCTTTTCCGTAGACCTTCAGTCCCTCTTCCGGATAGTGCCCGAAAATGGGTGGATCTCCCCACCAGGCGCTATTCCAAAGGTTGCCGCTCCAAACTGACGCACTTGTTTGGCGGGCCGCTTCGATGTCAGCGGCAGAATTCGTTTTTGGGTACGCGGTAGGTCCCACCGGCGCCCAGCCGATTTGCGGTTTTGTGCGCGCCTTGGATCGAATGACCTGTGCGCCCATTCCGTGGGCCATCAAGGCATGGTGGGCGGCCGTCAGCACTTCCGTAAATCCCAGCTTGAGTCCGGGTGCGTGTTCGCCAGTGAGATGTCCCATGCCGACAAAGCACTGCGGTTCATTAAGCGTCATCCAGTGGGAGACTCGATCGGACAGGCGATCCACCACGACAGCGGTGTACTCGGCAAACCACTTCGGGCTATCGGGATTCAACCAGCCGCCGCGCAGGAAAAGGTCGTAGGGATAGTCCCAGTGAAAAAGAGTGACCCACGGTTGGATTTTTTTCTCAAGCAGCCCGTCGATGAGCTTGTCGTAAAAATCGAGGGCCGTCTTATTGATCGGGCCCACGCCCTCGGGCATGATTCGGGGCCAGGAAAGCGAAAGCCGGTAGGCCTGCAATCCCAGTCCAGCCATCAAGTCCACATCTTCCCGGTAACGATGATAATGATCGCATGCGGTGTCGCCGGTGTGACCTTCCCAAACTTTGCCCGGTTGATGGGCAAACATGTCCCAGACGGAGAGACCTTTACCGTCCTGGTTCCAGGCTCCTTCGATTTGATAAGATGCCGCCGCTGCGCCCCAGATAAAATTTGTCGGAAAACTCATGAATCAATTTTTAGTAACTTTACTTGTAGGAAAGACTATGGATTGGAGAGGCAAGCGCCAAGGTAAACCCCTTGTCATTAACCGACTGCGCATGCGTCGTTTCCTGATCGATTGTCCCGCATTTGAGATCGGGATTGGCGATTATTCATTTGCCGCTGCGGTCAACATCGTCTCAAAGTTACGCGTATGGCCATTTTAAAACTGATCGAAGATGCCTCGCAGGGTCGTTGGAGCGATGCGCGCATTCATAACTGGTACGATGCCCAGCCTTGGCGCGTTGGATGTAATTTCATCCCCAGCGGCGCGATCAACCAACTCGAAATGTGGCAGGCCGATACGTTCAATCCAAAGGAGATCGATCACGAGCTGGGTTTGCTGGCCGATCTCGGCATGAATACGGCGCGAGTCTTTCTGCACGATCTACTTTGGATTCAGGACGCGAAAGGATTCTTGGGGCGGATCGATCAATTCCTGGATATCGCCGCGCGGCATAAGATCAGTATCATGTTGGTTATCTTTGACAGCTGTTGGGATGGAAATCCGCAAATCGGACCGCAACGCGCGCCGACACCCGGAGTCCACAATAGCTACTGGCTCAAGTCACCGGGAGATTCAGTGTTCCATGATACCCCGGCCTTTGATCGGTTGCAGGATTACGTCACTGGCGTGGTGAGCCATTTCCGCGAGGACAAACGCATCATGGTCTGGGACCTTTGGAACGAACCGGATAACCGCGTTGGCGAACTGACCCGGTTGCAAGTAGGGGACATTGTCGTTCCGCTGCTGGCCAAGACATTTCAATGGGCGCGCTCGGCCAATCCGACCCAACCGCTGACCTCTGGTGTCTGGGAGGGAGATTGGTCCAGTGACGAGAATCTCGAGCCGCTGTCTCGGCTCCAGCTTTTCGCTTCGGATGTCACCTCTTTTCATCGCTATCTTCCGCTCGAAGGAACGCGTAAAGCGGTTGAGCATCTCAAGCGTTTTGGACGTCCGCTACTTTGCACCGAATATGTCGCGCGCGGCGCGGGAAGCACCTTTGAAGCGATCCTGCCCTACTTCAAGCAGGAGAAAATCGCTGCTTATAATTGGGGCGCAGTTTCCGGCAAGACGCAAACGATCTATCCATGGGATTCGTGCCAGAAGCCCTACACCTCGGAACCAGTGCCATGGCATCACGATATTTTTCATCCCGACGGTTCTCCCTACGATCCGAAGGAGACTGCGCTGATTCGGTCTCTGTTGGAGACCACTGCAAAACTCTCGATTTAAAAAATGCCGTCATCCTGAGCGGAGGCGAGCGAAGGAATATGGATTAATCCCAAGACTCCTCCGAGCCGCAGTCGAAGGACCTGCTCCCGCCCCAAGGAAATATTTGACCGTTGGCAGGGTGATTTCGATTCTAAAGGCGAGTCCTCCCACGTCGAACTTGCGAGAGGCCTGCCTTTTGGTTTGTGATTTTTTTGACGCCACCCGCACCGGTTGCTTCATCAGGCAGAGTCTTTCGACTGCGGTTCGGGGAAACTCTTCTGAGCAAAGGAGGCTGGTTGCCTCGCCTTCGCTCAGGATGACGGATTATTTAGAGGGCGATTTTCGCAGAGGTTCAGGTAGGTCCAGAAAAATAAATCTAAAGATGTGGTCGCGCTAGTCGCCGGATATGCTACGTTTTCGGCATGTCGATGCAAATGGCTTCGTTGACTGTCGTACTGGGTGGTTTATTCGTCATTCCAGTTTCACTTATTCACGCCGGTCCGAGCGATCAGGGAACACCCCCGGTCGTTCAGCAAAAAGCACCCTCCTTCTGGGACCAGCAATATATGTTGGGTGATTGGGGGGGCGAACGAACCCGATTGGCGGACAAGGGAGTCACCTTTGACATTAACGACATCGGTGATTTCCAGGCCAACGTGGCGGGCAGCGAGGTCCATCATGCGACTTATTTCGGACGTTTCCGAGCCTCGACCGATATCGATTTCAACAAGCTTGCCAATTTCAATGGCGAGTTTTTTGCCACCGCGATCTGGCAATACGGGCCGAATCTTTCCGGCAAATACCTTCAGACCAATACGCTGACCAGCAGCATCGCCGGAGAGGATAGCGTCCGGATCGATCAACTTTGGTACCAGCAGGGTTTTGCCGACAACATGTTCAAGGTGAAGCTTGGGCAGATCGCGGCGGTCAATGAATTCGGTGCGACCGATTTCTTCGACATTCTTTTCAACGACGAACTCGGCTATGCGCCCAATACCCTGTTCACCGCGAGGCAGCCGTTCAGTCCAGCAGGCAAACCCGGCATTATTTTGTGGGGCGATCTTTCGGACGTGACGCCCGGCCTCTATACGAAGGCCGGTGCTTTTACCGCTTACCACAACGCCTACTACCCGGATATCCACGGTTTCAATTACGGCAGCGATTTTAATTACGGTGCGGTCGGTTCATTTGAAATTGGATATGAGGAGCAAAAGACCAACTACGCCGGCACCTATAAACTAGGAATCAATGCCAACGATCTCGCCATCTATACTAATCCCGCCACTGGCCAGAATTATGACGGTGATTTCACCGCATACGCATTGGCGCAAAAGACCGTCTATCATCCCGTGGGTGCGGATGGGAAGTTGGAGTTGAAAAAGGGACTCGACCTGCTCATGGAATTTGTGGATGCACCTGGAGATCGCAATTCTCTGCAGGATGAAATCACCTTGGGTTCCCGTTACACCGGTTTGATCCCCGGGCGTGACGAGGACAAGGTTGCATTCGGCTTCATCTACTCGAAAAACGGCTACGCCTCAAGTACCGCTTATCAGGCCCTCAACGGGCATGGGCTCAGCGGAGAAGCCACGGTGGAACTCGATTACCAATACAATCCGACGCCCTGGCTTTCGATTCAGCCCGATACCCAGGTCATCATCGACCCGGGCGGCGACACCACCCGCAGCACGATTGTGGTGCTGGGCCTGCGCACCATTGTCCGGTTCTAGAACTTCTCAACTAACACGAAAGGGATCGTATGAAATTCACAAAGGGTCAGGAGTTTATGGCGGAATTTTTGGGGACGATGGTGCTGATCTTGTTTGGGTGCGGTTCAGTTGCCATGGTCGTGCTCTTTGGCAGCAATCCACCCATTCCCGGCGAAGTGGTCAAGGGCGGTTACACGAACATTGTCTTGGGCTGGGGATTGGCGGTCACCATGGGCATTTATATCTCAGGAACCATCAGCGGAGCCCACATTAACCCGGCAGTCACTCTCGCAATGGCTGCCACGAAACGGATGCCATGGTCGAAAGTTCCTCATTATATACTAGCCCAGTTTCTTGGCGCCTTTGCCGGAGCCGCCTTGGTATTTGCCGTTTACTATTACAAATGGATATTGGTCGATCCGAGTCTCGATCACACTGCCGGCATCTTTTGCACCTTTCCGGCCGTGCCCGGTTTTTGGCCGGGATTTTTCGACCAGGTTGTCGGCACGGCGCTCCTTT
>JABDHJ010000017.1 GCA_013285645.1 Verrucomicrobiota bacterium | reverse complement strand
CGTTAATTTATCAAAGGGGCGATGATTTGCAAAAGCTCAGGTGAGATAGAGAATGGGGAAAACGGTGATCCAGACGAGATCGACAAAGTGCCAGAAGATACCGGTGACTTCGAGGCGATTGGAGAGTTGCTCGGGGCTGCGTTTGTAGAGCCTCGAACCGATCGTGAGGAAGTAGGTCATGACGACGATGCCGCCGATGATGTGGAGTGCGTGAAGTCCGGTGACGGTGAAGTAGATGGCGAAGTAGGTGCCGTAATAGGGGAGGAACCTGCCGGCGCGCTCGACGTCGGCTCCAGCTATGGTAATGGTCTCCTCGGTCGACTCTTCCGTTCCTGCTGGCGCTTTATAGCCGACGGGATGGAACGTCTTGACCGGCGAGAGGACATAGTTGCCTTTGAATCCGGTCTGGGAATGGTTAAGGAAGTAGTCGCCGTCTGGGCCGGGTTGCCATCCTTCAAGGTCGCCACTGACCTGATAGCCTTGTTGAGAGGGAATGTACGTGACCTCGGCGTCCATCTTTTTCAACTGATCCTCGTATTGGCCGTATTTGGCTTCCGGGATCAACAAGCCCCAGTGCTCGTACTTGGTGTAGTACTCGTAGCCCTTCAGGCAAAGGAAGAGGACACCGCAGATAATGGTGATGCCGAGGCAGAGGCGATATTTATTGAACTGCCGCTCCTTCAACGCGACCCATGCGTAGACCATTGTGATGCTGGAAACGATGAGGATGAAGGTATTGGTCAGACCGATGGGCACGCTGAGGACGTGCTGGGGCCAAGTGCCTTCGTCGGCGCCGATGCGCATGAAGAGATAGGACGTGAAGAGCGCGCCGAAGAGCATGACCTCGGAGGCGAGGAAGAGCCAGATGCCGAGCTTGCCGTTGTAGAGGCCGGTATCGGGGCGGGCGGTTAGGGTGTAGGGGATTTCCATGAACTATTTGGGAAAAATTTTGACGGAATTAACGGAATTACGGAATTTTTTTAACAGGAAAACAGGGAGGCATGAAATACAGGAAGGGGAGGCAGGGGAACTTTTTGGATGGGATTAATATGATTAAAAGGATTGGGGAGACCGATTGGCGATTAGTTGAGGGTCGGGAGGCCGATGATGCGTTTTTCTTCGGGCGGGGTGCCGTCGCCTTCGTTGAGAGTTGTCTTCTTGATGCTGTCTGGCGGTTGGGACTGCATCGTGAAATCGGTGAGGTGGCCGGGGACGCTGTATTCGTAGGGTCCGCGATAGGCGACGGGCGGTGTGATGAAGTTGCCGTGAGGTGGCGGCGAGGGGGCGGACCATTCGAGGGTGGTGGCTTCCCACGGATTATCGGAGACCTTGTGGCCCCATTTCCAACTGGTGGTGAAGTTGATGATGAAGAAGATTTGCGCGAGGCCCATCAACCATGCCGATTCCGAGATGAAGACGTTCCAGTGGAGAACGTTCTTGTTGAGCAGTTCGTAGGTTGCGCCGCCGTCGTACATGCGGCGGTGCATGCCGGCCATGCCCTGGAGGAACATGGGGAAGAAGATGCAATTCATGAGGACCATGGTGCACCAGAAGTGACATTTGTTGAGCGTCTCGTTCATCATCCGGCCGGTGGCCTTGGGATACCAGTATTCGATTCCCGCGAAGAGCGCGAACATGGTGCCGGGGGCGATGACGTAATGGAAGTGGGCGATGATGTAGTAGGAATCGTGCAGGAAGGTGTCCGGCGCGTTGAAGGCGAGCGGAATACCGGTCAACCCGCCGATACCGAAGAGTGGCAGGAAGGCGGTGGCCCAGAGCATCGGCGACGTAAATCGGATGGAGCCGCCCCACAATGAAATGATGAGCGAACTGAGGATGAGGATCGTCGGCACCGAGATGATGATGGTGGTCAACTGGAAGAAGGAGCTGACCGCGGTGCCCATGCCAGTGAGGTACATGTGATGCGCCCAGACGATCATCGAAAGAAAGCCGAGAACGAAGAGACCGTAGACCATCTGGTTGTAACCCCAGAGCGGTTTGCGGGAGTTGTTGGCGACGATTTCCGAGATGATGCCGAGTCCGGGAAGAATCAAGACGTAAACTTCGGGATGGCCGAGGAACCAGAAGAGATGCTGCCAGAGGAGTGGGCTGCCGCCGCCGTTAGTGTGCCAAGGCGCTCCGTTGACGACGAGACCGCTGGGGCTGAAGAGGCTTGAACCGCTGAGGCGATCCATCAACTGCATGAGGGCGGCGGCTTCGAGCGGAGGGAAGGCGAGGAGCAAAAGGAAGGCGGTGATGAACTGGGTCCAGACGAAGAACGGCATCCGCATCCAGTACATGCCCTTGGCGCGGAGCTGGACGATGGTGGTGATGAAGTTGACGCTGCTCAAAAGTGAGGACGTGATGTTGAAGGCCATCGCGATGATCCAGATCGATTGGCCGGTGAGCCACATCGGCCAGAGGAGATGGGTGTGGCCATCGGGGCCCAAGGCGGGATGTCCGAACCAGGAATAAGGTTGCGGTTGATCGGAAATGGAGGCGAGGGGTGTGTAGGAGGTCCAGCCTGATTTCGCCGCGCCGCCCGGGACGAAGAAGCTGATGAACATCAGAAACGCGCTGATGAAGAAGAGGATGACGCTGCCCATGTTGAGGCGGGGGAAGGCCATGTCGATCGCGCCGATTTGGATGGGCATGACGTAATTGCCGAAGGCGGCAAAGGCGACGGGGACGATGCCGAAGAACACCATGATGGTGCCGTGCATGGCGCCGAGGGTGTTGTAGAAGTCGCCGGTCATGATGCCGCCGGGCATCTGGGCGTGGCCGAAGATGCGTTCCATCAAACAGGGATGATTGGGATCGGTGAGGACGACTGTGGGAATCTCCGGCATACGGCCCATGCCGAGGTGATAGAGAATCTCATGCACCTGATACATGATGTGGTTATGAGCGTTGGCCCAAGTCAACGGCTCGGTGGGGAAAGCGAGCTGCCAGCGCATGAGCAGCATCAAACAGAAACCGAAAAAGAGAAAGGAGAGGCCACCCCAGAGATACTGGATGCCGATGACTTTGTGGTCGGTGGAGAAAACGTAACTGCGCCAGAAGCCGAGTTCGTGATGCTCATGACCGTGGTCACCGTGATCGTCGTGGGCATGAGTGTCATGACCATGGGAGGGCGCGGGAATGGCGTGCGTTTCTGCGCTGGGGGGAAGATCGTCCATAAGATTCGGTGCGGCTAGCGGCCAGTCGTATAATTACACATTTTCATCACGGTGCGCAAAGGATTCTCCTCCAATTTGAAAGTATTAGAATGATTTCGTGCCGTCGAACTGAAAGTTAATACTTTTATCAATGTAGCGGCGGTCTATGACCGTCGCCAATTGTTCGCTTTCAGAAAATCAATTAAACGGCAACGGGTTCACTTCGCCCTGATAGGGCCAGTCATTTGCCTCTGCTGTCAGTCCTTTACGAATTGGATTTTCCCGCACGTAGAGCCATTTCTCCTCGTAAGATTGTTCGGAACGCACCAAATGATCAAAGTATCCCTTTTGCCAATGGGGAGATTGATTTTCCAATTCCCGGAGCGTTTTCGATAGGCTGTTCTTTAAAGATTTGATCCAGAGCGCGATTGGCATTTCTTCTCCCAAATTGACAAAAAAGTGGAGATGGTCTGGCATGATAACGTAACGTCCTGCCAGAGCGTGGCGTTCTCGGCCGAGAATGCAAAATTTCTGGAATGAATCGTGGATTGCGGAGTTTGCCAATAGAGGTTGGCGTTCATGCGTGCCGAATGTGACGAAGAAGATCGAGTATCCGGGGTAAATCTCATCCAGTCGGGAGAGTCTGGGACGCATGGGAGCAATTCTGGCGACGGTCATAGACCGCCGCTACACTAAAAGGATTTCGTGCCGTCGAACTGAAAGTTAATATTCGCTGTGCCATTTTTGACGTGGATGGTTTGCTCGAGTGTCTGGGCGAAACGGGGATGCCAGGCGTCGATTTTGTAGTCGCCGTCGGCTAATTCGCTGCCTGATCGTAACTTGAATGTGCCGTCGAGGACGGTGACGCCGAAGCAGGATGATTTTAGCGCCATGACCCAGCATTGCATCCAGGGGTGGACGTCGCATTGGAGGGTGTAGAGACCGGGGTCGTCGAGTTGCTTGTCGTCGGTCTGGCCTTGGCGGGCCTGGCCGAAGTTGAAGCCGGGGACGTCGGCGCCGGGAGGTTTGCCGGGGCCGTCGCTGACTTTGGCGCGGATGTTGTGGAGGGTGGGGTCGGCGTTGGTGATTTTGAAGGGGACCCCGGCTTGGATGGCGATAACGTGGGGGATGTAGCGGCAGCCGAGTTGTTTGACTTCGACTTCGGGGGGAATCGCCGCTCCTATTTTGTCTGCTAACTTTGGATCAACAACCCAAACGACGACATCGCCGAGTTCGCCCTTGGGGCCGACTTTCCAGTTTTCGGTGTGGCGGACGGCGCTTTCGCCGCAGCCGCTGACGGGGGCGACGAAGGTTTCGTCCTTGCTGTTGGGGTTGCCCTGAAGGGTGATGGTGCCGGTGATGTCGGCTGGAGAGGGGAGCGCGGAAACGGACAAGAGAAGTACGCAGAGAAATCCGAGGTAGCCGCCGCTGTCCCTAGCGGCGGTGTCTTTTCGCTCCGACGTTCCGCCGCTAGGGACAGCGGCGGCTACCTCGGAAGGAAGGCGAACCAGACGGTATTGGGTTACCTCGGAGGAAGGCACCGTCGCCCGGCGGTCGACGGCTACCACTGAGGCGGGCGCGATCACGGTTATTTCTTGTCGGAGGGATCGGGGCCGTTGGGGGCGATCTTGATCAAACCGGCTTCCGACCATGGGCTGGAATGGGAGGCGTACTTGGCGCGGACCGCGGCGACTTCGTCCGTGGTGACCGCGTTGGCGGTATTGCCCCATGTGGCGCGCATGTAAGTCATGATGTCGGCGATTTTCTCGTCGCTGAGGCTGCCTTGCCAACTGGGCATGACCATGGCACTGAAAGTTGCGCCCTTGACGGTGATCGGGCCGGTCAGACCGTGGAGGACGATGGCAGCGAGGCGTTCCTTGTTGCCGATGACCCATTCGGAACCGCCGAGAGGCGGGTAGGAGCCGGCGGTGCCTTCGCCGCTGGCTTGGTGACAGGCGGCACAGTTGCCGCTGTAAAATCGCTTGCCGAGGGACATGGGTGTTTCCGCGACCTCGGTGGTCGGTGCGGTGGAGATGGCGGCACCGCCGGGGCCCTGGTCCATGATGCCAAGACCAAAGGTGGCGAAACCGGTGAAGGACGTGCCCGCGAGGAAAAGCGCGAAGCCGCAGACGAGATAGAGCCAGACGGGAAGCGGTTCGTGCTCGCCGAGGCCGGGCGTCATGTCGGGCGTCTCGACGAAATCGGGGGCCTCGGGCTGGATGGCCTCGTTGGGCGGGAGGTGTGGCGGGGGTTGAAGCTCGGGATTATGCGTGCTCATTTAACTCTTGGAGGGGCGGGGTACCGGGCCATTTTCGTCGGGAAGATGGTAACCCTTGTTAAGCGAGAGGAGATAGGCGACGAGCGATTTGGCCTCGGCGGTGGGGACAATTTCCCATCCGGCGGGCGGCATGTCGGCGGGGACGAGGACGAGGGCGTCGTCGGAGGGCAGGCCGCGGACTTTTTGCATGGTGAAGAGGAAGCGATAGGCGGGCATGCTGCTGTGGCCGTTCAGGACATAGGGATCGTAGAGATAACGATAGAGCCCGGCGGCCGTGGGGAAGCGGTGAGCGACGTTGGTGAGATCGGCCCCGGCGCGGCTGGTGCCGAGGAAGACCTGATGCTGCCAGATGTAGTCGCGCGGATAGGTGCGGCGGGTGACTTCCTTTTTGGGATCGCCATCGTCGGTGGCCGTGCCCCAGCCGCGGATGATGTCGGCGCCGGAACTGGCGGGGCGGACTTGCTGGGTGTGGCAATAAGCGCAGCCGTTGGAGGCGTAGACTTTTTCGCCTTGATGGGCGGAGCCGGAGGAATCCCACGGTGTGATGCCGGGGGTACCTTCCTCCTTGATCGGGGCGAGATGGCCGAGATTGATCCAGGGCAAAACGATCAGCGCGAACCACGTGAACATGAACGTGGCGAGGACGAGAAAGAAGAAAGGGCGGAACGGAGGGTTCATGCGGACACCTCCACGGACGTTGCCTTTACGGGAGCTGCCGGTTGATAGGGCTCCATCAAGATTTCGGAGGCGAGACGACTTCTGCGCACCTGCTGACGAAGCCAGTCGAGGACCATCCAGCCGAGGTGCAGGGCGAAGATTCCGTTACCGATGGAGACCAAGGCGATGCACATGGTGGAGGCGATGTAAAAGCCGATCGAGACCTGGTTGACGTTAACGATGGTGACGAGCGGGTTGGTGGTCTCAAGGATCAGGCCTTGCACGATGCCGCCGCCGCCGACCAAGGCGAGAAAGAGAAGGATGCCGTAGAGGCTGGCATAATAGTGGGCGCGGATCAGGAAGGCGGAGCGCCAGCCGAAATCGAGGAGGCGAGGGACGATATAATACATCGAGCCGAAGACCATGAAGCTGAAGAAGCCGTAGACCCAGAGGAACATGTTGCACTCACGGAACATGGTGAAGCGGAGGACTTCGTTGGCGGCGCGAACGGAGAGGAGTTGTTCCGAGGCCCCGGCGATGACGAAAAAGAACGCCGAAAGGACAAGGAAGGGGAAGACGATGCCGCCGTGGTGGCCTTGTTGGGCTTCGCCCCTCAAAGAGGTGCCGACGAGGTTCATGCCGATGACAGCGACGGGGAGGAAGATGAGTCCGCTGAGCACCAAGCCGACGGTGACGGTATCAGCGGGGAAGGGGCCACCGACGAGATCGTGAACGGCAGTCCAGGGCGCTATGATGATCCAGCTCCAAAAGCCGAGTTGTGCGCGGGAACCCCATTGGAGATCGAGGCCGGACATTTTTGGGATGAGATAGTAGAGGAGGGCCAGACCGATCGGCGCCAGCCACAGCACGAAGAGACCGTGGACGTACCACGCGCTGAGCAGTGCCTGCATGACTCCGGATCCAGGAAGTGGGAAGGCCCAGGCGGATTGGTCGGACGTATGTCGGAGATCAGGGGAGAGGGGATGGAGATCGGTGCTCAGGAGGGTGGATCCGGTGGCGTAGAGCCAGGGAAAGGCGAAGAGCGCGACGAGGATCCAGGATTGAGCGATGTGATTCTGGCCGGGCTTGCGTCCAAGGTAAGTGGCGATGGCCCAGAGCGCGAAGAGCGCGTAGGCGACCCAGAGGATCCACGAGGCGTAGGCGGGAAATTCAAGGAGTTCGACGCCGTTGCTGTCGCCGAGGAAAATGCCGGTGAGGCCGGTGGCGATGCCGAGATTCCAGAAGACGACGCCGGTCATCAAGGCGGCAGGCGCGCGTGCCGGGGTGCGGCCCATGCGGG
Organism: Verrucomicrobiota bacterium; assembly: GCA_013285645.1. Lineage (GTDB taxonomy): Bacteria > Verrucomicrobiota > Verrucomicrobiia > Methylacidiphilales > UBA1321 > JABDGH01. The sequence goes on along the minus strand of JABDHJ010000017.1, from coordinate 44,738 downwards.
TGAGGAGCCAGATGGCGAGGCCGAGTCCGGCGGTGCTGGCCCAACCGTAAACAAGCGCATCGACGGCGGCGGGCCAGATATGGCCGTAGGTGAAGAAGCTGCAGCAGGCCGAGAGCTTTACGAGGAGCCCGATGATGGGGAAGGTGTCCTGCGGATGAGTCAGTGACGAGGCGTAGACGAGCAGGAACGTACCGACGACCATCCAGTGGACGGCGGAGAGGAAGCAGACGAGCACGGGCCAGCGCACCGATGCGTCAACGGCGGCGAGTTCCGGATCGGTCGAGATGAATCCGTGGTCAGCTGGGGGGATATAAGGAGGTTTCGCCATGGGATTTACTTGGTCGGTTTGGCGGGTGCGGCAGGCGCAGCGTTGGTCGAAGCCGCAGCGGGCTTGGCCGGGGTGGTAGGCGAGGCATTCGTCGAAGCTGCGGCGTCGGGCTTGGCGGGAGCAGCGGCAGGCGGCGCGGGTGCGGGAAGTGCGCTGCCGATCTGGGCAGGTTGCGCCTTCAAGGTATCGACTTCCTTTGTCATGGCTTCATCGATCGGGATGTGGATGGTGCCTTTGGCTTGATCGACCCAATCCGCCGGGGCATTGATCGTGCCGTTCTCCTCGGCCTGAAGTTTTTGCAGCGTGAGGTAACGATCATTGGAAATTTGTTGATCGTGGCTGGTGTAGGCGCGGGTCATGTGCCCGGAATAACCGGCGATGATCGCGAAAATCGAGAAGGCCGCGAGGATGCCGATCAGCCAAGTGATCTTGATCTGGGAAGGTGATGCGGTTTCGGTGGACATACGCTAGTTGGTGACGGTGAGGCATTCGACCATGCGCGGGTCGCGGTTCGGGAAGAGCGAGGCCGAGGCGGTGACGCGAATGTAGGCGAAGCCGAGGATCGAGCCGACGGTCATGAAGGCAACGAAGTCCTGAATGCTGGGAATAATGCTCGTCGGATGCGCATAGGGCATGATGAACCAGTAGAGTTCAACACCGTGCATGATGAGAATCCAGATCGCGATGGCGGTCAGCGCGCGCAGGCTTTTCTTGGTGTCCTGGGCGAGGAGGTACATGACGGGTAACATGAATTTGCCGACGATGATCAAGAAGGAGAGATACATCCACGCGCCGCGATTGTGGTCGTTATAGAAGATGGTTTCTTCGGGGATGTTGGCGTACCAGATGAGGAGGAATTGACCGAAGGCGAAGTAGGCCCAGAGCATGGTGAAGCCCAGGAGGAGTTTGCCCATCAGGTAAAAATGTTCCGAATTGAGCGCACCGAGGAAACCGGCGGAGCGGAAGATGGCGACGAGAACGATGCACGCCGCCAGGCTGGCTTGGGCGCAGACGCCGAAGTTGTAGGCGCCGAAGAGACTGGACGACCAGCTCCAGGCGAGTCCCATGAACCAATCGAAACTGAGGAAGGTCTCGAGCACGCCGAAGATGACGAGCGCGAGATAACTGTGATCGATCATGTTGCGGGTGTGGACCGGGCTGCCGTCAATGTCCTGCATTCTCGAGCGGCGCCAGTAGTAAAGCCCGGCGAGGCTGAAGTAGAGGAAGTAGACGACGACGCGGAAGGAGAAGGACATCGGGCTGAACCAGTCTTTGGCATGGTTAAGTGCCGCCTGATTTTCCGGGGTCAGATATTTCCAGAGGATTCCGCCAAAAGCCCCGCCAGAAGTCGGGATGCAGCAGGGCAGAAAGAGAATGAAGAAGAGGGGGATCAAGGCGACGATATTTTCCCACACGCGACGGACGAGGACGCCCCAACCGGCGTTGCAGGCGTGATGGAGTGTGACCCAGAAGAAGGAGCCGAGCGCGATGGTGAAGAAGAAGTAAAACGCGAAGAACCAGGAGTAGGCGAACTGGACGCGATCATGCCAGGCACCGAGAGCGGAGAGGATGATTCCCACGACGGAGAGGATCGCGAAAATGCCGGTGAGGGCATACTTCGACGGCACGAGGCGCTCGGGCGGCGGGAGATGGAGGGTGTGGGGATGGCCGCTCATTGCTTTAGCTCCTCGTCAGTATTTGGACTGTAACTCTCAGCGAGTTGGGACGAGATCGTCTTGGATTCACCATCTGCGAAATTATGGTGAAAATTCTCCCAGTCCTGTACGCTGGGGCGATCATCGAGAGTGCGAAGGTCGCTGGTACACTCCGACTTGAGAGCTTTCGCATTGGAAGCCGACTTGGTTGGGGGCGTTGCTGGCGCAGGTTGCGCATCGGGAGCGGGAGCCGGGGCGGCAGGCGTAGCCGGTTTCATCTTGGCCTGAAGCGCTGTTTGTTCCTCGGGGGAAGCATCGTCGAAGGTCGCATTTTGGCTGCGTTGCAGCGCGCGGATGTACATGACGATGCGCCAGCGGTCATCGATGGTGACGTTGTAGGCGTAGCCGAGCATCTGGCCTTTGCCGTTGCTGATGGTGTTGAAAATCTCGCCATCGCTCATCTTGCGATACATGTCTGAGTGATAATTGGCCGCGCCGACGAGGCCGTACTTCGAAGTGATGCCTTTGCCATCGCCCGCCGCGCCGTGGCAGACCTCGCAACTGATGGTGTAGCGTTCGCGACCGCGCGCCATGTTGGCGGCGTCGACTTGCAGCGGACGTCCACCGTCGATGGCATCGTGGGTCGGGATGCCGTCGCCCCAATGCGTCTCATCCCATTTGCCGGTTGCCCAGTAATCGTTTTTGCCGGGCATTTCCTCGGCGATAGTTCCTGGAACGGGCGGGCGTGAGGCAGCGCCGTCAGAGAAGAAGGTGCTGGGCTGCTGGTCCTTGACCTTGTCCTGATAATTCATGTCGGGGAAAATCTCGAAGGGCGGCTTGGAGAAGTGATCTCCGCGAAATCCGGCGATGGTGAAGACGCCGAGGACGACCAGCGCAAAGGCGAGAAAGAAGTAAGTTAGTCTCATTCTTCGTCTCCGATGTAGGTGAGATTGGTGCCGCCGATTTCCGTGAGCAGGTCAATCGAGGCCTTTTCATTGAAGCGCGGGTCGTTGGCTTCGATGACGATGAAGAATTTGTCGTGGGTGGCGCGGGTAAAGGCGTCCCATTCCCAGAGGGGATGGTGAAGCCTGGGCAGGCCGGAGAGGACGACCATCCCGACGATGCTCATGATCGCGGAAAGAATGATCATGAGGAGATCGAGGATCGGCACGAAACCGGGCAGGCTGAAGTAGGGCTTGCCCTGCGTATCGATGGGATAGACGTAGACAGAGGTGATCGTGACGAGGAGAAAGCCGCCGACAAGACCGCCGAATCCGCCCGCGAAAGTGAAGAGACCGACCATCGATTTGCTTTGCCCCATGGCCTTGTCGAGGCCGTGGACGTAGTAAGGCGTGTAGCAGTCCCAGCCCTTGAAACCGCGATCGCGGATTTTCTCGGCAGCGGCGTAAATCGATTTGGGTCCGTCAAATTCGGCGGCGACGGCGTAGAGCTTTTTCGGTGTCCGTCCAGAACCGACGGCGTACACGAGTTGGTTATCACTCATGGGACGCTCCGTTCTTTTCCGCCTCGACGATGGGGGCATCGTGCGGGTTGGCTTCCGGCATGACGCCCCGGACTTCGGAGATGGCGATGACGGGCAGGAAGCGGATGAAGAGGAGGTACATCAGGAAGAAGATTCCGAAGGTGCCGGTGAAGGTGAGGATATCGACCCAAGTGGGGTAGAACATGCCCCAGGAGGAGGGGAGATAATCGCGATGGATCGAGCAGACGATGATGATGAAGCGTTCCAGCCACATCCCGATGCTGGGGAAGATGACGATGAACATAGCGAGCCACGGTGAACGGCGGATCGTCTTGCTCCAGAAAAGCTGGGGGACGACGCAATTGAAGAACATCATCAACTGCCAAGTGTGCCAGTAGGGCCCCAGCATGCGGTTTTCGTAAAAGTGGTAATACTCGTTCGGGTTACCGCTGTAATAGGCGATGAAGAATTCCATTCCGTAGATGTAGGAGATGAGGAGCGCCATCAAGAGGACGAAGCGGCAGCACATGTCGATGTGGCGGAGGGTGACGAGGTCATCGAGCTTGTAGAGCTGGCGGATCGGCACGAGGAGGATGATCAGCATGCAGAAGCCGCCGTAGATGGCGCCGACGCCGAAGTAGGGGATGAAGATCGTGCCATGCCAGCCGGGGATGACGGAGGTGGAGAAGTCGCTCGAAACCACGGTGCAGGTGGTGATAACGAGGAGGGTCGCGATACCGGCGAGCATGAGGTAGCAGAACTCGTAGTTGACCCATTGCCGCGCGCTGCCGCGCCAGCCCAAGCAGATGACGGCGTAGAAATACTTGAGGACCTTGTTCTTGATGCGGTCGCGCATGGCGGCGGCATCGGGGATGAGGCCGACGTACCAGAACATGATCGAGACCGAGAGGTAGGTGGAGACGGCGAAGACGTCCCAGAGGAGTGGACTGCGGAAATTGGGCCAGATGGCGTTGCCGTTGGGGATGGGGGCGAGATACCAGGCCATCCAGACGCGACCGACGTGCACGCCGGGATAAATGCCCGCGCACATGACGGCGAAGATGGTCATCGCTTCGGCAGCGCGATTGATGCCGGAGGCCCAGCGCTGGCGCGTCAGGAACAAGATGGCGGCGATCATGGTTCCGGCGTGACCGATACCGATCCAGAAGACGAAGTTGGTGATGTCCCACGCCCAGTTGGCCGAGTTGTTTTCACCCCAGACGCCGACGCCGGTGCAGATGAGATAGAGGATGCCAAGTATTGTGAACGAGGCGAGGCCGCCCGCGATGGAGACGGCAATGTACCACCAGAGCGGGGCGGGATTTTCCACCACGGAGGCGATGCGGTCGCCGACCCAGACGGCGTCGCGATCGTTGGTGACGTAGGGCTCGCGCGCGATCTCGCGGCGGGCCTCGGTGATCTCCGTTTCCTCGTGCCGGGCGAGCAGGTCGTACCGCGCCGGGGCCGGCTTCGTGGATGGCTTGAAATAGGACATGGTGGTTAGCGTGCTCGGTTTTACCCGATCAACTTCTCCAGGTTAAGTCCATTCGTGGAGGCGTGATCGCTGCCCGCCGGTTTGTCGTCGCCCTCTTTTTTCTCCGGGGCGATAAAGATGCTGGTGTTGCCGATATTCGCGGCGCCGGGCATGGCCATGTTCGGATTGCGGACGCGTCCAAGATACGTGGTGCGTGGGCGGGTGCCGAGATAGGCGAGGACGCCGTAATTGCGTTCGTCGGCCTTGGCGACAACGATCTTGCTGTTGGGATCGTTCATATTGCCGAAGACGATGGCTTCCGCCGGGCAGACCTGCTGGCAGGCGACCTTGAAGGAATCGGTGGGCAGCGTGATGTCGCCGGAGCCCGCGCCGTTTTCGTTCGATTTGCGGAGCTGGCCGATCTTGGCTTCCTCGATGCGCTGGACGCAGTAGGTGCACTTCTCCATGACGCCGCGAATACGCACGGTGACGTTGGGGTTCTTCTGCAACGCGATGCTATCGGGCGAGCCCTTATAAGTGAGCGGACCATCCTTGCCGGCGAACGGCCCGAGGTAGAGTTCGTTGGTCACGCCGAGGACCGGCAGTTTGACGTTCTGGATCGGGCGATCGTTGTAGTTGAAGAAATTGAACCGGCGCACCTTGTAGGGGCAATTGTTCGCGCAGTAACGAGTGCCGATGCAACGATTGTAGGCCATGACGTTGAGGCCTTCCTCATTGTGGACGGTGGCGTTGACGGGGCAGACCGGTTCGCATGGCGCGGCTTCGCACTGCTGGCAGGCCATCGGCTGGATGAGCATCTGCGGATCGTCGAGATAAGAGTTGTCCTTCAACGTGTCGTACTCACCCTGGGGCGGATTATCGCTGGCGAAATAACGGTCGTTGCGGATCCAGTGCATCTCACGACCGCGCAGGACCTGGAACTTACCGACGATGGGGATGTTGTTCTCGGCCTGGCAGGCGACGACGCAGGCGCTGCAACCGACGCACGAGTTGAGATCAATGACCATGCCCCAAGCGGGACGGTCTGGATTGACCGTAGGCGAGTTGAGCGGCGGATTGACGTAGCCCTGCTCGTAATTTTGGTAGCCCTTGGCATCGCCGTGCGGCGTGTCGGTGTCGATGCCGATCTCCTGCACGAAGGTCGGATCGGTATGGAATTTATCGAGCGAGGCTTCGCGGACGAGGCCGCGGCCTTCCATCGAATTGTGCTCCTGCGTGACAGCGAGGGGATACTTCGTGTCGATCTTCTCGACCTTGACGCCGGTGACGAAGCCGGGCGTGGTCGAGGTGCGCAATTGGTAGACGTTGAATCCGGCGCCATCGGCCACGCGGAGCGGCGGGGTGACCTGGTTCTTGAACTGCGTTGCCTCGGTGAGGCGCTGTGCGGTACGGCCATAACCGACGGCAATCGTGAGCGTCTGGTCATGCTGGCCGGGTGCGATGATGATGGGCAGTTCCATCGAGCGGCCATCGGGCGTGGTGACCCTGACCATTGGATAGGCGGTCATCGGATCGACGGCCATGTAGGCATCGGTGGTGCGGGGATTGAAATCGGTATCGGGAGTATCCGCGAGATTGTTGTTAACGTTCGCGATATTGACGCCGAGTGCCGTGGCCGTCTTGGGGCTGATATAAAGCGCGTTGTCCCACGTGAGCTTGGTGACGGGATCGGGCAATTCCTGGAGCCAGCCGTTGTTTGCGTAGCGACCATCATCGACACTGCCGAGGATGAAATTCAGTTCGTATTCGCCGGCGGCGAGGGGTTTAGCGGGAGGAGGTGTGGCGGAATTAAGAACGGGAGTTGCCCCAACACCGTTTAGGATAACTTTAGCGGTTGAATACCCATCGTGGACGAAGGAATGCCATGCATCAGCGGCTCTCTCGTTCGGCGTGCTGTTGATGTTAACGTCTCCGCCGCCTGCAGCAAACGACCCCAGAGTGCTGAGAGTCTCTTGGATATATTCCGCACCCTTGGCGGCAGGCAACCCCGCCAGTTCCGCTAAAAGTTGGAGTTCCGAGATGCCATCATAAAGCGGCATGATAAGCGGCTGCTGGGAAAGATAAGTCCCGTCATACGCGAGCGAATCGCCCCACGTTTCAAGGAAATGCGCGGCGGGAACGTGGGTTGTGCTTGTGGCGGAAGTCTCGTCGACGTAGAGGCCGAGGCGGATGACCTGCTCGACCTGGCCCAGAACGTTATCGAGTGCGAGCTCGGCGGGAGCGTCGAAGGCGGGGTTGCCGCCGAGCACGAGGAGAGTCTTGATCGTGCCTTCGCCGATTTGCTCGGTAAGCTCGCTTAGGGTGGCGCCGACGGGTGCAATATTGGATTCCGATGGTTTCACCGTCACGCCGACATTGCCGAGAGACTGATTGATCGCCGCGACCATCGCGTGAACGGCGGCGGGCTGCTGACTGCCGCAGACGACGAGCGATTTGCCTGCTGCGGAGGAAAGGTCCTTGGCCAATTCGGTGATCCACGTGTCGATATTGGGATCGGAGAACGCGGCAAATGAGTTCAAGGCTCCGCCAGATGCGCCGACTTTGCTGTAAAGCAGGGTGGCTACCGCGCCGATTGCACTTGAAGGCACGCGCAGACGATGATCTGCCATGCCGCCGGTGAGCGAGAAGCGGCCTTCAATCGCGTAAAGACGAGACATCGTTTCCTGGGTCTTGCCCAGACGACGGCGACCTGCGGCAAAGCCGGCGATGCTTTGGACGGTACCATCGGAAGCACCGAGGAAATCGCAATCGAGCGCGACGATGACATCGGCCTTGGAGAAATCGTAAACGACGGGTGCACCCTGGCTGGCCCACGCGTCATACTCGGCCCAGAGAAGCTTCGGGAATTTCTTCTGCACTTCCGTGCGAATGCGTGCCCGGGTGGGCGACGTGCTCGGCTCAGTCAAAATGGCCAGACCCTCGCCGCCAGTCTTACTATAAGCATGCTTGAGGATGGCGAGCTCTTCCCAGAAATCACCGAGCGTGCCCTCGACGTAATCCTTGCCGCGATCCTTCGCCTTGAGGACGGCCTTGGAACGGTCCGGATCGTAGAGATCGAGAATGGCGGATTGGCCGAGGACATCGGTCGCGCCGTTGAAGCCGGGGACGTTGGGATTGCCCTCGAGCTTGGTGGGACGTCCGTTATACGTCGTGGCGATGAGCGGGATCGCGCCGCCGCGACGAGGCATGGAAGTCGCGTAATGAAGAGCATTGCCGGGAACCTGCCATTCGACGCCCTTGGTATAAGGCACGATGTGGAGTTCGGGGCGACGGCATCCGGTCAAGCCAAGTCCCGCCAGCGCGATGGATGCGCCCATGAATTGCATGAAGCCGCGACGGGTGACTTCGTTGCCTTCAAGTTCCGCAGCGCCCTGCGGGAATTCGCGTTCCAGTTTCGCGCGAAATTCCGGCGTATCGGCAAATTCCTCAAGGGAACGCCAGTAGCGCTTGCCGGTCTTGGGAGCGGGGGGGTGATTAAATATGCGTTTCATCGGTGGCACCCCGCGCAGTTTGTGGGCGGATCGATTTTCCAGTCTTTTTTAAGTTGAGAGCCAATTTCGGACTGGGTGTGTCCTGGGGGCGGCTCCCAATCGAGATTAAAGATAGGCGATTGCTCGCCAGGTTTGGCGGCGGCGATGGGACGCAGTGCATTTTCGGGATTGCGATGGCACTGCAGACACCAGCCCATGCTCTGCGATTCGTGCTGCCAGACGACGGTCATCTCGTTGACCTTGCCATGACAACTGACGCAACTGACACCGCGATTCACGTGCGCCGAGTGATTGAAATAGGCGTAGTCGGGAACGTTATGGACCTTGACCCACGCGATCGGCACTCCGGTGGCCCAGCTGTCGCGGACCGGCTTGAGCTTCGGGTTGTCCTTCGCGACCTGCGTGTGGCAGTTCATACAGGTCTGCGTATTGGGAACATTGGAGTGGCCGCTGACCTCGACGTAGCTGTGACAGTAGCGGCAATCGAGCCCGAGTTGGCCGACGTGGAGGTCGTGCTGAAACGCGACGGGTTGCGTGGGCTGATAGCCGACGCGCGAATATTTGGGAGTGAAATAATACCAGATGGCCAGCGGCGCAATCATGCCTACGATGGTCAGCGCGAAGCTGGCCTTCATCAGGACGAGGTTGGTTGCTTTTGGAAAAATGTTGGCCATGGGCAGGGTCGGATTCGCCTAAAAGGTGTCTTTCCGACCACGATCGATGTCGATCATGCCGTAAGTTGGACAACTCATTGCGATTCCCCGCCTTGTGGTTACCAGACACACATTGCGCGGGCAACCGGAATTGTAATTTTTTTCGCAAAGATTTTTTTGCTGCCTGTAAGGGAAGCTAATGATGTGAAAAAATGAGAGCGATTTGTGACGAAGGGGTGATTTTCTCCGGCCCTTTCGGACGGGGAAATCTGCCGGTGGTGCTCGCGCTTATTTTCAAATCAAATGAGTGCAAAAAGATGCCTGCCGATGTACACCAAACCATGAAGTTTATTCGCGCATTGCTGATTCTCGTCTTATTGCAGTCCACCACCTGGCTTGCTCAAGGCCAGATGAACATGACTAACCACAACACGCCCGTTGCCGTGACGCAGGACCTCTACGATACCGCCTACCAAAATTTTGGCCCCCATCCCCGCAACGTTAAACGGGTTGGGCCCTATCTGTCCCCCCAGCTATACGACCGCCTCTGGTACAAAGTGGGCCAACCCCCTTCAGGTCCGCAGAAGGATTTCTTCTTTTGCAGTGAAACCCCTCCTTCCGACTACTCTGTTGGAAAAGCCGATATCAAGGGGAACAGGGCCAGAGTCAATGTGAAGCTGACGTGGGGATTGGGAATCAAGACCGATGTCGGGGTTCTCCTGAAGCTGAACAATGGAGCATGGCAGGTCGATGATATCGACTACGGAATTTTCGGCCGACTCTCCAACTATCTCTGAGAACGCGCACATTTATCATTAGTCATCCTGAGCTTGTCGAAGGATCAGTTCAGCGTGTAGCGGCGGTCTATGACCGCCGTGCCTTCCTTCCGTGGTAGCCCGCGATCTCCGAGCGCGGGTCTGCTTTCCGTCCGTCGCCCGGAGGTCGACGGCTACCACTGAAACCGAATCGATTTCTTGTGCTAGGAAAAGCACAAAACAAAGGCCGATGGTTTTCACCATCGGCCTTTAAAAAACAAGGCTTTTGAACCGAAGTTCGAACCGGTGTGATCGCTATGGCGACAGGGAAACGGCTTGCCTTATCTAACTTTGTCTTGATTCCAAAGACAATGTACAAATCGACTTTATAAAAGCAAGCTAATCAACCGGCGTGTAGTGCCGATACCTAAAAGGAAGGCTTCTTTATATGATTCAACCCCTCGTTCGGCCCTTTGAAATCGCCCTGGACATCGGCCACAGCTCCATCGGCTGGGCCGTCTTCAAAAATGGCGAGAAATTTGACCTGCTCGGCACCGGCGTTGTTTTGTTTCCTGCCGACGATTGCCTAGCCGTCAAGCGCCGCGCTTATCGTCGTCAACGCCGCCATGTCCGCGCCACGCGACAGAGGATCGAACGATTGAAGAAACTGCTGCTGCATGTGGGCGCTTTGTCCGAGACGGAGTTAAACGCGCCCGGTTGCGCATGGCCATGGAAGCTGGCGGCAGAAGTTCTCAGTGGCAGCGGGCGCGTCCTGACCTGGTCGGAACTGTGGGATGTCTTGCGTTGGTACGCCCACAATCGCGGGTATGATGGGAATACGCGGTGGAGCCGGCAGGAAGATGCTGACGCAGGGGACACCGAAAAAGTAGAAGCCGCCAAAAGCCTGATGCAGGAAAAGAGTGCATCGACCATGGCGGAAACTTTTTGCGCCGTCCTAAAAATCAAACCCTTGGCCGTGACGAAATCCTCAAGGGAGCGTTTTAAAGGCCTGAATGCCGCGTTTCCCCGGCATGTCGTTTATGACGAGGTAAAGAATATCTTGGAAAAGCATTTGGGCGTGCTGGCCCAGATGACTCCGGAATTGGTTCGCACCCTTGTGGGCAACGATAACCATCAAACCGGGGAATGGGACGATGATGCTTGGAAAACAATTTCTGTTTCAGGCGTGGTCCTGCCCAAGCGTTACAAAGGCAGCTATCTCTTTGGTCAAAGCGTTCCACGTTTCGATAATCGGATTATTTCCTCATGCCCGATCACCTACGCGAAGGTTTTTGCGCAGGCCTTCGCTGATACCAATGACCACAAAAAAGCCGCGAAGAAAGCTGTCCGCGATAGCAAAGTGCCCGTCAAGAAATGCCGCGAATTTCTGCTTTATCGCTGGGCCATGATTTTGGCGAACTTGACTGTTAATATGGGGCAGGGCATGCGGTCGCTCTCATCGGAGGAAAGAAAGGCCATCCATCAAGTCATGATCAAGGGTGATCCTGCAATCAAAAGTGAGCCGGGGCACCTGACCAAAACACAACTCAAAAAGGTCGTCATCCAAAAGACCGGGGCGTTGCTGAACAATATCGATACTTATTTTCTCACGCCTCACGCTGAGGACGCTTTGTGGTTGCGCCCCGAAAAAGCACCGAGCGGACGCGCGCCATACACCCGGCAAGTCATGAAGGCAGCCGTCCGCGATGTGTTTGAGGGAAAGCATCCCACCGAAAAGAGCAACAGCCTTTATCTCAGCGACGAAATTAAGAAGGCCCAGTTGGAACGGACGCTGGAGGAAAAGACCAATAATCATCTCGTGCGGCATCGTGTTCTCATCACGCGCCGATTGGTTGCGGACATCATCAAATCTTACGCAGTCGCGGATGCTTCGAAAATCGGACGCATCACCGTGGAGGTGAACCGCGATCTCCAGGCGTTCTCTGGAAAGACGAACAAGGAGATCGAGGGTGAGCTCAACCAGATGCTCAAGGACCACGGAAGCGTGGTCAAGAAACTGGAGAAGGACTTGGCGGACAGTAAATATCGGATCACTGCTGGACTAATCCGCAAGGCTCGCATCGCGGAGGATTTGGATTGGACCTGCCCTTATTCCCAAAAGCGGTACGGCGCCATCGAACTGGCCAGCGGTGCCTTTGACAAAGACCACATTATTCCGCGCTCACTAAGGCCATCCGATTCTCTGGAAAGTCTCGTTATCACCTCTAAGGCGATCAATGCGATGAAGGGGAATCGCACGGCACTCTATTTCATGCAGGAATTTGAGGGCAAGGACATTGAGGGAGATCTTGGAGTCGGCAAAGAAAAGTCGAACCTGACCACCGTGGTTAATTTCAAAAAGTTCGTGGAGAAACTGAGCATAAAGGCCAGTCATCGCCAGGACGCAGACCGGAAAAAGAAAAGAAAAGCGCTTTTGCTGCTAGAAAAGTACGAAGAAAAAGGCTTTCTGCCCAAAGACCTGACGCAGACCTCGCACTTGGTGCGGCTCGCCGCCACGGAATTGGAGAAGGAATTCGACGGTATCGAAGACAAGCCGACTATCGTCTCATTGCCCGGTTCTGTGACGGGGGAAGTCCGAAAGGGCTGGAAACTTTACGGCTGTCTTGCCGCCCACAATCCTGAAGTGGAAAAGCTTTTGGAGCGCGCCAAGACAGAGGAGCTCAATGTCAAAAAGGAACTCCGCGATCTTACCCATCTCCATCATGCCCTTGATGCTTGCGTGATTGGTTTTGCTTCTCACTTCATTCCGAATGAAGGCAATCTTTGGGAGGCTCTCATTAAACGTAACCGCCAGCCGCACGAAGACGATCTCTTGGTTAAAATGGGAAAAGGCCACTTCATTCGAGACGCCAAGGGGCACGCTCGACTACACGAGTTCTCTCCCGAATTGAAGCAGCAAATCACCGATCGACTGGGAGAATGCCGCGTGGTGCAGCATGTCCCCAAGCGAATGGGCGGCCTCGCCGGGTTGGAAGAAAACACGCGTGGAATCGTGTCCATTGAAGTCCCTGACACAGAGGCGAGTCCGGGTAAAAAATCCAAAGGGCCGAAACTCAAGGAAATTTGGAACAACAAGAGCGGACAGCCGCTTCCTCCTTCATCCGCACTCGAAGGCGCGGTCGTTCATCTCCAGCAATACGGCCCGCGCGATGCCAAGAACCAGGACAAGCGCAGCCGCAAATACACGGATGAAAAAGCCGGAAAGCTTCTGGGATTACGACCGGACAACGGCGACGGAAAATTACGTGCGATCAAGGGAGTCCGCATTGTCAGCACGAATTTTGGACTCGCTCTTTGGCGTAAGGACGGGAAGCCCGATGGAGAAGCGCAGATGCGGATAATCGTGTGGCGCAAGGTCTGGCCTCAACTCAATGACATTGCTCAAAAAGAGAATGGTGGTAAATGGCCGCAGGTTTTCAGAAACGGACAAACCATTCATGTTCCAAATGCCATGGGCCGAAGTGACTATCGAGGCTATTGGAAAATACGCTCAATCAAAATTGGATGTCTCTTCAATATGATTAGAGCCGACATGGTCGATCACAAGGATGGCGTCAGTTGGTCAAAGGAAAATGTATCAGTACTAAGCTTGCTTCAATGTGGGATGAAAGCTGTGCCGTGCGGTTTAACCAGAGAATCTTAGGCAATGAATTTGAGATGCTGCTCAAAGCCACGACTGCGCCATGTCCTACCACATCGTCAGCATAGATTCGCCGCAATGTTCGCTGACTTGTCGAAATGGTCAGCTTATTTGCCGGACGGAGGAGGGGGAGAAAAAGCTACCTCTGGAAGATGTGGCTTCCATCATCATCACCAGTTTTTCTGCCTCAATCCACAGTCAACTTTTTCTGGAGGCGGCCAAGCAGGGTGTAGCGCTGATTATTTGCGAGACGTTTCGTCCGGTGAGTCTTGTGCTCCCGGCCAATCGGTCGACCGATACGTTGTTGACCCGGGCCCTGCTCAAACTTTCCCAGCAGCACATCGCCCAACTTTGGCGCACGACGATTGATGCCAAGTGCCTGAATCAATTGACGTTGGCGGAGCACCTGTCGCCAGAGGACAACGGTCTGGCCGCTTTGCGGGAGGCCGCCCATAGTCGCAAGGCGCACAAGGAAGCCATTTGCGCCAAACTTTTCTGGCAGGTCTATGGCCGGAGCCAGGGGGAGCCCGGTTTTATTCGCGAGCGCAGCCAGGAGGGCCTGAACAGCCTGCTCAATTATGGTTACGCTGTCTTGCTCTCGACCGTCCTGCAAAAACTGTTCGGCGTGGGACTGGACCCGACGTTTGGGATTTCCCACGCCACGCGGGAACGGAGCGCGCCCTTGGCCTACGATTTGATGGAGCCGTTTCGCCCGTGCGTGGACTGGCGTGTCGTGCAGTGGGTACGGCAGAATCCGACGGCGGAATCGTTGGAAGTGACTCCGGAATTTCGCAAATGGGTGACGGGTTTTCCCCTCGAGCGGATCGATTATTTGGACCTGACCCTTGAAGTGCGCGGTTGCATCGAGGGAGTGGTGCGTGGCTTTCGCCGGGCGGTACTCAACCACAAACCAGGCCTTTATCGACCATGGACACAGAAAAGTTCAAAATGGGCTGGCTAGTCGTCGCCTTCGATCTTCCCGTGGTCGAAAAGGAGCAGCGAAAAGCGGCCACCGATTTTCGTAACTACCTGATCGACGACGGCTTCACCATGATGCAATACAGCGTCTACATCCGGGCCTGCGTTTCCTTCGCCCGGCAGGAAACGCATTTGGAACGGCTGAAGCGGAATCTGCCGCCTGATGGAACCGTCCGGGCCATCTACGTAACGAGAGCCCAGTGGGAAAGATCCTTCGTCATCCACGGTCAACCTGCCAAAGAAGTCTCTGCGGAGGATTTGCCCGAGCAGATACAGCTCTGGTAACCGACTTGTAAAGAGTCGGTTACCACGAGCCATTCTGCTCCCCCCTTAATTGGAATCAAGGCAAAGCCGCTCCACGATCACTTTTAAGCGCAACGCCATTCTGCTCCCCCCTTAATTGGAATCAAGGCAAAGCTGATGGCGCACATATCCCAAAATTCTGAGAATTCTGCTCCCCCCTTAATTGGAATCAAGGCAAAGCAACGCCTTTCGCATCGTGCTGTCCGGTAATATTCTGCTCCCCCCTTAATTGGAATCAAGGCAAAGCGTCGCCGATCTTGAATTGAAATTTATCGAAATTCTGCTCCCCCCTTAATTGGAATCAAGGCAAAGCACCATCTTCCGTCTTTCGCCAGATGCTCCGATTCTGCTCCCCCCTTAATTGGAATCAAGGCAAAGCACCAGAACCGCAGCACCAGAGATTTTATAATTCTGCTCCCCCCTTAATTGGAATCAAGGCAAAGCGTGGACGTCATGGATTTGAAAGGTCTTGGGATTCTGCTCCCCCCTTAATTGGAATCAAGGCAAAGCAGAAGCACGCCTTGCCCTATAATCAGGAGAATTCTGCTCCCCCCTTAATTGGAATCAAGGCAAAGCGCAGGTGGCTGCTTTAATTGTTAATGATTTATTCTGCTCCCCCCTTAATTGGAATCAAGGCAAAGCCTTTGTCGAGCGGTGCCATGCCCTCGTTCCATTCTGCTCCCCCCTTAATTGGAATCAAGGCAAAGCTAGGGAACCGTCGCGTTTCCGGTCGGATTCATTCTGCTCCCCCCTTAATTGGAATCAAGGCAAAGCCAAATGACCATCGCTTCACAGTCCCAAGATATTCTGCTCCCCCCTTAATTGGAATCAAGGCAAAGCGCAGGTCACGGTAATAAACAAGTCGTACATATTCTGCTCCCCCCTTAATTGGAATCAAGGCAAAGCCAACGCGACCGAGGGCTTGATTCATGGCTGATTCTGCTCCCCCCTTAATTGGAATCAAGGCAAAGCACCAATCGAGGAGAGAGCCTGCAATGCAACATTCTGCTCCCCCCTTAATTGGAATCAAGGCAAAGCAACGATGGGGCAGGGCCATCCGGCGCACTAATTCTGCTCCCCCCTTAATTGGAATCAAGGCAAAGCAAGTTATGATTTATTAAATGAAAGTCAATTATTCTGCTCCCCCCTTAATTGGAATCAAGGCAAAGCATTGGTGCGAAGTATCAGCTTCTCTCTAACATTCTGCTCCCCCCTTAATTGGAATCAAGGCAAAGCAATGACATTCCGATCACGGTTACGGAAGCCATTCTGCTCCCCCCTTAATTGGAATCAAGGCAAAGCTGTCGCTCAGAGGCATCCCTCTTTTCTTGAATTCTGCTCCCCCCTTAATTGGAATCAAGGCAAAGCCGGAGGGCGCAATGCCATCATCCTTTTTCTATTCTGCTCCCCCCTTAATTGGAATCAAGGCAAAGCCACGACTTGAGCATCAGGAATTTCGTTAGCATTCTGCTCCCCCCTTAATTGGAATCAAGGCAAAGCCATGTTATTCTTTTCCCCACAGCGAAGGCATTCTGCTCCCCCCTTAATTGGAATCAAGGCAAAGCAAACATTCGTTAATGGGCAAAATTGCATTCATTCTGCTCCCCCCTTAATTGGAATCAAGGCAAAGCACAACGACACCGTCCAAAAAACTCGGAAATATTCTGCTCCCCCCTTAATTGGAATCAAGGCAAAGCATGATCAGAGCCTAACACAATAGCGTTAGTATTCTGCTCCCCCCTTAATTGGAATCAAGGCAAAGCATCTCGCGTATCAATAATCTCTTGAGTTTTATTCTGCTCCCCCCTTAATTGGAATCAAGGCAAAGCAACGACTCTTATTCCCCAGAGGCAAACTTGATTCTGCTCCCCCCTTAATTGGAATCAAGGCAAAGCCCTGCCGTGAAGCGCCATTCCGCAGGCTGCATTCTGCTCCCCCCTTAATTGGAATCAAGGCAAAGCACAAGTACGCCTCGTGGAGGGAGTCTGTCCATTCTGCTCCCCCCTTAATTGGAATCAAGGCAAAGCAAGCGATAGTCGCTATGTACTACAAGGCGTATTCTGCTCCCCCCTTAATTGGAATCAAGGCAAAGCTAGAAGAGGAAGCCGCATGATTGCCGACCAATTCTGCTCCCCCCTTAATTGGAATCAAGGCAAAGCCGAAAAAACAACCATATGAAATACCTGCTTATTCTGCTCCCCCTTAATTCTTTGGGTTGAATTCCTCGAAGTTTGCTTAGGCTTGATGGGGAACTCGCGATCTCCGAGCGCGGATTCGCCCTTCCGAGGTAGCCGTCGCCCGGAGGTCGATGGCTACCTCGGGGGTTGTCTGTCCGAGATTAGGCTATCGGGCCGTGGGCGAGCATCATGACGATGTCGCCCCCTTCGAGGCGATAAGTGGTCGGTGGATGCTGGACGAGGGAGTCGTCGGACTTCTTAACGGCCAGGACGAGACATTGCGCTTCGATGCCGCGCAGCAATTGCTGCAGCGTTTTGCGATCGTCAACGCCGTTGGCGACGATGGGGTGCTCGATGATTTCGACGCCGAGGTCCTTCAGATCGTTTTTGAGATGGCGACCGGTGTCCTTGAGGATGCTGTCGAGCGACGGATGGGTGATGCTATTAGCGATCTGCATGCCACCGACAAACGCGGGCAGGATGATTTCGTTGGCGCCGGCCTGCTTGAGCTTTTTCTCCGTGGCGGGGTCCTCGGCGCGGGCGATGATCCGTAAATCGGGACGCATGTTGCGGGCGGTGAGGGTGATGAAGACGTTGACCATGTCGTTGGGCAGAACGGTGGCGAGCACGACGGCGCGCTCGATGTGGGCCTCGTTCAATGAGTCCTCGTCACCGGCGTCGCCGACGAGCGCTTGAAAACCGTGGCTGTGGGCAAGGGCGACCCGCTCGGCATTGTTGTCGACAATGAGGAAGGGGAATTGTTTGGCGACGAGTGCGCGGGCCAGGGTTTGTCCGATGCGGCCGTAACCGCAAATGATGGCGTGGCCGCTGATGGTGTCGATGTCTCGGGATTTACGATGTTCTTCCATAGCTTTTCCTATTTCTCCTTCGGTGATGAAGCGGACCAACGATCCGACAAAGTAGACTTTGCTGGCGTCTCCCGCGATGATGATGATGATGGTGATGGTCCGCAGCATAGCGGTCGAGACCGGTTCGACCTCCTCGTAGCCGACCGAAAAAACGGTGATGATGACCATGTAGAAGGCGTCGGACAGATGCCAGCCTTCGAGCCGATAGGCGGTGGTCCCCATGGCGATGACGCCGAGGAACATGAGCAGGCCGATATAGAGCCCGTGCATCGATTTCTGGAGAAAGATGCTTTTGGAAGGGCTCGCCACGTGGCCCTCCAAGGCACGGGGCGTGCCATGTTTGGGTTTGCCAAGCTTGCTTCCCCGATAACATTCACCTGCAGGTAATGCGCAGGTATCTCAAATGGGCTTTTTCGCGTGACTTCATGCCACCATTGGACACTCTCGGTGAATGGATAGCTTCCAAGTCGCTCGCAGATCGATTTGGTTGGATATTGCTCGTTGGATTTTATTTGCGATCGTCGGCTTCTTTCTTCCGGGAATTGCGCAGTTGTTTACTGGCACCCCAGCTCTGCACGACAACGCGTGGGCAACTTTAGTAGCCCTCTTTTTTAGCCCGCTGGCAGGGCTGATTCCCGTTTATATTGCGCCCGAAAAAAGGATTGGGGCATTTCTTCTCTTCGCTTCCATCATCATCACCTTCGCTTGGAGTTCTGCGGCATCTCCTTCTAACGTGCCATCCAGTTGTTGGCTTGTTTATGTTTTTACCGACGCTGCTATTTGTATCGGTGCGTTCTTGGCTGTCAGATGGGCGCGTTAATCCGTTAGTTTCCAGATCGAAGTAGAAGGGAAGTGGAAAAAGGGCTGCAGGCATCTTTAACGATTCAAAATGAAACTGAGAAGATGCTGGCTACCTCTTGCTCTTTTCGTGGCTACGGTCGTTCCTGCCTTGGCGATGGATCCTGTTTGGGAGCCTGCTCCGAGGTCCGATGACTTTGTGGATAGCATTGGCGTTTGTACGCACTGGAGCTACAAAGATACGCCTTACGGAAAAGATTATGATCAGGTGAGGCAGCGCTTGGGTGAATCCGGCATTCGGTATGTTCGCGATGGCTTCTATTTCCGGGAGCTTGAGCTTCTGCATGCGTTTGGTGTTCACAGCACGATTGTTTGTGATCCGGAGGAGGGCGATCTCAAGACGCAAATGACGGCGTGGAAGGCAGCCCCCGGCGTGATCGACATGATTGAGGGGCCGAATGAGCCGAATAATTTTTGGCTTCCTTTCAATGGTGGTGAGCGAGGCAAACGCTGGCCGGACGGGATCAAGCTTTGGCAGAACAATCTCTACCAGGCCGTTCATGCTGAACCCGCGCTTGCTGCTGTGCCCGTTACTTCTCCTACGCCTATTTTAGAAGGCGGGGGCGCCCTTGCTCCTCTCTCCGGTTTCGATGACGTGGCCTTTCATCCTTATGCGGGCGGCACCATGCCGTCCATGAGCGTTTTCTGGGCAGGACAAAATATCTGGCGCGCTTTTGCTCTTCTCGGAAAGGGGAATGAAGCCAAACCTCTTGTGGCCACGGAGTCCGGCTATCACAATTGCCTGTCCTATCATAGAGTGGCTCCGGGAGGGCAGCCCGGAATTTCCGAGACAGCCGGTGGGAAATATTTCCCCCGCCACTTTGCTGAATACTGGAACGCGGGAATCCTCAGGACGTTTACGTATGAGTTGATCGATGAATTGGTCAATCCGGATGATCCCGAGGCGAACTTCGGCATGCTTCGCCATGACGCTTCTCCCAAGCCCGCTTTCACGGCGGTTTCCAATCTGATCTCATTGCTGAGCGAAAGTCATTGGGATTCGACTGCACTTCGTTGGGTTCGCGCCGACGCCCCCGACCGCGCTTTTCCTTTGGCAATAGAAGGGCTGTCCAATATTCATCACACGCTTCTCTCCTGTGCCGATGGAGGCATCGATCTTCTCTTGTGGCAGGAGGTTCCTTCATTTGATCTCGAAACCCGCAAGGATTTGTCGCCCGCGCCGGAGCAGGTGACCGTGCATCTGAAGACTCCGGTCGCCGCCGCCCTGTATCGGCCTCTTGCCGGAATCCAGGTTCAAAAAACGTGGGAAGCGACGGACGCCATCGTCGTTTCCGTGCCGGACGAAGTCATCATCCTTCGGTTGGCCGGTCCGGTGATGACAGGCACTCCACCCGCCGCTCCGATCGATCTTTCCGTCTCTGCCACGGCGACATCGGCTACGCTCAAATGGCAAAGTCAGGGTGTACCGCCGGCGGCTTTTGTGGTGAGTCGGTTGGGGAAATATATTGGGACGGTTATTCCATCAGCAGACGGCTTGGCGAGTTTCACCGACAATGGGCTTTTCGCCGGATTGAGCTTTCCCTATGCGGTGCGTGCGGTTGGTTCTGGTGGGCTCCTATCTCCGCCTGCGGAAGCGGTGGCCCATGCTTCGGGCCATTGAGCGGATTGGCTGCAACCGGGTAGCAAAACAACGTCGCTCCGAGGTCGACGGCTGATTCGGAGGAAGGCAGACCGAACTGATCCTTCGACAAGCTCAGGATGACTAATGAGATTTAGGAAGGGGATTATCCCCTTGACATACGGTAGGTTTTATCATAGGTTGGTTCCATGAAGACGAAGACCATCAAGCGGAAGAAGGAAAAGGCCAGCATCACCATCCGTGATTTTTTCAAGCAGTTCCCCACAGATCAACACTGTTTGGAGCACATTTTTACCATTCGCTTCGGCCAAGGCCATGCCTGCCCTAAGTGCGAGCGCAAGGCGAACTGGTACAAAATTCAAGCGGAACGCGCCTATTCCTGCCAATGGTGCGGACATCATCTTCACCCCACGGTTGGCACTCCCTTTGAGGATAGCCGCACCCCCTTGCAACTTTGGTTCTATGCCATCTATCTTTTCACTACTTCCCGCCATGGCGTTCCTGCCAAGGAATTGGAACGCCAGCTTGGCGTGACGTACAAGTGTGCGTGGCGCATGGGCCATGAGATTCGTAAGCACATTACCCAAGTAGATGGGGAGTTTCCCCTCTTTGGCCAAGTTGAGATCGACGAAACCTACGTTGGCGGTCGCAAGCCCCGCAACACAGGTCGAGGCCGTGGGGCGCAAGGGAAGACAATTGTTTTCGGAATGCTCGAACGTGGTGGCCAGATCATCACCAAGATCGTTCCCGACTGTTCCAAGGCCAGCCTGTATCCGGTTATTCAGGAGAACGTCAAGCAAGGCTCCACGGTTCATACCGATGAGTTTCCTACCTACAAACTTCTTAAGACGAAAGGCTACACTCACCAAGTCGTTCGCCACGGCAACGGCGAGTACGTGCAAGGCAGTTCGCATGTGAACGGGCTTGAAAGCTTTTGGGCTCGCCTGAAAAACAGCGTTAAGGGCACTCATATTCACGTTTCAAAGAAGCATCTCGGTAAGTACGCCAAGGAATTCGAGTTTCGTTACAACTCGAAGGCCAAGCCTATTTCGATGTTTCCTTCTTTGGTTTCGACTTTTGCGAAGCCATCGATTTGATGACACCGTGAAAATGAAGATGGCTCGCCTCAGGGTGAGTCTTCTTTTTTTCTTTCACGAAATGAGAGAGCTTATTTTGTTCTTTGGCTTCTTTGAGGTTCATAAACTATTCATTTTCTTCTTTCGGGAGGCGGCTTTCTTGCATTATATCATCAATACCCTCCTTGGCTCGGCGTAGGTTAAAAAATGCAAATACACTAAAAGCTACGGTAAATACTGTGGCAAAAAGAACCCCGTTGTAAGCTAGGCTTAATGCGCCAGGGGAAAGCATTTTAGGATCTGCAAATAGAACAGAGAAGGCGATTCCTATTTCAAGCCCGAAGCACATCGTAACCAACCCAACGTAAAAGGTTGCACTGCCATTCATGTTAGAGATGCTTCTAAGCTCGAAGCGTGCAACGGTATAATACCTCACATCCCTCCCGCTGATAACATTATTGACCAAACTTCTAGAACTTGTATCCAGCCCGACTCCGCTGGTTTCTGTGACAACAGGCTTATCCATTTGAAGCCTCTTTTTTTGATTCCGTTTCCCTTAATTTTCCACCGCCAATATGGGTAAGAACGCCCGCTTGGATCGCATTTATGAAATGAGTATTTCCACAGTTGGAGCAACTGATTGCAATTACTGGATAGACCACTCCGCCCATTAACTGGATTGCGCCGTTTATAAACTGAATTGGAGTCCCAATATGCTGACCGGCAATCCATTGCATGTTTGGCTCCTTGCACATTTCGCAATGAGGCAGACCCTTCGGATTTCCCTTCCCCCACTTCAAAACCAACCACTTTTGCAGAATGTCTAGTTGAGTATCCGAAAGGCGTCCGTGCGAATAATCTGGCGGCTTTGAATAATCCGAGGGAGGGGCCGGTGAGGCTTGAGGCGGAGGAGGCTGATAATCGGGTGCGGGCATAAGCCGACCCTAGCCACATTAACGACGCACTGTCACGCTCTCTGTACCGTATGCCGAGGGGATAACTCCCTTTAGGAATTTAATGAGGATCTTCTGCCCGAAGACTGCACCGCCGCCGGGCCTGCGGCGGCTACCTCGGATGCCTAACCTTGCGTGACGTAAGCGGGGCGCTTTTTGGTGCGGACGCTGAGGAATGTGGGCAGGATTTGGTGCGAGCGGATGACGGAGTTCGCCCGCTTGAGGCGTCGGCTGAGGAGGGTGTTGATGCCGAGCACCGCGGCACAACCGGCATGAGGCCAGTCGGTGAGAAATTGTTGAAGGTGCTGTACGTCAATATGCCAGAGCTCCCCGGCCACGATGCAGGTCACGGTGGCAGACGTCACGCCGGGCTGGAAAACGGCAACCTCGCCCAGACAATCCCCGGCGCCCACATCATCGAGATGCACGTCCTGGCCCGTGGCTTGGGTGGAGACTTTATAGGAGCCGCTCAACACGACGTAGAGATTCAAGTTCGTTACGTTTTCGCGGATGATAACCTGACCGACCGTCGTTGGTTCGACGCTGCCGTAGCTGGCGAATCGTTCGCGGGACTCATCGTCCATGAAGGACAGAATGCCAGTGCGGGGAAGAATTAAGTCAGCCATGGAAATTGATCGCAAACAGCGTTAACTTACGTTAGGACTTAGGCTATCGCTGACGCAAATTAATTCATGGAAGATATTCCCGCCTCCACTTTTGATCATGACGCTCCCGAAGGTTTCGAGGAACTTCCCCCGCCATTGCCGCCGCTGGGAATTCTCGCACACCTGAGCGATCGGTCCCTGACGAATCTGGCCTCCTACGGCACGTATGCGCAATTTGCCCCGGGAACCGTCATCATCAAGGAGGGCGACCCGCAGGATCGTTTTTACGTGGTGGTGGCGGGCAAACTGGCGATCACTGCCTTGGCCAGCGGACAGGAAGTTCCGCTCAGTACTGCCGAACCGGGCGAGTGTCTGGGAGAGGTCAGCCTGCTGGATCCAGGCGAGGCTTCGGCCACCGTCAAGGTCACCGAGACCTCGACCCTGTGGAGCATGAATCTCGACGACTTGCGTACCTATCTTTCCGAGCATGCCGGCGGCGGCGGCGCGCTGCTTATGGGCATGGCATCGTGCCTCAGCACGCGGTTGCGGCAGGCCAACCAGTTGATCGCCAAGCATCGGGTCGTGCCGGTGGAAATTCTGCCCTCAGGCCGTGATCGGGCCATCACTGCAGAGAATACGCCCGTGCAGGTCGGTTTTTTTGACCGGCTGAAGAAGTCGATGGGCGGCGACAAAAAAGTCAAAATCTCGACTGAGATTAAACTTTAGAAAAGTGCTTTTAAAGTTTGGCATCCTGAGCTGTAACGATGCGGTTGAGGCTCGGCAAAGCCGAAGGCTTTGAAGCACTGTAGCCGGTGGTCGAGCGCAGCGATACCACCGGTAAACGGTTGTCCTACATGACGATCCCGTAGGGATCGTAGAGGGAGACAAATCCAACCAGACCGGTTTAGGTAGTACGCAATGCTGTTATCCCTTACGGGATAAAGTCCTCCTATCACATTTACCGGTGGTGTCGCTGCGCTCAACCACCGGCTACGGTGCTATCAAGCCTCCGGCTTGATGGAAGGCGTCCACTCATGCCCTCGATCCAACTGCATCGTTACGGCTCAGGACGACGGAATTCTAGGGAGTGGGAGAAGCTGTGGTATCCTTGGCCGCTTTTTCTCTGGTGGCGATGGCTTCGGCAGCCAGGTCAGGATCGAAATTAAGCTGTTTCTGGAGATCAGGATTAAGCAGGTAGATGTCGAGCACGGCACTTCCTTGATCATGGTAGATGGTGACGCGGTCGGCTTCCACTTTTTGGATAATGACATTTTTATAGATCTTGCCGTCCGGAGTCGTCCACGTCCAGGCGGCTTGGGATGGCAGAGGATTTGGCGGGATGAAAACCTTATTCACGGGAGGAGTTGAAGCCGCCTGGTTGGTATCAGAAGATTGTTTCGGTTGCGGGGGCTGCGGCACATCGATGATGTGCGAGGAATGAATGTAGCTCGTGGTGCTTGGAGTGATGTATTCGACGCCGGAGGGCTTGGGCACTGGCTCCGCCTCTGTTTCAGTCGAACTTGCTGCTCCCGGTGCAGATTTTCCGCCAGGAGCTTTAAGAGAATCGAGAAGATCGTTCCAATCTTTCGGTTGGAGTACCCGCATGTAGCCTCCCGCGCAGATCAGTAAGAGTACCAGGATGAGCGGAAGTTGTTTCATTTCGGTTGAGGTTATAAGCATCCTTATCGCGGTCAACTTTTTAGCGGAATGGAAGAAAATGAGCGGTAATGCTCCCCTTGCATCTTTTAGGGCGCCGCTTTTTCCCCGATTTAGAGGTTGCGCTTCCTTTTGCGCCGCTTACACTGCGCCCTCTTACCCCTCAAACATCAATTAACAGTATCGTTATCTATGGAGACTTTTTTACTTAACAACGGAATTTACACGGCCCTCGTTCTGGGCGCGCTCGCCATTGTCACGGCCATTATCCTCGCCGTTAAGGTTCGCGCCGCTGGTACCGGTACCGATCTGATGCGGGAAATCGCCGCTGCCGTCGAGGAAGGCGCGAAGGCCTACTTGAGCCGCCAGATCAAGACAATCAGTGCGATTGCCATCGTTCTCCTCATTCTCATCGCCTACTTCAAGCACATTCCCTGCGCGGTCGGCTTTCTGATCGGGGCCACCTGTTCCTTGCTGGCCGGCTTCATCGGCATGCGGGTCGCGGTCATTTCCAATATTCGCACGGCCCAAGCGGCTACCATTGGCGCCCAACCGGCCTTGCGCATTGCCTTTAATGGTGGTGCGGTTACGGGTCTTCTCGTCGTTGGTCTCGCCCTGCTGAGTGTGGGCGGTTTCTATCTCGGCGTGGACGCCTATTTCGGTGAAGCCAGCCACAAGCAGGCACTCGACGCAATTATCGGTCTCGCCTTGGGAAGCAGTCTTATTTCCGTTTTTGCCCGTCTCGGCGGCGGTATCTATACCAAGGCTGCGGACGTGGGCGCGGATCTCGTCGGCAAGATCGAACAGAATCTTGACGAAGATGATCCCCGCAATCCGGCGACCATCGCGGACAACGTCGGCGACAATGTCGGTGATTGCGCAGGCATGGCGGCGGACGTGTTCGAGACCTACGCGGTCAGCCTCATCGGTAGCATCCTGGTGGCGGCGATCGGATTCCCGGCCAATCCTGAATACATCGTTTTCCCCTTCATGTTGTGTGGACTGGCGGTTATCGCCTCCGTGCTTGGCATCGTCTTCATCAACGTGGGCAACCTGAAGCCGACCAACGCGCTTCTGACCGGTGTGGCCCTGAGCGCGATCATCGCCGGGTGTCTTTTCCTGCCCTTGAGCTGGGTGCTTTTCCCGGATAGCTGGGTCACGGTTTATGTGCCGACGCTGGTTGGCCTGGCCATGACCTTCATCACGGTGTTGATCACCAACTACTATACGGCGACTCAATACGCGCCGGTGCGGAAAATTGCGAAGGCCTCGGAAACGGGCCACGCGACGAACATCATCGCCGGTCTCGCGGTCGGCTTGCACGCCACGCTGCTGCCGGTATTTTTCATCGGCTTGTCGATCGTGGTTTCGTACTCGTTCCACGGTCTCTATGGCGTGGCCATCGCGGTTGTCAGCATGCTGAGCCTCTCGGGTATCATCATCTCGCTCGATGCGTTCGGACCCATCACCGATAACGCGGGCGGCTTGGCCGTCATGTCAAAGCTTCCGAAGGAAGTGCGCCGGATCACCGACGAACTCGACGCCATCGGTAATACGATGAAGGCCGTGACCAAGGGTTATGCCATCGCCTCTGCCGGTCTGGCCGCGCTCGTGCTTTTCACTTCCTACGTAAACGAGTTGCAAGTGCATCGCGCCTCTGCTGCGCTCCTGGCTGGATTGCCTGACCCTGAGCGCATTGTCTTCTCGCTGGAGGACCCGACCATCCTGATCGGTCTCTTCATCGGTGGCATGCTGCCGTTCCTTTTCGTTGCCTACACCATGGATGCGGTGGGCAAAGCCGCCGGTGCGGTTGTGCTCGAAGTGCGCCGCCAACTCAAGGCCAAGCCTGGTATTCTGACCGGCACGGACAAACCGGAGTACGGCACCTGCGTTGATATCGTGACCAAGGCCGCGCTCAAGGAAATGATCTTCCCGGCGCTGTTGCCGCTTCTGGCTGTGTTGCTGGTTGCCGGTGTTCCTACCTTCTGCGGTCACTTCTTCCCCGGCTTGGGATTGACGGCGGACAAGGGTGCGACTGCGCTCGGCGGCGTTCTGGTCGGTACGATTACGACCGGCCTGTTCGTTGGTATTTCCCTGACCTCCTCGGGTGGTGCGTGGGACAACGCCAAGAAGTTCATCGAAGAAGGTAACTACGGAGGCAAAGGTTCCCCGGCCCATGCGGCAGCGGTCACCGGCGACACAGTCGGCGATCCATATAAGGATACGTCCGGCCCAGCGATCAATCCGATGATCAAGGTCGTGAACGTGCTGGCGATTTTGATTATTCCGTTGTTTTTCTAGGAGTTTACGGAAGACCAAATTTCCAAATTAACCAAATTACTAAATTTTGAGGGAAGGGGGGCCACGGCAAATGGCTCCCTTTTTTTCTGTCCTTGAGAATTCTTAATTTGGAAATTTGGTAAATCTGGTAATTTGATCTTCCTTCCCATGGACATCATCAATCGCGCCAATACCAAACCGTTCACCACCAAGGACGGCTCCGAAATTCGTGAGCTTCTGGCCTATCGAAATTCGGCCATTCGCAACCAGAGCCTGGCGGAGGCGACCATCGCCGTGGGTACTTCAACTCAGGAACATTATCACCCGAAATCGGAGGAGATTTACTATATTCTCAGCGGCACAGGGCGGATGAAAATCGAGGGTGAGTTGCGAGAGGTCGGGCTGCTCGATGCCATCGCCATTCCGCCTGGGATGCGCCATAAAATCTGGAACACTGGCGCCGAACCGCTCGTGTTGCTCTGCTGCTGCGCGCCCGGTTACGAGAATGACGATACGGTGATGGTGGAGTAGGACGTAAAAACGTGCCGTTATCCTTGCTGTGCAGAGGCGAGGCACGGCTCTCGCATTGGCATAGAGAAAAATTTGGAAAGAGACGACAACTCCACCAACCTCAACCGGCGAAAAGCCAGCAGGTCTTTGCCACAAAAGGCAAGCTACTCGACGTAACGGGTCATCCGCAGCGATTGGGAGCGCCGGAGGATCTCATCAACGTGGACGAATAGACGTGACGTTTCGTTGGCCCTTTTCAGACTTTTCCCGACGGGCTTCTGCTCGCTCGCCTTGGAAGTGTGGGTTTCGGGTTTCGGTGTCATGGTCGAAACTTTTCAGCAGGGGTTATGCCAACACCAACCTAGTAATTAAGACCACCTTTTCAAATGTGCAAATGACTATTTCTTAAGCACTTGCAAAACAACGTAATTTTCTATTTATCACGTATAAATCGTAAAAAAGTTAGACCCGTTTCGCCGTAAGTGCGGTGCCGAACGACTTCCCAAAGCGGTGAATTCTGCACTGTCCCCCCGGAATAATGTTCCCATGCGAAGAGACCGTCAGGCGCAAGAAAGGGGGTGATTTTTTTCAACAGCGGATCGTCATCCAGCGGCCCGTAGCTCTTGATATAGGGCGGATCGGCGAAGATGAGGTCGAACCGGTCACTCGGTGTCCCATCCAGATACGCCATTGCGTCGGCTTGCCGGACATCTCCCTTTAATTTGCAATAGAGCAGATTGTCTCGGATGCACTGCACGGCCTCCGCTTCCTTCTCCACGAACGTCGCTGAAGCTGCGCCCCGGCTCAGCGCCTCAATCCCAAACGACCCCGTCCCCGCAAACAGATCAAGCACTCGTGCGCCCGGCACCACCTCCGCCAAGCTCGAGAAAATCACCTGCCGGATGCGATCCTGCGTGGGCCGCAAGGCATGCCGTTTCGGTGATTTAAGATGAAGGCCCCCGGCTGTACCGGAGATGACGCGTAAAGGCATGGGGAATTCTTGGACAGGATTAACAAGATTAACAGGATTTTAAAGACAGGCTGAATTTTGACATGAGGAACATGAAGGACGTGAAAGGTAGCCGTCGCACTCCGTGCGATGGTGCAGTTCGGGTGACCCGGTAACGGCAGGCGTGCCTGTGTTTCCGGGTTCGCGAAGCGAACGGGAGGTCGCAAACGACATCCATTGCCCCCCTCCGCTACTCCCACACCAACGTCTTGCACGGCTTGTCCGGTGCGGTGTCATGCAGTCGGACGGACGTGCGCTCCTTCTCCTTCAGCTTATTGCCGACGGCGGTCCGCGCGTGGAGCGGGCTGTTGCAGTCGGCGCTGAGATGGCCGAGGTAGAGGTCTTCCATGATGTCGGTGACCACCTCCGCTGCGACTTCCGCTGCGGCCTCGTTGGAAAGATGCCCGTGTCGGGAGAGGATGCGCTGCTTCACTGACCAGGGCCGTCGCGTGTCCTCCTGCAGAAGCTTCAAATCGTGATTAGCCTCCAAGACCAGGGCGCGTGCCTGCCGCACCCGCTCGATCACCAGCTTGGTCGCGTAACCGAGGTCGGTCAGGAAACCGATATTTCCCAGTGCATGATAAAACATGAATCCGACCGGGTCGTAGGCGTCGTGCGGCACAGAAAAGCTGTTGATCTTGAGATCGCCCAGTTCAACCGTCCCGCCCGACTCAAACAGCCGCCAGCCCGAGAAGCTGGGCATCTGCGGATGAAGGTACTCCGCCGTCAGGCGGTTGCAGTATACGGGTATGCCATGGCGCTTTGCGAGAACCGGCAGCCCGCAAACATGATCGCCATGCTCGTGCGTCAGGAAAATTCCCTTCACGTCCTGTACCGAGCGTCCGATTGAGGCCAGCCGCAACTCGATCTGTCTCCCGCTGAAACCAGCATCGACGAGCAGGCAGGTATGTTCGGTCTCAAGCAGGGCGCAGTTGCCACTGCTGCCGCTGCCGAGAATGGTGAAACGCAGCATGGATATATATCCGGCTTCCAGACGCATAAGGCAAGCCATCTTATGACCAACCATCGGGCGCAAGCTTGCTTTCCAGGGCACTCTGGATGACACTCTTTCAACTCGGATATGATTGCCTTGCCTTAAGAATGGCACGAATATTGCTTGTGTAATGTTGCGAGAGGAGTAACTTAGTCCCGTGGCAGGCATAGGACTTCATCAAAACCTTTCGCTCGGGCAGACTTTATCGCCCCAGATGCAGCAGTCGCTGCAATTTCTTCAGGCTCCCGCGATGGAACTGCAATCGCTTGTCCAGCAGGAGATCGAGATCAATCCGGTCCTCGAGGAAACTCCCGACGACGCGAAGAAGGAAACCGACGCCGAGGATTGGGACAAGCAGATCGAGGAACTGCGGGCGAAGGACGAGGAGTGGCGCGAATATTTTTCGCAAACCAACACGCCGATGCCCAGTTACAATCCCGAGGCCGCCGAGCGTCGCCAGTTTCTGTTCGATTCCCAAGTGGAAGCGCCTCATCTCTCGGACCATCTCATGCGCCAGTTGACCCTGGCCACCAGCAATTCGGAGATGATCCGTATCGGCGAGGAGATCATCGGCAATCTCGACGACGCCGGCTTCCTGAAAAGTCCGCTGGTGGAAGTGGCGCAATCGGCCCAGGTCGATTACACCATCGCTCAGAACACGCTGGACCTGATCCAGACCTTCGATCCCGTCGGTGTGGCGGCGAGGGACCTGCGCGAATGTCTTCTCATTCAAATCAATCGTCTCGGTAAGAGCGAGGAACTGGAGGCCGCAATGGTCTCGCAGCATCTCGGCGAGCTTGGCCGCAAAAAATATCAGGACATCGCCCGCGCCATGAAGGTGCCGTTGGAGCGCGTCCAGGCGGCGGCCCATTTTATTGCGACCCTGCAGCCGCGCCCCGGTTCAAGCTTCAGTTCCGACGACAAGCAGAACATCGTCCAGGCGGAGTTGGCGGTGCAAAAGAGCGGCGATGACTGGATCGTCGTGATGAACGATGATCCAGTGCCCCGGCTGCGCATCAGCGACACCTATAAGGACCTTCTCGTCAACAACGGCCACGACGCTGGCCTGCGCGAATATCTCAAGGAAAAGATCCGCGCTGGAAAATTCCTCATCAAGTGTCTCCATCAGCGGCAACAGACCATCTTCAACATCGCGACGGAAATCGTGAAGCGTCAGCGCGCCTTCTTTGATCAAGGTGTCGCGCATCTCAAGCCGCTGACCATGAATCAGGTCGCCGAAGTCGTGGGCGTGCATGAGACCACGGTCAGTCGCGCCATCGCCAACAAATATGTGAAGACGCCCTACGGCCTCTTCGATCTCAAATATTTTTTCACGCCCGGGTACCAGACCGCTTCGGGTGAAGTGATGTCCAACACCAGTGTGAAGGACGCGATCCAGGATTTGATCGAACGCGAAAGCTCGACCAAGCCGCTCTCCGACCAGGAAATCGTCAAGATTCTCGGCGAGCGTGGCATTCCCCTGGCCCGCCGCACCGTTGCGAAGTATCGCTCTGAACTCGGTTTGCTTCCGTCGAATCTGCGTCGGAGCATGTAGTCTCAGATCACCATCAGGAATGTTTCTGAGTAAAGAACCCCGGAGCAAGCTCCGGGGCATTTTATGGTAGCCGCCGCTGTCCCTAGCGGTGGTCCGCCGAGAAAAAAGGCATCGCCGCTAGGGACAGCGGCGGCTACCACGGAACCAACTCCTCTGATCAAGCCGAAGCAAGCAGCGGGGAATTAACCCGAACGAAATTAAAGAAAGCTTGTCTCAGCGCGCACGCTCGGATGCCGCTCGATAATGACTTCCGGCACTGGCGTTGTTCGGGAACGCTTGAACTCTCTTATGCGGCGATAAAGTTTTGCGCAACCTTGTCCGCCAGAATAAACAAGTGAAAATAGAAGCACCGTTGAAACACCGACGAAAAGGCAGACGGCGAGATACATTGGGCCGAGAAGTATCGTAACCGAAGCCAAGCTAGGGGCCACGTCCGGTGCGATTTTATCGATTGGCGCAACGCCATGGAGCGGTTTTAGCGCAGTGCCCCACATGATGAAATATTTGATCGCGAATACGCTGATGATGGCCAGTTCGATCGCCACTGCCATCAAAGCACTCGCCATTACAGCGAGCAAAAGGCTGCCTTGGATTGCGAAGCTCCGGGCCGTCTCACTCGGTGAAGCAAAGATGCTGGATGTCCATCGCATCCGTCCTTTGTGTTGAAAAAAGGCGATGATTTTCAATACGCACAAAAAGAGAGCCGCGAAACCGACTGCTCTCATCGCGTGCTGCGCAACCAGTATCGCTGAAACCGAGAGCGCCGCCGCTGCCATCAAAACGAACAGGGTAAACATGAATCGCAAATGCGATGCCGTTTGGATTCTCCGCAGTAAAAGCCACGATCCGGTAAAAAACACCAATCCAGTCAGAACTTGGATGGTTATCAGCCCGGCGTGGTAGGGATAAATGGGGCGTTCCATGGTATGTTCGAGGTCTGAGAACTCGCTGAACAACCCGGCAAACAGGGAAGTTTCGACCGTAAACACCAGACCGCCCAGGAAGAAGAGCAGTAGAGGAAGTAAATCGATATGGCTCGGAAAAGCGTGAGCGGCTGCGGCTATGGATGTCCGTTTAGGCCAGGCCGCGCGCGTGACCATTCCTACGTAAACGAAAATCAGCGCGGATATCGCGAGGCCGATTGTTTGGATCAGGAAACCACAGACATCGCCCACGGAGGTTGCCTCCCATTTTATCAGAAAATGGGTCAGGGTATCGGTGTTTTGTCGGAAAGCATCCGCGTTCGCTGGCAATGCGATAATGATCCGCATGGACTCGATTCCGCATAAATTCGTGGCCCACGGAATGACGAGAAGAACCAGCAGCAGACCAGAGAAAAGAAGTGCCGGTCCTGTGCCTTGGGAGGTGGTGGATGCCGATCTCCGTAGCCACCAGACAAAGAGTCCAGCACTTAAAATCCAGCAAAGCGCCGAAAGTTCGAAAGGTAGTTGGGGAGCTATCCACGGTGACGATGTGGGCGCGAATCGCGCGAGTCTTTCCGCATTCCAAACATAGAGCGGACCCGTGAGTAATGCCGAGATGCCGAAGGCCGCACATGCCGCGCGACGCTGACGGGGATCGCCGAGGCAGAGTAGAAAAATGACAGCGGTCAGTACGCTAAAAAGCAGACCTGCATGCCACGGATAAACGGGAAGACCGTCATCCGGTGTGGAGGTCATAAAAGGAAAAGCAAAACCAAATCCCGCAATTGCCAGATAGCTCGAGATGGCCAGCAAAAGGAGACGGCACCAATTCCAGCCCGGTTTGCCAAGCTTCATCCTCCAGAGCTAGCTGGGAAACGGTTCTTTGACAACTGAGACCAGGCAAGGATGGCAGACTTTTTTTGAGGAAGTTTCCATTATGTGGCGCGCACCCGTGCGCTCCTCTTCCCGGGCGGCACCACCGCCCTCTGCTGCAGCCGATACGCCCGTGGCGTTGACCCATGGCGCGCATGAAACAAGCGATAGAAATGGCCCAGGTTTTCCAGACCGCAATCGAGCGCAATGGCGACAATATCCTCATCGCTCGTGGCCAGTCGATCCGCCGCGTAGGACATCCGCGCATCATTGATAATGTCAGTCGGCGTCCGATTAAGATGCCTGCGAAATTCCCGCGCGATGTGCTCCGGACTTCGCCCCGCGAGACGAGCCAGCGCGGGCATCCCCCCCGCAAAATTCCGGTTCGTGCCAATGGCGGTACAGGCCTCGCGAAGCCAGGTCGGCGCTTCCTTCAGTCCGACGTTGAAGCGATCTGCCTTCAACAGCGCCAGCACGGTCAGAAGAAACGATTCTGCCTGCAGCCGATCTCGTAAGCCCGAACGCAAAAGACTTGCCGCCTGGCGGATTGCGGCCAACTGGTACTCGTCGAGGGTGTAACTCCGCGCCGCCAGCGATGGGGCGGAAAAGAAGAGAGCCGCTCCCTTGAAATAACGTTGCCGGATATGAGTCCAGACCCGCGCATGAAAAGCGAAATTGACGATGCGCAATGGCCCTGTATTCCCGCCGCTGCTGAAGGCATGGAAATCGGACGCGCGGATCAGGACGAGATCGCCGCTTCGGATCGGAACCGACCGCCCATTGATCCAATGGATGCCCTCACTTTCCTCAACCCAGAAAAGCTCATGAAAATCGTGATCGTGTTGGTTCTCCGGCTTGCGCTGGGCAATATCATGATGCATATAGGTGCAAAAATGATCC
The DNA here is from genome assembly GCA_013285645.1 of Verrucomicrobiota bacterium. Lineage (GTDB taxonomy): Bacteria > Verrucomicrobiota > Verrucomicrobiia > Methylacidiphilales > UBA1321 > JABDGH01. The sequence goes on along the minus strand of JABDHJ010000017.1, from coordinate 11,098 downwards.
GGGGGAAGGTGCGAGAGCGATAAAGTCTCCATCATTTAAACGTAATAAAATGTCATAAAAGGACAAGAAGTTAGAGTGAGGGGCATCGTAGCTTTAAATAACAGAAGACTGGGCTCATCCAAGTCCGGTTTTCATCAACCAACCTCTGATTGTAACCTCACTCATCTCTCCTTCCAACATGAATAAGAAAGTAAAATTGGCCATTATCGGTGCTGGCGGAATTTCCGGAGCCCACGCTGGCGGCATTTTAAAGCATCAGGATAAAGTCGAATGCGTGGCGCTTTGCGACGTCTCCGAATCGAACCTCGACGCGCGCTCCAAGCAACTCGGCAGCAACCCCGCGCGATTCAATGATTGGAAAAAAATGCTGGCCGAAATGGGCGACAAGATCGACGCGGTCGATATTTGTCTACCGCATCATCTGCACGCCCAGGCGATTTTTGACGCGGCGGCGGCGGGCAAACACATCCTCTGCGAGAAGCCGATGTGCATCAACCTTGAAGAGGCCGACCGGATCGTGGCCGCGGTCAAAAAAGCGGGCATCATCTATATGTCAGCGCACAACCAGCTCTTCACCCCGGCGGTGCAGGAGATCAAGCGCATGATCGACACGGGCGCCATCGGCAAGGTCCGCTGGATTCGCTCGCAGGACTGTTTTATCGTCGGCGAAGGGGCCTTCAGCGGAGCGTGGCGCTCGACCCTCAAGTTTCAGGGCGGCGGCGAGTTGATCGATACCGGTTATCATCCGACCTATCGGCTGCTTCATCTGGCCGGTGCCGATATCGCCGAGATTCGCGGAACGATGGGGCGCTTTGAACAGCCCATCGAGGGCGAAGATACCGCAAGCGTCCAAGTCCGTTTTACCAACGGTGTCATCGGTGAAATCTTCACGTCCTGGGCGGTCAACCGTCCCTACGGCACTCACGATCTCCATGTCATCGGTGACCTCGGCGAAATCTTCGGTACCGGTAGTGAGCTCTATTATCTGCCGCGTGGATTCAAAACGCCCTCGGAAAAGATTCTTCGCGAGGCCGACACCTTTGCGGATCAGATGGGCCATTTTGCCGACTGTATTTCAAAAGGTGCGAAAGTCCCGCACGGTCCCGAGGAGGGACGCGATGTCTTGAAGGTCATCCTGAAAGCCGCCGAGAACGCCGAAGGCTGGCAGAAAACCGCCCCCGTCTCCGCCTAAACTTAACACGAAAAAATCAAACATGAAGACTTCCAACTCCCCAGTGGCGTGCACCCGCACGGGCAATTTCCCCATCGGCTTTCGACGCATGTGGTTTGAGTGGCACAAGGACCTGAACGCGCTACTGGCCTGGGCCAATGAACAGGGCATCGGCGTCATCGACTTGGGCAACGATGCAGAGCAATCGGTGGCGATCGCGGCCAAGAGCGGCATCAAGCCCGGTTCGATCGATCTCGCCGAATGGCAAGGCATGATTTCACCGGACAAGAGTGTTCGGGATGCGGCGGTGGCGAAAAACAGCGCTTACATCAAAGCCTGCGCCGCCTTCGGGCCGATGAACTACTTTACCGTGATGCTCCCGGTGAAGCCGGAATTGCCCCGCGCTGAGAACTTCGGCTACATGGTCGAAAGTTATCGGGAACTTGCCCCGGTGCTTGAAGCGCATCAGGCCAAGATCGTGATTGAAGGCTGGCCGGGGCCCGGCGCGTTGTGCTGTACGCCGGAAGGCTACGGAGAGTTTTTCAAGCAATGCCCGTCGTCTTCCATGGGTGTGAATTATGATCCGTCCCATCTGCTGCGCATGGGAATCGATCCGTTGCGTTTCCTGCGCGAATTTGTCGGCAGGGTCTATCACGTTCACGGCAAGGACACGGAACTCATCGAGGAAGGACTCTATCAGTATGGCAATACCCAGGAGCCGACTTTCGGAAAAGGACATGGATTCGGCGCGATGAACTGGCGCTACACCATTCCGGGCCACGGTGCCGTTCGCTGGGTGGAAATCTTCCGCATTCTCGCCGCCGCCGGATACAAGGGTGCGGTTTCCGTTGAACTCGAGGACGAGAATTTCAACGGCACGACCGAAGGCGAAAAAGCCGGCATCCTCCACGCCCGCGATTTCCTCCAAGGCTGCTAACCCTTCTTGTCCCTCAGTGGTAGCCGCCGCTATCCCTAGCGGCGGTCCGTCGAGGAAAAGGCACCGCCGCCAGGGACAGCGGCGGCTACTTTAAAATGCCTCGGAACTTGCTCCGGGGTTCCTTACTCAACCTACTTCTTCTTCGCTACCAACAGAGACGAGACCGACGCCACAAACTTGTACCCGCTGCCGAACGACAACGGATCATGCGAAGTCTTTGAGTAATACACCGTCAAGTCCGGCTGGTAGTGCTCCTTGAAAAGACCAATCGGTCCGGTGTAATTCCCATAAGGAATCACGTCCCATTCCTTCGGATTGAAATAACGGAACGGCACGCCGGAGTCATCTTCCACCACGCCGGTGCTGTCATCCAGGATGGCATTGCGGATGGTTGAAAAATAATCTTCATAGAGCAGATAGGAAGCCGCCTTGAGATAGGTGACACCCGGGCTGAGCCGCTTCATCAGGCGAACATAGCCGGGATTTTCATGCAGGCCGTCGTTGCCGAGATCGGTCTGGAAATAGAGCAGGGTCCGGCCCCCGTCATAGGTAATCTGAACGCCGGGCGCGCCTGAGGCTTCGCCCTTTTTATGAACCGTACCGTCGGAACTCAGCGTGACATATTGCAGACTCTCGATGGTGTAGCCCTCGCGCGAGATAAACACGACCATCGCCGGCAATAGCCCGTTCACCATCTCGTTGTTGAAGTCGTTCTTCATGTCCTTCGTCTTGAAGAAGCTGGCGGCGAGGATGGTCGAGAGGGAGATTTGGACTTCACCCAGATAGCTATCGAGCTTCCCCTCGCTTTGCAGTTTGGCGAGATCGGGCATCGTGCCGACCGGTTCCAGTCCGGCCATGAGTAGGATCTTCGAGTTGGGGAAAAGGGTGTTCGCATAGAGAACGTCGGGACCGCTGAACGGATAGAAAACGGTGGAGGAGTCCAGCCCACCCAGTGCGGATCCTGCCCAAGTGCGCATCGCGTTCAGGCGGACGCGGTTCATGTAGCTCCAATGATAATCCAGCCATTGCGAATACTCTTTCCATTCGGAATTCGATTCCCACGTCGCACCGGGCGAACCTTTACCCGCCAACCCGCACGCGGAGGCGTTGATACTGCCGGAGGAATCACCCAGCGGAGTCACCTCGGCGAGCGGAGAGGAAGAGTCATTTCCCCGGGAAGGTGCGGCCAGTGCCAGGCCCAAGGTTAAAACGAGGAGGGGAAATCGCAGGCAGTGAGTAAGAGACATAAAGGCGTTTTAAGAAGAGCTTTCGAGCAGGGGGGAAGTTTCACCGCGGAGTTGCCCGAAGGGAACATTGCGACTGACCCAGAGATAAATCGGGATCCCAAGCAGAACAGTGCAGGCCCCGATCACTGTTTCCATGGGATGATAGTTATAGTTTTGGATCAGGCAGAAGACCGTTACGGCACCAAAGATAAGAGGCGTGACCGGGTAGCCCAGCGTGCGGTACGGACGAGGCAGATTCGGTTCGCGAAAGCGGAGAACGATGACACCCAGCACCGCCAGCATCGACCAGAACCAGAGGACGGCGCCCACATAGTTGATGATATTGTCCGGCTTTAAAAACAGCATCGCGAAGACGATGATGAATTGATAAATCAGGGCCACATAGGGGACGCGGGTCTCGGTCGTGCGACCGAAAAACTCAAGGGCCGGATAAGTTGTGCCCATCGCTTCGGTCACGCGAGAGGCAACCCACATCATGCCGCTGACATTCGCGACCAATCCCACACAAATCAGCGTGCTGGCGAACCGCGCTCCCGCCGTGCCGAAAATCTGGACACCGGCGACATGCGCCACCTCGAATTTGCCGGAGAGCGCGGACAATGGCGTCGAGTAAAGAAACACCGCGTTGACCGCAATATAGAGAAGGATGACGAAACCGGTGCCCAGGATCAGCGCACGAGGGAGGGCCTTGGCCGGGTTGCGCACTTCTTCAACAATGTAAGCCGCCGCATTCCATCCGGAGTAGGCGTACATCACCCAGATCAATGAGGAGCCGAATGAGGCGCTCAGGAGAAGGCCCCAGTCCGTGGTGTGAGGGTGGAAAACAATCGGCTGGGGCTTGGCCGTTCCAAAGCCAAAGATCACAAACGAAAGCAACAAGAGCACCGTCAGCGCCGTCGCCGTGGCCTGGAATACGCCGGTAAAGCGTAGGCTGCGCAGATGCGCCACCGTGGCCAGCACCACGAGTAGCAGGGCCATGAGGTACGAGCCGTTGTGAGGCATCGCCTGCGAAATCCCGGGGAATGCATCGCAGATGTACTTGCCGAAGGCGAGTGCACTGATCGCAATCGGTGCCGCGAAGCCAATGGTAGCCGAGGTCAACCCCGTGCAAAACCCGACCATCGGGTGATAGATGCGCGAAAGAAAATTGTACTCGCCGCCCGACTTCGGCAACGCCGTGGCTAGTTCCGCATAACAGAGCGCTCCGCACAGGGCGAGCACGCCGCCGACCACCCAAAGCATGATAATCGGGAACACGCTATTACTCAGCAGCGACGTTCCATTCGGCGAGAAACCCTCGACTTGAAAGCCCAGCGAAGTGAACACGCCCGTGCCGATCATATTGGAAACGACCAACGCGGCGGCTGGCCAGGTTGAAACGGCTTGTTTGGCTGAGGTAGATTTCACAGGAGCGACGAAAGAAGATGCCGAGTCGAATGGCTCACTTCAATTATAATCACGAAAAAAGTAGAGAACAGAGTTTTCCAGTCAAAACCCGTAAAAACTCGACGTCATCTCGAGGTCTTCGGTAGCCGTCGCAGGCCCTTGCGATGATCCCTATCATGGAGGGCAGCCTCCGGTCTGCCCCATTTCTATTCCCACGTGCTCAAATTGCGGAACGAGGAACAAGGCAGACTGAACTGTGGCTTTGACAAGCTCAGCCGTAACGATGCAGTTGTAATGAATGCATGAAACAACGAAACCCTGGCCAAGCCGAAGGTTTGGTAGCACTGTAGCCGGTGGTTGAGCAGCAGCGATACCACCGGAAAAAGAGACTAAAAGATTTTTATCCCGCAAGGGATAACAGCACCTCCAATCACCCGCACGGGCCTGATTGGACTCGCCTCCTCTGCGATCCCTTCGGGATCGTCGCGATGTATGAGTATTACCGGTGGTGTCGCTGCTGCTGAACCATCGGCTACAGTGCTTACACGCCTCCGGCGTGTGGCCCTGATACACCTAAAACAACAGATCCCGCAGCACCTGTCCGGCCACGTAGAGCGTGCCGCGCCATGAGTAGCAAAAGTTCTCCGAGTCCTGTTTTGTTACCGGGGAAAGATAGCCTTGCGAGATGTTGTACTCGATCTGCTGATTGAGTGTCTCCTCCAACCGCGCCCGGGCCGCTTCCCGTGTCCGTTCACCCGCCACGAGGTCATCGGGGCGTACCTCGTTGATCTCGAGAAAAGCGAGGTGAGCCTGGTAAAGCTCCGGTACGTCCTGGCAATTGAGGCAGCGATACACGGCAATGTTGGGTGGCATGATCAGGCCGTAGGTCAGAGGATAATCCCACGTCACCCAGCGTCGCCCGTCCTTGCCATTGGAGGTGAAAGCGATGAAGTGGAAACCAATCGGACCCTGCGCGATGTAGCCGATGGTCGCCTGGGTCAGGCCATCCTCGCGGACAAAAATCCGGTAGTATTGCTCGTGCTGGGCGGGGCGCAGACGGCATTCGTCGAGATTTTCGAAGCCCGCCTCGACCAAGGCGCTGGTCATCTCGGACAGTTCGTCGAACTCATCACGTGGCGCGCGCGCGTCGGTCAATTCGCGATGGCGTGGCACGCGCAACTGGCGCAGCACAAAAACCATTTCCCAGAGAGGAAAGAAAATCCACGCAGCCAGGATCGCGCAGGCCAGCGGAATCGAGCCGGACAGGAAATAAGTCGCGACGCCGCTAGCCAGCCAGATCAGCGCCATGCCGAGCTTGCGGAACGTAATCGATTCCAATTGAAGCAGGGCGAGCCCGCCGAGCATTAGCACAAAACATCCGAGAAGTTGCTGCAAATCCATGAATTAATCTTTGAGGCGGAGCAATAAGCGGCGCCCTGCACGTCGCGTTTGACGGCCCGGCTTTCCACCCACATACTACGCCTCAATCTATGCTCATGCCCGGTGCGGTCAACTTCTTTGCCGAGGTCGGAATTGTCTATGCCTTCTGGCATTCCAATATCGCGGGGAAGGCCGTCATCGCCCTGCTCGTCTTTGGCTCCATTTTCAGCTGGTCGGTCATGGTCAGTAAGATCGTCATGATTCGCCGCGCGCGCGCTGACACGAAGCGGTTTCTCCGGAGATTTCGCACCGCGCGTAAGCCGCTCGCCATTTACCAAAGCCGCGAGGTCTATCCCGATTCGCCAACTTACGCCGTCTATCTCGCCGGATGCAAGGAGCTGACTTTTCACCTCTTGGGCACGACCGAAATCGACGATACTTTTTCCAGCCGTCTTGCCGAGGCCGAGCGAATTTCCTCGACCGCCATGAACGCCGTCCGCTCCGCCCTTGAGCGCGAAGTCGGCGAGCAGGCCCTGCGCATGGAAGACCGGATGACCGTCCTCGCCACTGCTGTCAGCGGCGCGCCATTTCTCGGTTTGCTCGGCACCGTCTGGGGCGTGATGGACACCTTCAGCGCCATCGCCGCCGAGCATTCCGCCAGCCTCACGACCATGGCACCCGGTGTTTCCGGTGCGCTCATTACCACGGTCACGGGCCTGCTCGTCGCGATTCCGGCCATGTTCGGTTACAATTTTCTCGTCGTCACCATTCGCGGCATGACAGTTGAACTGGACAACTTCGCCGGGGAATTGGCCGCTTCGTTTGACCATCGTTATCTCGATACCCTGCGCACTCACGCGCCGCGCTGATCAAGTCCCGGCTATGAAGCGCTATTCTCAACGTTCCGGCCACACGGCCATGGCGGAACTCAATGTCACGCCTCTGCTCGATCTCGCCTTCGTCCTCCTCATCATTTTCATCATCACGACGCCGCTGCTCGAGAGCAACATCCCGCTCGAGCTGCCCAACGGCTCCAAGAACAACAATCCGCCCGTCGATCCCAAGTCGGTTCGCACCGTCAGCATCGACCGGAACGGCCAGGTCTTTTTCGAATCCAAGCCGGTCGAGTTGCCCGTGCTCGCGCAGGAACTCACCGCCTTTAAGCTCGCCACGCCGGACGCCGCCGTCGTTTTCCGCGCCGATAAATCGCTCCGTTACCAGCAGGTGATGGACGTTGTGGATGTGATCAAGCAGGCGCAAATCAGCCGAATCGGCCTGGACAACATCACGCCGTAGGGCGAATCGCTTCAATCCGCCAGAATATGCGCAATCTGCGCACGATCTTGCTCCTGAAAAAAGACGTGGATGCGATCAGATTCCTGTGCGGCGATGGCTAGAATCTCGAGGTAGACTCGTTGATCAGAGGGGTGATTTTTTAGAGGAATGTCCTGATGGATCAACGTGATTTTTGATCCGGTCAGCCAGCTAAGATCGGTCAGGCATTCCTCCAATGCGTCCCAGTTGTTGCCGAAGTAATCCGGCAGGGAAAGGGCCTCACGCAGGAAAACAAAGAGAGCGGCCTTGCTTTCCACATTGGCAGGAACAACGACGCCTCCTTCCTGCGCTTGATTCGATGACTCTGGCTGAAAATCAAAAGGGATCATGGCAGTGGGATGAAGGTTTGATAATGGTCGCCGGTATACCACGCCTTCTTCGTCTGCCAGTCCATGACAATCCGTTCCGCATTGCGGCCTCCCTCATGCGGGTCCACATCGAACTCCCGGTAGTCGCCATCTGCGGGTAAGCGTTGCTCGCGATTCTGAAAGACCCTGCCGCCCACATAGCCCTCGGGAGGAGCGCCGGTGCGGCGGATAGTCTCAAGAACCCGAAGGGCTTTTTGAGGAACGGCGCCTTCATCAAAATCCGCGCCGGAATGGGCAGCTGATTGACTCAAACTTGGCCCGGATCCCGAGGGAGCGGAGTTGTAGCGTTGGTAAACCAAAAACAATCCCACGGCTACTATCAGGATCAATCGGAAGGTTTTCACGGGAGGAAAAAGGGTCACCCCAACGGGATTCGAACCCGTGCTACCTCCGTGAAAGGGAGGTGAGCTAACCGCTACTCCATGGGGTGTAAACTGAAGAGCCGGGAATTATACGCGCAACTCCGCAGCAAAAGCAACCATCAGAATTAATTTTCCGTTCATGGAGGGGCAGCCTCCGGCCTGACCCCATTCAGTTCAGGGACAAGCCGGAGGTTGTCCCTCCATGAGGAATGCCATTCTTCCGTGAAATCCCTTAGACCCGCCCGCCGATTCGCGGTAGCCTGTGGAGCTTGAACGGATTCCCTGCATGATTGCGCCTCGCGACGATTTTCCCTCTGAATTTGAGCGGCAGGTGAACCTCGCCTTCGGGCCGGGCGGTTTGCTGGCCAAGTCTCCGCAGTTTGAGTATCGCCCCCAGCAGCAGGCGATGGCCTCCGCCGTGGCCAAGGCGTGCCAGGATCGGTCGCATCTTATCGTCGAGGCGGGCACGGGCGTGGGCAAGAGCCTCGCCTATCTGGTACCGTCGATTTTTCACGCGCTGGAACAGAACCGCAAGGCGCTCGTCTCGACGCACACGATCAACCTGCAGGAGCAACTCTTTTACAAGGACATCCCGCTCGTGCAGAAACTGCTGCCGACTGAATTCAAGGCGGTGCTGCTCAAGGGCCGTCAAAATTATTTGTGTCCGTTGCGACTGCAGCGCGTCATGACCCACGGCGGTGAACTCTTCGCCTCGCGCGAGCAGGAGGAGATGAAGCGAATCTGGGAATGGAGCCACAAAACGCGCGACGGCACGCTTTCCGATCTCGATCCCGCGCCTGATCCACAGGTCTGGCTTCAGGTCTGCAGCGAGCCGCACGTTTGTACGCCGCGCACTTGCGGGTTGGGTACCGAATGCTTCTATCAGAATGCGCGCAAGGAGGCCGATTTGGCGAAGGTGCTGGTGCTCAATCACTCGCTCTTTTTCAATTTTCTGGCGGGTGCCGAGGGAGCATTGGAGGAGCGCGGTTATCTTTTTCACAACGATTTCGTTATCTTCGACGAGGCGCACACGCTTGAGAGCGTGGCGGCGCGACATCTTGGTCTCGAGATTTCGCATGGCGGCTTGCGCTACCTGTTGCATCGGTTGTTTCATCCGCGAACGCAGAAGGGAATTGTCGCGGCGCTGCACGATGGCGACGCGGTGAAAATGGTCGCCGATGCCGAAGAGGAGGCCGATCTCTTTTTCGATCGGCTGGAACGTTCGCTCGATTTCAAGCGGAGCAAGGAGCTCCGTTTACGCGAACCGGGTATCGCGGAAAACACGCTCGACCTGCCTCTGGCCAAGCTCTATCGCCATCTCGCCGATACGGCCCGCGACATTGACGACGAGGTCTTCAAGGCCGAGGTGCAGGAAGCGGCGCGGCGGGTCGAGGGTATGCGCGTCAGCGTCAGCGAATTCCTCGGCCAGAAGCGGGAGGACCACGTTTATTGGGTGGAGCGGTACGAGAAAAGGGACACGCGCCTGACGCTCACCGCCGCACCGGTCGAGGTCGCTTCGCAATTGCGGAAACTGCTCTTTCGTCCCAACAACACCGTGATCATGACCAGTGCGACGCTGGCGGTCGGCGATGGGCTGCGCTATTTCGTCAATCGGGTCGGTGGCGAGGACGCGGCGACGCTGCAGGTCGATTCGCCCTTCGACTATGCGCGGCAGATGCGCGTCTTCATTCCGAAAAAGATGCCCGAGCCCATGGCGCGTGAAGCTTACGAAGGCGCGCTGGCGCATTGGATTCGCCATTTTGTTTCGATGACCCAGGGCAAGGCTTTCGTCCTTTTCACCAGTTACCAGACGATGCAAAAGCTGGCCGATACGCTCGCCTCGTTTTTTCGTAGCGAGAAAATTGTCTGTCTCGTCCAAGGCGGCGCGTTGCCGCGGCATCGCATGCTGCAAAAGTTCAAGGAGGACCGTGACTCGGTACTCTTTGGCACCGATTCGTTCTGGCAAGGCGTTGATGTGCCGGGCGAGGCGCTTAGCAACGTCATCCTCACGAGGCTGCCATTTGCGGTGCCGGACCATCCTCTCACCCAGGCGAAGTGTGAGTTGATTATCGCCAACGGAGGCGATGCTTTCCGGGAATTTTCATTGCCCGAGGCAATCCTGAAATTCCGCCAGGGCGTGGGCCGGCTCATCCGCACGCAGCAGGACAAAGGCATCGTGGTGATTCTCGATAATCGTGTGCTGACCAAGCCTTATGGGAAGGCATTCCTGGCCGTCCTACCGAAATGCCCGGTGGAAGTAGTCGAATGATTTGCGCTAACGCGATCACGATTTTCGCGCCAAAAACGCCGTCATCCTGAGCTTGTCGAAGGATCAGACTCTCATTCACCGTTGCGATTCGGTTGGCGATTTCTGAGTGGATATTTGGGGCCCATTTACATTCGTCACCCGGAACTTAACCGTGCAAGCGAGTCTGATCCTTCGACAAGCTCAGGATGACGGATTAGTAAAGAAGATCGGAACTACTTTCCAAAAATCTCCTGGAAGAAACCGCGCATGGCGTGCCAGGAACGTTCATCCGCGGCGACATTGTATTTCGCGCCGGGCAAGTTGAGCGCATCCACTCCCGCGTCGGTGAAGGCGTGCTGGGCGTGGCCGTAATAGACGATCACGTAATCGACGTTGTTGTCCTTCAGTTGCTGCTCGAAGGCCTTCATATCTTCCGGCTTCTCGTAGGGATCGTCCGCGCCGCAGAGGGCGAGGACCTTGGGCTTGATCGTCGCGCCGGGTGAAAGCGGTTGCGCATCGAGGCCACCGTGGAAACTGACCACGCCTTTGAGATCGAGGCCGTCCCACGCCATCTCCATCACGCCCGTGCCGCCGAAGCAGTAGCCGATGGCGGCCATCTTCGTGGGATCAAGGAGCGGTTGCTTGAGGAAAGCCTGATAGGCGG